>NZ_QYUO01000001.1:669925-1339850 GCF_003591035.1 Noviherbaspirillum saxi
CCGACCTGCACGGTCCAGGCGCGCACTTCCTTCACGCCAGCGGTGAAATAGGTTTGCAGTCCAAGCAACTTGAAGCCGGCGCGGATCAGACGGTCCAGGCCGGGTTCTTCCATGCCCATGTCGGCCAGGAATTCTCCTTTGTCCGCATCGTCCAGGTCCGCGATTTCTGCTTCGATCGCCGCGCAGATTGCGACGATAGGCGCATTCTGTTCCTGTGCATACGCGCTTAACTGGTCGAGCAGGGGATTATTGGTGAAGCCGGTATCGGATACGTTGGCGACATACATGGCAGGCTTGGCGGTGATCAGGCAGAGCGACTTGATGATCGCCATTTCTTCGGCGTCCAGGCCCATTGCGCGTACCGGCTTCGCATCGTTCAGCTGGGGCATGATGCGCTCCAGCAGTTCGACTAATTTGGCGGCTTCCTTGTCGCCCGAACGTGCCTTCTTGTTTTCACGATGGATCGCTTTTTCGACCGTGCCCATGTCGGCCAACGCGAGTTCGGTCTGGATCACGGCGATATCGTCGAGCGGGCTGACCTTGCCTGCGACGTGGATCACGTTGGGGTCTTCGAAGCAGCGCACCACGTTGACGATGGCGTCGGTTTCGCGGATGTGGGCAAGAAATTGATTGCCCAGACCTTCGCCCTTGGATGCACCCGCGACCAGACCAGCGATGTCAACGAACTCGACAACTGCCGGTACGATGCGCTCCGGCTTTACGATGTCGGAAAGCTGCGTGAGGCGGGGATCGGGTACTTCAACGATGCCGACGTTCGGCTCGATCGTGCAGAAGGGGTAGTTTTCCGCCGCGATGCCCGCTTTGGTCAGCGCATTGAACAGGGTGGATTTGCCGACGTTAGGCAGGCCGACGATGCCGCATTTGAGACTCATGGTGTACTTCGCTTTGCCAAGTGTATGAATTAACCCGCTATTTTACCGTAGCAAGGAGACCGGTTCAGATTGGCCGGATGAGATCGAGGTTCGGTTTTTCGACAAATGCCGCCAGTGCATCGCGCAAGCGCTCACCTTCGGTGATTGCCCGCTTCCAGGCATGAATGCGTGCCGCGTTGTCCAAACCGTAATAATGAAAATCCTTGCGGTCCGGTAGTTTGCGTCGCGGTAAGACATCGAGAAATGCGCGCGAGGGCGATAGCAGAATCACATTGTCCAGCCATTCGCGCTGCGGGCCGATGTGCGCGCGGCGCCAGGGCAGCGATTTGTCGAGCCAGCCCGGCACGATGCTGTCGCCAAAATGCGGGTAGAGCACCAGCCCGCTCGTCGGGCTGGCGGCGATGCGGGAATAGGGCAGGGCGAGGTGGTAGTCGATCAGACCGCCGTCCCAGTATGTGCCTGCAGGGGCTTTCGAAATTTTGCGTACCGGTTCCATCGTGAACGGCAGCGTGCCGGATGCAAGAAGCGCAGTCCCCAGGTTATCGGCCGTGAGGGTGGCGAACTGGGTATCGAAGGCATCGAATTTTTTCCTCAGCCAGGATGATGGCTCTCGCTGGTCGCCGACCACGACGCGCGCAAGGTGGGAAGCCAGCTGCGACCGCGATACCAGATTACCAAGTACTGCCAGTCCAAAGCCGGTACCGACCGCCGCATTCCGTGTCGGCGCTTTCAGCAGGCCAAGGCCACGCGATATCAGAATATTGAGACGGTAATGAAGATGCGTAGTGACTTCATGCTCATGTCCACTGATGACCCCATCGAGGACATTGCGGCAGGTGTCGGACACATAACGCGCCGACGGGCGGCGCGGATAGCTTTGCTCGCAGTACCGGTCGCCCAGCCGCTGAAATGCCGACACCGGGTCCGCGAGGCAGGCGGCTGCCATCCTCCATGCACCTATTGAAGCGCCGATCAGCGTGCGTTCGCGCGGCGCGGAAGGCAGCCAGCTGCCGAACATCCATTGATCGAGTTTTTGCAGGATCAGTCCCTTGGGTCCACCTGCCGCGCCGGGAACGATCGCAATGTCCTGCGCACGCAAACCGTGCGTGCGCAAATGAGCCAGCGCCTTTGGGCCTGCGTGCATGGTGAGCGCATTCATCGTTTGAATGTGGTGGTGTTGAGCAGGGCGATTTTATTTTGCGGAATGCAGCTTCATCATTGCCGCTTCGAACTTGCCTTCGCATAGCGTGGGGATGACTTCGATGCTCTTGTCGATTGCTTCATCGATAAGAAGCTGTTCTTCCTTGCGCGGGCGATGCAATACGTAGTCGACAACCGCTTGTTGCAGGCTCATGGAACGCGGATGGCCGATGCCGATGCGCAGGCGCCAGTAATCCTGTGTGCCCAGTGCGGAGCTGATGTCTTTCAAGCCATTATGACCGCCCGACGATCCACCTTTTTTTATCTTGGCAGCACCTGGTGGCAAATCGAGTTCATCGTGGATGACCAGCACTTCGTCCGGTGCAATCTTGAAAAAGCGTGCCAGAGCACCTACCGACTGGCCGGAACGGTTCATGTAGGTTTGCGGTTCAAGCAGCCAGACTTCCTGGCCGGCGATATTGGTCTTTGCCGCCAGGGCGTTATAGCGGGATTCGCGCACCAGACGGTTACCGGCAAGTCTGTCGACCAGCCAAAAACCGGCATTGTGGCGCGTCTGCTCGTATTCGGGCCCGGGATTGCCCAGACCGACAATGAGGCGAATGGACATGCTGTCGCTTTGCGTATGCCAACGCTACGGGGCAATGGCATAGGAGAAAAATATAAAAGAACCTGATTATCGAGGAAGTTGCATGGCAACGTCCAATCAGGGCGGGCTGCAACGAGAAGCGGGGCATCCAGCAAAATAAAACCCCGCCACATGGGCGGGGTTGGAATGCCGTAAAACCGGTAAATCCGGATTACTTCTTCTCTGCGTCGCCTTCTGCGGCAGCTGCGTCGTCAGCCGAAACCTGACCAGCCGGAACGCTTGCAATAGCGATAGTCGGGTTGTCCTGGCCGTGCAGCACTGCGGACACGCCTTTCGGCAGATTGATGTCGGACAGGTGGATCGATGCGCCGGCTTCCACTTTCGACAGATCGACTTCAACGAATTCCGGCAGATCGGACGGCAGGCAGGATACGTCCAGGTCGTTCATCACGTGGCTGATGATTGCGCCACCCAGCTTGACGGCCGGCGAGATTTCAGCGTTCACGAAGTGCAGCGGCACCTTGACGTGGATCTTCTGGTTTTGGTCAACGCGCTGGAAGTCAGCGTGCAATACCAACTGCTTGTAAGCGTGCATCTGGAAATCGCGCAGCAGGACTTTTTCGACCTTGCCTTCAACGTCCATGTCGAGGATCGACGAATGGAATGCTTCTTTCTTCAGCGCGTGGTACAGCGCATTGTGATCGAGAGCGATGGCGACCGGTGCAGCCTTGCCACCATAGATGATGCCTGGTGTCTGGCCAGCATTGCGCAGGCGGCGGCTCGCTCCGGACCCCTGCTCACTGCGTGGGAATGCGATAACTTTCATGGTAAAGCTCCAGTAATTGCAAGGTGTCTGCCTTGCGTTGCCGTCTCCCGCGACCAGGAGACGTAAAGACCTCTTCTCGGTGAGAAGAGGGAAAACCGTAAATCTTAATCGATGAACAAGGAGCTGACGGAGTCACCCTTGGTGATGCGCTTGAAGGTTTCTGCCAGCAATTCTGCCGCTGTGAGCTGGCGGATCTTCGGGCAGGCCCGCGCTGCTGCTGTCAGAGGGATCGTGTCGGTCACGACCAGTTCATCCAGCGGCGATGTCGCAATGCGTTCGATCGCCGGTCCCGACAGCACCGCGTGAGTACAGTAGGCAACCACTTTCTTCGCGCCGCGTTCTTTCAATACTTCCGCTGCCTTGGTCAAGGTGCCTGCGGTATCGACCATGTCGTCCATGATCACGCAGTTGCGGCCTTCGACTTCACCGATGATGTGCATGACTTCGGACACATTGGCTTTCGGACGGCGCTTGTCGATGATCGCGAGGTCGCAGTTCAGGCGCTTGGCCAGTGCGCGTGCGCGCACCACGCCGCCTACGTCAGGAGAAACAACCAGCAGGTCGTCGTAATTCTTTTCGACCAGGTCGGACAGCAGGATCGGCGATGCATAGATATTGTCGACCGGGATGTCGAAGAAACCCTGGATCTGGTCTGCATGCAGATCCATGATCAGCACGCGCTCAACGCCGGCCTGTTGCAGCATGTTGGCGATCACCTTGGCGGAAATCGCCACCCGCGCGGAGCGCGGGCGCCTGTCTTGGCGGGCATAACCGAAATAGGGAATGGCAGCGGTGATGCGACCTGCCGATGCGCGCTTGAGTGCATCGACCATCAGCATGATTTCCATCAGGCTGTCATTGGTCGGGGCGCAGGTCGATTGCAATACGAAAACGTCCTTGCCGCGAACGTTTTCGTTGATTTCCACCATTACTTCACCGTCGGAAAACTTCGACACGACAGCCTTGCCAAGCGGGATTCCGAGTTGCTTGGCCACGCCTGCGGCCAGCTCCGGGTTGGCGTTGCCGGTAAAGACCATCAGGTTTTCGAGCGCCATGGGGACACCTAGATGAATAAACGGGTTAACAATTTGAAAAGCCGCCAAGGCTTTGACATGTCGTCTTGCGCTGGCGGCTTATAAGTTTCTTCTTTGTTTTAATGGCAGGGGAAGAAGGATTCGAACCTTCGAATGCCGGAATCAAAATCCGGTGCCTTGACCAACTTGGCGACTCCCCTACACAACCGGTTGTTCGATATTGCCATTATCTGCAACATCAAACGAATTCTTGACTTACGAGCCTAGCAAATTCGAGAGCGGGTGACGCTCGATCGACTTGGCTTTCCATGCTTTCCAATTCCTGGATCCGGTACTGCGTACAGCTTGCAATACTTGCTCGGCTTCGTGTTCCTGAAAAAACGCACAGAACACACATGCACCCGAACCGGTCATCCTGGCATCTCCAAACTGCCGCAGCCATTTCAAGGCTTCGGCAATCGGCGGAAACAGCCTTGTTGCCACGACTTGCAGGTCGTTCTTTCCGAAGCCGGTGGATGCCTCAGGAAAGTCCGTTATTCTGACGGGTTTCGTATCCCTTGTCAATTCCGGATCAGAAAATATCGCGGCAGTCGGTGCCGCGACGCCGGGTTCGATCACAACATACCAGCACTCCGGAGTGGCTAGCGGAGCCAGCGCTTCTCCTACACCTTCGGCAAACGCGTTTTGTCCAAAAATAAAGAATGGCACATCGGCACCAAGTTGCAGTCCCAGTTGCATCAGCTCGGTGCGGTCAAAACCGGTTTGCCACAGATGATTGAGGACAATGAGGGTCGTTGCTGCATCGGAAGAGCCGCCGCCCAAGCCGCCGCCCATGGGCAGACGCTTGTCGATGGCGATATCCGCGCCTAGACGGGTGCTGCTTTTCGCTTGCAGCAGTCGAGCGGCACGCACGATCAGATCCGATGCCTCCGGTACGCCATCGACTTCGGTGGTGCGTCGTATACGGCCGTCGTCGCGCGTGGAGAAATGCAGCATGTCGCCATGATCCAGCAACTGGAAAGCCGTCTGCAGCAAATGGTAGCCGTCTGCGCGGCGCCCGGTGACATGCAGGAACAGATTGAGCTTGGCCGGCGCTGGGCAGTTGTTCAGTGTTCTTGCCATGTGTCGATCACGATGCGAATGGAAACGTCGCCTGCCTGTTCGGTGGATCGCGCGAGGTCAATGCGGCGCGGAAGGCTTTGCGGCGAAGCCTCGTCTTGCCAGTTTGCATAGCGAATGCGCCAGCCTTCGCGCGTCGTGATGTCACTGTTGCGAGGCGTTGCAACGAAGTGCTGGCCCGATCCATCCAGGCCGAAACCTTGCAGCCACTGGCGCATGCCCGATACCGGAAGCGGCCACCCCAATGCTTCCGCCGTCAGGGTGTCGACATCGGATGCAGTTCGCACCGCTTGGCCGGCCTGCGTCAGTTTGGCGCCTTGAGCAGTCACGTCGATGACCGCGACGGTCTGACCTAGCGGGGAAAGCAGTGTCACAGTTGTTCGTGCCGGAGACTGCGCCCAGGTAAAGCTGCCATGCAGGGCTTCTTCCCGGCGTTCGCCCTGATAGCGCACGGACAGGCGGCCTGCCAGATCAAGCTTGTCCTGGAATGTGCGCAACGGCGCTGCCACAGTCGCCGAAATCTCTGGTCCGGTGGTCGACGCCGGCGGCACAAGGCTTGCGCAACCCGCAGCCAGCACCGAAAGCGCCGCAGCTGCTGTGCGGCGCCCTATATGCCAGCGCATCATAGGTTGACGTTGAGCCGGGCCAGCGTGCTCTTGAGGGTATCGTTTTGCGGGTCCTTGGTCTGGGCGTCGCGCCATAATTTCTGCGCATCGTCTTTCTGGCCTTTTACCCATAGCACTTCGCCAAGATGCGCAGCGATTTCCACGTCCGGTCTCAGCTCATAGGCGCGGCGCAGGGAGGCTTCGGCATCCTTCAACTTTCCAAGCCGAAATTGAATCCATCCCATGCTATCCATGATGAAAGGATCATCGGGAGCAAGCTTGAGCGCTTTTTCTATCAGGACATATGCCTCGTCGAGCCGGATATTGCGCTCGGCCAGCGAATAGCCCAGTGCGTTGTAGGCATGATGATTCGACGGTGCAAGCTGCATGATCTTGCGCAGCGCGGTTTCCATGACTTCCCACTGACTGCTCTTCTCGGCAATCATTGCGTAGTCATACAGCAGGTCGGTATTGTCGGGAAATTTCTTGAGGCCGGTCTTGAGCACATCCAGCGCATCCGGCAAACGGTTCGCATCGCGCAGCAGTTGGGCTTCGGCCAGCACCATTTGCGATTGTTCGCGTTCGCCATTGACCGGAGTTTCGTGCAAGACCTTGCGCGCGCCGATAAGGTCGCCGCGCTTGGCGATCACTTGCGCACGCTTGACCTGTGCATTCAGGTAATTTTCGCCGGGTTCGATTTGCGACAGCCATTTCAGCACGGCTTCCCCGTCCTTGCGTTCTTCGGCAATCTGCGCAAGGAGCAGCAAGGCTTGCGACGGATCACGCTCTTCATCCGGGTTTGCCGCCAGGACATTGAGGTAAGTAGTCAGGTGCTTTTCCGCTGCGGGCAATTCATTGGCCTGCACTTCCAGGACGCCAAGCGCATACAGCGCGGTCAGATCCTGCGGTTGTTCTTTTAACAGTGCCTCGAACTGCGCGCGGGCGGCAGTGTATTTCTTGTCTTCGACCAGTGTGCGTGCATATGCCAGGCGCACTTCACGTGCCTTCGGATTCTTGGCAATGAAGTCTGCAATGATACGGTTGGCTTCGGCTTTGTCCGGGGTGACTTGCGCCAGGGCCAGTACCGCGATTTCAGAATCCGGTTTCGCCTTCAATGCCAGTTGCGCTTCCCGTCTTGCCCGTTCATTGTCGCCGGCTGCAAAGGCGCCTTGCGCCAAAGCCAGATGCGATTCTGTCATGTCCAGATAGGGCGCCAGCACCTGCTCCAGCAATGTGAATGCTGCAGCCTTGTCCTTGGCGCGCGCCAGCAGGCGCTGCATCTGAAAAGCGAGCAGGCCGCGCGTCTGCGGACGCGCTTCCTGCATGCGTTGTTCGAGAATGGGTTTGGCTTCCGCCAGATTGTCGCTAAGGATGACGAAGCTCAGGTAGTATTGAGCCGCTTCCTCGGAATTCGGTGCCAGGCTGCGCCATAGACGTACCGCGCTCAGAGCTTCGTCGGCCTGTTTGGCGCTGAGAGCAATTTCAGCAGCACGCTTGGCGAGGCGTGGATCGCGCGTCTGCTGTGCGGCGGATAGTGTGGTGACGTATGCGCTCTGCCAGTCGCCACGCTGGAGTGCGATTTCCGAGGTCAGGAGCTTGTACAGGAGTTCCTCGGTCAACGCCACGGACGGCAACGCGTCTTCTTCTTTCTGGTCGGCAGATGCCGACACGGGGCGGCGTGCAATTGCGCCTGGATTGCCAGCCGTTTTGTTATCGGCGGTAACGGTTGCCGGTGCGCCGGAGCCTGATTGTGGCATTGGCTGCGGGCCGACTGCCGCGCAGGCTGACAACACAAGAGGCAGCGTTACAATAAGAAGAGTGTTTTTCAAAGGGTATTCCCGGCTAATCAAGCAAAGTTAATTCTACGCCCAACGGTGCAGCATTGCAGTATCAGCACCGGTGATGCCGAAGCGAAAAGACGGCCAACCGCCAGCATTGGTCAAGGTCTGCCGCCCCAGAACTGAGTGCAGTCATATCATGCTTGTTCCGAGATAAATTTGTCCTTCTGCAAAGAGTACGTTCCACAATGCCTGAATTACCCGAAGTAGAGGTTACCCGGCGCGGCGTTGCGCCCCATCTCGAGGGCCGTATCGTTACCGGGGTTAGCTTGCGTCATACCGGCTTGCGCTGGCCGTTCCCGGCAAATCTCGGTCAGCTTCTGGCCGGGCGCCGCATCATCAACACCGGCCGTCGCGGAAAATACCTGCTGATCGGCTTCGAGCACGGTACGCTGATCGTCCATCTTGGCATGTCAGGGCATTTGCGTATCCTGCCGCAATCGACGCCGGCACAGAAGCACGATCACTTCGACCTCGAAGTCGGCGACCAGTTGCTGCGCATGACCGATCCGCGGCGATTTGGTGCGGTACTCTGGCATGGCCACGACGAAGGATTGATTGACGAACATATACTACTGCGCGGACTCGGCGTAGAGCCGTTGGACGATGCCTTCAACGCACTACTGCTTTACCGTGGAACTCGCAAACGCAGGTCGGCCATCAAGCAAGTGTTGCTTGCTGGAGACATTGTGGTCGGCGTAGGAAATATCTATGCGTCGGAAAGCCTGTTCAAGGCCGGCATCAATCCCAAGGTGGCTGCCGACCGCATCGGATTGGCGCGTTACGAAAAGCTCGCGACAGCAATCAGGGAAACGCTGGCTGCCGCCATAGAGCAGGGCGGCAGCACTCTGCGCGATTTCATGGCGGCCGATGGCCAGCCTGGTTATTTCCAGCAAAGCTATTTTGTCTATGATCGCGCCGGACTACCCTGCCGCGTTTGCGGCGGCGAAGTGCGGCAATTGAAGCAAGGCCAGCGTTCCACCTTTTATTGCCCAAATTGTCAAAAGTAAGAACGGGTGCTAGATTCGCAAATACAACTCAGTTGAATTGGGGAAACCGTGAGTAATCTCGTACAAAAGTTCCAGGAATACAGCCGCTGGCGCAACGACGTGCTGGCTGCACTGGAACGCTATCGCACCTGCGTCGGCGCGTCGGACTTGGCGGATGCCGCCAGCGATCAGCGTTTTTCGCGCCTGCAGACGAGGCTCACTGATGACAAGCTGTCAATAGCTTTCGTGGCCGAATTTTCCCGCGGCAAATCCGAACTGATCAATGCGATCTTTTTTGCCGATTACGGCCAGCGCATTCTTCCTTCCTCGGCCGGTCGCACAACGATGTGTCCGACCGAGTTACTGTACGACGAAACCTTCCCGCCCTCCATCCGTCTGCTGCCTATCGAGACCCGCGCCGAAGCCGCATCGACCAGCGATTTCAAGGAACAGAGCCATGTCTGGACCGTGCTGCCGCTCGATATTTCTTCCGGCGAAGGCATGCTGGAAGCATTCAAGCAGGTCAGCCTGACCAAGCGCGTATCCATCGACGAAGCCAAGCGTTACGGCTTGTATCAGGAAGATGACCCGGATGCGGCGCTGTCGGTGGATCAGGATGGCCTGGTCGAGATTTCGCAATGGCGCCATGCGATCGTCAATTTTCCGCATCCCTTGCTCAAGCAAGGCCTGGTGATCATCGACACCCCTGGTCTCAATGCGATCGGTACCGAACCGGAACTGACGCTGAACCTGATTCCGAACGCGCATGCGGTGCTATTCATTCTGGCTGCCGATACCGGTGTCACCAAGAGCGATATCGATGTCTGGCGCGACCATATCGGCGCCGGGCCGGCCCGCATGGTGGTATTGAACAAGATCGACAGCATGTGGGACGAGCTGCGGTCGGCAGCCGAGGTTGAGCAGCAGATCGTCAAGCAGGTCGCAACCGTAGCGCAAACGCTGAACCTGGATGCGCGGCAGGTGTTTCCGATTTCGGCACAAAAAGGCTTGGTCGGCAAAGTCAACCGCGACAGTGAACTGCTTGCCAAGAGCCGCTTGCCGGCGCTGGAAACGGCACTGTCCGAAGAACTCATTCCAAGCAAACAGCAAATCGTGCGCAGTCAGTTGCTGACCGAGGTCAACGAGCTGACAGCGGCCAAACAGGCGCTGCTGTCTGCGCGTTCGCGTAATGTGGTCGAGCAGTTGGTGGAACTGAAAAGCCTGCGCGGCAAGAACCAGAACATCATCGAACACATGATGAAGCGGGTCGACCTTGAAAAGAAGGAGTTCGACGGCAGTCTGCTGAAGCTGCAAGGAACGCGTGCGGTATTCACCCGCTTGTCGACCGAGGTGTTTACCAGCCTGGGTATGGATATTCTGAAGGAAGATATCGTCCGTACCCGCGATGCGATGGGAAAAAGCAAGTTTTCCATCGGTCTGCGCGCAGCAGTGAAGGATTTCTTTGCACAAATCCAGAAAAATCTCGCGACTTCAGGCGGCAAGACAGAAGAAATCACGGAAATGATGACCGTCATGTACCGAAAGTTTTCGACCGAACATGGACTCGCATTGTCGTCTCCGATGCCGTTTTCGCTTGAAAAATACCGCAAGGAGATCGAATTGATCGAAGGCGTTTATCACAAGCAGTTTGGCACAGCGACGCTGATGACGACGCCGCAAGTCGTTTTGATGACCAAGTTCTTCGACTCGATCGCGTCCCGGGTCAAGCAAAGCTTTTTGCAGGCCAACCGCGATGTCGAGGCATGGTTGAAAGTCGTGATGGCGCCGCTCGAAGCGCAGATCTGGGAACACAAGTCCCAATTAAAAAAGCGCAAGCAGTCGATCGAGCGAATTCATATGGCAACCGAAAGCCTCGAAGAAAAGCTGGAAGTGCTGGGAATAATGCAGGGCGACCTCGAACAACAAAAACATGCATTGCTGCAGCTCGAGGCGGAACTCAAGGATGCCATCGAAGCAAAGCTGGCTGCATTGAAAGCCGCCGCATAAGGCCAGAATCACATGAAGCAGGTTGTCGGGGCGTGCTCTGCCCCTGCCGGCGGTACGGGCAAGAGCGTCGCAGCGGGTCTGGCCGACCCGGGTTTTTCCGAAGCGGTCATCCGTTGGCAAAAGCAGCATGGACGCCATGCGCTGCCCTGGCAAAACACACGGGATGCCTATCGCATCTGGCTATCCGAGATCATGCTGCAGCAGACCCAGGTCGCGGCCGTGATTCCGTATTACCAGCGCTTTCTCAATCGATTTCCCGACGTGCGGTCGCTTGCGGCCGCGCCGTCCGAAGATGTCATGTCGCACTGGAGCGGCCTCGGCTATTACACCCGTGCCCGTAACCTGCACCGCTGCGCACAGCGCGTGGTTGAACAATATAACGGCGCTTTTCCTTCCGATCCTGGCCTGCTCGCGGAGTTGCCGGGCATCGGCCGTTCCACCGCTGCCGCGATCAGCGCATTTGCGTATGGTACGCGCGCAGCTATCCTCGATGGCAATGTCAAACGGGTGTTTTGCCGTGTCTTCGGCGTTGAAGGCTATCCGGGCGCCAAGCCGGTCGAAGACCTGCTATGGAAAAGGGCAGTGGCCTTGCTGCCGCAAGACGGCGTGGAATCCTATACCCAAGGCTTGATGGACTTGGGTGCGACGCTATGCACACGAAGCCGGCCCGCTTGCGAACGCTGTCCGTTGGCCGATCGTTGCGTTGCGCGCGCCACCGGGCGCACTCACCTTCTTCCGGAGCGCAAGCCGAAAAAGGCTGTTCCCGAAAAAAGCACGACGATGATGATCGTGGCGGACGCCGACCATGTATTGCTTGAACAGCGGCCGGACAGCGGCATATGGGGTGGGTTGCTGACCTTGCCTGAAATTTCGGTACTTGAGCCTGCCGATCTGGCAAGCGGCGAAATCGAAGCGGCGCTTTACACTGCAGCGGAGCCCTATGGGATTTTCGATACGTATGAACGGCTACAGCCGTTTACGCACGTGTTCACGCATTTCAAGCTGCATGTACTGCCGTATCAGGTATGCCTGACGAAGCGAAATGCATTTGCCGGGCAGGGAAACCATGTGTGGTATGCGATCGCGCGGCTTGCCGACGCACCCTTGCCGGCACCGGTAAAAAAGCTGCTGCTTGCCGTTTTTCGCGAGCCGGATCTGCTTTCGCGGTAGGTGACGGCACCCTACAGCTTATTCGGAACTTACCCATTCGACGCGATTGCGGCCCAGTTGCTTGGCCTGGTACAGAGCGGCATCCGCCCGCGCAATCAGATCGGTAATCTTTTCGCCATTACGGTACTGGGCCACGCCGATCGACAGCGAGATGTGTTTCTGCGCGAGGATCTTTTGAAAGTCGAGGAAATGCGCATAGACGCGCAGCCTTTCGGCATGCATCACTGCGCCTTTCAGATCGGTGTCCGGGAGAATTTGCAGGAATTCATCGCCGCCATAGCGGCCCAGCACGTCGGTGTCGCGGATACTGTCGCGCGCCGTTTTGGCGAACTCTTTCAGGATCGTGTCGCCGGTGAGATGTCCATTGTTATCGTTGATTTCCTTGAAACGGTCGATATCGATAAGGCAGATCGTGAACGGTATCGATGAGGTATCGGCCTGAAGTTTGACCTGCTCCAGCTCGGTTTGCAGCTGTCTCCTGTTGTACAGGCCGGTCAGTTCATCGCGCGCTGATTTTTCTTCGTAGTGTTCGAGTTGATAGCGCGTGGCACGCAGCAATTGCCGCAGATTTTGTATCTGCTTGCCGACCAGGATCATGCCGGGCAGCGTCAGGGCCAGCACGCACCATTGCACCAGGTCAGCGCGAAACGCATCGACAAAACCTTCAGCCTGGCCGCGCAATACAATAATGGCAAGATAAGAACTAAGGCAGCCGAAAGACAAACCGATCAGCGAGCCCGTGGACAAGCGGAAGATACCGAATGAAAAGGCGATCAGGATAAACGGCACCAGCGCAATCTGCGTGGCGCGTTCGAGATAAGCGACGATCAGCATGATCAGCAGCGAGGTCACAAGCTGCGGCAACATCAGGCTCGGTTCCTCGAAGCGCAGATTCAGACCCAGGCGGAACACGCTGTAGAACAGCACGACAAACCCGAGGACGACTGCGGCGACGCTGATGAAGGTCTGACCGCTGATGAAGCCCTGTCGGTAAAAAATATACAAGCTCAGCGCGTACAGCAGCGAGATCAGGCTGATCGGCGAGATCTGTGGGATACGCACGGGTTGCGTATTCTTTCTGCGGTTGATGGACTCTGTCCGCATGGTGTCGCGTGCGTCATCCAATAGCATAGGGTTAGCGCTCAAGATGGTGCCAGGTGGTGCCGGGTAGGCGGATTAAACAGGGAGATGGTGCAAAGGCGAGCTGACCCTGCATTTATCCTATGAATGCAAGTTCACGATTTTGCGCAGTAACAAACCGGTGGTAGAAAACGGCGATTGGCCAGAAGTGATATCGGCGGCAAGCGCCGCCTTATCGGAAATGGCACACGCGCGGACAATGGCTTGTCATCGACAGGTCATTCAGTTCGCGATCGCATGCCGGTCCCACAAGAAGCCGAATAAGGTCAGAGAATTTTGTGCTGCTGCAGATATTGATGAACAATTGACAAGCGTGTCTGCGCGTCGTCAAGTTCGAGCAGTTTTTGGCGGGCTTTCAATGGTATCGGGAGGATTTCGCACCAGCGATTGGCTACCCAGCTCGCGTTGTCGAGCCTGGCCGGCTGCGAGAACGGACTGATAAACTTGGCGCCTTCTTCCTCGCGCCCCTTGGCATCAATGTCGTCGATCACGATCTTGAGCATCTTTGCGCACTCCACATGGATATCGCTGACCGGCGATACCGGATCGGCAGCCATCATCTCGACGCGCGCCTCGAGTCGCTGATCGGAAAGCACGCGCGTTTCAAGGATGCGAAAGCGCTCGCCGCCTTCCGTACGCAACATCATCACGCCTAGGTTCTGCATGTCCCAGTCGGCGATGCTGGCCAGGCAACCTGTTCCCTCCGGCTCCGCTGCCATGCCTACTTCCTGGCCGGCCTTGATCAGGACCACGCCAAACGGCGTGTTGTGTTTCATGCAATCACGCACCATGTCGATGTAGCGCGTTTCAAACACCTTGAGCGGCAACACGCCGCCCGGGAACAGGACTGTCTTCAGCGGGAACAGCGGAAGCCAGGAATCGGTCAGCGGCATGGTAGCGATGAAAGGAAGTTAACTAAGTTCGCGATGGCGCAGCAGCACGCGCTCGGACGCGCGGAAATGCCGCGCAAGCTGTTCGACCATATAGACTGATCGATGCTGTCCGCCAGTGCAGCCGATGGCCACTGTCAGATAACTGCGATTGTCGTTCTTGAAAGCGGGTAGCCACTTCCCGACAAAATTGCGGATGTCGGCGAGCAGTTCCGCAACGTGTGCCTGCGCATCGAGAAACGCGATCACCGGTTCATCGCGCCCGGTGTAGGGGCGCAAGGTCGTATCGTAAAAGGGATTGGGCAACACGCGCACATCAAATACCAGGTCCGCATCCAGCGGCACGCCAAACTTGAAGGCAAATGATTCGAACAACAGCGTTAGCGGCGTGCGTTCGGTTTCCACCAGGTCCTTGATCCAGGCGCGCAGTTTGTTGGCCGACAGTCCTGAAGTATCGATCACATGGCCGATCCCTTCGATTGCCGACATCATTTCGCGTTCACGCAGAATGCACTCGGTCAGTGTTGGCTGGCCGGCTCGTCCGAGTTCGGGTCGTACGCGATGCGAGAGGGGATGGCTGCGTCGCGTTTCGGAAAAGCGCGTAATCAGCGATTCGGTTTTTGCCGTAAGAAACAATACCTTGACATCGTGGCCTTCTTCCTTGAGCAGGCTGATATCGTCCGGCAGGCCGGCCAGGGAATCCGCACTGCGCGCGTCCATGGCAACGGCCAGCGTGTCGCCGTTTTCCTCGAGACGGATTTCAACGAGATGGCGCAGCAGCTTTGGCGGCAGATTATCAACGCAGAAATATCCGGCGTCTTCGAGTGCATTCAAGCCGACCGATTTTCCCGAGCCGGAAATGCCTGTAATAAGAATGATACGCATAGACTTGAATCATACCGCAAGCCTCTGACGATCGCAGTTGCGCGCGCGCTACTCGTTACCCATGGCCTTTTGCTGGCGCTCCATGAATTCTTTGAGTGTATCAATGCCACGCAATTGCAAGATGGTATTGCGGACGGCCGCTTCCAGCAGCACCGCGAGATTTCGGCCAGCCTCAACGGGGATAATGACTTTGCGTATGGGCAAGCCAAGCACTTCCTGGGTTTGAGAATGCAGCGGCAGGCGCTCGTAGTTTTCTTCCAGCGTGCTGCGACGCACCAAATGGACGATCAGCTTGAGACGCATTTTGCGGCGCACTGCGGTTTCACCAAAAATGGTCTTGATATCGAGCAAGCCCAGCCCGCGTACTTCCAGCAGGTTCTGCAGCAAGGGCGGGCAACGCCCTTCAATCATATTGGGCGCAATGCGGGCGAACTCTACTGCATCGTCAGCTACCAGGCCATGATTGCGTGAAATCAGTTCCAGTCCGAGTTCGCTCTTGCCGAGGCCCGATTCGCCGGTGATCAAAACGCCAACACCAAGCACGTCCATGAACACACCATGCATGGTGATGCGCTGTGCCAATTCCTTCGACAGATAAACACGCAAATAGTCGATGACTTGCGCGGCTGGCAGCGGCGTCGAGAACAGGGGGATATTTTTTTCGTCGCAGATCGCGAGGATATAAGGCGGCGTTTCCAGGCCTTGGGCAATGATGAAGGCCGGAGGCTCGCCCACAACCAATTCCTCGGTCTGGTATTTGCGCGATGCGGGAGACAGCTTGCTGTAATACTGAATTTCCTGATGGCCGAATACCTGCAGGCGTCCAGGGTGGATCAGGTTCAGGTGGCCTACCTGGTCGGCGGCCGAGGTGGCATCACCGGAGATGCGTCTTTCGCCACCGGGAAAGCCGGCAAACCACCCGAGCTGCAAAGCTTCCCGGGTGTCGTCGAACAATTGCTGGATTGTCAGGTGCGTGGAAGCAGGCATTGAAGTCGGTGATCAGGCATGCACGCTAGGTTGCCAGGCAAGAATGCGGGCGTGTACCGATGCGGCATCCGGATCGGTAGCGAGCAACTGGCGAAACGCCTCGTCGGAAAACATCTCTGCCACTTCGGACAGAATTTCCAGATGCTGTTGCGTGACATGATCGGGAATCAGCAGAAATACCAAAAGGCTGACGGGTTGGCTATCCGGCGATTCGAAGGGAATAGGTTCCTTCAATCGGACAAAGGCGGCCAGTGGCGCTTTTAAACCCTTGATGCGTCCGTGCGGTACCGCAACGCCATGACCGAGTCCAGTCGACCCGAGACGTTCGCGCGCGAACAGGTTATCCGACACAACCGAGCGGGCGATTCCGCAGTTGTTTTCAAAAATTAATCCAGCCTGTTCGAATGCACGCTTCTTGCTGGAGACTTCCAGATCAAGAACAACATTATTCGCCGACAGGATTTTGGCAAGGTTGGTCATGTTACGCGATCGTATGATGCAACGCACAAATTAAGCAATCGAGACGCATTATAGGCCTGTTTTCCGGATGCGCAACTAAAGCATAAGATGGAATAGGGAAACCTTATTGACGGGAAGCAGAGCGTAGATATGGTATATGTCAACGATTATTACGCTTCCCGCTTTGCACAGTCCATTTACTGCTTACTGCCCTTTGCTGTTGACGGCAAAAAGCAAAATAAGTTTCCCGCATGCATCGCATTCTAAGCGCCCCTGCTTACTGGATGCTTACCTTGTCTTATTGGCGTGCATTGCGTCGGTTCGACGGCCTTTGTCCCGTTGTGAAATTGCTTCGCCACGGGTTGATATCAAGTCCGCCGCGGCGCGTATAACGTGCATAGACAGCAAGTTTTTGTGGATGGCAATTGCGCAGAATATCCATGAAGATACGTTCTACGCATTGCTCATGAAATTCATTGTGTTCGCGAAAGCCGATCAGATAGCGTAACAAACCTTCCTGGTCGATTTGCGGACCGACATAGTGAATCTGGACGCTGCCCCAGTCGGGCTGCCCGGTGACCAGGCAATTCGATTTGAGCAAGTGCGATACCAGGCTCTCTTCGACAACGGCTTCTTCAGTATTGGCCTTTAACAGCGAGGTGTCCGGCGTGTAGGCGTTCACTTCAATATCAAGCCGGTCCAGCAGCAAACCTTCAAGTTCACCCATTTCCTGTTTTGAAAAATCATCCGGCAAGCTCAGACGCACCTGTACCGGCGCACCGAAGCCGTCGGACAAATCGGTACGCAGCATCTCGGTCAACGCTTCGGCACTGGCGACCCTGGTCTGGTTGAACGAATTCAGGTAAAGCTTCAGCGACTTCGATTCGATGATATTCGGCGAATCCGATGGCACCATGAAGCTCGCAATCGCTACCTGCGGCTTGCCGCGCAAGTTAAGCCAGGACAGTTCGTATGCATTCCAGATATCCATGCCGAAAAACGGCAGCGTCCCGCTGATGCCGATTTCTTCGCGTTTCTGCTGGCGCGCAATCGGAAAGAGCAGGGAAGGTGCGTATTGGGTCTGGTATGCCGTCGGCTTGCCAAGCGGGGAAGCTTCCGGAAGATTGGATGTACTCATCATGAAATCGTGACAATGTTGGGGCGCAGGCGCATCAGTCTTTCGACATGCCGATGCGCCGCCGGTTCGGCCTTACAGAAACAGCTTGTATACCGGATTCTGGGTTTCGTCCCAGTAGCGGTAGCCCAGGCTTGCAAGGAATTGACGGAACATCTTCATTTCCTTTTTCGGCACCTGAAGGCCGACCAGGATGCGGCCGACATCGCCGCCCTGATTGCGGTAATGGAACAGGCTGATATTCCAGTTCGGCGCCATGCTGTCGAGGAAGCGCATCAGCGCGCCCGGCCGCTCGGGGAATTCAAAGCGGTACAACAGTTCGTCATGTGCCAGCGCGCTCTTGCCGCCGACCAGATGGCGCACGTGCAGCTTTGCCAGTTCGTCATGCGTCAGGTCCAGGGTCTTGAATCCGTGCTTTTCAAAGTTCTTCGTGATCTGGTTGGGCTCGTCGCGGCTGGAAATCGTCATGCCGACAAAGACATGCGCCTCCTTTTCATCGCTGATGCGATAGACGAATTCGGTTACATTGCGCGGCCCGACCAAGGAGCAAAAGCGCTTGAAGCTGCCGCGCTCCTCGGGAATGGTGACCGCAAATACCGCTTCGCGCGCTTCGCCGACTTCGGCACGTTCGGCCACGAAGCGCAGACGATCGAAATTCATGTTGGCGCCGCAGGCAACGGTGACCAGGGTTTCACCGCTGATCGGCTTCTTGGTTGCTCTGGAACGTTCGATGTATTCCTTGGCGCCTGCCACCGCAAGCGCTCCCGACGGTTCAAGGATGCTGCGCGTATCCTGGAATACATCCTTGATCGCCGCGCACACCGCATCGGTGTCGACGAGGATGATCTCGTCCACGAGCTTTTTGGTAATGCGGAAAGTCTCTTCGCCGACCAGCCTGACCGCGGTGCCATCCGCAAACAAGCCGACGTCGGGCAGCGTCACGCGCCGCCCGGCCTTGATGCTGCGCGCCATCGCATCGGAATCGACAGTCTGTACGCCGATGATCTTGATTTCGGGGCGCACCGCCTTGATGTAGGATGCCACGCCGGAAATCAGTCCGCCGCCGCCGATAGCGACGAAGATCGCATGGATCGGGCCGGTATGCTGGCGCAGGATTTCCATGGCGATGGTGCCCTGGCCGGCAATGACGTAGGGGTCATCGAATGGATGGACGAAAGTCAGCTTTTGCTTCTTTTCGAGCGTCAGCGCATGGTTGTAGGCATCGGTATAGGACTCGCCATGCAGCACCACTTCGCCGCCGCGCGCGCGCACTGCTTCGATCTTGACCGGCGGGGTCGTCGTCGGCATCACGATCACGGCGCGGCATCCCAGCTTGGCGGCGGACAAGGCAACGCCTTGCGCATGGTTGCCGGCCGATGCACAAATGACGCCGCGCTTCAGTTGTGCCGGCGTCAGGTGCGCCATCTTGTTGTAAGCGCCACGCAGCTTGAAGCTGAATACGCTTTGAATGTCTTCCCGCTTGAAGTAGATGCTGTTGTCCATGCGCGCCGACAGGGTGGGCGCGTACTCCAGTGGCGACTCGACGGCGACGTCGTAGACGCGAGCGGTCAGGATTTTTTGTAGGTAGTCGGTAGTCATAGGCTTCGGTCTGCGGCACGCCCCCCAATGCGGCGTGTGAACCCGCCATTATAATGGACGCCCTTATACAACTCTTCATCTGCATGCATACCCGCTATGCGCCCGATGCGCGCCTGACGCCCAACCGATGATCGAATCCACTGTTCGCTGGCTACTTAATGTTCTTGCCATTCCCGATGTCGGACTGAGCTCCGTCTTTATCATCAGCGTATTGTCCGCAACGCTGCTGCCGCTCGGTTCCGAACCGGCCGTGTTCGCTGTCGCCAAGGCCAATGCGGCGCTTTTCTGGCCGGTCATTCTGGTTGCGACGATCGGCAATACGCTCGGAGGGGTCATCGACTACCTGATCGGCTACGGCGCCAAGCAAACCTTCACCGACAAGGCGGAAGGACGCTGGTTCAGGTGGATGCAGCGCTTCGGACCCAAAACGCTGCTGCTATCCTGGCTGCCCGGCGTGGGCGATCCTTTGTGCGCGCTGGCCGGTTGGCTCAGGATGCCATTCTGGCAATCCGTACTGTTCATGTCCATCGGCAAATTCCTGCGCTATCTGACAATGACATCCGCTTTGTTGTACATACCGGACGGATTCTGGCAAGAACTTGGCAATCTATTCTGAATTAGTTGCAATAACCCCATCTTTTTGCCGGATTGACCAAATGTTTCGAGGCTTTTCAGCCGTTTAGGCGCACGCAGAGTAGGGCTGTTACCGACCGCTGCATTGCAATAAGCTAAAATGCTCCTTTAAGGGTCAGTCCGATACTTCCTGATGAACGCCCCAGCACAAATCCAAGCTCTGCTTTCCGAAACGCCCGGTGCGGCCGCTCCCGCCCGCCTGCGCGAAATTCCCTATAACTACACCTCGTTTTCCGATCGCGAAATCGTGATCCGCCTGCTCGGCGAAGAATCGTGGCGGATCCTCGATGAATTGCGCAGCGAGCGCCAGACCGGCCGGTCCGCGCGCATGTTGTACGAAGTCCTCGGAGACGTCTGGGTGGTACGGCGCAATCCCTACCTTCAGGATGACTTGCTCGACAATCCGAAGCGTCGCCAGGATCTGATCGACGCGCTCAACCACCGCCTGACCGAAGTCGAAAAGAGGCGTCTGACCACCGACCTGGCCGATGCCGGCGACGCGCATGCACGTCATCGCAGCGCCAATGTCGAAGTCTTGCTGAGGGCAGCGCGCAAGGCGGTAACCGATTTCGGTGAAGAATTCCGCCAGATGTACGATTTGCGCAAGCGCGCGACCAAGGTACTCGGGCGCTATACCGCCAAGGACAATATCAAGTTCGATGGCTTGTCGCGCGTGTCGCACGTCACCGATGCGACCGACTGGCGCGTCGAATATCCTTTCGTCGTGCTGACGCCCGATACCGAAGATGAAATGGCCGGCTTGGTGAAGGCCTGTATTGAACTCGGCCTGACCATCATTCCGCGTGGCGGCGGCACTGGCTATACCGGCGGCGCGATCCCGCTGACGCCGATGTCGGCCGTGATCAACACCGAAAAGCTGGAAGACCTGGGGGCGGTTGAAATGACGATGCTGCCCGGCGTCGACAGGCCCTACGCAACAATCTATTCCGGCGCCGGCGTCGTCACCAAGCGCGTGTCCGACGCGGCGGAAAAAGCCGGCTTCGTCTTCGCTGTCGACCCCACTTCGGCGGAAGCATCCTGCATTGGCGGCAATGTCGCGATGAATGCCGGCGGCAAGAAAGCCGTGCTGTGGGGCACCGCGCTCGATAATCTCGCCAGCTGGCGCATGGTCGACCCGAACGGCGACTGGCTGGAAGTCACGCGCATCGACCACAATCTCGGCAAGATTCATGACGCTCCGGTCGCCCGCTTCAAGCTCGAATGGACCCATCCGGGCGAACGCGGCAAGACCAATGCCCCATTCAAGACCGAGTATCTGGAAATCGAAGGTCGCCGCTTCCGCAAGGAAGGCCTGGGCAAGGATGTCACCGACAAGTTCCTGGCCGGTCTGCCCGGCGTGCAAAAGGAAGGCTGCGACGGCCTGATTACGTCGGCGCGCTGGATCCTGCACAAGATGCCTAAGCATACGCGTACCGTCTGTCTCGAATTTTTCGGCCAGGCGCGCGATGCCATTCCATCGATCGTGGAAATCAAGGATTTCCTCGATGCGGAAACCAGAAAGGGCGGCGCGATTCTGGCCGGCCTTGAACATCTCGACGAGCGCTACCTGCGCGCGGTCGGCTATGCGACCAAGTCCAAGCGCGGCGTGCTGCCGAAGATGGCGCTGTTCGGCGACATCGTCGGCGATGACGAGGAAGCGGTTGCCCGCGCGGCATCGGAAGTTGTCCGTATCGCAAATACCCGTGTCGGTGAAGGCTTCGTTGCGGTCAGCCCGGAAACGCGCAAGAAATTCTGGCTCGACCGTGCGCGTACCGCCGCGATCGCCAAGCATACCAATGCGTTCAAGATCAACGAAGACGTCGTCATTCCGCTCAACCGCATGGGCGAGTATACCGACGGCATCGAGCATATCAATATCGAACTGTCGATCCACAACAAGCTGCAACTGCTTGCGGATCTGCGCGGCTTCTTTGCATCGAATCATCTGCCACTGGGCAAGAGCGAAGATGCGGACGCCAACGACATTCCCGCCTCCGAATTGCTGGGCGAACGTGTCGCCCAGGCACGCGAACTGATCGAAACCACCCGTGCGCGCTGGGCCTACCTGCTTGCCAATCTGGACAAGCCGCTGCGCCAGGCACATGACGAACTGGCGGCGCTGGGCGTCTCCATGACGTGGATCGATGAGCGGCTGCAACGCCAGCCCAAGGCGACGGTGTTTGATGTCGTGCAGGACCGCACCATCCGCGTGTCATGGAAGGCCGAAATCCGCGCGCAGCTGCGCCAGATCTTCAACGGCGGCGCATTCAAGCTTATCCTCGACGAGTGCACTGCGATCCACAAGCGCGTGCTGCGCGGACGTGTCTTCGTCGCGCTGCACATGCACGCGGGCGATGGCAATGTGCATACCAATATCCCGGTC
The DNA here is from genome assembly GCF_003591035.1 of Noviherbaspirillum saxi. Lineage (NCBI taxonomy): Bacteria > Pseudomonadati > Pseudomonadota > Betaproteobacteria > Burkholderiales > Oxalobacteraceae > Noviherbaspirillum > Noviherbaspirillum saxi. The sequence goes on from NZ_QYUO01000001.1 coordinate 692,265, forward strand.
AATTCCGACCATTACGAAATGCTGCAGGATGCGCATGCCGCGGTTGAACGCATCATGGTACTGGCGCGTTCGCTCAATGGCGTAATTTCGGGTGAACACGGGATCGGCATTACCAAGCTGGAATTCCTGACCGAAGAAGAGATCCAGGATTTCCGCGACTACAAGTTGCGCGTCGATCCGGAAGGACGCTTCAACAAGGGCAAGCTGCTCAATCTGCCGGACATGCATGCGGACTTGCGCAATGCCTACACGCCGTCATTCGGCCTGATGGGCCACGAATCGCTGATCATGCAGCAGAGCGATATCGGCGCGATCGCCAACAGCGTCAAGGATTGCCTGCGCTGCGGCAAGTGCAAACCGGTGTGCTCGACCCATGTGCCGCGCGCGAATCTGCTGTACTCGCCGCGCAACAAGATTCTTGCGACTTCCCTGCTGGTCGAGGCTTTCCTGTACGAAGAGCAGACCCGGCGCGGCGTATCGATCAAGCATTGGGAAGAGTTCGAGGATGTCGCCGATCACTGCACGGTCTGCCACAAGTGCGAAAAGCCATGCCCGGTCGATATCGATTTCGGCGATGTCTCGATGAACATGCGCAACCTGCTGCGCAAGATGGACAAGAAGTCGTTCAATCCCGGCACGGCTGCCGCGATGTTCTTCCTGAATGCCACCGATCCGGCCACCATTAACGCGACACGCGCGGCGATGACCGGTCTCGGTTACAAGGCGCAACGCATGGCCAACGACGTGCTGAAAAAGTTTGCGAAGAAGCAGACCAAGGCGCCACCGGCCACGCATGGCAAGCCGCCGGTCAAAGAGCAGGTGATTCACTTCATCAACAAGAAAATGCCGGGCAATCTGCCCAAGAAAACCGCAAGGGCTCTGCTCGACATCGAGGACGATAAGGTCGTACCCATCATTCGCGATCCGATGAAGACCACGGCCGATACGGAAGCGGTGTTTTACTTCCCGGGCTGCGGTTCGGAGCGCCTGTTCTCGCAAGTCGGCCTCGCGACCCAAGCGATGCTGTGGCATGTCGGTGTGCAAACCGTGCTGCCGCCGGGTTATCTGTGCTGCGGTTATCCGCAGCGCGGCGCCGGACAGTACGACAAGGCGGAAAAGATGATTACCGATAACCGCGTGCTGTTCCATCGTGTCGCCAACACACTGAACTACCTCGATATCAAGACCGTCGTCGTGTCGTGCGGTACCTGCTACGATCAGCTGCAAGGCTATGAATTCGACAAGATTTTCCCCGGTTGCCGCATCATCGACATCCACGAATATCTGCTCGAAAAGAACGTGAAGCTGGAAGGTGTCTCGGGTACCCGCTACATGTACCACGATCCTTGCCATACGCCGATGAAGCAGCAGGATCCGCTGAAAACCGTCAATGCGCTGATCACCACCGATGACGGCACCAAGGTTGAAAAGAACGACCGTTGTTGCGGCGAATCCGGCACCTTTGCGGTCAGCCGCCCTGACATTTCCACGCAAGTCCGCTTCCGCAAGGAAGTCGAAATGCGCCAGGGCGCCGACAAGCTGCGTGACGACGGATTCGGCGGCGAGGTCAAGATCCTTACTTCCTGCCCGTCTTGCCTGCAAGGCTTGAACCGCTACAATGAAGATTCCGGCACCAGCGCGGACTACATCGTGGTCGAGATGGCCAAGCATCTGCTTGGCGAAAACTGGATGCCCGAGTACGTTGCGCGTGCAAACAATGGCGGAATCGAACGCGTTCTCGTGTAAGTTTTGTACCTTGGGATAGGGAACCGATGGCCAAAGAAGCGTGTGAACTATGCATGCATCCCGGTGGCGAAGTCATCTACCGGGATGACAATTACCGCATCGTCCTGGTCGATGACGAGCGCTACCCCGGTTTTTGCCGCGTGATCTGGAATGCGCATGTGGCCGAGATGACGGACCTGCCATCAGCCGAACGGGCAATACTGATCGCGGCGATATGGCAGGTCGAAGAGGCGGTGCGCGAAACCATGCATCCGCACAAGATCAATGTCGCGAGCTTGGGCAATGTGGTGCCGCATCTGCACTGGCATATCATTCCGCGCTATGAGGATGATGCGCATTTCCCGAATCCGATCTGGGGCGAGGTCAAGCGCACTCCGATTTCTGCCGATCTTGCGAAGCGCCGTGCGTTGGTGCCGCGCTTGCGCGAGGCCTTGCTTGACCGTTTTGAAGAATCGTTGCTGTAGCTCCTGCGCGGCTGCTCCGGCCGCGACGGCTTTCAACCTGATCCCGACTCCCCATGGCCGAACCGAAACAAGCAACACCTTCCCCGACTTCCCTGACCGTGCGCAGCCAGTCGCGCGTGCTGGAAATCGCTTTCGATTCCGGCGAAGCGTTTTCGCTGCCGTTCGAATTCCTGCGTGTTTATTCGCCGTCGGCGGAAGTAAGAGGCCACGGCGCCGGGCAGGAAGTGTTGCAGACCGGCAAGCGCGATGTGCAGATCACTGCAATGGAACCGGTCGGCAACTATGCGGTGCAGCCGCATTTTTCCGACAGTCACAATTCCGGGATTTATTCTTGGGATTATCTATACTGGTTGGGCGCCAACCAGTCCCAGTTGTGGGAAGAGTACTTGGCGCGCCTGGAAGCGGCAGGTTTCATGCGTGAAAGCGGACGCGATGCGCCGATGGTGACCGATGCCGGCGGCCATGGCTGCGGTCATCATCACTGACGGCTGTCGCGCCGCATTGCGCTGCGTGCAAAATTTTCTCCGTATGGAACGCTTGAAAGCCGCGCCTGTCTGCACTTGTATAATGCGCGCTGGACCAAATTGCCTGACGCCATGACCAATACCACGCATTTCGGTTATCAGACCGTATCTGAAGACGAGAAGGTGCACAAAGTCGCCGAAGTCTTTCATTCCGTCGCGGCAAAGTACGACGTAATGAATGACTTGATGTCGGGCGGCCTGCATCGACTCTGGAAAGCCTTCACGATTGCCCAGGCCGGCGTGCGGCCCGGCTTCAAGGTGCTGGATATCGCGGGCGGCACAGGCGATCTGTCGAAAGCCTTTGCGCGCCAGGCGGGACCGAGCGGCGAAGTCTGGCTGACCGACATCAATGAATCGATGCTGAGAGTAGGGCGCGACCGCCTGTTGAACAAGGGCTTACCCGTCCCCATCTTATTATGTGATGCGGAAAAGCTGCCATTTCCGAGCAATTATTTTGACCGGGTCAGCGTGGCTTTCGGCTTGCGCAACATGACGCACAAGGACGCCGCGCTAGCAGAGATGCAACGCGTCCTGAAACCCGGCGGCAAGCTGCTGGTGCTGGAATTTTCCAAGGTGCACGAAGCGCTGAAAAAACCGTACGACCTGTATTCATTTTCCGTCTTGCCCTGGCTGGGGCAGCGTATTGCGAAGGATTCGGACAGTTATCGCTACCTGGCCGAATCGATCCGCATGCACCCGGACCAGGAAACGCTCAAGTCCATGCTGCAGGCAGCGGGCCTGGAACGTGTCGAGTACTTTAATTTGACCGCCGGGGTCGCAGCCCTGCACACCGGTGTCAAACTCTAGGAGAGTGCCATGAAGAAGTTTTTACTTGCATTGATGGTGGCAGTCAGCGCCATGTCGGTCGTCGTGGTCGAAGCGGAAGCCAAGCGCCTTGGCAGCGGCAGCTCCGTCGGCCGCCAGTCTTCGGGCGTCAGCAAGCAGGCAACACCGCCGACCTCCGGCCAGACTGCCAATTCCAACCAGGCCGCGCAGGCGCCGGCCGCGACCCCGCAAGGCGTGCCGGCCAAGCCGGCCAGCCCGTGGCGCAATATCCTGGGCGGCGCATTGCTTGGGCTCGGCTTGGGCGCATTGCTGTCGCACTTGGGACTGAGTGGCGCCATGGCCAGCATCATCAGCACCATCTTGATGGTCGCGTTGCTGGCGTTGGCCGTGATGTTCATTGTCCGTCTGTTCCGCAACAGGAATGGTGGTAGTCAGCAAAAGCCCGCTTTCGCTGGCGGCTACGATAGCGGCCTGTCCGCACGCACACCGGAAATCGGCTCCCGCATCGAACCGAATGCGCAGCCAGCCGCGTTTCAGGCGCAACAGGCACCGGCAGGCGCCGCAGCGCCGCTGCATTTGCCGGCCGGATTCGATGCACCGTCCTTCCTGCGTCATTCCAAGACTTACTTCATCCGTCTGCAGGCGGCTTGGGACAAGGCCGACATCGAAGACATCCGCGAATTCACGACGGCGGAAATGTTTGCCGAGCTACGCCTGCAGTTGCAGGAACGCGGTCCGGCCGCCAACCATACTGATGTGGTATCGCTGGACGCCGATTTGCTGACGATGGAACAGATCGGTGACGAATACCTGGCCAGCGTACGATTCAGCGGCATGATCAAGGAATCTGAAAATGCCCCGGCTGAACAGTTTGCCGAGATCTGGAACCTGACCAAGCCAGTATCCGGCCAAGGCGGCTGGTTACTTGCCGGAATTCAACAATTGTCTGGTGTTGCCTAAATACCTCCCGGCAAACTGGTAAACTGCAAACCGCCCGTGGATGGCCACGGGCGGTTTTATTTTGCGACCATGATTCGTACTCCCATTTCCTCAGCTATCAATCACCTGCTTGCCAGCGAATCCTGGGCACGTGAAAAACTTGCGCGGCACGCAGGCAAGGTGGCGATGTTCGATGCCGGTGTCGCTGCGATCCGGCTGAAAGTCGCTTCCGATGGAATGGTGCAGGCCGCCGAAAGCCACGACGTTGCCAACGTCACGATACGGGCCAAGCTGTCCGATCTGCCCCTGATTGTGCAAAACCGGAAGCATGCGTTTTCCTATGTGCAGATTGAAGGCGACGCCGACTTTGCCAATACCGTTTCGCAGCTCAGCGAATCGCTGCGATGGGAAGCCGAGGAAGACTTGGGACGCGTTTTCGGCGATGCAGCAGCGGTGCGCCTGGTATCCGGCGTCCAGGCCATTGCCCAGACAGCGAAAGCCACACAACAAAAATTTGTGGAAAACCTGGCGGAATATTTTCTTGAAGAGAATCCGCTACTGGTGCGCCCTCGTCAGGTCGGCGAGTTTTCCGGTGAAGTCACAAGATTGCGCGACGACGTGGAACGTCTCGCCAAACGCATCGATCGCTTGAAGGGAAGCCGCTAGATGTTTTTCAAGGTACTGCGGCTGTACAAGATTGCCCGTGTCGCGATCAAATATGGGCTCGACAACATTGCCATGTCGGGACTGGCAAGTCCCCGCATCGCCAGGCTGATCGACACCTTCTTTTTCTGGCGCGACATATCGACGCCGCGCGGCGTGCGGCTGCGGCGCGCGCTGGAAGAGCTGGGTCCCATCTTTGTCAAGTTCGGCCAAGTCTTGTCGACGCGGCGCGACCTGATGCCGCCGGATATTGCCGATGAACTCGCCAAGCTGCAGGACCGCGTGCCGCCGTTTGATTCCGATCTCGCGATTGCGCAGATCCGCAAATCGCTCGGTGCGCACCCCGACCAGCTGTTTGCCAGCTTTGAACGGGTTCCGGTCGCATCGGCATCGATCGCTCAAGTCCATTTCGCAACGCTCAAGGACGGGACCCAGGTCGCGGTGAAAGTGTTGCGGCCAGGCATGAAGCGCTCTATCGATGAAGACGTCGCCCTGATGGGCATCGCCGCCGGCTGGGTCGAAAAGCTGTGGGCCGATGGCCGCCGGCTCAAGCCCAGGCAGGTGGTTGGCGAATTCGACAAGTATCTGCACGATGAGCTGGACCTCATGCGCGAGGCAGCCAACGCCAGCCAGTTGCGGCGTAACTTCACCCGGTCCGATCTGTTGATGGTGCCGGAAATGCTCTGGGACTATTGCTCAACATCGGTGATCGTGATGGAGCGCATGCACGGCATACCGATTTCGCAGATCGACCGCTTGGTGGCTGAAGGCGTGGACATGAAAAAGCTCTCGCGCGACGGCGTCGAGATCTTTTTTACGCAGGTATTCCGCGACGGTTTCTTCCATGCCGACATGCATCCGGGGAATATCCTGGTATCGGTCGATCCGAAAACCTTCGGCCGCTATATCGCACTCGATTTCGGCATCGTCGGCACGCTGACCGACTTCGACAAGGATTACCTGTCGCAAAATTTCCTCGCCTTTTTCCGGCGTGATTACAAGCGGGTCGCCGAAGCCCATATCGAATCGGGCTGGGCGCCCAAGGAAACCCGGGTCGATGAATTGGAAGCGGCGGTGCGTGCCTGTTGCGAACCGATCTTCGACAGGCCGCTGCGCGACATCTCGTTCGGTCAGGTCTTGCTGCGCCTGTTCCAGACCTCGCGCCGCTTCAATGTGGAAGTGCAACCGCAATTGGTGCTGCTGCAAAAGACCCTGCTCAATATCGAAGGCCTGGGCCGCCAGCTCGATCCCGACCTTGACCTGTGGAAGACGGCCAAGCCGTATCTGGAACGCTGGATGCAGGAACAGATAGGCTGGCGCGGCATGCTCGCCCGCTTCAAGGAAGAGGTGCCGCACTATAACAAGATGATTCCGCAATTGCCGCGCCTATTGCACCAGGCATTGACCGCGAAATCCGAAGAACCGGCGGTCAATGCAGATTTGCTGAAGCAACTGATCGCCGAACAGCGGCGCACCAACATGCTGCTTGGCATAGCGATCTATTTCGGTGGCGGACTCGCAGGCGGCATCCTGATCGTGCAACTGATGTTGCGCTGGTATCAGATTCTTCACTGGTGGTAGCACCATGGCGCAGGATTTCAATAGTCGCGATCCGCAGACGCCGGAATTCTGGTCCGAGCGCTTTGAAAAAGACTTCACGCCCTGGGACCGGGCCGGTGTGCCCGAAGCTCTGCGCGCGTTTGTCGCAGCCTCGCCGCAGCCCCTCAATACGCTGATCCCGGGTTGCGGCAGCGGTTATGAAGTTGCCTGCCTTGCCGATGCCGGCTGGGATGTCACTGCAATCGACTTTTCAGCTGCCGCCGTTGCCGCAGCGCACCGCGCGTTGCCCCAGCATGCCAGCCGCATCCTGCAAGCCGATTTCTTCCGTTATTCTCCCAGCCGGCCGCTCGACCTTATTTATGAGCGTGCCTTCCTGTGTGCGCTGCCGCGCGACAGATGGCCAGCCATCGCGCAGCGCTGGGCCGAACTCTTGCGTCCGGGTGCGCTTCTTGCAGGATTTTTCTTCTTCGATGAAAAGCCGAAAGGCCCCCCTTTTGGTGCATCGGCGGGCGAACTGGAGGCCTTGCTCTCGCCCCATTTTGAGCGTATCAACGATCAGGCGGTCAGCGATTCCGTCGAGGTGTTCGCAGGGCGGGAGCGCTGGCAAATCTGGCAACGCAAAGCGGGCTGAGGGCTTTTTTCCGGTGACCACGGATTTTGTCGTTTCCGAAAATGTTTGCGGCTATAATCGCGACAAATTTTCCCAAGGAACCTGAATGAGCACTTTGGTCGGATTCGTCATCCTTTATCTGGTGGCATCGATTGCCATTGGCTTGTACGCAGCCACGCGCGTCAAGAATGCGAGTGATTACGCGGTCGCCGGGCGTTCGCTGCCACTGTATGTCGTGATTGCAACCGTGTTCGCCACCTGGTTCGGTTCCGAAACCGTGCTCGGCATTCCCGCCAAGTTTCTGGAGGATGGTCTGGGCGGCGTGGTCGAGGATCCGTTCGGATCGTCGATGTGCCTGATCCTGGTCGGCCTGTTCTTTGCCCGCAAGCTGTACCGGATGAACCTGCTGACCATTGGCGATTATTACCGCCAGCGCTACAGCCGTACGGTCGAAGTCATCGTCTCGCTGTGCATCGTGATTTCCTACCTTGGCTGGGTCTCGGCGCAAATCACCGCGCTCGGCCTGGTATTCAATATCCTGTCGCAAGACGCGATCTCTGTTCCAGCGGGCATGCTGATCGGCGCGGGTATCGTCCTGTTGTATACGCTGTTCGGCGGCATGTGGTCGGTTGCGATGACCGACCTTTTCCAGATGATCATCATCGTCGCCGGTCTGGTCTATATTGCATTCGTGGTGTCCGACCTTGCCGGTGGTGCCGGAAAGGTGATTGACCATGCGGCTGCGGCCGGGAAGTTCGAGTTCGCGCCCGCATTGACTTCCAAGGATGTACTCGCCTTCATCGGGGCCTGGGTCACGATGATGTTCGGTTCGATCCCGCAGCAGGACGTGTTTCAGCGCGTGATGTCGGCCAAGAATGAAAACACCGGCGCGGCAGGTTCGATCGCCGGCGGTTCGCTGTATTTCATGTTTGCCTTCATCCCGATGTTCCTGGCCTATTCGGCATCGCTGATCGATCCCAAGATGGTCCAAACCCTGCTGGACAAGGATGCGCAAATGATTTTGCCGACCCTGATCCTGAACAATACGCCGCTGTTTGCGCAGGTCATGTTCTTCGGCGCCTTGCTGTCGGCGATCATGTCGACCGCCAGCGGCACCTTGCTCGCGCCCAGCATCACGCTGACCGGGAACGTCATCCGCGAACTGTATCCGATGGATGACAAGCAATTGCTGTTTGCCACGCGTGTTGTCGTGGTCTGTTTCGCGGTGGCGGTCACTATCTTCGCCTTGATGTCGCAAGGCACGTCGATCTATGACATGGTCGGCAACGCTTACAAGGTGACGCTGGTCTCGGCCTTTGTTCCGCTGGTCATGGGACTGTATTGGAAGCGTGCCAATACGCAAGGCGCACTGCTGGCCGTCATTGGCGGCCTGGCAACCTGGCTGCTGATGGAGAATTTCGGCGGTGAATCGATCTGGCCGCCGCAACTGGTCGGCTTGCTGGTCAGTTTTGGCGGCATGATTGCCGGTTCGCTGGCGCCGCAGGTGCTGGGGCGCCCCGCCGCGGTGTCGCACTGATCCGCACTGATCCGCCGCTGTAAAAAACTTGCTTCGCAGGCGGCGGCCGGTCTGGGTTGATTGATCTGCAACCCGCATCGGGCCGCCGTGCCGGCCATAAATCTGTCCGCAAACTCTCCGGCAAAACCTTTATAATTCAGGGTTTTGGACGATTTTTGCGGGCGCATCCCATGCCAATTTATGCTTATCGCTGCGAATCTTGCGGCTTCAACAAAGATGTATTGCAAAAAATATCCGACGCACCCTTGTCGGATTGCCCAACGTGCGGGAAAAGCACATTCAAAAAACAATTGACCGCCGCCGGTTTCCAGCTCAAGGGTACCGGCTGGTATGTGACCGATTTCCGTAACGGCAGCGGCGGGACGTCGGCACCGGCAAGCAATGCGACAGCAGCGGCCGACAAGCCGGCGGCCACTTCCAACTCCGATTCCAGCGCTGCTGCGCCCGCAGCGAGTACGACATCGACCACAGCTACCTAATCGCCAGCAGGGCGTCTGACCTCGCCTTACGCTGAAGGAAACCATGCGCAAATATTTCGTCACCGGCCTGCTGATTCTTGTTCCTCTCGCCATTACGCTGTGGGTGCTGAACCTGATCATCACTACCATGGATCAGTCGCTGCTGCTGCTGCCGGAGCGGTGGCGGCCGGCGGTATTGTTTGGCTATAACCTGCCGGGTGCGGGCGCGGTCCTGACGGTGCTGATCATTTTTGTCACGGGTTTGCTGACCCGGAACTTTATTGGCAAGAGGCTGGTGTACGCCTGGGAATTGTTGCTGACCCGGATTCCCATCGTCAGCTCGATCTATTCCAGCGTCAAACAGGTTTCGGATACGCTGTTTTCCTCATCCGGCAATGCGTTTCGCAAGGCGATGCTGGTGCAATACCCGCGCCAGGGTTCATGGACCATTGCGTTCCTGACCGGCGTGCCGGGCGGCGATGTGAAGAATCATCTGGTCGGCGATTACATCAGCGTTTATGTGCCGACCACGCCGAACCCGACTTCCGGATTTTTTCTCATGATGCCGCGGTCGGATGCAATCGAACTCGACATGACGGTCGATGAAGCGCTGAAATACATTGTCTCCATGGGTGTGGTGTCGCCGGAGTATGTGGTCGCCGCCTCCAAGAACCTGAAGGCCGTGCCGCCTCAAATCTGAAACCGAACTGTTTATCCCGGGACCTCGACTTGTGCCTGCGCAGGCACCGGGGTCAATCCCAAGAAACCGAAACTGGAAACTGAATATGTCTATGCGAACCCATTACTGCGGCCTCACCACCGAAGAGCTGCTCGGCCAAACCGTCAGCCTGTGCGGCTGGGTGCATCGTCGCCGCGACCACGGTGGTGTCATCTTCATCGACTTGCGCGACCGTGAAGGCTTGGTGCAAGTCGTCTGCGACCCGGATCGCGCCGATGTATTCAAAACCGCTGAAGCGGTACGCAATGAATTTTGCGTACGCATCACCGGCCTGGTCCGCAACCGTCCGGAAGGCACGACCAATGCCAACCTGAAGTCGGGCAAGATCGAAGTGCTGGCGCATCAGCTCGAAGTGTTGAACGCATCGGTCACGCCGCCGTTCCAGCTGGACGACGACAACCTGTCCGAGACCACCCGACTGACACACCGCGTGCTCGATCTGCGCCGCCCGCAGATGCAGAACAACCTGCGCCTGCGTTACAAGGTCACGATGGAAGTGCGCAAGTTCCTCGATGCGAACGGCTTCATCGATATCGAAACACCGATGCTGACCAAATCGACGCCGGAAGGCGCGCGCGACTACCTGGTGCCGTCGCGTGTCAACGCCGGCAACTTCTTCGCGCTGCCGCAGTCGCCGCAGCTGTTCAAGCAGTTGCTGATGGTTGCCAACTTTGACCGCTACTACCAGATCACCAAGTGCTTCCGCGACGAAGACCTGCGCGCCGACCGTCAGCCGGAATTCACGCAGATCGACTGCGAAACCTCGTTCATGAACGAGCAGGAAATCCGCGACATGTTCGAAGGCATGATCCGCGGCGTGTTCAAGAATGCGCTCGATATCGACCTGCCGAACCCGTTCCCAGTCATGGAATATGCGGAAGCGATGGGCCTCTACGGTTCGGACAAGCCCGACATGCGCGTCAAGCTGCAGTTCACCGATCTGACAGCCGTGATGAAGGATGTCGACTTCAAGGTCTTCTCCGGCGCCGCCAACATGGAAGGCGGCCGCGTGGTCGGCCTGCGCGTACCGGGCGGCGGCGCGATGCCGCGTTCCGAGATCGATGCCTATACCCAGTTCGTCGCGATCTATGGCGCCAAGGGCCTCGCCTACATCAAGGTCAACGAAAAGGCGAAGGGCCGCGACGGCTTGCAGTCGCCTATCGTCAAGAACCTCCATGATGCGGCGCTTGCCCAGATCATCGAGCAGACCGGCGCGCAGGATGGCGACCTGATCTTCTTCGGCGCCGACAAGGCCAAGGTCGTCAACGATGCGATCGGCGCATTGCGCGTCAAGATCGGCCATAGCGACTTCGGCAAGAAGAATGGTCTCTTTGAAGAGACCTGGAAGCCACTGTGGGTGATCGACTTCCCGATGTTCGAATACGACGAAGACGGCCAGCGCTATGTCGCCGCGCACCATCCATTCACGTCGCCCAAGGATGGTCACGAAGACTTGCTGGAAACCGATCCGGGCAAGGCGATCGCCAAGGCCTACGATATGGTGCTCAACGGTTGGGAACTGGGCGGCGGTTCGGTCCGTATCCACCGTGCCGATGTGCAGAGCAAGGTCTTCCGCGCGCTCAAGATCGATGCGGAAGAAGCCCAGCTCAAGTTCGGCTTCCTGCTCGACGCGCTGCAGTACGGCGCGCCGCCGCACGGTGGCCTGGCATTCGGCCTCGACCGCATCGTCACGATGATGACCGGCGCCGAATCGATCCGCGACGTGATCGCCTTCCCGAAGACCCAGCGTGCGCAGTGTCTGTTGACACAGGCGCCGTCGGAAGTCGACGAAAAGCAATTGCGCGAACTGCATATCCGGCTTCGGAGCGTAGAGCCCGCAGTCAAGGCTTGATGCATAGTCGATAGAGGAAAAGGGCGCAGCTTTCTGCGCCCTTTTTTATTTATTGCCGCGGGCATGGGCCTGCATGATCGGTTTTGCATGATCGGTTATGATTTTGCAGCGACTGTGACAAGTCCGCAGTCATGGTTTTTGCCAAGCCACAGAGCAAGCGCCACTTAAGCGATTTACATGCACAAGCCCTACAAGATCCCCGAATCCGTCCTCGTCGTTATCCACAGTGCCGAACTGGATGTTTTGCTGATCGAGCGCGCCGACAAGCCCGGCTTCTGGCAATCGGTCACCGGTTCTAAGGATACGGACGACGAAGCTTTGCGCCAGACCGCGATCCGCGAAGTCTTTGAGGAAACCGGCATTCGCATCGCCGATGAAACTTCGCCCCAGTTCCAGGCATCCAACTTCGTATTGGCCGGCAATCTGTGCGACTGGAAACTCTCTAACGTTTATGAAATCTATCCGGTATGGCGTCATCGCTATGCGCCGGGTATCACCAGGAACACCGAGCATGTATTCGGCTTGCGGGTGCCGCGAGAGATTGCGATCATCCTCGCGCCGCTTGAACATGTGCGGCATATGTGGCTGCCCTACCGCGAAGCAGCCGATAAATGCTTTTCACCGTCGAATGCGGAAGCGATTCTGCAGTTGCCGAAATACAGTACACCCGACTGAACCGCGAGCCGGCCTAACGCGGTCAGTTTAAAAAACGGTATGCGGCCGCTCGCCCGGCCCGTTGCCTGAAAACCAGAATGACGGAATGAAACTTCGGATCGCAACGTACAACATACACAAAGGCGTCAGCTCGCTGCGCAGCATGCCACGGGTGCATGCACTGAAGCAGGCACTGGCTTCGATGGAAGCCGATATCCTGTTTTTGCAGGAAGTCCAGGGACGGCACGACAAATTCGCCACCAGGCATGCATCGCTGTGGCCGGAGCAGGAGCAGCACCAGTTCCTCGCCGGCGATTCCCATCAAGCGGTGTACGGCATGAATGCAGTGTATGACCACGGTCATCATGGCAACGCATTGCTGAGCCGCTATCCGATTCTGTCGTCGACCAATCAGGACGTGTCGGACCATGCATACGAAGCGCGCGGCATCCTGCGCTGCGTGGTCGATACGCCCCAAACGCAACTGCATTGTTATGTCATTCATCTCGGCTTGTTCGCGGGCAGCCGCAAGCGCCAGACGGAGGCCCTGATCGAAGCGGTCGCCAAATCGTCGCCGTCCGATGCGCCGCTGATCATCGCCGGCGATTTCAACGACTGGACGAACCAGTTGAGCGCGACGCTGCGCAACCGGCTTGGCGTTACCGAAGTGTTTGACGATAATCTGCCGACTCGCGGTTTTGGTGCCTACCTGCGCACACTGAGCGGACGCGGTCCCAAGATGAAGCCGGCCCGCACCTTTCCCGCAGCCTTGCCCTGGCTGCGCCTAGACCGCATTTATGTGCGCGGCCTGCACATAGAAACCGCGGAAGTGTTGCACGGCGCGTTGTGGGCAAAACTTTCCGATCACGCACCGATTGTCGCGTCGCTTGAACTGAAATGAGCCGCCCATAACTGGACGCGATAAAATCGCAGCGTACATATCACCAAGGGGTTTCCGCGGTTATGCGTCCGGTTGAATTCATCGCCCATAACAGAGTCGGACTTCTTCATTGCGGCGCGGAATTTTTCCCCGCACTGATTGGCGCTATTGACAACGCGCGTTTCGAAGTCTTCCTCGAAACCTACATCTTCACGCTCGACGCCACCGGCCTGCAGGTGAAGGATGCGCTGGTGCGCGCCGCAGCGCGCGGCGTTGCCGTCAATGTCATCACCGACTGGGTCGGTACCGGGCATCGGCACTCGGCCGAACTGAACAAGCGATTGCAAAAGGGCGGCGTCAATTATCGTGTGTTCAACGCCTGGTGTCGTCGCGGCGTTGCCCGTACCCATCGCAAGATGTGCGTGGTCGATCGCGAAGTCGCGTTTCTGGGCGGCTTGAATATCAACGACGACTATATCTCCGATGACGGCTTTGCGATTCCGCTGCCTGCGCCGCGCTGGGATTTCGCGGTGCGCATCCATGGGCCGCTGGTCGCTGCCATTCATGAAGAATTGCAGTCGCAATGGCGGCTGCTCAATGGCCTGCATTTGCGTTTTCGCTGGGAGCGGTTTCGCGATCGCCGCATAGCCAACCCTATCATCGAAGATGGCGCCGCGATGGCGGCGCTGGTGTTGCGCGATAACCTGCGCAATCGCCGCACCATACAGCGTACCTACCTGAAGGCGCTGGGCAATGCGCACCACCGGGCGGTGCTTGCCAATCCGTATTTCGCGCCGGGTCGCAAGCTGCGCGACGGACTTGCCGCCGCCGCGCGCCGCGGTGTCGACGTCACCTTGCTGATCGGAGTAGGCCAGTTTCGCATCCAGGATGCGGTGGCCCATTCGTTTTACCCCAAGCTGCTCAAGAGCGGTGTGCGGGTGGTCGAATATCGCAAGACGCAATTGCATGGCAAGGTCGCGGTCATCGACGACGACTGGGCCACGGTGGGATCAAGCAACTGGGATGGATTGAGCCTGTTCGTCAATCACGAAGCCAACGTCGTGGTGCGCGAACCGAAGTTTGCCCATGCGCTGCGCGTGCATATCGAAAATGCGATCGATGAGGGCGTTACGATACGCATGGAAGATTACGTCAACATTCCCTGGTATGAGCGTGCGTGGTACGGCGCCGCGTATTTCCTATACAAGAGTATTTTGCGCATCATTACCCTTGGCCGCTATGTCGAGTAATCGCGGACAATTTCGAGTCAGGCAAGAATCCGGGACAGCTGCGTCATGCCGTGACGGATATCGCCGGGCGCCAGTGCACTGAATCCCATCACGAAGCCATGGCGTTGATCAGTGCCGCGATACAGCCGCGACAGCAAGGGCAGGTCGATACCGGCGTCGGCCGCAATGCCTGCCAGGCGCTTGTCCGACAGGCGCTGATCAGCCAGCAGGCAGGAAGTCTGCAACCCGCCTTGCGAAGCCTGGGGCAAGAGGCGGTTCTCGGCATGGCGCTGCAGCTCTTCCATGAAGATGTCGCGCCGCGCCCGATACAGCTCGCGCATGCGCCGTACATGCGCCATGAAATGACCTTCGCGCATGAAGTCGGCCAGTACCGCCTGCATCAAGGGCGAGGTATGGCCATCCACCTGGCTGCGCGCCATCACGAACGCGTTCACCATCGGTTTCGGCACCACCAGATAGGCGATCCGCGCGCCGGGAAACAGGACCTTGGAAAAGGTGCCGATATAGAGCACCCGCTGCTGCCGGTCGAGTCCGTGGATCGCCGCCACCGGGCGGCTGTCATAGTGGAATTCGCTGTCATAGTCGTCTTCCACGATCCATCCGTTGTCGCGGCAGGCCCATTCTATGAGCTGCAGGCGGCGCGACAGGCTCAGCGTGGCGCCGAGCGGATACTGATGAGAGGGCGTGACATAGGCCAGCCTGGCCTGTGCATTCATGCTCAGCGCCTGGTCGATCACCATGCCATCCGCGTCCACCGGCACCGGCACCAGCGTGGCGCCCGCACCGCTGAAGGCAGTCTGTGCGCCGCGATAGCCGGGGTCTTCCATCCACACCGCGTCGCCTTCATCGAGCATCATCATCGCCACCAGCGTCAGTGCCTGTTGCGAGCTGGTCAGTACGATCACTTGGTCGGCATCGCAGTCGACGCCGCGCGACAGGCACAGGTATTGTGCAATCGCTTCGCGCAGCAACGGCAATCCCTGCTGGTCGCCGTAGCCCATCCACGCGAGCGGCTCATGGCGGGCATGGCGCGACAGCAAGCGTTGCCATACGGCGGCGGGAAAGCTGTCGAGCGCCGGCATCCCGGCAGAGAATGCGCGTATCTCGCGTGCATCGATACAGCCGCCCATGAGCGCGATTTGCTGACCGCGCCGCGACAGGCTTGCCAGCGATACAGCCTGGAGACCGGTCGCGGACGACGGCGACAAGGGGTGGCCATCGGTCTCCGGTGCAGCTCCCTTGCGTACGAAACTGCCATTCCCCGTCTGGCGCACCAGATAACCTTCCTCTTCGAGCTGCGCATACGCCGTTTCGGCGGTGCTGCGCGACAAGGCAAGATCCGCGGCCAGCGCGCGCGTCGACGGCAATCGCTCGCCCGAGGGCAAGGTGCCGTCAAGGATCGCGCTGCGTATCGCCCGGTAAAGCCGGGTCGACAATGCCATGCGCGCATCGCCGCTTTGTTCGAGCAGGGTGAGCAGCACCCCGGCGACGGGACGAGAAACGGTCAGCATAAATAGTATGGTCGCGTCGGTGGAATTGGTATGAAATGACAAACCAATTGACGATACCATGTTTGCATCTTCCTGATTCACCATTGCAAAGAAAGGATGCACCATGCAGGCACAGCTGCAACATTACCTCGACAAGCTGGCATATGAAATCGATTCCTCGGACTTGAATGCCGCACTCAAAGCCAACGAGAAGATCATCGTGATCGATACGCGCTCCGCCGAGGTGTATGCGATCGAGCACATCCCCGGTGCGATCAATGTGCCGCACCGGACCATGTCCGAAGCGAGCACCGTGCAGCTGGACCGCGATGCGCTGATCGTCACCTATTGCGATGGCATAGGCTGCAATGCATCGACCAAGGGCGCGCTCAACATGACGCGTCTCGGGTTCAAGGTCAAGGAATTGATGGGCGGGCTGGACTGGTGGAAGCGCGACGGATATCCGACTTCCGGCACGCAAGGCTCGCAGGGAAACAGCGAGATCCTCTGCGGGTGTTAACCTGGCGAACTCGGGTCACTGGCGGCTTCCGCCATGATCCAGTCGCAAAAGGCGCGCACCGCCGGCTTGGCTTCGGCTTCCGCCGGACGCAGCAAATGGAAACGGTAGGGCCCCAGCACGCGCTGTGGAAACAGCCTCACCAGCCGTTCGCTGCGCAAATCTTCGGCGATGAAGGGTTCGGATGCGATCGCCACGCCCTGGTGATTGGCGGCCGCCTCCAGCGTCAGGTAGGTGTGCGAAAAACTCGGCCGCATGCTGCCGGTGTAATTGACGCCGAAGTGGCGCAGCCATTGCTTCCAGTTCAGTTCATGCGGGATGCGCGGTTCCAACTCGTCGTGCAGCAGTGGAAAACGCAGCAGGTCGACTGGCTCCTGCAGGTCCGGCGCGGCCTTCTTGAACGCCGGACTGCAGACCGCGGAAAACCACTCTTCCATCAGCAGATCGGCTTTCAGTCCCGGGTAGGGGCCGGTTCCCAGCCGTATCGCGACATCCACGCCTTCATGCAAAAAGTTAACGGGATGAATCGATGCCAGCACCCGCATGTCGATTTCCGGATGGCGTTCACGCAATCTCCCCAGGCGCGGCAACAGCCAGCGCGTCACCAGTGAAGGTACCGAAGTCACGGTCACCACTCTGTCGTCGCCATGCCGGCGCACCGCTTCCGACGCTTCCATCAAGCCATTGAGCAGGGGACGCAATCTTTCCGCATATTGACGCCCGGCGGGCGTGAGGATGACACCGCGCGCCATGCGCTGGAACAGGGTGACTCCCAGCCAGCTTTCCAACTGCTTCACCTGATGCGCGACGGCGCCGGCTGACACATGCAGTTCTTCTCCGGCAGCTTGGAAGCCGCCATGGCGGGCGGCGGCTTCGAATGCGCGCACGGCGGGTAAGGGGGGAAGGCGATATTCCATTCAAGGCTCAATTTAATTAGGGCTTGCATCGAAGAATATTGATTTGTGAGGTTCAAGGCAAGACCATAAACTTCTTCGATCCGATTTGAGATCCTATTCGACCCTCAATCATTTTTACCCTGAAAGGATGTGAGCATGTCTCGCGCCGCCGCCATCGCCCTGATCCTGCTGTCTGCCTTCGGTTTCGGCAGCATGGCCATTTTTGCCAATATGGCCTATGCCGCCGGCGTTACCCCGAGCATGCTGTTGACACTGCGTTTCGCCATTGCAGTGGCGCTGCTGTTGCCGGTTCTGCTGATGCGCGGCATCAAGCTGCCGCGCGCGCGAACCATGGCCGGGCTTGCGGTAATGGGGACCTTGTACACCGCGCAATCGCAGTCCTACTTCACGGCGCTCATGCATGCGAGCAGCGGCCTGGTTGGCTTGCTGCTGTATGTTTATCCGGTACTGGTGACGGCGCTTGCCGTTACCTTCGGATCTGAAAAGCTTGACCGGCGTACTTTCGTGCTGCTGATTGCCGCGATTGCCGGCATGGCCATCATGCTTGGCGGCGATTTGCAGGGCCAGCCGTTGGGGATCGTTCTGGGCCTGGCCGCCGCCGCCATCTATGCGGTGTATATCCTGCTCGGCGGCCGCATCATGGAAGGCACCGATCCCCTGGTCGGCACGCTGGTGATCATGAGCGCCGCAGCGATGGGCAACGGCATGTTCGCATTAGCCGAAGGCGCGGCCCTGCCGACATCGATGACCGCATGGCTAGGCATCGGAGCCATCGCGGTGGCTTCGCTGATCGCTGTCGCGTCTTTCTTGGTCGGCATCAAATATGTCGGTGCATCGCAGGCATCGATCATTTCAACGCTGGAACCGGTGATCACCCTTTGCCTGGGCGTGGTGCTTCTTGCCGAAACCGTCAGCAGCGGGCAGTTGATCGGAGGCGCGATGGTGCTGGCCGCCGTGGTCATGCTCGCAATGCGGCCGCGTACGCCAGTCACGGGACAGGAGTGTGCGGCAGGATAGCAATTCTGCCGCAGGCGTCGACACGGGCAGGGGCGGCGCTATACTGCCCTTACCGTGCCATCTTTCTCGCCCCGATCGCCTGCCATGTCTTTCGATAGTGTCCAGCTGGACAAATTGCGCGCCGCCCGTCATATCGCCGTATTTACCGGTGCGGGCGTATCCGCCGAAAGCGGCATCTGGGCAACATTCCGGGCCGAGAATCCGGCAACGCCGGAAGCCATTCGTCGCGCTCCGGTCACCGTCTGGAACTGGTATGCGCATTCATGCGGGCGTACCGTGGTACAAATCAATCCTGAACCGACCAGCCATGGCGACATTGCACCATATGTGTTGCGCGGCAGGGCTGGCGAGCTGCTGCCCAGGCTGCTCAACGCAGCATGGCCCGAACTGGCAAGCTGAATTTTTTCAGGGAGGCACCCAATGGATACCGATGAACAAGCCATCCGAAAACTTTTTTCCGACTGGCACAACGCGACCGCGAACGGCAATGTAGAGGCCTTGGGTCCGCTGATGTCGGACGATGTCATCTTTCTGACGCCGGGACAGCCTCCCATGCGTGGCAGGGAAGCCTTTCTGGACGCATTTCGCGAGGGTTTGCAGCAGTTCCGTATCGAACCGGAAGGTACGATCGAAGAATTGCAGATCATGGGCAAGCTGGCGTATTGCTGGACTCATCTTTGCGTCAACGTCACGCCGCTCCGCAATGGTTTGCCGATGCGCCGATGCGGCAATACGCTGACGATCTTCCGGAAACAAGCCGATGGCCGCTGGGTGTTGATCCGCGATGCCAACCTGCTGACGTCGCAACCTGCATCGCCGGGCTGACCGGAACTGCGTCCGCAGGCGCATTCGCTTTTCTCTCCGATGTTTTCCCCCGGCCGGCTCACGCCGGCCGCCTGTCCTCAAAACCCTTCGGAACGATCTTCCCCTGCCGACATCTCCCCGCTCACATGCTTCAAGGCTGCGCGCTTGTGGTCTTGCAGCTTGTCCTTGTGCCGGACAACCTGGCGATCCAGTTTGTCGATCAACCCGTCGATGGCGGCATACAGATTTTCCGCATAGTGATCCAGGTGGATGATATTGCCCTTCAAGCGCAGGTTCACTTCTGCGCGCTGTCGCTTGTCTTTCTCGGACGGTTTTTCTATCCCGAGCACGACGGCAATATCGATGATTTGATCGAAGTGGCGGATAACACGGTCCAGCTTGTTCTCTACATATTCGCGCAGGGAAGGGCTGATATCAACGTGGTGTCCGGTAAGCAGTAGATTCATCGAGGTCGCTCCTTGCAAATGGTTAATTGAATTGGTGTCGGTATGTGGTTCTCCGCGGCCGGCCTTACTTCCTTGAGACGTGTAGCCACGATGCAGGTTCACTATCGTCGATAGCGATAGAAAACGCCCCCACCCATCGACACTATGCGCCGACAGATTTATTGGGTTGCTCGCGAAAATCATTTTCCGCTTACCATTAAAGTTTCTTTGCGGCTATTTATTCCCCTCCTTTTTGATTGTTTGCCATCACCATGACTACACATACGTCTTCTACTTCCGCTCAAATTCGCTTCGATGGTCAGGTCGCCATCGTGACAGGCGCGGGAGGCGGACTTGGACGCTCCCATGCCTTGCAACTGGCTGCGCGCGGCGCAAAAGTCGTTGTCAACGATCTCGGCGTTGCACGCGACGGATCGGGTAACGAACAATCCGCGGCGGAGCGCGTCGTTGCCGAAATCCGCGCAGCCGGCGGGCAGGCGATCGCGAGTGCCGCGTCCGTCACCGATCCGGCCGCCGTGCAGGAGATGGTCGAGCACACCATGCGCGAATGGGGACGTATCGATATCCTGGTGAACAATGCCGGCTTCCTGCGCGATAAGAGCTTTTCAAAGATGAGTATCGAGGATTTTCGCGCGATCGTCGATGTGCATTTGATGGGTGCAGTGCATTGCACCAAGGCAGTATGGGAAATCATGAAGCAGCAGAACTACGGCCGCATCGTGATGACCACGTCATCGTCCGGCCTGTTCGGCAATTTTGGTCAGGCCAACTACGGCGCGGCCAAGATGGCGCTGGTTGGCCTGATGCAGACGCTCGGTATCGAAGGCGAGAAATACGGCATCCGCGTCAATTGCCTGGCGCCGACTGCGGCGACGCGCATGACGGAAGACTTGATGAGTGCCGAAGTGCTCGCCCAGTTGACGCCGGAAAGCGTGACTCCGGGCATGCTCTACCTGGTGTCCGCCGACGCGCCGACCAAGACCGTGCTGTGTGCCGGTGCAGGCACGTTCTCGCGTTCCAGCATCACGCTGAGCGATGGCGTGCATATCGGGGGCCGTCCCGATGCGGTTGAACTGCTGGTTGCGAACCTCGATAAACTCCATGACCGGAGCGGCGAAATCGTCCCGGTCGCGGGTCATCAGCAGGGACAGATGGAAGTGACGAAGGCGCTGCAAGCCAGGGCCCAATAAGCACGATAAGCCGCGACGTGACGCGGTTTATCGCTCGCCGCCTTCGGTGAGATAAGCCACCAGTTGCCTGGCCTGTGCGGAAAGCTTGTCGAGACTGCGTACGCACAGGCGCAACTCGCGGGTTGCCCAGGCATCGTCCAGTGCGACGATGGCGGTCGGCGTGCCGACGCTATGCCGGATCGCCGCCGCTTCCGGCAGGATCGCCACCCCGACGCCTTGTGCGACCAATTGGGCAATCGCGAAAAAACCGGGCGCCCGCACCCGGACCGTCAGCGGTTTGCCCAGCATCGTCGCCATGTCTTCCACGAAGCGCTGCAATGCCCGTTCGGCCGGCATGCCGACAAAGGCAAAGCCCAGTGCTTCACGCAACATGCAATGGCCGAGTTTGGCCAAAGGATTGGCTTGCGGAACAAACAAGACAAGGCGGTCGTGCCGAAACGGTAACGACACGATCCCTTCCAACGGCAGATTGCCGTCAAGTACGCCGACATCGGTTTCCTCCGCCAGCAACGCCCGGATGATGTGCTGGCTGGGAAGCTCATCGATCTGCAAATCGACTTCAGGAAAATCATTCAGGAAAGGCCCCAGCGCAGGCGGCAGGAAGGTGCTGTTCGCCACCGTGTTGGCTGCCAGACGAATCTGGACGCGTTGCTGGCCTGTGAGCGCTGCCAGCGCGTCGCCCAGCTGCTGCGATTCCGTGACTACCCGGCGTGCATGGTCCAGTGCGATACGGCCTGCCGGCGTCGGCGTCATGCCATCCGCGTGCCGCACAAATAGCGTGATTCCGATCCTGTGCTCAAGAAGGCGCAGGCGGTTGCTGGCCGCCGACAATGCGATCGGGAATGCCGCCGCCGCGCGGCTCAGGCTGCCGGCTTCCGCGATGGCAATCAATAAACGCAAATCGGTCAGATCGAAATGCATGTTTTCTTCGTACGCGAAGGCTATCTACAGGAAATACGCATTTTATCAAGCCAGACTTCGCGCCAGAATAAGGAAAACAGAGTAACTGGAATCAATATGTCTGAAATTGTGCAAAACAAGCCAGCCATGGTCGATATCGCCGCGCGATGGGCGGCAGATGGTCGCTTATACGCCGTGCTGGCGGCCGCCGGCTTTTCGCTCAAGGCGGTCTTCGTCAAGCTCGCCTATGCTGCCCACCCGGTCGAACCGCTGACGCTGCTGGCCCTGCGCATGGCATTTGCGTTGCCTTTGTTTCTATGGCTGATCTGGAAAAGCCGGACGCCCGGAACGCAGCCCTTGTCGCGCGGCGACGTAACGCGGGTCTGGGTACTGGCGCTGCTCGGCTACTATCTGTCCAGTCTGTTCGATTTCCATGGACTGACCTATATCACCGCCGGTCTCGAGCGCCTGATTTTGTATCTCTATCCAACGATGGTGCTGCTGTTCGACGCCTGCCGCACCCGCCGCGCGCCGTCGGCACGTGCATGGCAAGCGATGTTGATCTGCTATGTGGGACTGGGGATTGCGGTTAGCCACGACCTGCAGCAAGCAGGGGCGGGCACCGACGTGTTGACCGGCGCAGCATGGGTATTTGCCAGTGCGTTGACTTACGCACTGTATTACCTCGGTACCGGCGACCTGGTAAAGCGCATTGGTTCGATGCGGCTCGCCGGACTGGCAGGAAGTGCATCCTGCGTGCTGGTGCTCGGCCACTTTCTGCTGTTCGGCCATCCGCTCAGCCTGCCGCAATTGCCGATGCCCGTGTTCACCTGGTCGCTCCTGATGGCCGTGCTTTCGACCGCCTTGCCGATTTACTGGCTGTCGCTCGCGATCCAGCGTCTTGGCGCCGCGCAGGCGGCAGCGGTCGGCACCCTGGGTCCGGTATTGACCGTGTTCGCCGCTTGGGCATTGCTGGGAGAAACCTTGTCTGCGCTCCAGTTGGCCGGACTGGCGCTGGTGATGTTGGGGGTCACCCGGCTTAAGCCGAAGCAGGACGCCGCTGCGGCAACGGCGGTGCGCACCGAACTCAAGGCCAGCCAGTCATGAGCGAAGGCCTGTTCTGGCTCAATGCCGCGATCGCCGCGACCTTCCTGCTGGCGGGCTTCGTCAAGGGCGTGATCGGGCTGGGTCTGCCGACGGTCGCAATCGGCCTGCTCGGCCTGGTCATGACGCCGGTACAGGCCGTGTCGCTGCTGGTCGTGCCTTCGCTGGTCACGAATATCTGGCAGTTGCTGGCCGGCCCCCGCATCCTTCCCTTGCTGCGCCGGCTGTGGACGATGCTGCTCGGTTTTTGTGCCGGCACCTGCTTCAGCGCAGTTGCGCTTGATCCTGGCGCCAGCGAAAGAAACAGCATGCTGCTCGGCGTTGCGCTGATCGCCTATGCAATCGTCGGTTTGAGCAAAAAACGCTTTTCGGTGCCCGCGCATGCCGAGACCTGGTTATCGCCGCTCGTCGGTGCGCTCACCGGTGTGGTTGCCACCGCAACCGGCGTTTTCGTGCTGCCCGCCGTGCCTTATTTGCAGGCGCTCGATCTGGACAAGGAAGAACTGGTGCAGGCGCTTGGATTGTCCTTTACGGTGTCGACGCTAGGACTGGCTGCGGTGCTCGCGGTGCAGGGCAATTTCCAGATGTCGGTCGCCGGTGCATCGCTGGCCTCGCTGCTGCCCGCGCTATGCGGCATGCTGCTCGGCCAAGCGGTGCGCACGCGGGTGCGCGCCGAAACCTTCCGGCGCTGTTTCTTCATCGGCTTGCTGGCGCTCGGCGTCCATCTGGCGTGGCGCTTCGCCGGTTAATGGCGCGTCTCGTTAGATCGGCAGCCAGGCGCCCGTGTAGATCACCGGTCCGCTCGGCGCATTCGGATTCGGCGAACCGCCCTTCGGCTCCAGGCTGATCGCCAGCACCGGGATCGATTCCGGCGTCGCGTTATCCGGCAGGGGCAGGGTCACCGTGCCATCGGCGGCCACCAGGCCCAGCGAGCGCGGTGCACCCTGTTTCGGCACCGCCCACAATTCCAGGCTCTTGTCCGCCGCGATCGCCTGCTGCGCAATGACTTTCACTGTCAGGCGCCGGCGCTTCGCATCGCCGGTAATCACCATCATCGGCTGCGCCTTGTCGTTCGCCA
The DNA here is from genome assembly GCF_003591035.1 of Noviherbaspirillum saxi. Lineage (NCBI taxonomy): Bacteria > Pseudomonadati > Pseudomonadota > Betaproteobacteria > Burkholderiales > Oxalobacteraceae > Noviherbaspirillum > Noviherbaspirillum saxi. The sequence continues at coordinate 716,411 of NZ_QYUO01000001.1, forward strand.
GTGTCGCGACATAGGACGTGGTCGGCGCCGATGTATCCGGCAACCTGGTCAGCAGCACCGTGAGAAGGATGGTCGCCAGCGCAGTGGATGCCATCCCGAGTCCGCGCCAGAAGCTGAGGTCTTCGCGCAGGCCGAGCCAGAAAGAACGGCGCGACTGATTGACCCGCACACTGCGCAGATCCAGCTGTTTTTCAATCGATTGCCAGACCTGTGCGGATGGCGCGACAGCGGGCGCGAATTCGGCCAGCGGATTAAGCCGGTCCTGCCATTCGGCGACCGCGCGCTGCAATACCGCGTCCTCGCGCAGCCAGGTTTCGAAACGACGGCGTGCTCCGCTGCGCAAGGTGCCCAATACGTATTCGGATGCCAGTTTTTCGCGCAATGTGTCGTTGTGCCGGAGTTGCTGGAGATTCATGCACCCTCCAGCTTTGACAGGCAAAGACGCAGGCGTTCAAGGCCGCGGCGTATCCAGGTCTTGACGGTGCCGAGCGGAAGTTTCATCTGATCCGCAACTTCGCTGTGCGACAGGTCGTGGTAGAACGCAAGCGCGATCGCCTGTCGGTGCAAGCCTTCCAGACGTGAAAAGCACTTTGCCAATGCCTTTGCATCGCTGCTGAGCTGCAGCGCCTCGATAGGCGTCGGATTGGGGCTTTCCAGTGCTTCCATCACGTCTTTGTCAAAGTTGTCCGCGTCGATCTCAACGGTGGCGTCAAGACGGCGCAGCATGTCGAAAGTCTTGTTGCGTACGATGGTGGTCATCCACGTCATCGGCGCAGCAAGGGCAGGTTGGTAACTGGCAGCGTTGTTCCAGATGTTAACGAAACTTTCTTGCAAAACTTCTTCCGCCAGTTCCCTCTTGTTCAATATACGCAGCGTGAAGCCAAACAGTTTCGCTGAAGTAGCGTCATACAGTGAACGAAATGCAACGGGGTCCCGGCGTGCAACGTCGGCAAGCCATGTTTTCAGCTGCGCGGTGGTGAGTTCGTCAGTTGCCAAGGTTTGGTCCGTTCATAGTGAGCTGCAAGATATTTGGTACAGTATGCGGCGATTATAGTATGGACAAGTTTTTAGCTGATTTTCGGCAACCGATTTCCTGGCAAATGCGGACGTTACAGGCTAAATGGCGGTGATATCAATCCGATTCAATCGGACCGCTATCATCCTATATTGCGCCGCACGATATAAAAAGCACGCCCACGCTATAAAATGTCGATGCTTAGGCGCCGCGCAGGAATAACGTGTGCAATTTGGCGGACGTGGCGGGATGCGCGGCAAGGCGGGAGGAGGAGTCATAGCGAGCTATGGCGACGACGAGCAACGCCGCAGCGCGCCCGCTACGGCCAGCAAAATTGTGCAAGTTATTCCTGCGCGGTGCCTTACATGCATATACAGATGATGTCAGATTCCGTCCGCGTTGATAAATGGCTTTGGGCCGCTCGTTTTTTCAAGACACGTTCTTTGGCCACCGATGCCGTCGACGGGGGCAAGGTGCGCCTGAATGGCGAGCGCGTCAAGCCGGCGCGAGGGGTAAAACCCGGCGATATGCTGGAAATCGACAATGGTTCGACCGAGTGGGAAGTCACGGTGAAGGATCTAGCCGACAAGCGCGGCTCGGCGGCCATTGCCCAGACGCTGTACCAGGAAACCGAACGCAGCATTGCCGAACGCGACCAAAAAGCAGAACAAAGAAAATTCTTCCGCGAGCCGGGCGAAACCATCAAGGGCCGGCCAACCAAACGAGACAGGCGGCAAATCGACAAGTTTTGAACCGGAAACTGACTGGTTGACGTCCCGCTTCCACGCTCTGCTCGCATGGCGTTTTTTGCTGCAGTGCATAACTAGAATCGTCACTCTAAGTTCCTGTTTGACATTTATACTTCGGTAGATAATAGTACGAGCGTTCGCTTCAGGTTATTCGCCGTGCTGGGTTTTGAATATTTTGATAGGGCACTTCCGTGGCAACCAACATGAATGACTCGAGTACAAAACTAATGCGCAAAGGCGAACTTACCCGTGCTGCGATCCTGGATGTGGCGCTTGATCTGGCCAGCCGTGACGGATTGGAAGGCCTCACCATCGGTCTGCTTGCAGACAAGATGAACATGAGTAAGTCGGGTGTGTTCGCGCATTTCGGATCGCGCGAAGATTTGCAGATCGAAGTCGTCAAGTTGTATCACCACCATTTCGAACAGGAAGTGTTTTATCCCAGCATGAAGGAGCCGCGCGGCTTGCCCCGTCTGAAGGGCATGTTTGCCCGCTGGGTCAAGCGCGTATCGGTGGAAATCGCTTCCGGCTGCATCTACATCAGCGGTGCCGTCGAGTACGACGACCGCCCGGGTGCGATCCGCGAAGAGTTGGCCGGTATGGTGCGCGCATGGAAAAACGCACTGCGCCGCTGCGTGGTGCAAACCATCGAGATGGGCCATTTGGCAGCCGATACCGATCCGGATCAATTGGTCTTCGAAACGTACGGTTTAATCTTAGCGTTGCACCACGATGCGCGTTTCCTGAAGTTGCCCGGCAGCGTCAATCGCGCCGAAGTCGGGTTCGAACGCCTGATCAAGAGTTATCAACCCCAGCAGTCCGCCGTGCAATCAGGGCATGAAGCGGCTGCAAAACCGAACCCCAAATCCGCTGTCAAGAAAACAGCCTAATCGTTTAGCCGTCAGGAGAAATAACCATGGGTCAATACGTCGCTCCATTGCGTGACATGCAGTTCGTGTTGCATGAACTGCTGAAAGTCGAAGAAGAGTTCAAACAACTGCCGAAGCACGCAGAGATCGACAAGGACATCATCAACCAGGTACTGGAAGAGGGTGGCAAGTTTACGTCCCAAGTAGTATTTCCCCTGAACCATAGCGGCGACCGCGAAGGCTGCCGCCTCGACAAGGAAACCCACGTCGTGCACACGCCGAAGGGCTTCAAAGAGGCGTACCAGCAGTACGTCGAAGCCGGCTGGCCATCGCTGTCCTGCGATCCCGAATTCGGCGGCCAAGGTTTGCCGATTGTGATCAACAATTCGTTCTACGAAATGATGAACTCGGCCAACCAGGCCTGGACCATGTACCCCGGCCTGTCGCATGGCGCGTACGAGTGCCTGCACGAGCATGGCACGCCGGAACAGAAGTCGGTGTACCTGCCCAAGCTGGTGTCGGGCGAGTGGACCGGCACCATGTGCCTGACCGAGCCGCATTGCGGCACCGACCTCGGCATGCTGCGCTCGAAAGCCGAGCCGCAGGCGGACGGCTCGTACAGCATTTCCGGCGGCAAGATCTTCATCTCGGCCGGTGAACATGAAATGGCGGCCAACATCCTTCACCTGGTGCTGGCGCGCCTGCCGGATGCACCGTCGGGCACCAAGGGCATTTCGCTGTTCCTGGTTCCGAAGTACATCCCGAATGCCGACGGCACTCCGGGCGAGCGTAACAAAATCTTCTGCGGCGCGATCGAAGAAAAGATGGGCATCCATGGCAACTCGACCTGCCAGATGAATATGGATGGCGCCAAGGGCTGGCTGATTGGCGAGCCGAACAAGGGCTTGAACGCGATGTTCGTGATGATGAATGCAGCGCGCCTGGGTGTCGGCATGCAATCGCTGGGCTTGACTGAAGTCGCTTACCAGAACGCCGTCGTGTATGCCAAGGATCGCCTGCAGATGCGCAGCCTGTCCGGCGTCAAGGCACCGGACAAGGCGGCCGACCCGATCATCGTGCATCCGGACGTGCGCCGCATGCTGCTGACCGCGCGTGCATTCGCCGAAGGCGGCCGTGCATTCAGCTCCTACGTCGCGCTGCAGATCGACCGCGAACTGAACCATCCAGATGAAGAAGTCCGCAAGGAAGCCGCCGACGAAGTCGCATTGCTGACTCCAATCATCAAGGCCTTCCTCACCGACAACGGCTGGATCGCGACCTCGGAAGCGATGCAGGTATACGGCGGCCACGGCTTCATTTCCGAATGGGGCATGGAGCAGTATGTGCGCGACGCCCGCATCAACATGATCTATGAAGGCACCAACACCATCCAGTCGCTCGACCTGCTGGGCCGCAAGATCCTGATGGACAACGGCGCGAAGCTGCGCAAGTTCGGCGCCAAGGTGCAAGCCTTCGTCGAAGAAAACGGCACCAATGAAGCCATGTCCGAATTCATCACGCCACTGGCCGACCTGGGCGACAAGGTTACCAAGCTGACGATGGAAATCGGCATGAAGGCTTTCCAGAACCAGGATGAAGTCGGCGCCGCCGCCGTGCCTTACCTGCGCGTGGTCGGCCACATGGTGTTCTCGTACTTCTTCGCGCAGATGGCGAAGATCGCGCTGGAGAAGCAGGATTCCGGCGACAACTTCTACAAGGCCAAGCTGGCGACTGCGCGCTTCTACTTCAACCGCCTGCAGCCTGAAACCGCCATGCTGATTCGTCAGGCACGCTCGGGTTCTGCGAACCTGATGGCGCTGGAAGAAGATCTGTTCTAAGCATCTCACCGCACGGCTCCTTCCCCCTTTCAGGGGGAAGGCTGGGATGGGGGTAGAGTGCTCGAGATATCACTGCAATAACTCAACCGCACTACCCCCACCCTACGCCGGGCGCCCCTATCCCCCCTTACAGGGGGAGGGAACCCTCACAGCGAAAAAATTTAAGGAATCCTCCCATGTCCAACTTCATCGTCAAGAAAGTCGCCGTGCTCGGCGCCGGCGTGATGGGTGCGCAGATTGCCGCTCATTGCGTGAACGCGAAAGTCCCCGTCGTCCTGTTCGACCTGCCCGCCAAGGAAGGCCCGAAGAACGGCATCGTGCTGCGCGCGATCGAAAACCTCAAGAAGCTCAGCCCCGCACCGCTCGGCAACAAGGATGACGCCGCGCTGATCCAGGTCGCCAACTACGAAGATAATCTCGACATCCTCAAAGGATGCGACCTGATCATCGAAGCGATCGCCGAACGCATGGACTGGAAGCATGACCTGTACAAGAAGGTCGCTTCGCATATCGCGCCGAACGCGATCTTTGCCTCCAACACATCCGGCCTGTCGATCACCGCATTGTCGGAAGGCTTCGATGCCGAACTGAAGGAGCGCTTCTGCGGCGTGCACTTCTTCAATCCGCCGCGCTACATGCATCTGGTCGAACTGATCCCGACCGTGTCGACCCGTCCGGAAATCCTCGACCAGCTCGAAGGCTTCCTGACCACCACGCTGGGCAAGGGCGTGGTCCGCGCAAAGGATACTCCGAACTTCATCGCGAACCGTGTCGGCATCTTCAGCATGATGGCGACCATGTACGAAGCGCAGAAATTCGGCTTGCCGGTCGATGTGGTCGACGACCTGACCGGCACCAAGCTCGGCCGCGCCAAGTCCGCGACTTTCCGTACCGCTGACGTGGTCGGTCTGGACACCATGGGCCATGTGATGAAGACGATGCAGGACAACCTGCAGTCCGATCCGTTCTATCCGGTCTACAAGACGCCTGAACTGCTGGCCAAGCTGATCGCTGCCGGCGCGCTCGGTCAAAAGACCGGCGGCGGCTTCTTCAAGAAGGTCGGCAAGGACATCCTGCGTTTCGATGGCGAGAAGGGCGACTATGTGCCGTCCACCGGCAAGGCCGACGATATCGTGGTGCGCATCCTGAAGGAAAAGGATCCGGCCAAGAAGATGAAGACGCTGCGCGAATCGACCAATCCGCAGGCGCAATTCCTGTGGGCGATCTTCCGCGATACCTTCCATTACATCGCCGTACACCTGGAATCGATCGCCGATTGCGCGCGTGACATCGATTTCGCATTGCGCTGGGGCTTCGGCCAGAAGAACGGCCCGTTCGAAGGCTGGCAGGCCGCCGGGTGGCAGCAGGTTGCAAGCTGGGTCAAGGAAGACATCGATGCGGGCAAGGCACTGTGCGATGCACCGCTGCCGCAATGGGTGTTTGACGGCCGCGATGGCGTACATACCGCCGAAGGTTCATGGTCGCCTGCAAAGAACGCCTACGTACCGCGTTCCGACCTGCCGGTGTACCAGCGCCAGTCTTTCCGCGCTACCGTGCTGGGCGAAAATGCACCGGACGGCACCAAGGCAGGCACCACCGTATTCGAAGACGATTCGGTCCGCATCTGGCACCAAAACGACGATGTGCTGATCCTGTCGTTGAAGACCAAGATGCACGTCATCGGTCAGGGTGTGATCAACGGTCTCGCCAAGGCAATCGACGAAGCGGAAAAGAATTACAAGGGCTTGGTGATCTGGAGCGCGGATGCAGCCGATGGCGGTGCATTCTCCGCCGGCGCCGACCTGCAATCAATGCTGCCGGTCTTCATGTCGGGCGGCATCAAGGCGATCGAGCCGGAAGTCGCCAAACTGCAACAGGCGCACCAGGCACTCAAGTATGCGAATGTGCCGGTGGTTGCGGCCGTAGCCGGCCTCGCGCTCGGCGGCGGTTGCGAATTGATGATGCACGCGGCCAAGCGCGTGGTCTCGATCGAATCCTACATCGGCCTGGTCGAAGTGGGCGTGGGCCTGGTTCCCGCAGGCGGCGGCTTGAAGGAAGCCGCAGTGCGCGCAGCAGCCGATGCCAAGGGCACCGACATCCTGCAATTCCTGAAAAACTACTTCACCAATGCAGCTACCGCCAACGTGTCGAAGTCGGCACTGGAAGCGCAAAAGATGGGCTACCTGGCGCAGAACGACGTCATCGTATTCAACCCTTACGAGTTGCTGCACGTAGCCAAGGTCGAAGCGCGCGCGATGTTCGATGCCGGCTATCGCCCGCAACTGCAGAAGCTGGTTCCGGTCGCCGGCCGCACCGGCATAGCGACCATCATGGCACAGCTGGTCAACATGCGTGACGGCGGCTTCATCTCCGCGCATGACTACAAGCTGGGCGCGATGATCGCAGAGATTGTTTGCGGCGGCGACATCGAGTCGGGCAGCCTGGTCAGCGAACAATGGCTGCTGGATCTGGAACGCAAGGCCTTCATGGAATTGCTGAACAATCCAAAGACGCAGGAACGCATCATGGGCATGATGCAGACCGGCAAACCCGTTCGTAACTGATTGATCACTAGGCGAGGACGATTTCATGGACATGCTGCAGTTCGGAAAGCAGGCGCTGGCTGCACAGCCGTTCAGCACGCTGGTCGGCGCAGTCTTGACGAGGTTCGATACGGAAGGCACCGAACTGCGTGTGCCGCTCCGTGACGAACTGAAGCAGCAGCATGGCTTCGTGCACGGCGGCGTCATCAGCTATGCCGCCGACAATGCCTTGACCTTTGCAGGCGGGGCGGCGCTCGGAACGGGTGTCGTCACCTCCGAATACAAGATCAATTACGTGCGTCCGGCCCTCGGGCAGGAGCTCGTCGCCCGTGCCGTCGCTATCCATGCAGGCAAGTCGCAGGCAGCATGCCGCTGCGACATTTTCGTCGTCAACGAAGGTAAAGAGACTTTGTGCGCAATCGCGCAAGGCACGATCGCACGGCTCCCCGCCGCGTCGTCGGCTGAATGAACCAGGAGAATTTCGAAATGAGCAAACAACTTCAAGAAGCATACGTAGTCGCCGCGACCCGCACACCGATCGGCAAGGCGCCGCGCGGCATGTTCAAGAACGTCCGTCCGGACGACTTGCTGGTGCGCGCATTGCAGGCCGCCATGGCGCAGGTGCCTAACCTCGATCCAAAAACCATCGAAGATGCCATCGTCGGCTGCTCCTTCCCGGAGGCCGAGCAGGGCATGAACATGGCGCGTAACGCCGTGCTGTTGGCCGGCCTGCCCAATACCGTGGGCGGCGTCACGATCAACCGTTACTGCGCCTCCGGCATCACCGCGGTGGCAATGGCCGCGGACCGGATCCGCGTCGGCCAGGCTGACGTCATGATCGCCGCCGGCGCCGAATCGATGTCGATGGTGCCGATGATGGGTCACCACCCGGCGATCAACATGGGCGTGTTCAAGGATGAAAACATCGGCATGGCCTACGGCATGGGCCTGACCGCGGAAAAGGTGGCGCAGCAATGGAAAATCTCCCGCGAAGCGCAAGACCAGTTTTCGCTGGAATCGCATCTCAAGGCCATCGCCGCACAGCAATCCGGTGCCCGCGAAGCGGAAATCTGCCCGGTCGAGATCGTTGAAAAATTTCCTAACCTGGCCACCGGCCAGATCGACATCAAGACCCGCACCGTCAACCAGGACGAAGGCGCGCGCGCCGACACCAGCCTGGCAGTGCTGGGCAAGCTCAAGCCGGTATTCGCCAACAAGGGCACTGTCACCGCCGGCAACAGCTCGCAGACTTCGGATGGCGCAGGCGCGCTGATCCTGGTCTCGGAAAAGATCCTGAAGCAGTTCAACCTGACGCCGCTGGCCAAGTTCTCGTCGTTCGCCGTGCGCGGCGTACCGCCGGAAATCATGGGCATTGGTCCGAAGGAAGCGATCCCCGCCGCTTGCCGCGCCGCCGGCATCACGCAAGACCAGCTCGACTGGATCGAACTGAACGAAGCCTTTGCCGCACAGGCGCTGGCCGTGATCCAGGACCTCGGCCTCGATCCTTCCAAGGTCAACCCATACGGCGGCGCGATCGCTCTCGGCCATCCGCTGGGCGCGACCGGTGCGATCCGCGCCGCGACGGCCATCCATGCGATGCGCGCGAAAAAACTGAAGTACGGCATGGTCACCATGTGCGTCGGTACCGGCATGGGTGCCGCAGGCATCTTCGAAGCGGTATAACGCGGTCGCATCATGAGCCGACATTGAATAGCCGCGCGGTCGCAAGCCGCGCGGCTTTTTTATGGAGAGCAGCATGGAGTCCGGATTTTTCCGTCCCCAATTCCGGTCGACGCTGTGGCAACAGGTCGTCACCTGGATCGGGCAGCGCACGACTAGCGAAAATCGCGCACAATCACTCTCACACAAGACAGCATAACAACCGAATTTCACAGGAGAAGATATGGATATCCAGACCAACAAGGCCAACGGCATTCTGACCATCGAGTTCAATCGCCCGGACAAGAAGAATGCCATCACCTCGGCGATGTATCAGGTGATGGCCGATGCATTGAGCGATGCCGAGAATGACAGCACCATACGTGCGATCCTCCTCATCGGCAAGCCGGAAATTTTCACGGCCGGCAACGACCTCGAAGATTTCATGAAAAATTCCTCATCGATCTCCGGTGACCGTCCGGTCGCGCAGTTCATGCGCCACCTCAGCACCGCCACCAAACCGGTGGTTGCCGCCGTTGCCGGGGCCGCAGTGGGTATCGGCACCACCATGCTCATGCATTGCGACCTGGTGTACGCGGCGGAGAATGCGAAGTTCTCGATGCCCTTTACCCAGCTCGGCCTGTGCCCGGAATTTGCCTCTAGTCTGCTGTTCCCGCAAATGGTCGGCTATCAGCGCGCAGCTGAAAAGCTCCTGCTGGGCGAAGGTTTCTCCGCGCAGGAAGCGCAGGAGATGGGCCTGGTCAGCCGCGTATTGCCTGCTGCCGATCTGATTCCGTTTGCCCAGGGACAGGCAGCGAAACTGGTGGCGTTGCCGGCATCGTCATTGCGCACGACCAAGAAGTTAATGAAGAGCGGTCAGCTGGAAGCGATGCAGCAGCGCATGCTGGAAGAGAACAAGCATTTTGGCGAAATGCTGGGGGCGAATGAAGCGAAGGAGGCGTTTACGGCGTTCTTTGAAAAGCGACGACCGGATTTTACGAAGTTTGCTTGATTGACTTACTGGGGGAATAAATTTTTGACGGTGACAACTATGTCGCCGTCAAATATATCGATTGTTATCGCCGAGTCCAATCAATAAATTTTTCCATAATAAGTTCTACTTCGTCGAAAGATAATTCAACAGGATCGTCCTGGTTTAGGAATTAGGTCAGGTTCTAAATGGTGATTCGGAAAGGCTGAGGAGTGTTTAAGTTGGAATACTTGATTGGCTCTCAATCTTGTACTTGCAATTCGCTCAATAACGGCGGTAACCCAATTTCCAACATGTACGTTCCAAAGTCTATAAATGGCACCTCTCCTATGTGATCAAAGGCAAACCATGTTGCATCGCATTCCTTGCAAATATAGATAAGCTGTTCTGTAGCTTTTATTTTTGCTTTCGCAATATCGCCTTGTTGACAGCGTGGACATAACATTTGAAATCCTTTTAATGAACTGGATATGCAGTAATAATCTGATTCGTACCAGGTCGCACGATAATCTTTACGTTTCGTTCTCCAGTCGTACCAACGATACGTCCCATTGGTACTCGTCCGTATGAACATAAATATCTATCGGTATCGCCGAGTCCATTCAATAAGTTTTTCCATAATAAGTTCTACTTCGTCGAAAGATAATTCAACAGGATCGCCCTGTTTAGTTATAGCTTTTATGTGAATCGACGATTCATCTTCCACCCACATTGCAAAATCATCGGTTTGGTAGAAATCTTTGTCCATTTTTTTCTCGCTTAAGGAAGTGATGGGTCAATAACAATATGAGGATTTCCGCTGGCATCTTTAATCTTTGTTCCGCTTGCGTCATAAAGATGAACATGCGGTGCAGCAGCCTGTGGGTCATCGTAAGGACGCCCAGTCGTTTTATCAATATGCCCGGAGTCTATCCGTAGCCGTTCTTTTCCTGTTACAGGATCAAGCCACTTGTCTGATTTGGTAGGGTGCGGCGTTAGTCCCTTAGCATTTGCGTTTGCCCGTATTTGCGAGCGACTTTTTCTTTCAATATCAGCTAAAACTATCGAAGGACTAATACCTTTACACGAGCATGCTGTTAACCCCAGCGGATCGATCCACGCTATGGGATTTGGCGCATATTGATACAGGTTATAGCCGCCCTGCAGCCCGATCGGATCCTGGCTGATGAACCGTCCTATATCCGGATCGTAGTACCGGAAGCGGTTGTAATGCAATCCGGTTTCACTATCGCAGTATTGCCCCTGGAAACGGATCGGCTGCACCTCGGCAAACGTGTCGGCGCCGGGCGTGCTGCTCGCGTCGGGTTCAGGTTCCAAGGTTACGGCCAGCGTATTGCCCCATGCCCGGTAGGTCGCTGCCCACACCAGCTTGCCGTCGTCGGCAGTCAGTTCGCGCGGCGTGCCCAGATGATCGACATGCAGATGCCGGATGCGCTGTGCCTGGCGACGGCTCCCTGTGGCTTGCCCGACCTGCGGGGCGCTGTTCTGCACCTGCGCCAAGGGCACGAACGACTCCGGCTCATACACATGGGTGCGCATGTGACTGCCCCTCGTCTCGCACAGCAAGCGGTTGCCATCCCAGAGGAACCGTGTGGTGCCGAACGCATCGCGCTTGAACAGGCGCCGCCCGAACGGATCATAGCCATAGCGTACCGTTTGCACTGCCGGCTGGTCTTCCTGCGCAGGGCGGGTGACGTTCGCTTCGACCAGTTGATGCTCGGCATTCCAGCGCAGCGTCATCTGCATATGGCGGCCGATCTTCTTGTCGATCAGGTTGCCATGCGTATCGTATGCAAACCGCTTGTCTTCATGCACGGTGACCCGGTTGTTGACGATGCGCCCGGCGCTGCCGGTGGCGTGCTGCGCATCGAGCAGGTTGTGCGCCGGATCGAACGCAAAGACTTCCGCCAGGGTCGGCTGCGTGGCTTGCAGCAGGCGGCCGATGGCGTCGTACTGGTAGCGGGTAAGCCCGCTGCGGCGGTCCTCCAGCGTGGCCAGGTTGCCGGCACGGTCATAGCCGTAATGGCGGCTGAGGAGGCCGTCTTCTCCCTTGCTGGCCTGCTGGGCGGTCAGCCGTCCCGCCGGGTCATACTGGAACCGGCTGGCCATCGCCCCCTGGGTGCGGCCGATCACCCGATGCAGCGCATCGCGCTCCAGATCGGTGACCACCTCGCCGTCCAGGCTGATCTGGTGCAGATGCCCGCTGCCGTAATACAACTGCTGCATCACCCTGCCATCGGGCAAGGTGGTCTGGAGCCGGTTGCCCAGCGCATCGTAGGCATGGGTGAGCGTGGTGGCGCGGCCTTCGGCGGTGGTGGTCTCGGCCACCAGTTGCCCGATCGCGTCATACTGCAGCTGCACATGGGCGTGCTGGTTTCTGGCTTGCACCAGCCGGCCCAGCTTGTCATACGCATACACGCTGCGCAATTGCTCGGCCTGGGCGGCCCCGGTCAGGTGCGAGACGATCTTTTCGATCAGCCGGCCACCGCCATCGCGGCGGTAGGTGGTTTCGATCGCTGCGCTCTGTGCCGTCGCCAGCGGCGCCAGGTTGGGCAGCGTGCCCAATTCTTCCCTGGCCACCGGCAAGCCGGAGGCATCATAGCGGTAGCGCGTGACCCGTGCATCCACCCTGATTTCCTGCACCAGCCGGTCCGCCGCATCGTAGGCAAAGGCATGCACCGCCCCATTCTCGTTGACCAGTTGCACCAGTCGCCGGGCGGCGTCGTAGCGGTATTGCAACACCTGCCCGAGCGCATCGGTACGGGTCAGCGGCTTGCCATCGACATCGCGCGCATAGACGGTGCGCTGACCGGCGCCATCGACATGGGCGATGAGCCGGCCCAGCGCATCGTAGTCCAGTTGTTCTTCGCGGCCATCCGGCGCAACGATCGCCGTCAGCCGGCCAAGTTGATCATGGCGATAGCGGGTGACGTGTCCCAGCGCATCCCGGAGCGCGATCAGCCGGCCCTCGTCATCGTAGTCAAAGCGGGTGGTGTGCTGCGCGCAATCGGTATGGCTGCGTACCTGACCGCTGCTGTCATACGCGAAGGTGCGGGTCTTGCCGTGCGCATCGATGATGGCCAGCGGCAAGCCGCGCCCATCATGGCGGTAGTGCGTGCGCTGGCCCAGCGCATCGGTGACCGAAGCCAGGTTGCCGCAGGCATCGTAGCGGTAGGCGGTGATGCCGCCTTCGGCATCGGTCACCAGCGCCGGCTGGCTGGTGCGGCCGTCGTACACGATGCGGGTGATGCCGCCCTCGGGCGCTTCGATGCGGATCAGCAGGCTGCGGCTGTCGTAGCGATAGCGGGTGGTGCGCCCGGCCGCATCGGTGGCTGCCAGCACATTGCCATAGTCGTCGAGCAACTGCTCGGTACGCTGCCCCAGCGCATCGGTAGCGCCGGTATAACGCTGCGCGCGGTCAAAGCGGTACGTATGGCGGCGCCCGAGCCGGTCGGTGACCACCGTTTCATGCGGCCGATAGTCGAACGACCAGGATTGGCCGCTATTGGTCCAGTGCCGGAGCACGCGGCCGGCGGGGCGGTAGTCATCGTACGTGTATTCGGCGATCAACCCGCCGGGCTGGCTGTGGCGGATCAGGAGATGGTTGCGGTAGCCGAATTCACGCACCGTCTGGCCCAGCCGGTTGCGGACCCGGATCAAGTCGCCGGCGGCATCGTAGTCATAGTGCACCAGCGGCACGGCGCTAGGCGGCACCGGCGCCTCGGGGGTGTCGCGCAACAGCGAGACCGTGCGCAGGCGTGGCCCGCTAAAGTCCAGCACATAGGTGCGGCCGGCGCTGTCGAACAGGCGGGTCGGTTGCCGGCATTCATCGTAGAGAATGCGGGTGGTGTTGCCGTTGCGGTCGGTGATGTCGGTCAGGTGGGCCATCCCGGCATGCGGGTCCGCCAGCGCGAAGGTGCTGTGGGTCTGGTCGCGGTCGATCAGCGCAAAGCACAAGGCAGACAGCCGCACCAGCGTGACTTGCTCGTAGGGAGAATACAGGCGCTGGCCGATCTGGGGCAGGCTGAAGCTGACTTCCCGCTGTTGCGGATCGAGCACGACGACGTGATCGGCGCTTACCTGCAGCGCCAGCGAGATCGGCAGGCTCCAGCCCTGGCCGAGCCAGCCGGTGCGGGGATTGTCGGAACTGTAGCTGCGCTGCCAGAGCAGGGGCAGGGGCGCGGGCAAGGCGAAATCGCGCTCGAGCTCGCCGGTGAGCAGCTTGTTGCCGAAGATCGGGTTGACTGGATGGCCGACGGTCACGCACTGCTTGCAGGATTTGCCGCGGCCCTCGCTGGTCTTGCCGGCCGGGGCGGGCGCGGCAGCGGGGTCAGAATCGGGTGCCGGTGCGGCAGGCTTGGAACGTACCGGAGGACGCTCGGCCGCCGAAGCGCCGGGTTGCAAGACCGGGCTCTTGTGCAGCGCCGCTTCATTGGCGGCCACCCATTGGGCAAACCGCGGCCCCAGCTTGCTGCCGGCCAGTTCCTTGTAGAGCGCGCTCCTGATTGCCTGGCTGCGCATGAGCGCCGTTGTCACGCCCGACAGGACCGCTACGAGCAGCGCTACCTGGCCGTGCGCGAACGCGTCGGCTGCGCGCGCCATGTCGGCGACGTAACGGCCGGTATCGGTGTCCTTGAAATTGGCTGCATTCCAGGACAGCGCAAATCCGCGGGCAAAATGCTGCGCCAAGTCGACGATGCCCTTGAGCAGTTCCTGGGCCAGACTAACTAACCCGATCAGCAGCATGGCCTTCGACCCGAGGGCCGCACCGGCCTGGGCGCCGGCGATGGCACCGGGAATGGCGCCAATACCGCCGGCCAGCGAACCGGCAGCGGCGCCGGCCACACCGCCCAGCACCGCACCTCCGCCCACAAACAGCGCCACTTCCTCGGCTACATCGCGCACGATGTTCAGCACTGTCTGGCCAATACCTGTCCAGTCGAAGCCTGGCAGCGCGGCGCGGATCAGGGAGGTGGCGCGCGGTGCACCCTGGGCAAAGGCAATTCCGACGCAGTAGCCGTTACGTACGGCAGGCAAGGTGGTGACTTCCCGCGCCAGCACCTCATAACTTGCGCTGATTTGATGGGTATGAAAGCGTATGCGCTGCTGGATATCTGTCTTGAGTTCGATGCCGGCCGCATGGTAGGCCCGTTCGAATTGCTGCAACACATAGGCAGGGGAGGTGTGACCGGGAGAAGGCGGGACGGGCGGCATGAAAAGCGGAAGCGGCGAAGCGGCCGGTGTTGTCAAAAAAGAATGTTAACAATACATCAACATTTTGACGCCACGCAAGTACCTTTTGACTGTCCCGGAACGGCACATGTACATGCTCTTTTATGTGCAGGTCGAAAGTATCTGCGTCCGGCAAGGCACGCCCCACCGAATAACGCAGGCGATAACGATTGATCGGACGATTTAATGCCGATGTAGCAACCGCGCCCACCATCCTTTGCGCGGCATGATATGTTCCGTCGGGATCGGCGTATCGACCTCGGCAGATTTCTGGACGTATATCGGTGGCGGCGACACGGGTTCCGCTGGTGGGGGCGGACCATCGGATTCGGACGACGACTGTGCCGGCGTGGGGGGTGGCGCTGCGTCCTGCATTTGCCGCGGAGGTCGCGACGGTTCGACCTCGGGCGGCTTTTCGGTTGATTTGAAATCAGGAGACGCACCGGATGGGGTTTGCTGTGCGGGAGTCAGCGACTCGACCTGCTTGTCGTACTCCAGAAACAATACCTTGCTTTCCAGTACCTTGATGACGCTGTCCTTGTCTGCCAGTCGGGCACGCAACTCACTGGTCACCTGGTCTTTCACCTTGCGCAGCTCCGCTTCCAGCGTGAGAGCGCGCTCGAGCGAGCGGTTTCTTTCTTCCAGAATGGTAATTCTCATCTTGTCATGGTCCGGTGCAAAGCCATGCTCGGGATCGTTGGCATGCAGTCGTCCGTAGGTTCGCAGCAACTCGGATGTCTCGATTTGCGTCTCGCCTTCTGGGGTCACCGTCTTGGAAAGACGACCGCGTTCAATATCGCGATACAGGGTTGATCGGTTTCTGCGAACAAGTTTCGCAGCCTCGGTGATGGAAACGAATGCCATATTCCGGAAGCGTTTTAGTTGTGAGTATCAAAACTCCTTCAATGAGGAGACCAGGATGGCGTCAATATCGCGGGCAGGAGAGTGCGCCGTCGGTGCAAGCCGCCGTGTATGACTTGACCGTCCAATCACGAAAAGATTCTGTCGCGGCGCACAAAAGTCATCGCTTTTGAATTACGGCAAGTTCGACAAATAAAAAATGCCCGATCGCATGAAGTCGATCAGGCACTTTTTCCAAGAAGAAAGATTGTCAGGACTTGTTCTTGAGAGCCGTATCTCGAATCGTCTGCAAGGTCGCGTTCGGCGTGATGAGGTCGGCGTCGTATCGCAGTTCGATCAAGGCCGGCATGCCGGTGGTTTGCATATGGACGCGGGCGCGTCCAAGCGCAGCGGCAAACCCGTCTGTCGTATCGACTGCTTCGCCGAATGCGCCATACGCACGTGCAAGCACGGCGAAATCCGGATTGTGCAAGGTGGTGCCCGATACCCGTGCCGGGAATTCGCGCTCCTGATGCATGCGTATCGTGCCAAAGGTCCCGTTGTTAAAGACGATAAACAGGACTGCGGCGCGATACTGCACCGCAGTCGCCAGCTCCTGTCCATTCATCAGGAAGTCGCCGTCGCCGGCGAAGTTGACCACGCTGCGCTGCCTGCCCGCATGCTGTTCGACGATGCTCGCGGCGACAGCCGACGGCGCGCCATATCCCATGGCACCGGACGTCGGCGCAAGCTGGGTGCGAAAGCCGCCATAGTTCCAGAACCGGTGCGCCCACGTGGCGAAGTTGCCTGCGCCATTGGTGATGATGGTATCGGCCGGCAGGGCGCCTTGCAGCGTCTGCACGACTTGCCAGAGATTCAGTGTGGCTTGCTTGTCCTTGAAGATCGGCGGCTCTTCCTGCCAGGTCTTGAGTTCGTTGCGTGCTTCTTCGACCGTGTGACGCCAGGCGCTTGCATCGATCGGTTGCATCTCTGCGAGCGCCGCGGCAATCTGCTGCATGCCGCTGTTGATCATCAGGTCCGCCTGATACACGCGCCCAAGTTCATCCGCGCCGCTATGGACATGGACCAGCCCTTGGCGTGGGCAGGGCGCTTCGAGCAAGGTATAGCCGCCGGTCGTCATTTCACCCAGCCTGGGGCCGATGGCGATTACCAGATCCGAGGACTTGATGCGCGCGGCGAGCTTGGGATTGATGCCGATGCCGACGTCGCCGACGTAATGTGCATGCCGGTTGTCGAGCAGGTCCTGAAAACGGAATGCGCAGGCAACCGGCAAGGCATTGGCTTCGGCAAAGCGGCGCATGTTGTCGCAGGCGTTCACGTCCCAGCCCGTGCCGCCGAGGATGACAACCGGACGCTGTGCGCGCGCAAGCATATCGCGCAGCTGCGCTATCTGCCCGGCTGACGGAGCTGCCTGCACCGGCCTGTACCTGCGCACATCCGCGACATCGGCGCGAGCACTCAACACATCTTCCGGCAGCGCCAGCACGACCGGCCCGGGACGGCCGCTGGTGGCGACCTGAAAGGCGCGCGCCACATATTCAGGAATGCGTTCGGCGCGATCAATCTGTGCTACCCATTTGGTCATCGTGCCAAACATGCGGCGGTAATCGATTTCCTGAAATGCCTCGCGCTCGACGAAGTCATTACCGACTTGGCCGATGAACAGGATCATCGGAGTCGAATCCTGGTGTGCGGTATGCACGCCGATCGACGCATTGGTTGCACCGGGGCCGCGTGTAACGAAGCAGAGGCCGGGGCGCCCGGTCAGTTTGCCGTAGGCCTCGGCCATGAACGCCGCGCCACCTTCCTGGCGATTGATGATGAAGCGAATCGACGAGTCGTGCAGCGCATCTAGCACCGCCAGATAACTTTCACCAGGCACGCCGAACGCGATATCGGCGCCATGGGTTTGCAATGCATCGACCAATATCTGGCCGCCGGTGCGGGAAGTTGGCATAGTCGTGGGCGTTGTGAGTCAAGGCTTCAGCAATATAGCGCAAGCAGGCGATTCGTGCGGATGTGGTCACCATGCATTCATGCTGCGCCGCAAACTTGCGCGCACACCGGGTACGTGGGACACGGTGCCGAATCTTCCGCCCTGGTTGCGCGCCTGCGTTACAATGCCGCGTGAAGTAAGCCAGACAGCCGCTGGCCATCGCAAGATGGCGGGAGGAAGGTCCGGACTCCATAGAGCAGGGTGACGGCTAACGACCGTCCGCCGTGAGGCGCGGAATAGGGCCACAGAGACGAGCGTATTAAGTTACGGTGAAACGCGGTAACCTCCACCCGGAGCAATTTCAAATAGGCACGCATTGATGCTGCTCGCGGAGCGTGCGGGTAGAAAGCTTGAGCCGTGGAGCAATTCACGGCCTAGAGGAATGGCTGTCATAGCGCGCGGGGGCAACTCTTCGCGCCGTAACAGAATCCGGCCTATCGGCTTGCTTCACTTTATTCGATATCGATGCGTCAAATGTATGCAAATTTGCGATTGAATTGTGTGCAATATGTTGTGCGAATCACAGTAAAAGAATGCGCACACTTTGCAACTTGAGCAATCTCAACGCAATTGGACGCGAGCTTCTATACAGTAAGCCTCTTGATAGAGCCCGTTGGCCGTGGGATGGATAACAGAGAATAGTGGAGGATTGCAGATTCGGACGTACCTTCGAATTAGCGGCCGCTAACCCAGTATCACCACAGGACAACCGGAATTGCTTTCCCGCTTCCGAACTTCATCCCACGACCAACGGGCTTTTCTTACAAGGAGTGCGATCATGCATCTCCTTCGTCTGCTTATTTCGTTCACCTGTTCTCTAATACGACATCAGGCACTCGGCGCGGTTCTGCTGAGTGCTGTCATCGCATGCCTGTCCGGTACGGCGTGTGCTGCTCCGGTTTCCTTACCAGGCCTTCATGTCGACAACACGCAAACCTCGGTGTCGGGTTTGTCGTCAGGCGGCTTCATGGCGGTGCAATTCAGCGTTGCCTATTCATCGAGTATTGTAGGTGCGGGCATCATCGCCGGAGGGCCCTACTATTGCGCACAGGGCGAAGTTGATATCGCAACGACGCGCTGCAGCTGCACCGGCATTCCCTTTTTCTCAACGTGCGAAGTAGGTCCTGGTTCCACCAATGTCGACCGTCTGGCGACAATCACCAAAAGTGCCGCCGCCGAAGGCAAGATCGATGCGGTGTCAGGCATGCGTGCCCAACGCCTGTGGCTGTTTTCCGGTGGGCGCGACAGCGTCGTGCCGCCGCCGGTCATGCAGGATCTGCAGGCCTATTACCATCGCTTCGTTCCCGCAGCACAGGTCCGGCTCGTCCAGGACGCGCGCGCTGAACACACATTTCCGACTGAAAGCTTCGGCAACGACTGCGGGGAGCTTGGCAGTCCCTATCTGAGCAAATGCGGCATTGATACGGCCGGCGAATTGCTGAAGTGGATTTACGGTCCACTCAATCCACGCAGCAACAGTCCTGGCGGAAGGATCATTGAATTCGATCAGGCGGAATTCGTGGACAGCGGACGTGCATCGGATGTCGGCCTGGCCGACTCCGGCTTCGCCTATGTGCCCGCTGCTTGCGACAACCGCCCGGGCACGCGCTGCCGCCTGCACGTCGCCTTCCATGGGTGCCGGCAGAATGCCTCTACCGTGGGCGACGACTTCGTGCGCCATGCCGGCTATAACGAATGGGCGGACGCCAACCGGATGGTGATTCTGTATCCGCAGACGACATCCCGGTTTTTGCGCAATCCGAATGCCTGCTGGGACTGGTTCAACTTCGGCCGCAATGACCCGGATTACGCCAACCGGAATGGACGGCAGATGCGAGCCGTCAAGGCGATGGTCGAGCGGCTGATGGTACAGCGCACGCCGCTGCCGGTGCGTACCTGCTTTACCGCAACCAATGCCGAGCATGTGCGTGCCGGTCGGGCATACGATCGTTTCCTTCTGGCTTTTGCCTATGGCTCGAATCAGCTGCTTGGTTTCGATAACAGTTTTACCACAAGCTCCCTGCAGCAAACCGGTCCGACGACTTATGTGATCGCTGCTTGTCCCTGAGTTGCAAAACGCTTCGGCGGCCACATCCACGCCAAACCTGCCGAAATGACAGATTTGTTCGTCTGGCAAAGAATGAACGTCTTGTCGTGTGGCATATCAAAGTTCCGAATAGCAATGGAATCACCATCCAATTGAGCTTTCCTGCGCTCTGTCAAACACATGTGTACTTCTAAGACGTCACCTTCAGTGTCAACGATAAGTACTTAATTTTTTTGAGAATTCACTAAACACGTTGCTCTAACGAAACGCGCTAAGTCATTGACTTCATTAGAAAAAACCCCATTTTTGTTGCCGGATATTACTTGACCGCAAATTAACCTCCCTTTAAAGTGGGCGGCAGTGTGAAAAAGTGTATTTTTGTGGGTGAAATTGCAGCGTCGGCTCCCAAAACCTTGTTTCACAGACATTACAAATAACGACAACCACGAGGGTAATCAGGGTGTTTCAGGGCGCGTCAGCACTGAGTCTCGATGCAAAAGGACGGATGACTATCCCGTCCAAGCATCGCGACGCCTTGTCGCTTCAATGCGAAGGCGGCGTCACGCTGACCAAGCATCCGCATGGTTGTCTGCTGTTCTTCCCCCGTCCCGTCTGGGAAAGCCACCGTGAACAGATCGCCGCCTGGCCGATGTCGGCCCGCGCCTGGCAACGGATTTTCCTGGGCAATGCCTCCGATGTCGATATGGATTCCGCCGGCCGCATTTTGATCGCGCCCGAACTGCGCAGTGCCGTCGGCTTGACGCGCGATGTGATGTTGCTCGGCATGGGCAGCCATTTCGAAATCTGGGATGCGGAAAAGCTCGCTGAAAGCGAAGCGCAGGCAGTGGCGAACGGCATGCCGGACGCATTAAGTAACTTTTCATTCTGACGGCCCATATGACAAATCAGACGGTGCCGGAATTGCAGCACCGTACGGTGCTGCTGGAAGAGGCGGTTGAAGCATTGCATATCGACGGCGAGCGCGCCAATGGCGTGTATGTCGATGGCACCTTCGGCCGCGGCGGTCACAGCCGCCGGATCCTCGAGCGTCTCGGTCCGCAAGGCCGGTTGATCGCATTCGACAAGGATCCGCAGGCGATTGCGACGGCGAGCACGATAGGTGACGCGCGATTTCAAATCGTGCATGACAGTTTCGCCACCCTGAGCGATGCGCTGAACGCACGCGGAATCGCGCAGGTGGATGGGATCTTGCTGGACCTGGGAATCTCCTCGCCGCAAGTAGATGAGGCGGCGCGGGGCTTCAGTTTTCGACTGGATGGTCCGCTCGACATGCGCATGGATACCACGCGCGGCATGTCGGCGGCAGAGTGGCTCGCGACCGAGGCTGAACAGACGATAGGAAAGGTTATAAAAGATTATGGGGAAGAACGGTTTGCTTTTCAGATTGCAAAGGCGATTACTGCTCGCAGGACAGTCGCCCCAATTTCAACCACACGACAGCTTGCCGAGATCGTGGCACACGCCGTCAAAACCCGCGAGAAGGGCAAAGATCCGGCCACTCGCACATTTCAGGCTATCCGGATTTACATCAATAAAGAGCTTGAAGAACTCGAAATAGGACTCGACGCCGCATTTGAAAAATTGGCTCCGCACGGGAGATTGGCTGTGATCAGCTTTCATTCACTGGAAGATCGCATCGTCAAGCGCTTCATGGCTTCCAAAGCCAACGCGCCGCAGCCAGACCGTCGCCTGCCGATTCGTGCCGTCGACCTGCCGCAGCCGCAATTGAAGCTGCTGGCAAAAATGAAACCCTCCGACGCCGAAGTCGCGGGCAACCCGCGTGCCCGTTCAGCGATCATGCGGGTTGCCCAGCGCACGACGGTGGCGCTTGGATCCTCCGCATCATCAGCATTACCGGGGAGCGCTCCGTGAGCGGCCGCGTCAATATCCTCCTGACCATCGCGCTGGTCGGGTGCGCACTGTTTACCGTGAACGCGCAGTATCAATCCCGCCGCCTGTTCATCGAACTGGAGCGCGCGCAGGCTGCCGCCCGCCAGCTTGAGATTGAATGGTCGCAGCTCCAGCTCGATCAGTCGACGCTGGGCAAGCATGCGCGCATTGAAGCCAATGCACGGCGCGATCTCAGTATGGCCGCGGTTACTCCCAATCGAACGCAATACCTGACCTCGGGAGCGAAATGATGCGCGCCGCTTCCCGTACCGCGGCAGGCAAGGGCGTTCAGTTCAGCGCCAGTCCGGTGCTGGCTGTCAAGCTGCCAGTATGGCGCTCGCGCGTCGTGCTGTTCGTCCTGTTCGCCGCGTTCGCCGCGCTGGTGGGCCGTGCGTTGTGGTTGCAAGGTTTGTCGACCGAATTCCTGCAAAAACAGGGCGCATCGCGTTATGCGCGTACGCTCGAGCTGCCGGCAACCCGCGGCAAGATCACCGATCGCAACGGCCAGATGCTGGCCTCGTCACTGCCGGTCAAGGCGATCTGGGCCATTCCGGAAGACGTGTCCGAAGCGCCGCCCGAAAAACTGCGCGAACTGGCCAAGCTGCTCGACATGAGCGAGCGCGACCTGAGCAAGAAACTGGACTCGGATCGTACCTTTGTCTATCTGAAGCGTCAGGTCGAACAGGAAACCGTCGACAAGATCCTCAAACTCGGCATCGCCGGTATCGAAACCCGCAAGGAATACAAGCGCTACTATCCGGAAGGCGAAGTGCTGGCGCATATCGTCGGCTTTACCAATGTCGAAGACGCCGGCCAGGAAGGCATGGAACTGGCCTTTCAAAAGAATCTCGCGGGCACCACGGGCACCCGGCGCGTGATCAAGGACCGGCTCGGCCGCGTGGTGGAAGACATCGGGTCCGCCCGCCTGCCGCATGACGGCAAGGATCTGGCGCTCTCGATCGATCGCAAGATTCAGTACATCGCGTTTTCGCATTTGAAGGAAGCGGTGGAAAAGCACAAGGCCAAGGCGGCTGGTATCGTCGTGCTCGATGTAAAGACCGGCGAAGTGCTGGCGCTCGCCAATCTGCCGACGTATAACCCGAACGACCGCTCCGGATTGACCGGCGCCCAGCTGCGCAACCGCGTTCTCACTGACACCTTCGAGCCTGGCTCTACCTTGAAGCCGTTCACCATCGCACTGGGCCTGGAGAACAAGCTGGTCACGCCGATGACCAATATCCAGACCGCTCCCGGGCGCCTCACAATTGGAAAAGCAACGATCGGCGACGCGCACCCGCACGGCATGCTGACGGTTGCGCAAGTGCTTGAGAAATCCTCCAATGTCGGTACCGCCAAAATCGCGCTGCAGATGCAGCCGCAACAGATGTGGGAATTGTTTACCTCGGTCGGGTTCGGGCAGCAGCCGAAGCTGGATTTCCCTGGCGCGGTAGCCGGCCGGGTCCGTCCGCACAAATCCTGGAAGCCGATCGAACAGGCGACCATGAGCTACGGGCACGGTATCTCGACGTCCTTGATCCAGATGGCGCATTCCTACATGATCTTTGCGCGTGACGGGGAAATGATACCGATCACCTTCCACAAGTCCGGCGACGAGCCGATCGGTCAGCGTGTGATTTCGTCCAAGACTGCGCGGGATGTACGCGGGATGCTGGAGATGGCCGCCGGTCCGACAGGGACCGCGCCGCAGGCCCAGGTGCCGGGATATCGGGTCGCCGGCAAGACCGGTACTGCGCACAAGCTGATCGGCCGCCAGTACGGCAATAAATACGTCGCATCCTTCGTCGGCTTTGCGCCGGTCTCCAATCCGCGCATCATCGTGGCGGTAATGGTGGACGAGCCGTCCAACGGTCAGCACTACGGAGGTCAGGTCGCCGGGCCCGTATTTGCCGCGGTGACTGCCAATGCATTGCGTGCATTGAACGTATCGCCCGACACGGCGGTTACCGACATCATCATCCCGGCCGATGCGCCGAAGGAGAGCCTGTGATGAGCATTGCTACCTTCATCCAGGGCACCAACATTGCCGATATCCTGGCCTGGCTCCATGCCGAGGCGCCCGGTGCACAGCTGTCTTCCGATTCGCGCAACGTACGGCCCGGCGATGTGTTCTTCGCGTATCCCGGCGACGTGGCGGATGGCCGCAACTATATTGCGCAGGCCGTTGCCAACGGCGCGCGCGCAGTCGTGTACGAGACGGATCGCTTTACATGGAACGATGGTTGGAATGTCGCGCATCTCGGTGTGAATGGCCTGAAAAAGACCGCCGGCCCGATAGCGCATGCCTACTATGAAGCGCCGGACAAGGACATGTTTTGCGTGGCCGTCACTGGCACCAACGGCAAGACTTCCTGCACCCAGTGGTTGGGCCGGGCGCTGTCGCGCCTGGGCCAGCCGACCGCAGTGATCGGCACGCTGGGAATTGGGCTGTTTCAGCGCGGAGAGCATGGCGGCTTTAATGTCACCGGATATACCACGCCCGATGCGGTATTGCTGCAGCGGGCCCTTGCGCAGCTGCGCGACGGCGGAGCACGTGCGCTGGCTATCGAAGCCTCATCGATAGGCATTGATCAGGGACGCATGAACGGCATGAAGGTGAACGTCGCATTGTTCACCAATTTCAGCCGCGACCATCTCGATTATCACGGTGACATGAATGCCTATGAGGCGGCCAAGCGCGCGCTGTTCGATTGGCCGGGCCTGAGCCATGCGGTGATCAATCTCGATGATGAGATGGGCATGCGGCTGGTACAGCACCTGCAGCAGCACAATGCATCCGTCGCCATCACCGGTTACACCGTGAGCGATCGCAGCGCGCCGGGCATTTCGGTATTGCGCGCGAACGAGATTCGGAGCAGTCATGGCGGGACCGCATTCAAGCTCGATGCCGACGCCGGTTCGGCGCAGGTGAAGACGCAATTGATCGGCCAGTTCAATGTGAGCAATGTGCTGGGTATCATCGGCGTCTTGCTTGCTAACAAGGTTGCATTCAAGGCCGCCATCGACGCGGTCGAGTCGCTTGTCTCCGTACCCGGCCGCATGCAACAGCTTGGCGGCCAGGAAGCGCCGCTGATGGTGATCGACTATGCGCATACGCCCGATGCGCTGGAAAAGACGATAACGACGCTGCGTCAGGTCGCGCAGCAGCGCGGCGGCCAGTTGTGGTGCGTATTCGGCTGCGGTGGCGACCGCGACCCAGGCAAGCGGCCTCAGATGGGAACAATCGCGCAGGCAGCCGATCATGTCATCGTCACAAGCGACAATCCGCGCAGCGAAGAGCCGTCGGCCATTCTCTCGCAGATCGTCGCCGGTATCGACGCTCAGAAGATGCAGAAGGATGCGCTGCACGTGATCGAAGATCGTGCCGCCGCTATCCTGTGGGCCGGCCGTCATGCGGCAAAAAACGATGTGGTCTTGTTGGCAGGGAAGGGCCACGAATCGTATCAAGAAATCAAAGGCAAAAAATTGCCGTTTTTGGATGCAGACCACGCCGCGCTGGCGCTGGCTGCAAGAGCAACAATGAAGGGGATGATGTAATGAAATCATCATTGGCTGTGATCCAGCCAAGGATTTCTGGTGCCGCCGTCGTGAATACGGCTGCGACGGATGTGGTGTTTGACGGCGTGTCCACCGACAGCCGCAACGTCGCCGCCGGCAATCTGTTCGTCGCCTTGCGCGGCGAACGGTTCGACGCGCACGATTTTCTGGCCGATGTCGCGTCGCGCGGCGTCGCCGCCGTTGTCGTCGAGCGTGTGCCTGCTGGATTGACCATACCGGCGCTGGTCGTTCCCGACACTCGCATTGCATTGGGCGAAATCGGCGCGTTCTGGCGCAGCGGGTTCACGCTTCCTGTGATCGGCGTTGCCGGCAGCAACGGCAAGACCACGGTCAAGGAAATGATCGCCTCCATCCTTGCCGCTGCCTTCGGCGCCGATAACACAATGGCCACGCGTGGCAACCTGAACAATGACATTGGCGTACCGCTCACGATATTTCGTCTCAACGATACCTATAAGGCTGCGGTCGTCGAGCTAGGCATGAATCATCCGGGCGAGATTGCTGCCATTACCGCCATCGCACAGCCTACGGTGGGATTGGTGAACAATGCACAACGCGAGCACCAGGAATTCATGGAAAGCGTGGAGGCGGTGGCAAAGGAAAACGGCGGTGTGATTCTCGGCCTGCCGGCAGACGGCGTCGCGGTGTTTCCGGCCGATGACACCTACACCACACTGTGGAAGGCCTACGCCGGCCAACGTAAAACAATGACATTCGGCCTCGCGCAAGATGCCGATGTCACTTGCACATTTCAGGTGAACGATTTCGGCAGTGACCTGTCCATTACTGCCGGTGGGAAACAATTTCAGGTTTCACTCTCTGCAGCGGGCGTACATAACGTGCGCAATGCACTGGCGGCGACTGCATGTGCGCTGGCGATCGGGGTGTCCGAAGACGCGGTGAAACGCGGACTCGAGGCATTCGCCCCGGTCAACGGACGCCTGCAGCGCAAGACCGCGAAGAGTGGGGCACTGGTAATCGACGATACCTATAACGCAAACCCGGATTCGGTGCGCGCGGCAATCGATGTGTTGTCGCATGCGCCGTCTCCCCGCGTGCTGGTGCTGGGCGACATGGGTGAAGTGGGCGATGAAGGCCCGCAGTTCCATGTCGAGATCGGCAACTATGCGCGGCAGCATGGCATTGACCGTTTGCTAACGCTGGGCCAGCTGGCCAGCCATGCAAGCAATGCCTTCGGCGCGGGTGGGCAGCATTACGACGATATCGATTCGATCAACCAGGCGACCGAAGCATTGGTTTCCGCCGATACGACGGCGCTGGTGAAGGGCTCGCGTTTCATGAAGATGGAGCGCGTGGTCCAGCACCTCGTCAATCAGATGGATCAAGGACAGGGAACGCACTGACATGCTGCTTTGGCTGGCACAATATTTTCAACAGGATCTCGGAACACTGCGGGTCTTCAACTTCATCACCTTTCGTGCCGTTTTCGCCACGCTTACCGCGCTGGTCATCGGACTGATTGCCGGTCCGGCCATGATTCGCATGCTGACCCGTCTGAAGGTCGGCCAGGCTGTGCGCACAAACGGTCCGCAAACGCATTTGATCAAAACCGGCACGCCCACGATGGGCGGCGCCTTGATTCTGCTGTCCATCGGTATCTCGACCATACTCTGGTCCGACTTCAGCAATCGTTTCGTCTGGGTCGTGCTGGTTGTAACACTGGGCTATGGTGCGATCGGCTGGGTCGATGACTATCGCAAGGTCGTCTACAAAAATCCGGAAGGCATGTCGTCGAAGGAAAAGTATTTCTGGCAATCGCTGATCGGCGTCGCCGCGGCGATCTATCTTGCATTCTCGGTATCGGCACCGACCAATACCAAGGTGCTGCAACTGTTCATGGAGTGGGTGCAGTCCGGCTTCAGTCTCGACCTGCCGCCCAAGGCTGACCTGATCGTCCCGTTCTTCAAGACCATCAGCTATCCGCTGGGTGTATGGGGCTTCATCGCATTGACGTACTTTGTCATCGTCGGCACCAGCAATGCAGTCAACCTGACCGATGGCCTTGATGGCCTTGCCATCATGCCGACCGTGATGGTGGGGTCGGCGCTGGGATTGATCGCCTACCTGACTGGCAGCGCAATGTATTCCAAGTATCTGTTCATTCCCTATATCCCGGGTGCCGCGGAGCTGATCATTTTCTGCGGTGCGATGGCGGGCGCAGGGCTTGCTTTCCTATGGTTCAACGCGCATCCGGCACAGGTATTCATGGGCGACGTCGGTGCACTGGCCCTCGGCGGCGCGCTTGGCACCATCGCGGTCATCGTGCGCCAGGAAATCGTCCTGTTCATCATGGGCGGCATCTTCGTTGTCGAAACGCTGTCGGTGATGCTGCAAGTCGCTTACTTCAAGTATTCGAAGAAGCGCTATGGCGTCGGCCGTCGCATTCTGTTGATGGCACCGCTGCATCACCACTTTGAACAAAAAGGCTGGAAAGAAACCAAGGTAGTGATCCGCTTCTGGATCATCACCATGATGCTCGTGCTGTTTGGTCTGTCTACATTGAAGCTGCGCTAATGGACTATCAGGGAAAACAGGTTCTCGTTCTCGGGCTGGGTGAATCCGGTCTGGCGATGGCATTGTGGCTCGCGCGATGCGGCGCTAGCTTGCGCGTCGCCGACACGCGTGCCGAACCGGATCGTCTTCCTGCGCTGCGCGCCGCCGTGCCAACCGCTGAATTCATGAGCGGTCCGTTCGCCGCTGCGCTGGTCGAAGGCATGGACTTCATTGCGGTCAGTCCCGGCCTTGCACCGACACGCGAACTGGCCGACATCGTTCCGGCTGCACGGGAAAAGGATGTGCCGCTGTGGGGCGAGATCGAACTCTTTGCGCAGGCGCTGGCTGCGTTGCGCGAATCGCAGGCGTACGCGCCCAAGGTCATCGCGATTACCGGTACCAATGGCAAGACCACCGTCACCAGCCTGACCGGCATGCTGTGCCGTCGTGCTGGCCTGACGACCCAGGTTGCGGGCAACATCAGTCCGGCGGCGCTGGATGTATTGCGTGAAGCGCTCGACAAGAATGAGCTGCCGCAGGCATGGGTATTGGAATTGTCCAGCTTCCAGTTGCACACGACTTACAGCCTGCAGGCCGATGTCGCTACCGTGCTCAACGTGACCCAGGATCATCTTGACTGGCATGGCGACATGGACGCTTATGCCGCCGACAAGGCACGCATCTTCGGCGCGCAAACCATCCGCCTGCTCAATCGCGACGATCCGCGCGTGATGCAGATGGCAGCGCCGATGACGCCCGTGATTACCTTCGGCACCGACGAGCCGGATCATGCCGATTGCTTCGGCCTGGCTGACGAGAATGGCATGCAATGGCTGTCCACCGCGATTGCGTCGGAAGAAGGCGAAAAGCGTCGGCGCAAGAAGGACAACATCGAAATCCCGATCATCCCCAACCGTCTGATGCCGGCCGATGCGCTCAAGATTCGCGGCCA
The DNA here is from genome assembly GCF_003591035.1 of Noviherbaspirillum saxi. Lineage (NCBI taxonomy): Bacteria > Pseudomonadati > Pseudomonadota > Betaproteobacteria > Burkholderiales > Oxalobacteraceae > Noviherbaspirillum > Noviherbaspirillum saxi. The sequence continues at coordinate 745,164 of NZ_QYUO01000001.1, forward strand.
GCACAATGCTGCAAATGCGTTGGCTGCGCTGGCGCTGTGCCGCGCGATCGGCCTGTCGATGGCGCCGCTGCTGCATGGCTTGCGCGAATATCGCGGCGAGCCGCATCGGGTCGAACTGGTGGCCAATGTCGGCGGCGTGGATTACTACGACGACAGCAAGGGTACGAACGTGGGCGCCACCGTGGCCGCGCTGAAAGGCCTCGGCGTCGGTCAGGGCAGCAATCGTTTGCTGCTGATCGCCGGCGGCGACGGCAAGGGGCAGGATTTTTCGCCGTTGGCCGAACCTATCGCCAAGTATGTGCGCGCGGTGCTATTGATCGGCAAGGATGCACCGGCCATTCGCGCGGTGCTCGCTTCGACTTCGGTCGAGCTGGTCGACTGCGCAACGCTGGAAGAAGCGGTACAGGCGGTCTCCGGCATCGCGCATATCGGCGATTCGGTATTGCTGTCGCCGGCATGCGCCAGCTTCGATATGTTCAGGAATTATGCACATCGGGCCGAGGTATTCATCGACGCTGTCCGTGAACTTGCCTTGTCGCGTGGCGAGGTCATCGCATGAAGTTTGCAATGCCGTCATTCTCTTCTTCATCGGCCAAGACGCCGATTCCCGGCGTGGTGCAACGCTCGAAGATGATGGACTACGACCAGCCTCTGGCATGGGTGGTCGTATTGCTGATGCTGTTCGGCATGGTCATGGTGTACTCGGCATCGATCGCGTTGCCGGATTCGCCGAAGTACGCAAGCTACAAGAATTCGCATTTCCTGTTGCGTCAGGCATCATTCATCAGCGTGGCCCTGATTGCCGGTTTCTTCGCATTCCGTGTGCGCATCGAAACCTGGCAACGGCTTGCGCCTTATCTTTTTGTCGCGACCATGGTGTTGCTGGTCCTGGTACTCGTGCCCGGCATCGGCAAAGGTGTCAATGGTGCGCGGCGCTGGTTGTCGTTCAAGGTGTTCAACCTGCAGCCGTCGGAACTCATGAAGCTGTTTGTCGTGCTGTATGCCGCCGATTACACCGTGCGCAAGCAGCAATACATGCACAAGCTGACCAAGGGCTTTTTGCCGATGACGGTTGCGATCGGATTTGTCGGTTTGCTGCTGCTGCTCGAACCGGACCTGGGTGCGTTCGGCGTGATCGTCTGTATCGCCATGGGCATTCTGTTCCTGGGCGGGATCAACGGCATCTGGTTCGGCGGCATCGGCGCGACCCTGGTCGGTATTTTTACCATGGTGATCTTGCTGTCGCCATGGCGCCGTGAGCGGATTTTTGCTTATCTCAATCCTTGGAACGAAGAGAATGCGCTGGGCAAAGCCTATCAGTTGTCGCATTCGCTGATTGCATTCGGGCGCGGCGAGCTGTTCGGCGTCGGCCTGGGCGGCAGCGTGGAAAAGCTGCACTATCTGCCGGAAGCGCACACCGACTTCCTGCTGGCCGTGATCGGCGAGGAGCTTGGCTTCGCCGGCGTGCTGGTGGTCGTTGCTATGTTTTACTGGATCGTCAAGCGCGCATTTGAAATTGGTCGCCAGGCGATTGCGATCGATCTGACCTTTGCCGGCCTTGCCGCCAAGGGCATAGGCATCTGGATCGGCGTGCAGGCCTTCATCAACATGGGCGTCAATCTCGGCTTGCTGCCGACCAAAGGCTTGACCCTGCCACTGATGAGTTATGGCGGTTCCGGCGTGCTGATCAATTGTGTCGGTCTGGCGATCCTGTTGCGCATCGACTACGAAAACCGTGTGCTGATGCGGGGAGGGCGGATATGAGCACGCATACCAAGCGGCTGATGATCATGGCGGCCGGCACCGGCGGTCATATTTTCCCCGGTCTGGCGATTGCGCAAACCATGAAGGCGCGCGGCTGGGAAGTGTCGTGGCTAGGCACCATGCATGGGATGGAGCGCGATATCGTGCCCCGGCATGGTGTGGCGATGGATTCGATCGACTTCGCCGGTCTGCGCGGCAAGGGTCTCAAGCATACCGTGCGCGGCGCGTTCAAGATGGTGGGCGGCTTTGCTTCCTGCTTCAATATCATCGGCCGCCGCAAGCCCGACGTCGTGCTCGGCATGGGCGGTTATGTCACCGTACCGGGCGGGGTGATGGCAAAACTGCGCGGCGTGCCGCTGGTGCTGATCAATGCCGATGCGGCGTTGCTGCTGTCGAACAAGGCGCTGGCGCCGGCGGCGCAACGCGTGCTGTTCGGTTTTCCAGCCGACTTCGGCAGTGCCGCGCGCAAGGCACTTGTCACCGGTAATCCGGTACGCCAGGAAATCATTGATGTGCCCGTGCCATCGCTGCGCTATGCGACACGCACCGGTCCGCTCAAGCTGCTGGTCGTCGGTGGCAGTCTTGGCGCGAAAGCCTTGAACGACTGTCTGCCGGCGGCGCTCGCGCGCATCCCGGAAGCGTCGCGACCCATCGTGACCCATCAGTCCGGCAAGCAGCATATCGATGTATTGCGCAATGCTTATGCAAGCGCAAAGGTACAGGCGGAAGTGGTCGATTTCATCGACGACATGCCGCGCCGCTATGCCGAAGCGGATCTCGTGATATGCCGGGCGGGCGCGATCACCGTATCGGAACTGACCGCCGCCGGCGTCGCAAGCGTACTGGTGCCGTTGGTCGCATCGACCACATCGCATCAGCGCGACAATGCGCAATGGATGGCCGCGCAAGACGCCGCGATTCATTTGCCGCAAGCGGAACTGACTCCGGAGCGACTGATGGTCCTGCTGCAGTCGATCACGCGTGAAAAATGCCGTGCCATGGCGGAAGCCGCCTATGGACGCGGCCGTCGCGAGGCCAATGAAGCCATCGCGAACGTCCTTGAAGAATGTGTCAATAAAGCATGAAACATAAAGTCAAAAACATCCATTTCGTCGGCATCGGCGGTTCCGGCATGAGCGGAATCGCGGAAGTGCTGCTCAACCTCGGCTATACCGTATCGGGCTCCGACCTTGGCAGCAATGCCGCAACACAGCGCCTGACCGAACTCGGTGCGCGCGTCACGCAAGGGCACGCCGCCGAGAACGTGCAGAACGCCGACGCGATCGTTACCTCGACCGCTGTCAAGAACGACAATCCGGAAGTCATCGCGGCCCGCGCCAAGCATATTCCGATTGTTCCGCGTGCCATCATGCTGGCCGAACTGATGCGGCTGAAGCAGGGCATCGCGATTGCCGGTACCCACGGCAAGACCACGACCACCAGCCTGGTCGCCAGTGTGCTGGCCGAAGGCGGCTTCGATCCCACGTTCGTGATCGGCGGCCGGCTCAATAGCGCCGGCGCCAATGCCAAGCTGGGCGCGGGCGACTTCATTGTCGCCGAGGCCGACGAATCGGACGCGTCCTTCCTCAACCTGTCGCCGTGCATCGAAGTCATCACCAATATCGATGCCGACCACATGGAGACCTACGATCACAGCTTCGCCAAACTCAAGCAGGCTTTCGTCGAATTCACCCAGCGCCTGCCGTTCTATGGCGTGGCCATGTTGTGCATCGACGATCCCAGCGTGCGCGAAATCATGCCCTTCATTTCCAAGCCCATCCTGACCTATGGTTTCCATCAGGATGCGCAGGTGCGCGCGGTCAATGCCAAGGCCGTCGACAGCCATATGGAATTCACCGTGCTGCAGGACGGCTATCCACCACTCGACGTGCATCTGAACCAGCCCGGCATGCACAACGTGCAAAATGCCTGCGCTGCGATTGCAATCGCGCGCGAGGTTGGCGTGGCCGACAGTGCAACACAAAAGGGCTTGCGTGAATTCAACGGCGTGGGCCGCCGATTCACGCGCCATGGCGACATCAAGCTGCCGGACGGCGGTTCGTTCACCCTGGTTGATGATTACGGCCATCATCCGGTAGAGACTGCGGCCACGCTGGCAGCCGCGCGCGGCGCCTATCCCGGTCGCCGGCTGGTGCTCGCCTTTCAGCCGCACCGTTATACCCGCACGCGCGACCTGTTCGAAGACTTCGTGAAGGTGCTGTCCAGCGCCGACGCGCTGGTATTGGCCGAAGTCTATGCGGCCGGCGAGCAGCCCATCGTGGCGGCCGACGGACGCGCGCTCGCGCATGCGCTGCGCGTCCTCGGCAAAGTAGAACCGATCTTCGTTGAAGACATTGGAGAAATGCCCGCGACCATCATCAACATGGCAAAAGATGGCGATGTCGTGATCACCATGGGTGCTGGTTCGATCAGTGGTGTGCCCGGCAAGCTGGCTCATACGAGCTGACAGGATTAATCATGAATGCAACAGATTTGAAAAAAGAATTTGGAAAAGTCGGCGTGCTGTTCGGCGGTCGTTCCGCCGAGCGCGAAGTCTCGCTGATGTCCGGCAGCGGCGTGCTGAAGGCACTGCAAAGCAAGGGTGTCGATGCCCACGGTTTCGATCCGGCCGAGCGCAGCATCGCTGAACTGGCTGCGGAAAAGTTTGATCGCGTATTCATCGCCTTGCATGGCCGCTATGGCGAAGACGGCACATTGCAGGGCGTGCTCGAACAGCTCGGCATCCCCTATACCGGCTCGGGCGTGATGGCTTCATCGATCGGCATGGACAAGATCATGACCAAGCGTATCTGGCTGAGTCATGGTTTGCCGACGCCGCGCTTTAGCGTGCTCGACTCGAAGGATGCGACGCTGGAAGAGTTGCGCAAGGTGCCGGACGACCTCGGATTGCCGCTGATGCTCAAGGCACCACATGAAGGCTCGACCATCGGCATCAGCAAGGTGGTTGGCTACTCCGACATGCAAAGCGGTTTCGAACTGTGCGCGAAGTATGACGAAGTCGTGCTGGCGGAAGAATTCATTTCCGGACGCGAGCTGACCGTGCCGGTGCTCGGTACCGGGCGCCATGCACGCGCGTTGCCGATCGTAGAGATCTGTGCACCGCAGGGCAACTACGATTACGAACACAAGTATTTCAGCGACGACACGCAGTATTTGTGCCCGGCACCGCTCGACGCCGCGTTGACCAAGCGCATCCAGTCGATCGCCGTGCGTGCTTTCAATGCGGTCGGCAGCTCCGGCTGGGCGCGCGTCGATTTCATGCTGCGTGCGGCCGACAACGAACCCTTCCTGCTGGAGATCAATACTTCTCCCGGCATGACCGGACATTCGCTGGTGCCGATGGCAGCCAAGGCGGCGGGAGTCAGCTATGAAGACTTGTGCGTGGAAATCTTGCGTTCGGCCGATTTGGACCTGAAGCCGTCGCAAGACTGGAAACCCGCTTAAGACAATCAAGGAAAGAGCCGGATCACCATGTGGCATGACGTCAGAACGCTCAACGCAACCACCAGCGCCTTGCTAGGCCTGCTGGTGTTGAGCTTGCTTGCGTCCGGCCTGTGGTGGGTGGCCAACCGGCCGATGTTTACGCTGAGAAGTATTCAGGTCGAGTCTGTCGACGGAACGCAGTTGAGGCACGTTAATCCTTCGACGATACGCACGACTGCGGTACCGCGCATCAAGGGCAATTTCTTCACCGCCAATCTCGATGCGGTCAGGCAGGCGTTTGAAGCGGTGCCTTGGGTGCGCAAGGCCAGTGTGCGGCGCGAGTGGCCGAACAAGTTGATCGTGCAGGTGGAAGAGCATATGCCGCTGGGCACCTGGGGTGATGACGGCAGGCTGGTGTCGATCAAGGGCGATATCTTCACGGCCAATCTGGATGAGGCGGAAGAAGATGGAGAGTTGCCCGAGTTCGCCGGACCGGAAGGTAGCGAGAAGGAAGTGGTTATGCGCTACCGAGAATTGCAGGACTGGTTCAAGCCTATCCAGCTGGAGCCCGATGCGCTGCAACTGTCCAGCCGCTACGCATGGACCGTCAGGCTCAACAACGGTTTGACAGTGGAACTGGGCCGCGAGCAGAGCAAGACGACCGTGAAAGACCGCGTGGACCGGCTGATCGGAATTTATCCGCAGCTTGCCGCCCGTCTGCAGGACAAGATGGAAAGTGTGGACATGCGTTACCCGAACGGCCTGGCTCTGCGGGCACCGGGAGTGAAGTTCGGAACGGATAGCAAAAAAGCGAAACAAGCGAAGCGATAAATATGACAAAAGACGCAAAAAACCTGATCGTCGGCCTCGACATCGGCACCTCGAAAGTCGTGGCCGTGGTCGCCGAAGTCATGCCAAACGGGAGGCATGAAGTCATCGGACTCGGGCAGCACGAATCCAAGGGCTTGAAGAAGGGGGTAGTGGTCAACATCGAAGCGACGGTCGAGTCTATCCAGCGCGCACTGGAAGAAGCCGAGCTGATGGCCGACTGCAAGATCAGGAACGTCTATACCGGTATCGCCGGCAGCCATATCCGCAGCTTCAATTCGAGCGGGATGGTGGCCATCAAGGACAAGGAAGTCACCGCCACCGACGTGGCGCGCGTGATCGAAACCGCGAAGGCGGTCAACATCCCGACCGATCAGCAGTTGCTGCATACGGTTCCGCAGGAATTCATCGTCGACAGCCAGGATGACGTGCGCGAGCCGATAGGCATGAGCGGCATCCGGCTGGAAGTGAAGGTACACATCGTGACCGGCGCGGTCTCGGCGGTGCAGAACGTCGTCAAGTGCGTGCGCCGCTGCGGTCTTGAAGTATCCGACCTGATCCTGCACCCGATGGCATCGGCCGACGCGGTGCTGACGCCGGATGAAAAGGAACTGGGCGTGGTGTTGATCGACATCGGCGGCGGCACCACCGATGTCGCGATCTTCACCGAAGGCGCGATCCGCCACACTGCGGTCATTCCGATCGCGGGCGACCAGATCACCAACGACATCGCGATGGCCTTGCGCACGCCGACGGCGGAAGCCGAGGAAATCAAGCTGCGCTACGGCGTCGCCAAGCAGGTGCTGGCGGATCCGGGCGAATCGCTGGAAGTGCCGGGACTGGGCGATCGCGGTTCGCGCAGCCTGTCGCGCCAGGCGCTGGCGGCGGTGATCGAGCCGCGCGTCGAAGAATTGTTTGCGCTCGTGCATCAGGTGGTGCGCGAGTCGGGCTATGAAGAAGTGCTGTCGTCAGGACTGGTACTGACGGGCGGCTCGGCAATGATGCCGGGCATGGTAGAGCTGGCGGAAGACATCTTCCTCAAGCCGGCGCGTTTGGGTGTACCCGAGTACAGCGGCCAGTTGGCGGATGTCGTACGCAGCCCCCGCTATTCCACCGTGCTCGGTTTGTTGCTGGAAGCAAAAAAGCAGTACTTGCGCGGCCATATCGTCACCCGCCAGGATGGTTCGGTGAAAGCGGTATGGCAACGCATGAAAGAGTGGTTCCTGGGTAATTTCTAAAATCAAAAATCGTCATTTGCAAAGAACGCAGTTTGCAGTTGCTAGTCGCCACACCGCGTGGTGACTAACGACTGAAAACTGCATCATCATCTAAGGGAGTCATCATGGAAATCGATATGATCGATAACGCAAACCTGGGCACGGTGATCAAGGTGGTCGGTGTTGGCGGCGCGGGCGGCAATGCAGTGCAACACATGATCAATAAGGGCGTGTCCGGCGTGGAATTCATCGCCGCAAATACCGACGCGCAAGCATTGGCGACTTCAAAGGCCAACAACGTCATCCAGATCGGCGAAACCGGCCTGGGCGCCGGCATGAAGCCGGAAGTGGGCCGCAAGCTGGCCGAAGAATCGCGCACGCGCATCGTTGATGCACTGCGCGGCGCGCACATGGTGTTCATCGCAGCCGGAATGGGCGGCGGCACCGGCACCGGCGCCGCACCGATCGTGGCCGAAGTGGCGAAGGAACTGGGCGCGCTGACTGTTGCAGTCGTGTCCAAGCCTTTCTCCTACGAAGGCGCGAAGTGCATGGAAATCGCCGACGAAGGCCTGGAAGCATTGTCCCAGCACGTCGATTCGCTGATCGTCATCCTCAACGAAAAGCTCGAAGAGATTTACGAAGACGACAGCATGATCGAATGGCTGCAGCATGCCGACGACGTGCTCAACAACGCGGTGGCTGGCATCGCCGAAATCATCAATGTGCCGGGTCACATCAACGTTGACTTCAATGACGTCAAGACCATCATGGGCGAGCAGGGCAAGGCAATGATGGGTACGGCAACCGCGTCCGGCGTCGACCGTGCACGTATTGCGGCCGAGCAGGCCGTCGCATCGCCGCTGCTCGACGGCATCGACCTGTCCGGTGCGCGCGGTGTGCTGGTCAATGTCACTGCCAGCCGTGGCTTGAAGGGTAAGGAAATCAAGGAAGTCATGGCGACGGTCCGTGCTTTCGCCGCGCCGGACGCGTCGATTGCGCAGGGCATCGCCTACGACGACTCCATGGGCGACGATATCCGCGTCACCGTGGTCGCCACCGGCCTGGGCCGCTCGCGCAAGAACGTGCAGCTGGTCCAGACACCGGTCCTGCGCACAGGCACGCACAACGAGCCGATCATGCAGAGCACCGGCATGATGAATCACGGTTCGGCCCAGCCTGGCGGTTCCTTCGAAGGCTTGAGCAAGCCGGCGGTATGGCGTCGCGAATCCGCGTCGGATACCGTGCGCGCGCTGGAAAAGAATGGCATGGAAACCTATGACATTCCGGCCTTCCTGCGCAAGCAGGCGGACTGAGTCGAAATAGCCGGCGTATACTTGCGCCGGTGCAGAAAAGGCAATAACAAGGCATACTGCGGTCTGTACGCCGCGCCCCTCGTGAAAACGGGCGGCGCGGCGTTTTTATTGGCGTTAGCGCCATGGCAATACCGCCACATCACATCAAATACGAGGACACATCATGACCATCAAGATCGGTGATCGCCTGCCGGAAGGCTCCCTTTCAGAATTTATCGAAGTCGAATCGGAAGGCTGCTCACTCGGCCCGAATACCTTCAACGTCAGCGAGCTGACCAAGGGCAAGAATATTGCCATTTTCGGATTGCCGGGCGCGTACACACCGACCTGTTCCGCCAAACATGTGCCGGGTTATATCCAGCATGCGGCTGATCTAAAAGCCAAGGGCGTGGATGAAATCTGGTGCGTTTCGGTGAACGATGCTTTCGTGATGGGTGCCTGGGGGCGTGATCAGAAGGCTACCGGTACCGTGCGCATGATGGCAGACGGGAATGCGGCGTTTTCGAAGGCGCTGGGCTTGGATGCGGACTTCAGCAAGTTTGGTATGGGGACGCGGTCGCAGCGGTATTCGATGCTGGTGGAAGATGGGGTGGTGAAGCAGCTGAATGTGGAGCATGCGGGGAAGTTTGAGGTTTCGAATGCTGAGACGTTGTTGGGGCAGTTGGGGTAAGGTTTTCGCTCTTCGGTAATTCGGTTCTTTTCGTTCTTCGGACGGGCTAGCCGGGACTGGCCCCGGCGGGCCACTTACTTTCTTTGCTTCGCCAAAGAAAGTAAGCAAAGAAAGGCGACCGGCGCTCGCAGCCCTTCGGGTCCCCGCCGGTGTGCATACGCAAGCGGGAAGCGAAACAAACTCGCCTGCGGCTTAGACAGGTTTCGCTTCTTTATCCGCTTGCGTATGCACACCGGCGGCTGCTCACAGCGGGAAAGGCTGACACCCATCCCCACCCTGACCCTCCCCTTGAAGGGGAGGGAATCATGCGTTCTTTACATTTCAACCGTAGTCAGAAATACCCGTATTTCCACCTGTTGAATTTATAAAGTAAAGGACAGCACAGTTCCCTCCCCTTCAAGGGGAGGGTCAGGGTGGGGATGGGGTGCAGGCAGTTCCCTTGTAGCGACGCCAAAAGAGTGCCGTTCAAAACGGATAAGAAGCGCAGTTGTCTGGGCCCGCGGAGGGGAGCCGCAGGCGAGTTCTGCGCTTCCCGTTTTGAACGGCAGTCTTTTGGGCACCCGCGCAGCGGGCGGCGATGCAGGGTTCGGCCTCGGCGGCCCCCCTATTTTTGCCTACTTTTTTGGCGAAGCAAAAAAGTGAGTGGCCCGCCGGGGCCAGTCCCGGCAAGCTCGTCCGAAGAAACAACGGAATAGAATCACCGAAGAAAAAGCAATCCATCAATCAAGGCGCCACCACCACCTTCACATGCGCCTCCTTCAACACCTTCGCCAACCCCTCCGGCGGCTTAACATCCGTAAACAACATATCAATCTGCGACAGATGCGCCATCCTCACCAGCGCCTGCCGCCCGAACTTATCCCGATCCGCCACCAGCCACACCTCCCGTGACTGCTCGATAATCGCCTGTGCCACCTTCACCTCACGCGGATCGAAATCGCGTAGCGTGCCATCGGATTCGATACTCGAAATCCCGATAATCCCGATATCCACCTTGAATTGCCGGATGAAATCGATCGTCGCCTCACCCACGATGCCGCGATCACGTCCTCGCACCACGCCGCCGGCGATGATGACCTCGCATTGCGGGTTATCGGCAAGAATGGCCGCGACGTTCAGATTATTCGTTACCACATGCAAGCCATGGTGATGAACCAGCGCCCGCGCCACTTCCTCCGTTGTCGTGCCGATATTGATCAGCAGCGAACATCCGGCTGGCACCTGTTTCGCCACCGCGCCGGCAATGCGTTGCTTGGCATCGATATTCATCACTTGCCGCTGGCTGTAGTCGATGTTTTCCACCGATGAGGGCAGGCCCACGCCGCCGTGATAGCGGGCCAGCAGCTTGGCTTCCTCCATCTGCTTGACGTCGCGCCTGACCGTCTGCGGCGTCACATCCAGCTGCTGCGCCAAGTCTTCGACCGACATCGTGACGCGCTGCCGGACCACTTCAAGCAAACGTCTTTGACGTGGATTAAGAGTCATTCCTTATCTCCGATAAACAATTACAGGACACTTAAACTGATTGTAAACGAACATAAACGAAAAAATAAAGTCAAAATATGTGTTGATTTCGATTCGATTGTTGTCGTATCTTTACGCTCTGTCATGTTACCGAGAATACACTTCTAAGGCGATTACCGCATGGAAATCAGTCAGCACACTCTGGATTGCGACCTGCTGATCGTGGGCGGCGGCATCAACGGCGCGGGCATCGCGCGCGATGCGGCCGGACGCGGTCTGTCGGTGGTCCTGTGTGAAAAAGATGATCTGGCCGCGCATACGTCATCGGCCTCGACCAAACTGATCCACGGCGGCTTGCGGTATCTCGAGTATTACGAATTCAATCTTGTGCGCAAGGCACTGATCGAACGCGAGGTGCTGCTGCGTTCGGCGCCGCATATCATGTGGCCGTTGCGCTTCGTAATGCCGCACGACAAGGGGCAGCGTGCGGGGTGGATGATCAGAACCGGGCTGTTCTTATATGACAGCCTGGCCAAGCGCGAGATTTTGCCCGGCTCCCAAGGCATAGACTTGCGCCGCCACGCCGCAGGCTCACCGCTCAAGCCGGAGTTCACCAAGGGATTCGTCTACTCCGACGGCTGGGTCGACGATGCGCGCCTGGTCGTATTGAATGCGGTCGATGCGGCGGAACGCGGCGCCAAGATTTTTACGCGCACGCTTTGCACTTCGGCGCAGCGTCAAGGAGATCACTGGCTTGCCCAATTGCGCACCGCTTCCGGCTCCGTGGTTGCGGTCAAGGCAAAAAGCCTGGTCAATGCTGCCGGCCCATGGACCGCGCACTTTCTGCAAACCGCGGCGCAACGCCCGTCGGCAAAGTCGCTGCGGCTGATCAAGGGCAGTCATATCGTGGTCAAGCGCCTGTTCGACCATCCCTATGCCTACATCTTTCAGCATCCGGATGGCCGCATCGTCTTCGCGATTCCGTATGAACAGGATTTTACGTTGGTCGGCACCACCGATATCGATTACCAGGGCGACATGAACAAGGTGGCGATCGACGAGAAGGAAATCGCTTATCTGTGCGAATTGACCAATCGCTATTTCCGCAGATCCATTACGCCCGGCGACGTGGTCTGGACGTATTCCGGCGTGCGTCCCTTGGTCGAGGACGAGGCGGCAAGCGCTTCCGCAGTCACGCGCGACTATCGCTTTGAAATGGATGCGGACGGTCCGCCGCTGCTATCGGTGTTCGGCGGCAAGATCACGACCTTTCGCAAACTCGCCGAAGAAGCCGTCGACATGCTGGCGCCAAAGTTGCCGACGCGCAGCAGCGGCGCATGGACCGCAAAGGCATGCATGCCCGGCGGCGATCTGTTCGGCAGCCAGCCGACCAACCAGTCGGTGCTGCAATTCGATCGCTTCGTGCAGGAGCTCCAGAAGCAGTATGCATGGCTGCCGGCGGCGCTGGTTGCCCGCTATGCCCGCGCCTACGGTTCGCGTACCCGCATGCTGCTGGCCGGACGCACCCGAGTCGGCGATATGGGAGAAGAAATCGCGCCGGGCTTGTATGTGGCCGAAGTGAATTACCTGATGGAGCATGAATGGGCGGTAAGCGCGGCCGACATTCTGTGGCGACGCTCCAAGCTCGGCCTGCATCTTCCGGCCGGAAGCGAAGCAAAACTGGATGCATGGATGCGCACGAGCAGGGCCGTCGCATAGCGGATTGTGCCCCAACGATAAGAACGGCGATAACAACCGCACAGGGATTTTTAGGAGGAAGACAGCGTGCTTCTCGTATTGGAAAACGTCAGCAAGAAACATGGCGCGGAAGATCATATCTATCCGACCTCGCTCTCGCTGATACCGGGGACGATCAACGTGCTGCTCGGGACCACCCGGGCCGGCAAGACTTCATTGATGCGGCTGATGGCCGGGCTCGACCGCCCGACCGGTGGCCGCGTGCTGGCCGATGGCAAGGATGTGACCGGCGTGTCGGTGCGTCAGCGCGACCTGGCAATGGTGTACCAGCAATTCATCAACTATCCCTCATTTACGGTATTCGACAACATTGCTTCGCCGCTGCGCATACAGCGCGTGCCTGAAGCGGAAATCAGGAAGCGCGTGGCCGACATGGCCGAGCGCCTGCATATCGCGCCCTATTTGCAGCGTTCACCGGCCGAACTGTCCGGCGGACAGCAACAACGCACCGCGCTCGCCCGAGCGCTGATCAAGAATGCAGGACTGCTGTTGCTCGACGAGCCGCTGGTCAACCTCGATTACAAATTGCGCGAAGAATTGCGACGCGAACTGACCGAATTGTTTTCCGAAGGGCATACCACCGTTGTATACGCAACGACCGAACCGCTCGAAGCCTTGCAGCTGGGCGGGCATGTCGCGGTCATGCATGAAGGACGCGTGCTGCAGGAGGGGAATACGGTCGAGGTCTTCAATGCGCCGAACTCGATCCAGGCGGCACGCACGTTCAGCGACCCGCCGATCAACTTGATGGAAGCCACCGTCGATGCAGGCGGCGTTGCACGCCTGAGCGGCGATCTGTCGATCCAGCTCAATCCCGGACAAGTACAGCGCGCGGCCGGGCACAAGCAAGTCGTACTGGGACTGCGCGCGCATAGCTTGCACCTCGCCGCGCGCTATCCCGACGATATCGCCATCGATGCCGAGGTGGATCTGTCCGAAATCAGCGGTTCCGAAACCTATATCCACGTACATCGCGGCCCGATTGCACTGGTAGCGCAATTGCCCGGTGTGCACGATCTTGAACTTGGCTCGCGTTGCAGCATGTATTGCCGCCCGGGCGACTTGTTCCTGTTCGCTTCCGACGGCGCGCTGTTGTCGGCACCGAAGCAGAACGAGACTGGAGCATAAGCATGGCCCGTATCGAACTCAGGGAACTGGCGCACGCCTATGGCGCCAATCCGTCGCAGCCCAGCGATTACGCACTGCGCCCGATGGACATGGACTGGGACGATGGCGGCGCCTATGCGTTGCTCGGTCCTTCCGGCTGCGGCAAGACCACGCTGCTCAATATCATTTCCGGCCTGGTGCGTCCTTCGCACGGCCGCGTGCTGTTCGATGGCAAGGATGTCACCGAACTGCCGCCGGAGGCGCGCAATATTGCGCAGGTTTTCCAGTTTCCGGTGATCTACGACACCATGACGGTGTTCGACAATCTCGCTTTCCCGCTGCGCAATCGCGGCTGGAAAACCGGCGACATCAACAAGCGCGTGCATCAGGTCGCGGAAATGCTGGAACTGTCGCCGGACCTCAAGCATCGCGCAAGCGGCCTGTCGGTCGATGCGAAACAAAAGATTTCGCTCGGTCGTGGCCTGGTGCGTCCCGACGTAGCTGCCGTGTTGTTCGACGAGCCTCTGACGGTGATCGATCCGCACCTGAAATGGCTACTGCGTCGCAAGCTCAAGGAAATCCATCACGAGCTCAAGCTCTCGCTGATTTATGTGACGCATGACCAGGTCGAGGCGCTGACTTTCGCCGACAAGGTGGTGGTCATGACGCAGGGCGAGGTCGTGCAGGCAGGTAGCGCGCAGGAATTGTTTGAAGAACCGGCGCATACCTTCGTGGGCTACTTCATCGGCAATCCCGGCATGAACCTGCTGCCATGCTCGATCGCCGATGGACACGCGCGCATTGATGGCAGCAGCATTGCATTGTCTCCTTCCACTGCCGCGGCACTGCAGGGAGCACAGGGCAAGATCACGCTCGGGATCCGCCCCGAATTCGTCGAATGCGAATTCGAACAGCAGGAGGGCACCGTGCCCGCCACCGTGAATGCGGTGCGCAACCTTGGTACGCATTACCTGGCCGACTTCCAGCTGGGCGGAAATGCAGTGTTCGCCAAGCTGCGGTATCTGACAGCGCGTGCGGGTGACAAGGTCTGGCTGCGACTGCCGCCAGACCGCACGCTTTACTACGTCAACGACAAGCGGGTAGCCTGACATGAAAACCTATAACAACCGCGCGTGGTTCCTGATCCTGCCCGTGATTCTGTGCGTGGCATTTTCCGCCATCCTGCCTTTGATGACGATCGTCAACTATTCGGTGCAGGATATTCTCAGTCCGTCGCAGAGCGTGTTCGTCGGCACCGAATGGTTCAAGCTGGTGATGCGCGACAGCGAATTGCACGGCGCGCTTTATCGGCAGATGCTGTTCTCATTGTCGGTGCTCGCGATCCAGATTCCGCTCGGCATCCTGATTGCGCTGACCATGCCGGCGCAGGGGTGGAAAGCGTCATTGTCGCTGGTGCTGATCGCGCTGCCGCTGCTGATTCCCTGGAACGTAGTCGGTACCATCTGGCAGATCTTTGGCCGTGGCGATATCGGCCTGCTCGGCTATGGCGTCAACAGTCTCGGCGTCAACTACAACTACACAGGCGATTCGATCGACGCGTGGGTTACCGTGCTGGTGATGGATATCTGGCACTGGACGCCACTGGTGGTGTTGCTGTGCTATGCCGGCTTGCGTGCGATACCGGACGCATATTACCAGGCGGCGCGTATCGATGGCGCGTCGCGCTGGGCGGTATTCCGCTTCATCCAGTTGCCCAAGCTGCGCAATGTGCTGATGATCGCGGTGCTGCTGCGCTTCATGGATAGCTTCATGATTTATACCGAGCCCTTCGTGCTGACTGGCGGCGGTCCCGGCAATGCGACGACTTTCCTGTCGCAATACCTGACGCAAAAGGCGGTCGGCCAGTTCGACCTTGGTCCGGCTGCGGCATTTTCCCTGATTTATTTCCTGATCATCCTGCTGTTCTGCTTCCTGCTGTACAACTGGATGCAACGCGTCGGCACGGGAGACCAAAAATGATGAGCAAACGCCTGACGGCACCCATACTCGCAATCTATCTGCTGCTGTCGCTGCTGCCGATCTACTGGATGCTGAATATGTCGCTCAAGACCAATGAAGAAATCATTGGCGCGCTGACGATGTGGCCCAGCAACCTGACCTTCGACAACTTCAAGACCATCTTCACCGATCCGTCCTGGTATGACGGTTACATCAATTCGATCATTTATGTGGCGATCAATATGGTGTTGTCGGTGCTGGTCGCTTTGCCGGCGGCCTATGCGTTTTCGCGCTATTCCTTCCTTGGGGACAAGCATTTGTTCTTTTGGCTGCTGACCAACCGCATGACGCCGCCGGCGGTGTTCCTGCTGCCATTCTTCCAACTGTATTCGACGGTGGGATTGATGGATACCCACCTCGCGGTGGCGCTGGCGCATATGGTGTTCAACGTGCCGTTGGCGGTCTGGATCCTGGAAGGTTTCATGTCCGGCATACCGAAGGAAATCGATGAAACCGCATATATCGACGGCTACAGTTTCCCGAAATTCTTCGTCAAGATTTTTCTGCCGATGATCAAGGCCGGCGTTGGCGTGACGGCATTCTTTTGCTTCATGTTCAGCTGGGTCGAACTCCTGCTCGCACGCACGCTGACTTCGGTCAATGCCAAGCCGATCTCGGCCACCATGACGCGCACCGTGTCGGCCGCCGGCATGGACTGGGGCGTACTGGCAGCGGCCGGCGTACTGACGATAGTCCCGGGCGCATTGGTGATCTGGTTTGTCCGGCATTACATCGCCAAGGGCTTTGCGATGGGGAGGGTGTGACATGGAAAACACGTTTGCATGGATGGCGTGGACACCGCCGGTCGCGATCTTTTTCACCGCGATCGTGTTGATGCTGATCGGGATGACCCTATGGCAGATACGCGCACCGACGATCGAGCGCAAAGGGTTTCTCCCGATTCCGACGACTCGCGGCGACCGGCTGTTCATCGGCTTGCTGACCGCAGCCTACGTCAACCTTGCATGGGCCGGGTTGACCGAACTGCAGCAATGGATGGGTGCGGTAGTTGGGTTTGTTGTCTTGCTGATTGTGATGCGCTGGGGTTGATCTGCGCCGCGGTGCAGGCTGGCTACCTTTCCCGCTAGTCCTGCGCTTCTGTCCAAGGGAAAGGCATAAAAAAGGTGGAGATATGAGACTGAAACTGACGGTACTAGCGGCTGCAGCAATGTTGGCCTCAGGTGCATCATGGGCCGATATGAAGGCAGCCGAAAAATGGGTGGATCAAGAATTCCAGCCATCCACGCTGAGCAAACAGCAGCAGCTCGATGAAATGAAATGGTTCATCGCGGCAGCGGACAAACTCAAGGCCAAAGGCATCAAGGAAATCAACGTGGTATCGGAAACCATCGATACCCATGTCTATGAATCCAAGACCCTGGCCAAGGCGTTTACCGAAATCACCGGCATCACGGTCAAGCACGACCTGATCCAGGAAGGCGACGTCGTCGAAAAACTGCAGACCTCCATGCAGTCCGGCAAGAGCATCTATGACGGCTGGATTTCCGACTCCGACCTCATCGGTACCCACTATCGCTATGGCGCGGTCGAGCCGCTGTCTGATTACATGGCCGGCAAGGGCAAGGATTTCACCAATCCGAACCTGGACATCAAGGATTTCATCGGCACCAGCTTCACAACCGCGCCTGACGGCAAGCTGTACCAGCTGCCCGACCAGCAGTTCGCCAACCTGTACTGGTTCCGCGCCGACCTGTTCGAGCGCAAGGACTTGAAGGACAAATTCAAGGCTAAGTACGGCTATGAACTCGGCGTGCCGGTCAACTGGTCCGCTTATGAGGATATCGCCAACTTCTTCACCAACGATGTGAAGGAAATCGATGGCAAGAAGATCTACGGTCACATGGACTATGGCAAGAAGGACCCGTCGCTCGGCTGGCGCTTTACCGATGCCTGGCTATCGATGGCAGGTACCGCCGACAAGGGTATTCCGAACGGCTTGCCGGTTGACGAATGGGGCATCCGCGTTGCCGACGACAAGTGCACACCGGTAGGCGCGTCGGTATCGCGCGGCGGTGCCACCAATTCGCCGGCCGCGGTATATGCACTGACCAAGTACGTGGACTGGATGAAGAAGTATGCGCCGCCGCAAGCGAACGGCATGACTTTCTCCGAAGCCGGTCCGGTGCCGGGCCAGGGTGAAATCGCGCAGCAGATCTTCTGGTACACGGCATTCACCGCGCCGATGACCAAGGCTGCCGCGGTCATCAATCAGGACGGCACACCGAAGTGGCGCATGGCGCCTGGCCCGCATGGCCCGTACTGGAAAGACGGTATGCAGAACGGCTATCAGGACGTCGGTTCATGGACGTTCTTCAAGTCGACGCCGGATGATCGGAAGGCTGCTGCCTGGCTGTATGCGCAGTTCGTGAATGCGAAGACGACCTCGCTGAAGAAATCCATCGTCGGCCTGACCTTTGTGCGCGACTCCGATATCCGTCACGACTACTTCACCAAGAATGCGGCCAAGTACGGCGGCCTGGTCGAGTTCTACCGCAGCCCGGCACGCGTCGCATGGACGCCGACCGGCACCAACGTTCCGGATTATCCGAAGCTGGCGCAGCTGTGGTGGAAGAATGTCGCGACTGCGGTCACCGGCGAAAAGACTCCGCAGGCAGCGATGGATAATCTGGCCGAGGAAATGGACCAGGTGATGGCCCGTCTGCAGCGTGCCGGCATGAAGGCATGCGCACCCAAGCTCAATGCCAAGGGCGATCCGAACAAGTATCTGTCGGATACCGGCGCGCCATGGAAGAAGCTTGCGGAAGAAAAGCCGAAGGGTGAAACCATTGCCTACGACAAGCTGCTGCAGGCATGGAAAGAAGGGCGTGTGAAGTAATATCATTCGCTCTGGAAAAGCGCGGCAGGTGCCGCGCTTTTTCGGTTAAGGGCTTATACAGGAGTAAGGTGAAATCGCTTACCTTATTCCTGCATGAGGCCATCAGTAACGGAGACGTCCGGTGACCCAATACATTCTCGCCCTCGATCAGGGCACGACGAGTTCGCGCGCCATCCTGTTTGATCATGACGGCCGCATTCATGGCATTGCGCAACAAGAGTTTCGTCAGATCTTTCCGGAGTCCGGTTGGGTGGAACATGACGCCGGCGAAATCTGGCGCAGTCAGCTTGCAGTCGCTCAGCAAGTGTTGAAGGAAAACGGCGTGACTGCCGAGCAGATTGCTGCGATCGGCATCACCAACCAGCGCGAGACCGTCGTGTTATGGGATCGCGCAACGGGTGAGCCGGTTGCCAATGCGATCGTCTGGCAAGACCATCGTACTGCCGGGCTGTGCGATGCCCTGCGCGAACAAGGCAAGGGACAGGTATTTCAGCAAAAGACCGGGCTGGTCATCGATGCCTATTTCTCCGGCACCAAATTGAAGTGGCTGCTGGATCAGGTGCCAGGTGCACGCACCCGTGCGGAGCGGGGCGAGCTGGCATTCGGCACCGTCGACTCCTGGCTGATCTTCAAGTTATGCGGCAAGCATGTGGTGGATACCAGTAATGCATCGCGCACCTTGCTGTTCAACATCCACACCATGCAGTGGGATGAGGAATTGCTCGCACTGCTCGACATACCAGCCGGCATACTGCCGCAGGTCGTGCCAAGCAGCGGCATCGTCGGCCATAGCGCAGTCGAACTGCTTGGCGGTGCGATTCCTATCGCCGGCATCGCGGGCGACCAGCAGGCGGCCACATTCGGCCAGGCCTGCCATCGTCCAGGCATGGCGAAGAATACCTATGGCACCGGTTGCTTCATGCTTATGAACACCGGCAAGCAGGCGATCGCTTCGCGCAACAACCTGTTGACGACTGTCGGCTGGACGATCGCCGGCCAGTCCGACTACATGCTGGAAGGCAGCGTATTCAATGCCGGCGCGGCCGTACAGTGGCTGCGCGACGGTCTCGGCATCATCAAGACATCGGCTGACGTAGAAGCGCTTGCGCAATCCGTGCCTGACTCGGGCGGCGTATTTTTTGTGCCGGCCTTTGCCGGTCTCGGCGCACCGTATTGGGATGCGTATGCACGCGGCACAATACTCGGTATCAGTCGCGGTACGACGGCAGGGCATATCGCACGCGCGACGCTGGCCGGCATTGCCTATCAAAGCGCCGATGTGCTCGATGCGATGCAGCGCGATGCAGAGATTCAGTTGACTGAACTGCGCGTCGACGGCGGTGCGGCACGCAATGACTTGCTGATGCAATTCCAGGCCGATGTCCTCGGCGTGCCGGTGGTGCGGCCGATGGTCACCGAAACGACCGCATTGGGTGCGGCTTATCTGGCGGGCTTGGCGGTCGGATATTGGCAATCGACAGAAGAAATCGCTGCACAGTGGAAAGTCGAGAAGCGCTTCGAACCGCTGATGTCGGCCGATGAGCGTGCACAGCGATTGGCGCAATGGCGTCGCGCGGTACAGCGCTCGCAACAATGGCTTGAGTGAGCGCTGATATTTTGATGTTGCTTGACGGGAGTGAAGGCAGGCATCGCGTGGTGTAACACCAACAGCGTTACATGTCCATACAACTGACCCATGGGTTAGTTGCTATACTTCTACAATGCTCAAACAACGCACTGTCAAACAACTTGTCAAAACCGTCGGCGTCGGTTTGCATTCCGGCACCAAGGTGGAACTGACCCTGCGTCCGGCGGCGCCGGATACCGGCATCGTGTTTCGCCGGGTCGATCTCGACCCCCCGGTCGATCTGCCCGCGAGTGCAACCGGCGTAGGCGATACCCGTATGGCATCGGTCCTGGACCGTGACGGTGCGCGAGTGTCGACTGTCGAACATCTGATGTCCGCCTGCGCCGGACTGGGTATCGACAACATGTATGTCGATGTGACAGCCGAAGAAATTCCCATCATGGACGGCTCGGCCGCTTCCTTTGTCTTTCTACTGCAGCAGGCCGGCTTGCAGGAACAAAACGTTTCCAAAAAATTCATCCGCGTCAAGAAACCGGTTGAAGTCCGTGAAGGCAAGGGCGCCCAGGAAAAGTGGGCGCGGCTCGAACCTTACGACGGCTTCCGTCTGAAATTCTTCATCGAATTCAATCACCCTGCAGTCGATGCGACCGGCCAGTTTGCCGAAGTCGACTTCGGCATCGAATCCTATGTGAAGGAAATCGCAAGAGCGCGCACCTTCGGCTTCATGCAGGATGTCGAAACGCTACGCGGGATGGGCCTGATCCGCGGCGGCTCGCTGGAAAATGCGATCGTGATGGATGAATATCGCATCCTGAACCCGGATGGCCTGCGTTACGACAACGAGTTCGTCCGTCACAAGATACTGGATGCCATCGGCGACTTGTATCTGATCGGACATCCCTTGCTTGCAAGTTATGTAGCGCACAAATCGGGTCATACGTTAAATAATCTCTTATTGCGTGAACTGCTCGCGCACCCCGATGCTTACGAAATCGTTAGCTTCGATTCTGACGATGCCACGTCGCCAGCGTATGTGCGGCAAACACGGCAGGAGTGGGTCTTCAATTAGATTGGCCGCACGATGAGCCGTCAGCGTGCGCGTCGATGACGATTCACCATGGCGCTCAAGGCATCTTTCAATGCCTGATTGCGCGGCGAATCATCCAGCGCCTCAGTCAGTGAAGCAAGCGCCGAGACCGCTTGTGGAGGAAGTTTTAGTTGCTTCACTGGCTTTGCCTTTTCGACAAGCTTCCTAACTTGCACTTTGATACGTATTGCGTTAACCTGCCAGCCCCGTTGCAATAGTGCTTCTTGCAACTTAGGCAATTGTTGTTTCAGTTTCGCGGCGAGGGCGGCATTCGGTGTCGATAAAACAAGTTGTCCCGCCTCGAACTGAATGACCGAACATGCATCAAACATCGCGGGCAAAATCGCCGAGCAATCTTGCTGCAAGGCAGCCATCCGCGTGATGGCCGGCAATAGTGCAGCCATCTTGTCGTTGGCGCGCAGGAAGTCGGTAACACCCTGAGCGGTCTTCTTGGCAGGCCCGCGTGCGGGCCGTGTGCCGGGACCATAAGAGAAAAATGAGGACGAGCGCATCATGCTCGCACCTTATCACACCGCATTCCCGGTGGACGAATCGCAGGAGTCATAATGCAAATTATCCTGTTGCACCCGCGTTTTAATGCCAAGTCCGTCACACTCACGCATTGGCATCTGGCACTTGCAGCATTTGCATTTGTACTGGCTGTCGTCATGGCGGCTTCTCTCATGTATTACCTGACTTTCCGGCATGCGGCTGAACTGAATATTCCCATCGTCAAAGAAGCGCTGGCCTCGGCCACACAGGAAGACGTCACCAAAAAAGATAAATACGTCAAGGAAAACCTGGCCGCAATGGCCATGAAACTGGGAGAAATGCAGGCGCAGCTCATGCGTCTGGATGCACTCGGCGAACGGGTGCAAGGCCTGGCCGGTGTCAAGCCGCAGGAGTTCAACTTCAAGGAATTGCCGGGCCGTGGCGGTGCAGAACCTTCCAGCGTAAAGCAAAAGCCGATCAGCATGAACGAGTTTCAGCAATTGCTGGACGCGACCGCGAAAGACGTCGAGCATCGCGCCGACTACATGAATGTCGTGGAAACCACGCTCATGAGCCAGAAAGTCAAATCGAAACTCTTGCCCACCATTCAGCCGGTCAATGTCAGTTACAACGCTTCCGGCTTTGGATGGCGGCTCGATCCATTCAGCGGGCGCAGCGCTTTCCATGAAGGAATCGATTTCGCGGCGGCGACCGGTACATCTATCGTGGCCGCTGCCGGTGGGGTAGTGATTGCCGCGGAATACCATCATCAGTTCGGCAATATGCTTGAAATCGATCACGGCAACGATATGGTGAGCCGCTATGCTCACGCGTCGCGCTTGTTGGTCAAGGTCGGCGACATCGTCAAGCGTGGGCAGCATATCGCAGATATCGGTTCCACCGGACGTTCCACCGGCGCGCATCTGCATTTCGAAGTGCTGGTCAAAGGTGTACAGCAAGACCCGCATAAATTCCTGGCCGCTGGCGCCGACCAGGCAAAGCTCGCGGCACTAAGTCCGAAATAACCGCCCAGCCAGCAGTCTCAATCTTCTACATCCCATGGCAGGCGCACTTAGGTATATTGTGCCCCTGCTATTGTTTCCTGAAGCGCAAGCCCAATATTCCCCTACATCATGTTCTGGCAGGCCAAAAGGCAGGCAATGGTGGTACGTCGAGCGGAGTGCGCCGGGGTGCATGATAGAATCCGCAATTTAGCCAAGTTCGGACACCGTAAGTGCCATGATGGCGGCTGCGGGGCCATTTTCAGAATTCAAGCATGTCATTACTGACCCAGATTTTCGGCAGTCGCAATCAGCGGCTGATCAAGCAATACCAAAAGACCGTCCGCGACGTCAATGCGCTGGAACCGGCCATGGAAAAGCTCTCGGATGCCGAGCTGCAGGCCAAGACGCCCGAGTTCAAGGAGCGCATTGCGAAAGGCGCATCGCTCGATGACATGTTGCCGGAAGCATTTGCCGTCTGCCGCGAGGCCAGCAAGCGCGTGCTGAAAATGCGTCACTTCGATGTGCAGCTGATCGGCGGCATGGTCCTGCACTACGGGAAAATCGCCGAGATGGGCACCGGCGAAGGCAAGACGCTGATGGCGACGCTTGCGGCTTATCTCAATGCGCTCGCCGGTACGGGCGTGCATGTGGTGACCGTCAATGATTACCTGGCCCAGCGCGACGCGGAATGGATGGGACGCCTCTATGGTTGGCTCGGCCTCTCCACCGGCGTCAATCTGTCGCAGATGGCGCACGATGCCAAACAGGCTGCCTACGCATCGGACATCACTTACGGCACCAATAATGAATTCGGCTTCGATTATTTGCGCGACAACATGGTGTATGACACCGGTGACCGGGTGCAGCGCAGCCTGAATTTCGCCATCGTCGACGAAGTCGACTCCATTCTGATCGACGAAGCGCGTACCCCGCTCATCATTTCCGGCCAGGCTGAAGACCATACCGACCTGTATGTCCGCATGAACGATGTGCCGCCGCAGCTCACGCTGCAGATCGGCGAAGAAACGCCGGACGGCAAGGGCAAGATCGAAGTTCCGGGCGACTATACCAAGGATGAAAAGTCGCACCAGGTATTGCTGACCGAAGCCGGTCATGAAAAGGCAGAAGAGATCCTGACCCGTATGGGCCTGCTGCCGGAAGGCGCATCACTTTACGATTCCGCCAACATCACCCTGATCCATCACCTGTACGCGGCATTGCGCGCGCATACGCTCTATCACAAGGATCAGCACTATGTGGTGCAGAACGGCGAAGTCGTGATCGTCGACGAATTTACCGGTCGCCTGATGACAGGTCGCCGCTGGTCCGACGGCTTACACCAGGCCGTCGAGGCGAAAGAGCGCGCCAAGATCCAGAACGAAAACCAGACGCTCGCGTCGATCACGTTCCAGAACTATTTCCGCATGTACGGCAAGCTGGCCGGCATGACCGGCACGGCCGATACCGAAGCCTACGAATTCCAGGAAATCTACGGGCTCGAAACCGTGGTTATCCCGCCGAACCGCCCCAGCCAGCGCAAGGACCGCCAGGACCAGGTCTACAAGAGCGCGCAGGAAAAATACGATGCAATGCTGACGGATATCCAGGATTGCTATGAGCGCGGACAGCCTGTGCTCGTGGGTACGACCTCGATCGAAAACTCGGAAGTCCTGTCCGGCATTCTGACCAAGGCCAAGCTTCCGCATAACGTGCTCAACGCGAAGCAGCATGCACGCGAAGCGGAAATCGTCGCGCAGGCAGGCCGTCCGAAAATGATCACGATCGCCACCAACATGGCCGGTCGCGGTACCGACATCGTCTTGGGCGGCAATGTCGAAAAGCAGATCCAGATCATTGAAGCCGATGCGGGCCAGGGCGATGCCGACAAGCAGGCACAGTCAAAGACTCTGCGCGACGAATGGCAATCGCTGCATGATCATGTGGTCTCGCAAAGCGGCTTGCATATCATCGGTACCGAACGCCATGAATCGCGCCGCGTCGACAATCAATTGCGCGGACGTTCAGGCCGTCAGGGCGATCCGGGCTCATCGCGCTTTTACCTGTCGCTCGACGATCCGCTGTTGCGCATTTTTGCCGGCGACCGCGTACGCGCGATCATGGACCGTCTGAAGATGCCGGAAGGCGAACCGATCGAAGCCGGTATCGTGTCGCGTTCCATCGAATCTGCGCAGCGCAAGGTCGAAGCCCGCAACTTCGATATCCGCAAACAGTTGCTCGAATACGATGACGTCGCCAACGACCAGCGCAAGGTCATTTATCAGCAGCGCAATGAATTGCTTGAGTCGCAGGACGTGGCCGATCTGATCGCGTCGTTGCGGCAGGGTGTGTTCACCGATCTGTTCCGCAGCTTCATTCCCGCGGAATCGATGGAAGAGCAGTGGGATATCAAGGGTCTGGAAGCTGCATTGGCCAACGAGTGGCAGCTTGAGGTGCCGCTTTCCAAGGTGCTGGAAGCCGAACCCGATCTCAGCGACGAGGATTTGCTGGAACGCGTGTTGAAGGCAGCCAATGATGCCTACGACACGAAAATCGCGGCAATAGGCCGGGAAGCATTCAGCGGCTTCGAGCGCAGCGTGATGCTGCAGAGCGTCGACAGTCACTGGCGTGAACATCTGGCCGCGCTCGATCACCTGCGCCAGGGCATTCACTTGCGTGGCTATGCGCAAAAGAATCCGAAGCAGGAATACAAGCGCGAAGCATTCGAACTGTTCGGCCAGATGCTCGATCTGATCAAGAATGAAGTGGTACGTATCGTGATGACAGTACGTATCCAGTCGCGCGAAGAGATCGATGCGGCCGAGGAAGAGCTGTCGCATTCGCATGTCGAAAACCTGCATTTCCAGCATGCCGATTTCAACCCGAATGCCGCTCCGGAAGAGTTGCTGGCGCCGGTTGCCAATCCCGATAATGCGCGCCTGCAATCAGCCGGTGAAGTGCCCAAGGTAGGTCGTAACGATCCTTGCCCATGTGGCAGCGGCAAGAAGTACAAGCAGTGTCATGGCAAACTGGCGTAATTCACATTAGCCATGCGAGGCAAGGGCGGGGTGACCCGCCTTTTTCTTTGGAGTCCATGTGATGCAGCGTGCATCCCAAACTATCCGTTTACAATAAGCTTCTTTTTTTCACCGTCCTACGAGCAACATTGCCATGGCCGTCAATCTCCCTCTACCCATTCCTGCCAACCTGAAACCTGTTGCCGGCATCGAGCTCGGCTATGCCGAAGCCGGTGTGCGCAAAGCCAACCGCAAGGACTTGCTGGTCCTGAAGCTCGCCCCCAGCGCGAGCGTGGCAGGCGTCTTCACCAAGAACCGTTTTTGCGCGGCACCAGTACAAGTCTGCAAAATCCATCTGGAAAAACTCAAGGATGGAAGCGCGCCGATACGTGCACTAGTGATCAACACCGGCAATGCGAATGCAGGGACCGGGGATCTTGGTCTGGCCAACGCCAATGCAAGCTGTGCAGCGCTGGCGGAATTGCTTCAGTGCGATGCATCGCAGATCCTGCCGTTTTCCACCGGTGTCATCCTCGAGCAATTGCCGGTGGACCGCATCAAGGCCGGCATGCCGCAGGCAATCGCCAACCTGAAAGCGGATAACTGGTATAACGCCGCCGAAGCGATCATGACCACGGATACGCAGCCGAAAGCGGCGTCACGCACCGTCACGATAGACGGCAAGAGCGTGACGCTCACCGGCATCAGCAAGGGCGCAGGCATGATCAAGCCGAATATGGCGACCATGCTCGGCTTCCTTGCTATCGATGCTAAGGTCGCGCAGCCGGTGCTTGAACAAATGGTGAAGGAAGCGGCTGACAAGTCCTTCAATTGCATCACCATCGACGGGGATACTTCGACTAACGATTCATTCATTCTGATCGCAACCGGCGCTGGGGCGCTGGAAGTCGACAGTGTCGCTTCAACGGCTTACGCTGAACTGTCCGCCGCGGTTACCGCCATTTCGCAGGAACTCGCGCAAATGATCGTGCGCGACGGCGAAGGCGCGACCAAATTCATGACCATTACGGTCGAAGAGGGCGCGAGCGCGGATGAATGCCGGCAAATCGCCTACTCGATCGGCCACTCGCCATTGGTAAAGACCGCTTTCTACGCGTCCGATCCCAACCTCGGCCGTATTCTTGCGGCCATCGGCTATGCAGGGATCGACGACCTCGACGTCAGCAAGCTGAATCTGTATCTCGACGACGTATGGGTTGCCAAGAATGGCGGCCGCAATCCGGATTACAAGGA
This sequence comes from Noviherbaspirillum saxi, assembly GCF_003591035.1. Lineage (NCBI taxonomy): Bacteria > Pseudomonadati > Pseudomonadota > Betaproteobacteria > Burkholderiales > Oxalobacteraceae > Noviherbaspirillum > Noviherbaspirillum saxi. The sequence goes on from NZ_QYUO01000001.1 coordinate 772,044, forward strand.
AGAAGACGGCCAGCGCATCATGAAGCAAAGCGAAATCACCATCCGCGTGCGCCTCGCGCGCGGCACGGCTGCCGCCACCATCTGGACATGCGATCTGTCGCATGACTACGTCAGCATCAATGCCGATTACCGTTCCTGACATGACACAGCTCGATCAGTTTCTTTTGCGCGCCGAAGCCATGCTCGCGCGCCTTGAGTCGGTACTGCCTCCGACTACCACCGCACCCGACTGGAATGCTGGCACCGCGTTCCGCTGGCGCAAGCGCGGCGGCAAGGACGGGCGCGGCTTTCTGCAGCTGGTCGGCCATATCGCATCGATCACCTTGTCTGACCTGCATAACATCGAGCCGCAGAAACTGCAGATCGAGCAGAACACCCGCCAATTCGTCGAAGGCAGGCCTGCGAACAATGTGCTGCTCACGGGCGCACGCGGCACCGGCAAATCCTCGCTGATCAAGGCTTGCCTGAACCAGTATGCGGCACGGGGCTTGCGCCTGATCGAAGTCGACAAGGATGACCTCGGCGACCTGCCGGATATCGTCGACCTCGTGGCGGGACGTCCCGAGCGATTTGTGATCTTTTGCGACGACCTGTCGTTCGAGGAAGGCGAGAGCGGTTACAAGGCGCTGAAGGTCGCGCTGGACGGCAGCATCGCCGCCCAGTCGGACAATGTGCTGATCTATGCGACTTCCAATCGCCGCCATCTGCTGCCCGAACGCATGTCGGATAACGCCAGCTATGTGCACACTGAGGATGGCGATTTGCATCCCGGCGAAACCGTGGAAGAAAAAATTTCACTGTCCGAGCGCTTCGGCCTCTGGGTATCGTTTTATCCCTTCAAGCAGGATGACTATCTGGACATTGCTGCGCACTGGCTCCGGCATTTCGGCTGCAATGCGCAGCAAATCGAAGAGGCGCGCGGCGATGCATTGCGCTGGGCTTTGCAACGCGGCTCGCGCTCGGGACGGGTGGCATGGCAGTTCGCCAAAGACCATGCCGGCAAGCTTGGCCGCTGACAGGGTACCGGTATCACAATGACTTCCGCTTCTCCGATCGACGTTGCAGTCGGCATCCTCATGAAGCCGAACGGCGATGTGCTGCTTGCACAGCGTCCGGATGGCAAGCCTTATGCAGGCTACTGGGAATTCCCCGGCGGCAAGGTCGAGCCCGGCGAAACCATCGAGAATGCGCTCAAGCGGGAATTCGTCGAAGAACTTGGTGTACAGATTGTTTCGGTCGAACCCTGGTGCGGTGTCGAGCATGTGTATCCACACGCACATGTGCGTCTGCATTTTTATATCAGCCGCGATTGGGATGGCGAACCGCAGTCGCTGGAAGGCCAGGCTTTTGCCTGGCAGGGAGCCTTGGGCGTCGAGCCGTTGCTTCCGGCGACCATCCCTTTGATCGAATGGCTTGACCGGGTGCGCTATGCACGCCAAGTCACGAAAATTCTGTAGATTCTCTTTCGATATTCAAACTGTACGTCTTTGTATACGCTGTATTTATTTAAATACAGCTCCATAAGTCATTGAATTTTAAAGAATTTTAATGCGCCACTTCCATGCTGTACATAAGCATGTACAGCATGGAAGTGGCGCATTGCGCTGAGACCTTAGGTAAGTCGTTGATCTGAATAGTATTTTCGCTTTGGCACATATGTTGCTGATGTGATCTTCAAATACTTGGGACAAATGTCCCAAGAAAATACTGGAGACCATATATGGCAGAACGTGCCGAGCATGCCGGGGCGATACTGAATATCGACCTGAGTGCTATTCAATGCAATTACCGTATATTGCAGCGGCTGGCCGGGAAAGCGCGTTGCGCGGGCGTACTGAAGGCAAACGCCTATGGACTCGGTGCCAATGAAGTCGCGACGGCGTTGTCGGCAGTTGGCTGCACGCATTTCTTTGTCGCTCACCTCGATGAGGGGCTTGCGCTCCGGCCGCACGTACCGGAATCCACGCGCATATTCGTGCTGCATGGACCGCCGGTCGACACCGAGATGGAATTCGTGCGGCATCGCCTTACTCCAGTTCTTAATAGCCTGCCGCAAGTAGTCGGATGGCAGCGCACCGCACACACCCTGAACCGGCGTCTCCCGGCGATTCTTCAAGTCGATACCGGCATGTCGCGGTTGGGCCTGAGTAAATCCGAAGTCCAGACCTTGCTGCTGGAACCGGATCCGCTGCGCGGAATTGACCTGCAATACCTGATGAGTCATCTGGCTTGCGCCGAGCAGACCGGGCACCCGATGAATCAGGCGCAGCTGGCTGCGTTCACTGCCTTGAGAAAAGGCCTGCCCCCATGTCCGGCGAGCTTTGCCAATTCCTCCGGCATTTTTCTCGGCCCCGACTATCACTTCGACCTCGTGCGTCCGGGCGCAGCGCTGTATGGCATTTCTCCGAGCATCGACAGCGCCAACAACCCAATGCAGCCGGTTGTCCGTCTGCAGGGAAGAATCATCCAGACACGTTATCTTGGTACCGGCGACCGCGTCGGCTACAGCTTGACTTACCAGGCGTCCGGTCCGTGCTGCATCGCGACGATCGCGGTCGGTTATGCGGATGGCTGGCTGCGAGCTTTCAGCAATCGCGGCGCGGTCTTGATCGGCGGCACGCGGGCACCCATCGTCGGCAATGTTTCGATGGATACCGTCACTGTTGATGCGACCGAAGCCGATCCGGCGCTGCTGCATCCCGGCATGCTGGTGGACCTGATTGCACCCGACCAACCGGTCGACGTCGTGGCTGCCCAGGCAGGCACGATAGGCTATGAAATCCTGACCGGCCTCGGCAACCGCTATCGGCGACAGTACGTCGGTGTACCGATGCAGGTAAATGCCACGCGCACGTACCAGCCGGCTTGCGAACCGACCAACTGACCAACTGATTCATTCAATACCTTGAGGTACGCATCGTGAAAATCATCGTTTTAGGCAGCGGCGTTATCGGTACTGCATCCGCTTACTATCTGGCGCAGGCGGGGCATGAAGTCACCGTGGTGGATCGCCAGCCGGCCGCCGCACTGGAAACAAGCTTCGCGAATGCCGGTGAAGTGTCGCCCGGTTACTCCGCGCCGTGGGCTGCGCCGGGCATTCCAGTCAAGGCGCTCAAATGGCTGCTGATGCGCCACAGCCCGCTGGTGATTCGTCCGAGCGTAGACCGCGACATGTGGCGCTGGGTCTTGCAGATGCTGATGAATTGCACCAGCACGCGCTACGAAATCAACAAGGGTCGCATGGTCAGGCTGGCCGAATACAGCCGCGATTGTCTGATCGACTTGCGCGCTTCCACCCATATCAGCTACGACGAGCGTATGCAGGGAACACTGCAGTTATTCCGCACGCAAAAGCAGCTTGACGCGTCGGCGCAGGATATCGCCGTGCTTCAGCGCTATGGCGTGCCATACGAAGTGCTGGATCCGGCCGGCTGCATCGCGGTCGAACCGGCATTGGCCCATGTCCGGGAAAAGTTCGTCGGTGCGTTGCGCCTGCCGAACGATGAAACCGGCGATTGCTTCAAGTTTACGCAGCGCCTGGCGGAACTGGCCGAGCAAGCCGGCGTGATCTTCAACTACGGCGTGGGCATAGAGCGCCTGCTCACCGACGGCCGCAAGATCGCTTCCGTGAAAACTACTGCGGGCGAAATGAAAGCAGATGCCTATGTACTCGCACTCGGCAGCTATTCGCCGCTGCTGCTGCGCGACGTCGGCATCCGTATCCCGGTTTATCCGATCAAGGGATACTCGATCACGGTGCCGATTCACGACCGTGCCTGCGCGCCGGAATCGACAATCATGGACGAAACCTACAAGGTCGCGATCACGCGTCTGGGCGACCGCATCCGGGTCGGCGGCACCGCTGAAATCTCGGGTTATGACTTGTGCCTGCGCAATGCCCGCCGCGAAACGCTGGAACATTCCGTCATCGATCTCTTCCCCAATGGCGGCGACGTCGCGCGCGCTCAATTCTGGGCGGGCTTGCGGCCGATGACGCCGGATGGAACGCCGGTGGTTGGGCCCACTCCTTATCGCAACCTGTTCCTGAACACCGGCCATGGCACGCTGGGCTGGACCATGGCTTGCGGTTCCGGACGGGTAGTCGCCGACCTGGTGTCGGGCAAACGCCCGGAAATCGATACGGAAGGCCTCTTCATGGATCGTTATGGAAAAGCCGCCCACACGTTCACCAGACCACAAGAGGTGCAGGCATGAATACGGAAATGGCGGAGCGGCCGGCAATACAGGAATTTCTGTTCGGCGATGCGTTGTTGCATACCAGGTTTTCTTGTGCGATCGATCTTCTGGGGCGCCTGATAATGGCTAATCCAGGCGCGCTGACGGCGGCGGCCTTGGCCGAAGCATCGGGACAGCCGGTGCGTAACGTGCGCAGCCTGCTCGCGAATCTGCAGGCGTTCGGATTGGTTCATCCGGATACCCGGCAAAAGGATGCCTGGTATTGTTCCGTTAACTCGGGGTCGCTCACGCTGGCCGACGTCTTTCGCAGCGTTGCTGCCGTCAAGCCCGAATCGTCCGCACCCCGCAAGCTCGCTTCTCAGGATGCGGCGCATGCGGCAGCCCGTATTGGCGTCGATCTCTTGCTGATGCAGGCGACAATGGCAATCAATCAGGTGGTGTTGCAGCATCTCCAGTCGTTTGATCTCGGCAAGCTGAAGGCCGTCTCCACGCGCGATACCTATCGCGTTCCAGCGTCGCGCACGCGCGCCTACGTTGCCGAGCCGCTCTAGCGCGCTATTGTCGTGCTGCGGCTACGAAGGTAAAGTGATCTCCAGGCCTTCGCCGTCCGCACAACGCGGGCAGCTTGAACCGAAAAACAGGAGATTATGCGGATAAACGTCCAGTTTGCCGACCGCGTCGGCATTGCCCATGAAATTCTCGCCGTGCTGGCGCGCCGCAACCTGAATGTGGTGGCCGTCGAGGTCGACTCGTCGGATGTCTTCATCGATATCCCGCAGCTCAAACCCGACCTGTTGCCCCCGTTGCAGGAAGATGTCATGTGCGTTGCCGGTGTGTATGCGGTCAACGTGATCGACGTGTTGCCCGGCACGCGCCGGCGTCTGCATCTCGATACCCTGATGGCGGTGATGGCCGATCCGGTGATGGCAGTAGATGCGACCGGGCGCATCGTAGCGGCCAATGCCGCCGCCGCCGCTGTTGCGCACCTGCCCGAGAACGAGTTGCATGGAAAAACCCTGCAGGCCCTGTTTGGCGAAGCATCGCTGCAATCGGAACTGCTGACCAGTAAGTTCAGCGCCCCGTCGCGTGAAGTCCGGCTTGGCGGCGAACCTTTCCTGCTGGAAGTCACACCCGTGTCCGAGCTGGCCGATTCCGCGCTCGGGCTTACTGTGGGCGGTGTCATCACGCTGCATGCGCCACGGCGGCTGGGCGGGCGTCTGCATGCGCTGCAGCATGCAGGTGGCGGTTTTGAAGCCATACTCGGTGAATCGGAAGCAATTCGCGCGCTCAAGGCACAGGGCGCACGGGTGGCGACGGTCGATGCACCCTTGCTCATCACCGGCGAGACCGGAACCGGCAAGGAACTCGTCGCCCAAGCCTGTCATGGCGCCAGCCCGCGCGCCAATGCCCCGTTTCTTGCACTCAATTGCGCGGCACTTCCGGAAAGTCTGGCCGAAAGCGAATTGTTCGGTTATATGTCCGGCGCATTCACAAGTGCCCAGCGCGGCGGCAAGCCGGGTTTGATTGAAATGGCCGAAGGCGGCACCGTATTTCTTGATGAAATAGGGGAAATGTCGCTATACCTGCAGGCAAAACTGTTGCGCTTTCTAAATGACGGCAAATTTCGCCGCATCGGCAGCGACCGCGAGATCAAGGTCAATGTGCGCATCATCAGTGCCACACACCGCAACCTGCGCAAGATGGTCGCCGAAGGTACGTTCCGCGAAGATCTGTTCTACCGCTTGAATGTGCTGCAACTCGAAGTCCCTGCACTGCGCGACCGGCCGGACGACATTCTGCTGCTGGCAAGGCATTTCATCGAGGGCGCATGCACGCAGGCGCAAAAACCCATCTGTCGCCTGAGCTCACAGGCTTCTGCGGCACTAGTTGGCAACAATTGGCCGGGCAATGTCAGGCAGCTGCAAAACGTGGTGTTCAGGGCCATTACGATGACCGACAAGCGCCTGCTGGACGTGTCCGATCTTGATTTGCCAGAGGAGGGAAGAAGTGCAGGTTATCCGGCCGCCGGTGCCGAATCGGCGGATACGGACGACTGGCAAAGTTCAATCGCAGAGTTTGAGCGCATGCTGCTGGAACAGCTGTACCCGCTATATCCCTCCAGCCGGAAGCTGGCGCAACGCCTGAAAACCTCGCATTCGATGATCGCCAACAAGCTGCGCAAATACCGGATCCCAGGCTCGTCCGGCTAAGCGGCGCACTTTTCGTATCTATTCTCGTTGCTTTGAATGCTCAATGCGCAGAGCCGTCTTCATCCGGATCTGCAGGCGGCGTCACGGCCGGGATTGAATATTTTTCCTCGGCCCAAGCGCCAAGATCTATTTGCTTGCAGCGTTCCGAACAAAAGGGGCGATACTTGTTTTTTTCGCTCCATTCGACCTTTTTGCCGCACGTCGGGCAATCCACTACGGTCGCCATGTCATACCTCAGAAATTACAAAGTGTTAATTCGAATGGCACATCGCCTTCGAATGCCTTGGGCTTCATGTCCCCGTCCTGCGAAGTAAAGCGCACCCACAACATGTACTTGTTGGCTGAGATTTCTGGTATTGCACCCAAGCTTTCATCGATGGTCAGCCGTAGCATCTGATAGACCTTGCCCTGCAACATTTGCTGGTAGCTGCCGGCCTGTGCCACCGTTGTAATCGAGCGCCCCGATTCGCGCAACAGCTTGAGTACAACGCCTATCGCATCAAACAGCGGGGCCAGCGGTGCAAACCAGTGGGATATATCATCATAGCGCTGCTGCGGCGTACGGTGCTGCCAGGCGTAATACGAAGGCAGATCGAATTCACAGGCGCCGCCGGGAATGATGGTGCGTCCGCGTATGCTCATCAGCCATTCATTGTCGCGGACATTCTGGCCGGTCTTGCCTTGCGCCGCCATCAATGCGGTGCTGCTGCGATCGATATCGGCCAGAACCGCATTGAGCCGGTCGGGAATCACATTCGGGTTGGACTTGAATCCCAGTAAAGTGTTTTTCTGCCGTTCCAGCTCCTGCAGCAGATCGGATTTCAGGTCGGCACGTCCCGCTACTTCCAGCATTTCAAAAATCGTCGACAACGCGATATGGTGCTGCTGGGCATGTTCCTGATGAAGAAAGAAAACGAATTTATCGTAGAGATCTTCCAGCCGCAGCAGCGTGCGAATACGCTCGTTGAAAGGGTATTCGTAGATGATCAAAGTGACATCCCTTTGGTGAAAAGGTGGGCTGGAAACAATTACGTGATTCTGACCCAAGCCGTCGAAAATTACAAATACTGCATGGCGAGCGAATCGTAACCAAACATGTCTATGCCCCGTTGTCCGGCGCTGTCAGAAACAGCGCCGTCACGCCTCGCGCGCCAGCGCAACATAGCGGGCGTGCAGCTGATCGACCTGAGGTACCAGGGACAGGGCATCGCCATCGTTATCGATGACATCGTCCGCTGCCGCCAGCCGTTGGGTACGCGTGGCCTGCGCTGCCATGATTGCGCGTACCTGAGCTTCGGACAGGCCGCTGCGGCTCATTACGCGCCTGATTTGCGTCTGCTCGAGACAGTCGACGACCAGCACGCGCGACACGCGCTCCTTCCATCCGCGCGATTCAACCAGCAAGGGCACGACGAAAACCAGATAATCCCCTTGCGCCTGAGCGGCAGCACGTTCGGTCTCGATGCGGATCAGCGGATGCAGGATCGCTTCCAGCCGGGCCTTTGCATTGGCTTCGGCAAATACATATTCCCGCATGCGGGCACGGTTCATCGCGCCCTCGGCCGTCAGAAAGGCTGCGCCGAACTGCGTATGGATGTCGGGGATCGCCAGGCCGCCGGGTGCCGTCAACTGGTGAGCGATCGTATCGGTATCGACCATCGCGGCGCCACGGGCAGCCAGCATGTCCGCCACCGTGGTCTTGCCGCTGCCTATGCCGCCGGTCAGCCCGACCGAAAACCTGCGTGCGGTAGGAGAATTCATGGCTTCATCTTAAACCGCAAAGCCCAGATACGCTTGCGCCAGCGATTTTCCGTATAACAGGGCGATGACGCCTGCGGCCGCCAGATACGGTCCGAAGGGAATCGGGTTGTTTCTTCCATGGCGGGCAAAGACGATCAGCGCAATGCCGACGACCGCTCCCACCAGCGAGGACAGCAGGATGATAATGGGCAGCATCTTCCAGCCCAGCCAGGCACCTAGCGCTGCCAGGAGCTTGAAATCGCCGTATCCCATGCCTTCCTTGCCGGTCACCAGCTTGAACAGCCAGTACACGCTCCACAAGCTTAGATAACCGGCGACCGCACCAATGACCGCTTCATCCAGCGGTACGAATACGCCATTCAAATTGATCAGCAAGCCGCACCACAGCAAAGGCAGAGTCAGGTCGTCCGGCAGCAATTGCGTGTCCGCATCGATGAAGGTCATCGCAATGAGCAGCCAGGCAAACAACAGTGTCGCCAATCCGGCCGCGCCGCTGCCGAAGCGCCAGACCAGGAAGGCGGACAAGGCACCGGTCAATGCTTCAACGATCGGATAACGAGGCGAAATCGGCGCCTTGCACTGGATGCATTTGCCGCGCAATGCCAGATAGCTGAGTACCGGAATGTTTTCGAGGGCGCCGATCTTGTGCCCGCAGTGCGGGCAGCATGAGCGCGGGACCATCAGGTTGTAGCGATCCGTATGCGGCAGAGGTTTGCCGCTTTCATGTGCGACGTAATTGTCGGATTCGCGCTGCATCATCTTTGGCAGCCGATGGATCACGACATTCAAAAAGCTGCCGATCAACAGACCGAGAATGCCGACAAAGACGGTGGCAAGCACGCTGCCTGGCGGGGCGAAAAGAAAAGGTTCAAACAACATTCAGCGTACCTTGTAATGCTGCACGCTGGCGGCCGGTGCTTTTTCGAGCCTCGGAACGACGTACTGTGCAACTGGATCAATCGTCGGGGCTGCAATATCACAGGCATGCAAGCTGCCATTGAAAGAGTGATATCGCTTGTGCACACGGCTTGCATGCGCCGACATATTAAAAAACTGTGCAGCGCCCTAGGCCGGGTGCTGCACAAAGCCTTACATTAGACCACTGCGCCCAGCTTGAAGATTGGCAGATACATGGCCACGACCAGGCCGCCGATCAGCACGCCGAGGATCGCCATGATCAATGGTTCCATCAAACTCGACAGTGACGCCACCGCATCATCGACTTCCGCTTCGTAAAAATCGGCCACCTTGCTCAACATCTGATCGAGTGCGCCGGATTCTTCGCCGATCGCCACCATCTGCGTGACCATATTGGGGAACACATTGGAATTCTGCATCGCAGCGGTCAGGCTGGTGCCGGTACTGACTTCAGTCTGAATTTTCTTGGTGGCGTCGATATATATCGTGTTGCCAGATGCGCCACCCACCGAATCGAGCGACTCTACCAGCGGCACGCCGGCAGCGAACATGGTGGCCAGCGTACGTGTCCAGCGTGCGATGGTTGCCTTGCGGATTACCTCGCCGAAAATCGGCGCTTGCAGAAGGACGCGGTCCATCACGCGCTGAACTTTTGGCGAACGCTTCCACGACTGGAAAAACAGGTAAAGACCCGAGAACAGGCCGCCGAATATGATGTACCAGTACGCGACAAAGAAATCCGAAATCGCCATCACGAACAGAGTCGGGGCCGGCAAGTCGGCACCAAAGCTCTTGAACACATCCTTGAAGGCCGGCACAACCCAGATCATGATGACTGACGTCACCACGAATGCGACCACGAGAATCGAAATCGGATAGAACAGCGCCGACTTGATCTTGCCCTTGATCGCCTGGGTTTTTTCCTTGTAGACGGCCAGACGTGTCAGCAGATCTTCAAGAATACCGGCCTGTTCGCCAGCGGCCACGAGATTGCAGAACAGATTGTCGAAGTACAGAGGAAACTTGCGAAACGCCTGATTCAGGCTGCTACCGGTTTCGATGTCAGTACGGATATCCTGGATCAGTTTGGCGACCGAAGGATTGGAATGACCTTTCGCCACGATATCGAAGGATTGCAGCAGCGGCACGCCGGCTTTCATCATGGTGGCCAGCTGACGGGTAAACAAGGTGATGTCCTTGTCGCTGATCTTTTTACCGCTGCGGAAAGTCTTTTTCTTGAGCTTGGTAACAAGGATGCCTTGACGGCGCAGCGTGACGTTGACGATGGTTTCACTACCTGCTCGCAGTTCTCCCTTGACGATCTTGCCGGACTTATCCTTCCCTTCCCAAAGGTAGATGATTTCCTTGACGCCTGTGTTGATCGCACCTTTGCTGGCACTGGTTGCCATATAAATCCCCTCGTTATTCGTTGGTGCAGCCGAGTACTTCTTCCAGGCTGGTCAGCCCGAGCCTGACCTTGACCAGGCCGGATTCACGCAATGTCTTCACGCCGTCGCGCCGCGCCTGCGCTTCGATTTCCAGCGCGGTTCCGTGCGCCAGGATGATGCGCTCGATGTCTTCCGATATAGGCATGATTTGATAGATGCCGACGCGGCCCTTGTAGCCGCTCCCGCTGCAGCGTTCGCAGCCGACCGGCTTGTACGGCATCCAGCTGCCGTCAAGTTCGTCTTCCTTGTAGCCGGCGGCCAGCAGAGCCTCATCCGGAATCGATATCGGCTGCTTGCAGGTACACAGCCGGCGCGCCAGGCGCTGCGCCGTAATCATGATGACTGATGACGCGATGTTGAATGGCGCTACGCCCATGTTCATCAAGCGTGTCAGCGTCGATGGCGCATCGTTGGTATGCAGGGTGGAGAACACCATGTGGCCGGTCTGCGCGGCCTTGATCGCGATATCCGCCGTATCGAGATCGCGGATTTCGCCCACCATGATGATGTCCGGGTCCTGACGAAGGAAAGCCTTGAGCGCTGCTGCAAAGGTCAGACCGGCACGGTCGTTGACGTTGACCTGGTTGACGCCGGGCAGGTTGATTTCCGCAGGGTCTTCGGCGGTCGAAATATTGATGCCCGGCTTGTTCAGGATGTTGAGACAGGTATAAAGCGACACGGTCTTGCCCGAGCCGGTCGGTCCGGTCACCAGTACCATCCCATAGGGGCGCTCGATCGCCTTGAGCAGCAATTCTTTCTGATCCGGATCGTATCCCAGCGCATCAATTCCGAGCTGCGCCTGGCTGGGATCGAGAATGCGCATGACGATTTTTTCGCCGAAAAGCGTGGGCAGCGTACTCACCCGGAAATCGATCGCCCGGTTTTTTGACATGACGAGTTTCATGCGGCCATCCTGCGGCACGCGCTTCTCCGAAATATCGAGCTTGGAAATCACCTTGATACGCGACGCCAGCTTTTCCTTGATCGCCAGCGGCGGTTGCGCGATCTCGCGCAGCACCCCGTCAACGCGGTAACGGATACGGTAAAACTTTTCAAAAGGTTCGAAATGCAGATCGGACGCACCCATGTTGATCGCATCCAGCAAGACCTTCTGGAGGAACTTGACCACCGGCGCATCGTCGATATCCGCGCTTTGCGCTTCACTGGAGGCCGCCGCGGCGACTTCTTCTTCGCTCAAGTCGAAATCGAGGTCGTCGCCGATCAGTTCATCGAGGTTGTCCTCGGCACTCTTGCCCAGTTTCTCGATCAGCTGCAGCAGTGCGCCATGCTCGACAATCACCGGTTCTACGGTAAGCTCGGTCTGGAATTTGATCTGATCCAGGATATGGGTATTGGTCGGATCGGAAATCGCAACCGATACCTTGTTGCCCCGCTTGGCCAGTGCAATGACGCGCTGTTTCTGCACCAGCTTGAGGTCAATGACGTTATCGGGAAGATAATTGGAATTGAAGACCGAAAAGTCGACCAGGGGGTAGCCGAAGGTATCGGAACAAAACGCTGCCAGTGCGCGCCCGTCGATACTGCCGCTATCTACCAACACATCGATAAATGGCACTTTTTCCGCCGTTGCCTGCTTGCTCAAGGCGTCGGCCTGCTGTGCAGTCAGCTTGGCCGCCTGCACCAAAGCGCGCGCAAGGCCGGGCAAGGTCGCGTTTGTGGCTTGATTGGGAAGTACCGCCGCCATGTATATTATCGAGCCGTATTGAGGTCAGAATCGTCCAAGTTGGATTAGATAATGCCTATAGGCATCTGATTTGTAAAGATATTGTGTCAAAATGACATCAAGAAGCTGCGCTGAATGCCTTGCGAGTGTTACTTCAATGTAACGCCGGGCGACAAGATGTGGTTTGTGCCCGCAGGATTGCGTGGTCTGGAGCCGTCCGATCAGGCTGAAATGCCTTTGATCAACTTGACGACTTTGATCGATTGGTTTTGGACCTGGACGATTTCGATAATACAGTCGGCAACCTTGAGGCTGATCGCCGCTTCCGGGATGTCGCGCAATTCTTCCAGCAGCAGGCCGTTGAGCGTCTTTGGGCCGTCGACCGGCAGGGCGAGGCCAAGATGCTTGTTGATATCGCGAAGGGTGGTCGCGCCTTCGACCAGGCACTCGCCGTTGTCGTCCCAGGCAAAACCTTCTGCTCGCGCAGCGCCCGGCATCGACGTCGTGAATTCGCCAATCATTTCTTCGATGATGTCTTCCAGAGTCACCAAGCCTTGTACTTCGCCGTATTCGTCCACAACGATGCCGAGACGCTCATGGTTTTCCTGGAAATACTGCAACTGGGTAAAGACGCCAGTATCTTCCGGGATAAAGTAGGGTGGCGTCAGGAGGTGCCGAAAATGCTCGGAGGTGAGTTCGTCTCTCTGGTCCAGCAGGGCAATCGTCTTACGCACATGCAGTATGCCGACAACGCGATTAATTTCACCTTCGTATACGGGCAACTTGTTGTGATAGCAGGTTGCCAGTTGATGCAGGATTTCCTCGACCGGCATCGCAATGTTCAGCGCTTCGATCTGCGCGCGCGGCGTCATGACGTCTTCCACAGAAAGATCTTCCAGCGCAAACAGATTGAGCAGGATGCTCTTGTGCTTTTGCGGAATAAAGTGCCCGCTCTCCAGCACGATTGACCGCAATTCGTCGGTCGACATGGCCATATCGGAGGGTTTTTCCGGAACACGAAGCAAGCGCAACAAAAATTTGACGATGAGATTCGTGATCCAGACCAGAGGATTCATGACGACCATTAATACGCGCAGAATGGGCGCAACCAACAGTGCGATTCGTTCCGGATAGGTGGCACCGATCACTTTAGGGGTGATTTCGGCAAAGATGATGATGGCAAAGGACACCGCCGCCGACGCAATGGCCAATGCATACTTACTCTGGCCGAAATAATAAATGGCGAAGCTTGCAGCAAGCGCCGATGCGGCGGAATTGATGAGGTTGTTGCCTAGCAGGATGACGCCAAGCAAGCGTTCCGTCTGATCCAGCAGTTTGAGGACCAGCGTTGCGCGCCGGTTACCGCCGGATGCAAGATGTCTGACGCGATAACGGCTCAATGCCATCATGGCTGTTTCAGAAATCGAAAAGAAACCGGATAGAAGAAGAAGTAAAACGAGCCCGAGAATTTGAGCCCATAAGGGAACGGCATCCAAAGGGTCACCGTGAGAAAGGTTACTGGAGAATGTCCGGAAAGCGATTACGGTCTGATGCGACGCTTGCCATACGCTTGTTGATTTCTGGACTTTGCAAGATCTGGTCGGGGTGAGAGGATTCGAACCTCCGGCCTCTACGTCCCGAACGTAGCGCTCTACCAGGCTAAGCTACACCCCGCTTGCAGTGCCGACATAACCTATGGCGATTAACGCCAGTCTAATGATTACGGTCGACCGCGAAAGCGCATAATTGTAGCAGAGAATCCTTAAATTTGGTATCTGCCAGAGGCGCGATTGCGTCGGAGGCGCGTCTCGCCGCCTTTTCCGCTTCCCGCTTGGTATAGTCCAGTGCGCCGGAATGAGTAATCGCAGTCAGCACTTCATCGAAGTGCTGTTCGTCACCATTTTGTATGCATGCGCGTACCAGTTGCCGTTGCTCCTCGGTCCCATGTTGCATCAGATAGATAAGCGGCAGTGTCGGTTTGCCTTCGCGCAGGTCGTCCCCGACGTTCTTGCCGGTGTCGTCCGCATTTCCGCTGTAATCCAGCACATCGTCAATCAATTGAAACGCCGTGCCAAGCGAGCGTCCATATTCTGCGGCCGCATCGATCTCGGCTTCGCCGGCGCCGGCAATCAATGCGCCCAGTTGTGCCGCAGCTTCAAACAATTTGGCGGTCTTTGACCGTATAACTTGCAGGTAGCGTTCTTCCGTCACATCGGGATCGTGCATGTTCAAGAGTTGCAGAACTTCGCCTTCAGCAATGACATTGGTGGCATCGGCCAGAATTTGCATTACCCGCATGTTCCCTACCGCGACCATGATCTGGAATGCGCGCGAATAAACGAAGTCACCGACGAGTACGGAGGCGGCATTGCCGAACATGGCATTGGCGGTTTCGCGTCCGCGCCGCATCGACGATTCATCAACCACATCGTCATGCAGTAAGGTTGCGGTGTGAATGAACTCCACAACGGCCGCAAGATCATGATGATGGGTGCCGCGATAGCCGAATGCATTTGCGATCAGTAAGACGAGGACCGGTCGGATGCGCTTTCCGCCTGCACTGATGATGTACTCGGCAATCTGATTGACCAGCGGCACCTCGGAATGGAGTTGTCTGCGGATGACCGCATTGACCGCTTCCATGTCGGCGGAGATCGGCGAAATAATCGTGTTCTGGGTAGCGGATTGCGGAGCGGCAGACAAGATGAAACCTGCGGGATCGTTGAATTTGCGGAATTATACGATGACAACGCAGGCGCGCCAGCATTGCTTTTTCGTCAGCTGCCATCCCCAGAGGCTTTCTGCATGATCGAAAACGGCTTTTGACGCACGTTCTAAGCCTATGTATAATCAGGGGTTTTCCCGATTCAGTCTGGCAACAATGCTGGGTCGCGAAAAAAGTTCTTTTACCATATTCGATGAGGTTTCACATGTACGCGGTCATAAAAACCGGCGGCAAACAATATAAAGTTGCTGCTGGGGAAAAACTCAAAGTAGAACAGATACCGGCTGACATTGGTTCCGAAATCACCCTTGATCAAGTGCTCGCAGTGGGCGCTGGTGACACCATTAAATTCGGTGCACCGCTGGTTGAAGGTGCCAAGGTCCAGGCTACGGTAGTGGCGCACGGTCGCCACGATAAGGTCAAAATTTTCAAGATGCGCCGCCGCAAGCATTACCAGAAGCGTCAAGGCCATCGTCAAAATTACACCGAATTGCAAATCGTCTCGATCAACGCCTGATCAATCGGCAATCGAGCTAACCGGATACCAAGGAGTCTCAAATGGCACATAAAAAAGGCGGCGGCACCACGCGCAACGGTCGCGATTCCGAGTCAAAACGACTGGGCGTCAAGGTTTACGGCGGCCAAAGCATCAATGCAGGCGGCATCATCATTCGTCAGCGCGGTACCCGCGTACACGCTGGTGAAAACGTTGGCATGGGCAAGGACCACACCCTGTTCGCGCTGATCGACGGCAAGGTGCAGTTCGCTACCAAGGGCGCTCTGCAGCGTCACACTGTCATCGTAGTGCCGGCATAACAACCGCATCTATAAGACAGTAATCAAGTAAAGGCGAAAGCCTTCCAATAAAAAGGCTCTGCCGACGGTAGGGCCTTTTTTAATTTTTATTGGTATTTTTGGCGGCAAACATGAAGTTCATCGACGAAGCAAAAATCGAAGTCATTGCTGGAGACGGCGGCAACGGCGTCGCGTCATTTTGCCGCGAAAAGTTCCGGCCATTTGGTGGCCCTGACGGCGGAGACGGAGGCAAGGGCGGCAGTATCTGGGCCGTCGCCGACCGCAACATCAACACGCTGGTTGACTACCGCTACTCCAAGCTGCATAAGGCAAAAAATGGCGAAAACGGCCGTGGTTCCGACTGCTATGGCAAGGGTGCGGACGACGTCATGCTGCGTATGCCGGTGGGTACCCAAATCAGCGATTTCAACACGGGCGAAATTATTGCCGACCTGACAGACCATGATCAAATCGTCTTGCTCTCAAAAGGCGGCGAGGGCGGATGGGGAAATATCCATTTCAAAACCTCGACCAATCGTGCGCCACGGCAAAGGACGGATGGCAAGGAAGGCGAGCGGCGCGAACTCAAGCTTGAACTGAAGGTATTGGCCGATATCGGCTTGCTGGGTATGCCGAATGCGGGCAAATCCACCTTCATCACAGCGGTATCGAATGCCCGTCCCAAGATTGCGGACTATCCGTTTACTACCTTGCATCCAAACCTGGGTGTTGTGCGCGTCAGCCATGAAAAGAGCTTTGTCATTGCCGATATTCCTGGTCTGATTGAAGGTGCCGCAGAAGGCGCCGGACTTGGTCACCAGTTCCTGCGGCATTTGCAGCGTACTCGTTTGTTGCTGCACATTGTCGATCTGGCACCATTTGAAGATACGGTGGATCCGGTCAAGGAAGCCAAGGCGATCGTAAAGGAATTGAAGAAATACGACGAGTCGTTGTACGACAAACCTCGCTGGCTGGTACTCAATAAACTGGACGTCGTGCCCGAAGACGAGCGCAAGAAGCGGGTCAAGGATTTCATCAAGCGCTTCGGCTGGAAAGGTCCGGTGTCCGAGATTTCCGCACTGACCAGAGACGGTTGCGAAGAATTGGTCACCGCGATCTATGACTACCTCGCCGAGCAACGCCAGCAAGAGCATCGCGCGGAGGAAACCCACATCGTCGAAGAAGCGCGCGGTATTGTTTCGATCGACCCGGACGATCCACGCTTTAAAGTCATAGAATAGAGTCGAATGCGCTGGCGTTTTGCCAGCAGGCGACGAGCATGAGGTCATCACGACCTTTTCTCCGTCGTCGACCCTGCCTATCCGTCCGCTGTCTCTGTCGTTTTTACCTATATGAATTCCGCTATCCAGAAATCCAAACGCCTGATCATCAAAGTCGGTTCATCGTTGGTCACCAATGATGGCAAGGGACTGGATAGCGCGGCAATTGCGAGATGGGCCGAACAGATTGCCCAGTTGCGGGCCTTGGGTAAGGAAGTCGTGCTAGTCAGCTCGGGGGCGATTGCCGAAGGAATGCAGCGTCTCGGCTTTGACAAACGGCCGAGCGGCGTGCATGAGTTGCAGGCCTGTGCGGCTGTCGGCCAGATGGGGCTGGCCCAGATTTACGAGACCAGCTTCCGGCACCACAATCTGCGTACGGCCCAGGTGCTGCTGACGCACGCAGATCTTGCCGACCGCGAGCGCTATCTGAACGCGCGTTCCACGTTGTTTACGCTTTTGCGCTTCGGTGTCATCCCGATCATCAATGAAAACGATACGGTCGTCACCGACGAAATCAAGTTCGGTGACAATGACACGCTGGGCGCGCTGGTGGCCAATCTGATCGAAGGCGATGCCTTGGTCATTCTCACAGACCAGAAGGGCTTGTACACCGCTGATCCGCGCAAGGACCCGACGGCCGAATTTGTGCACGAAGCCAAGGCGGGAGACCCTGCGCTCGAGGCAATGGCCGGAGGTGCAGGCACCGGCATAGGCCGGGGCGGAATGCTGACAAAAATCCTGGCAGCGAAGCGGGCCGCGACATCCGGCGCGCACACCGTAATCGCCTGGGGTAGAGAAGAACAGGTATTGACGCGCCTGGCAGCAGGTGAAGCAATCGGTACCCAGTTGAGCGCTCAGACCGCACAGCTGACAGCGCGCAAGCAATGGATGGCGGATCACCTGCAAACTGCCGGCAGAGTCGTACTGGACGCCGGCGCCGTACAAAAGCTGACGACAGAGGGAAAGTCATTGCTGCCGATCGGCGTGATCGAAGTCGCTGGCGAATTCGGTCGAGGTGATGTCATTACCTGTATCGATGAAGCGGGGCGTTCGGTTGCGCGCGGCATGAGCAATTATTCAAGCTCTGAAGCGCGCCGCATCATGCGGCGCCCATCCAACGAAATTCTTGCCATTCTCGGTTTCGTTGAAGAACCGGAACTGATCCATCGCGACAACATGGTCTTGCTGTAAAGGCCGCGGCGGCTCACGCCGCCGGCAACACTCTCTCCAACAACAAGAAGCGCCGCGCTTTTCTTGGCATCTTACCGATAGTTCAAGGATGATAATGGCTTGTTTTCGCGGATCCTTGCGACCATCTGTTCGGCTTTGCCGGCCACCGTCAATTGGTCGCAGAAATAATCCTTGGCCAGGATGGCGTGCTGACGGTTCACTACGTTTCCGGTAATCCGCTCCCATTGATCGCGGCGCGAGCGTGTCCACGAGCCATCCTGCTGGCCGAATGCATACAGCTTGCGCTCATGCGCCTGACAGCGAATACCTTCATAACTGACATTGCGCGCTCCGCTTTCACTGGTTGCGACCAGAGTATAACGAACCACGCCATCGCTACCAACCGCCACCGAGCTGGCGTCGATCGAGAACGACTGCGATGGACTCGAATAAAACGGCAACAGGTTTTCGGCTTTGGGTGCTGCGGGAAGTTGAATGGCAATTTCCTGCCAAGGCTTATCTTCGTCGTTGAAATCTTCTTCAAAGCGTGACTGCGCATGTGCGGACGCGGCAACAAGCACCAGCGTGCACACCGCGGCCGCACGGAATACTCCTGCAGGCATTGCAATATCCTTTCTGCTGTTCTGTTTGCCATGCCGGATTGTGCGGCATGGCTTGGGAATAACAGGTGCAAGCGTGATCGCTTGCGCCATGACTATTCCGGTTTTGGTTTGACTGCAGGCACCTGTGCTTCCGCCGCTGTGCGGCCGGCGTGGTTTTGCCGAAGATAGCGGGCGCCATGGCGCTGGCCGCCGCCGTGTCCGTGCGACGGCCGTGCCAGGAATCGTGACAATTCCTGCAATGCTTTTTGGTAAACATCGCGCTTGAATTCGATCACGACATCCAGCGGAACCCAGTAATCGTGCCAGCGCCATGCGTCGAATTCAGGGTGGTCCGTGCCTCTCAGATTGATATCGCAGTCGCGGCCGACCATACGCAGCAGAAACCAGATCTGCTTTTGTCCGCGGTAATGGCCGCGAATTTCCCGTTTGATGAAGCGGTCAGGCACTTCATAACGCAGCCAGTCGCGTGTCCGGCCGACGATCTTTACATGTTCGGCCTTCAGGCCAACTTCTTCCTCCAGTTCGCGGTACATTGCCTGTTCGGGTGTTTCTCCGAACTTGATGCCGCCTTGTGGAAATTGCCACGAATGTTCGCGCACCCTTTTTCCCCACCACACCTCGTTATGGGTGTTCAGCAGGATAATGCCGACGTTCGGGCGGAAGCCTTCACGGTCCAGCATGTTGCACCTCAAAACTTTCTGCGGCTAGACGACCCTCATCGTTACAAATTTTGCAAACGCCGCTTGGCGCAGGCATCAGCCGCCCCCCGTTTTCGGAAGACAGCGTGAATCAAATATGTCGGTAATGGATGCATCAGCCAGCTAATCCTTTAAAATTGAGTTGATTATAACCCTCTCTTTTTAAAAAGAATTCACCGTCATGCGCGCATCACGATTTTTTATTTCCACTCTTAAAGAAGCTCCGTCGGACGCGGAAATCATCAGCCATAAATTGATGATGCGCGCCGGGATGATCAAACGCCTTGGCTCCGGTATTTACACCTACATGCCCATGGGTTTGCGCGTGATTCGCAAGGTCGAAAACATCGTGCGCGAAGAAATGAACCGCGCCGGCGCGGTCGAGCTTCTGATGCCGGTCGTGCAACCCGCTGAGCTGTGGCAGGAAACCGGCCGCTGGGACAAGATGGGTCCGGAACTGATGCGGGTCAAGGACCGCCACGGCCGCGATTACGCGATACAACCGACCTCGGAAGAAGTGATTACCGATGTGGTGCGCGCCGACATCAAGTCCTACCGCCAGCTGCCCGTCAACTTCTACCATATCCAGACCAAGTTCCGCGACGAACGCCGTCCGCGCTTCGGTCTCATGCGCGGCCGCGAATTCACCATGAAGGATGCGTATTCCTTTGACCGCGACGTGGCGGGCATGCAGCAATCCTACAAGATCATGTACGACGCCTATGTCCGCATCTTCGACCGCTTCGGCCTGCAGTTCCGCGCGGTAGCCGCGGATAACGGCGCCATCGGCGGATCCGGTTCGCATGAATTTCATGTGATTGCCGATATCGGTGAAGATGCGC
Organism: Noviherbaspirillum saxi; assembly: GCF_003591035.1. Classification (NCBI taxonomy): domain Bacteria; kingdom Pseudomonadati; phylum Pseudomonadota; class Betaproteobacteria; order Burkholderiales; family Oxalobacteraceae; genus Noviherbaspirillum; species Noviherbaspirillum saxi. The sequence goes on from NZ_QYUO01000001.1 coordinate 792,395, forward strand.
TGGTGTACTGCCCGCAATCCGACTTTGCCGCCAACATGGAAGCAGCGGAAGCCGTTGCGCTGTCAGCATCGCGTCCTGCCGCGTCGCAGGCACTAGTCAAGACGCCGACGCCCGGCAAGGCCAAGTGCGAACATGTAGCAGAGCTGCTCAAGCTGCCGCTGTCGCACACCGTGAAATCGATCGTGTTGACGGTGGAGAAGGAAGACGCCGACAAGGAAGTCTGGCTGCTGCTGTTGCGCGGCGATCATGAACTCAACGAGGTCAAGGCGAGCAAGGTGCCCGGCCTCGCCAACTATCGCTTCGCCAGCGAAGGTGAAATCGTTGAATGGTTCGGTACCAAGCCGGGTTACCTCGGGCCCGTCGACCCCAAAAAACCGATCAAGGTCGTGGCCGACCGCACCGTGTCCAACATGAGCGATTTTGTCTGCGGTGCCAATGAAGAGGACTTTCACTACACCGGGGTCAACTGGGGGCGTGACGTTCCCGAACCGATTGTTGCCGACTTGCGCAACGTGGTGGCGGGCGATCCGTCGCCCGATGGCAAAGGCACGCTCGCAATCCAGCGCGGCATCGAAGTCGGCCACGTATTCCAGCTGGGTACACGCTATTCCGAAGACATGCAGGCTACCTATCTCGATGAAACCGGCAAGCCGCAACTGATGCAGATGGGATGCTATGGCATCGGCGTGACGCGTATTCTCGGTGCGGCGATCGAACAGAACTTCGACGACAAAGGCATCATCTGGCCGACCGCGATCGCGCCTTTCGAAGTCGTGGTCTGCCCTATGGGTTACGACCGCAATGAAGCAGTCAAAGCCGAGACCGACAAACTCTACGATGCATTGCTGGCCGCCGGTGTCGACGTCATTCTCGATGACAGGGGTGAGCGTCCGGGCGTCATGTTCGCCGACTGGGAACTGATCGGCGTGCCGCACCGCATCGTGGTTGGTGACCGCGGCCTGAAAGAAGGCAAGCTTGAATATCAGGGCCGTCGCGATGCAACTGCAACGCCGGTCGCCTTGGAGGAAATGCTCGCTTTTGTTCAGATGCGACTGAACGGTTGATCCTGGTCCCGACGTGATGTTTTTGTTTTCGCGCCTGCTGGCGCTTGGCCTAGCGCTGTCGATGCTTGCCGGCGCCCATGCCGGCAACCAGAAGGAAGAAGCGCTCGCCGATTCGGTGCGGCTGGCGCTGGCGCGTGCCATCAGCGATACCCGTCCGCCCAAGCCCGAGTTTGCGAATATCGAGGACCGCATCAAGTACCTGCACTGGCTGGGAGAGATGTCGGAGCGGCTCAAGAAAAAATTGCCGGACACCCAGGTCAGACGGGAATTCCTGCAGACCGCCTGGTACGAGGCAAAACGGGCCGGTCTCGACCCCTCGCTGGTACTGGGACTGATCCAGGTGGAGTCGGCGTTTCGCAAATATGCGGTCTCGTCGGTCGGTGCACGTGGCTACATGCAGGTCATGCCGTTCTGGACCCGGGTGATCGGCGATGGCGATCGGAAGAAGCTTTTTCAGATGCAGACCAACCTGCGCTATGGATGCTCGATCCTGCGTCTTTATCTGGACATGGAGCGCGGCGACCTTTATCTGGCGCTTGGCCGTTACAACGGCAGCCGCGGCAAACCCGAATATCCGAACGCCGTCCTGGCCGCATGGAAAAGATGGGAGTTCAAGGAATAGTCGCGATTGTCGCCAGCATCGCGATGGCATCGTCGCAAAAACAAAAACGCCCGCGCGATGCGGGCGTTTTTGTTTGGCCTCTGGAAAGAGAGATTATTGCAGGTGATTGGAAATGAGTTTGGTCATTTCGAACATCGACACTTGCTTCTTCCCGCCAAACACAGCTTTGAGCTTGTCATCCGCATTGATCATGCGTTTGTTGGCATCGTCTTGCAGCTTGTTCTTCTTGATGTACTCCCAAACCTTCTTGGTGACTTCGGTACGCGGCAGCGGATTTGCACCAATCACGGCACCTAGCGTAGCGGACGGCGTCATCGGCTTCATGAACGCGGCGTTCGGTTTACGCGGAGTCTTTGGTGCAGCGGCTTTCTTTGCTACGGCCTTTTTGGCGGGAGCGGCGGCTTTCTTCGCCGGAGCTGCCTTCTTCGCAGCGGGTTTTGCTGCTGCCTTCTTTGCTACCGGCTTTGCTACTGCTTTTTTAGCAGGAGCTGCTTTCTTTGCCGGAGCTGCTTTTTTTGCTGCAGGTTTCGCTGCGACCTTCTTCGCAGCGGGCTTCTTGGCGGCCGTCTTGGCCGCGGGTTTTTTGGCTGTTGCCATCTTCAAGCCTCCTTCACAAAGTGTGTTGGGAAATTGCGTCATATCACGCAACGCTAATAGTGGTGCGGTTTTTCAAGGTATGCAAGTGTTTTTTGATCGTTTTAATACGATTTTTTAGAGGGCTATCCGTCGCTTCTTCATAGGGGAAAAACGATGAATGCGCTTTGTGCGGCAGAACAGGAATCGGAGCGATGCGTCGCTGCTGCGCTGCCCCAAGGGATGGTGCGCTGCAGAGTTGGCGGGGAAAGGGGCTTTGAAAAAAACGTGAATCAGCCGGAGAGCCGCGCCAGTAGCGGCTCTCCGCGAAACATGATGTTTACGATGGCGAGGCGGATGGGAGGGGAGGACAGTATATTCAGCCCTCCATCACGCGGTGTGCGCCGTAGTGAATCGGTGCCTTGGCGATGCATCATTCACCGTTCCGATGCACTGCTTTGGCATCTGCTTCGGGTATGGCGGCTGAATGAGCCATGCGTGTCCGATGCCGTACGCGTTGGGCGCCAGCCACGCCCACCCGTCGTCATGCGGGGGGGTGATGACGTGGATTGACGGTTTAACGGGTACCGGGCAGCATGCCTTTCATGCCGCGCATCATCTTCATCATGCCGCCGCCCTTGAGCTTTTTCATCATGGACTGCATCTGCTCGAATTGCGCCAGCATGCGATTCACTTCCTGTACCTGCACGCCGGCACCGGTGGCGATGCGGCGTTTGCGGGAAGCCTTGATCAGGTCGGGCTTGGCGCGCTCCTGCGGCGTCATCGAATTGATGATGCCTTCCATGCGGCGCACCTGTTTTTCTGCCTGATCCATGTCGGCATTGCCTGCCGCCTGCTGGAATTGCGCCGGGAGCTTGTCGATCAGACCCGACAGACCGCCCATTTTTTTCATCTGGCTGAGCTGGGCCTTGAAGTCATTGAGGTCGAACCTGCCGCCCCCCTTGATCTTGTCGGCCAAGTCTTTGGCGGCGGCAACGTCGACACCTTTGCGTGCTTCTTCGACCAGTGCGAGGATGTCGCCCATGCCAAGAATGCGGTTTGCCATCCGGTTCGGGTCGAAGGGCTCCAGTCCGTCCAGCTTTTCCGCAACACCGGCAAACTTCACCGGCTTGCCGGTAATATGCCGCACCGACAGTGCGGCGCCGCCACGGGCGTCGCCGTCGAGCTTGGTCAGCACCACGCCGGTCAGCGGCAATGCATCGTTGAACGCCTTGGCGGTATTGATCGCATCCTGGCCGAGCATCGCGTCGACCACAAACAGGGTTTCGATAGGCTTGAGCGCCGCATGCAGTGCGGCGATTTCATGCATCATCGCTTCGTCAATGCCCAGGCGGCCGGCTGTGTCGACGATCAGCACATCGTGATAATGCTTCTTTGCATAATCGAGCGCGGCGAGCGCGATGGCGACCGGTTTGTCGGTGACATGGGATGGAAAGAAGTCGGCGTCCACCTGCGCGGTCACGGTCTGCAATTGTCCGATCGCCGCCGGACGGTAGACGTCGGTGGAAACGGTCAACACCTTTTTCTTTTTTTGTTCCTTGAGAAACTTCGCGAGCTTGCCGACCGTCGTGGTTTTACCCGCGCCTTGCAGGCCGGCCATCAGGATGACCGCCGGCGGCTGGGTGGCAAAATTGAGTTGCGATGCTTCCGGGCCGAGATCGGCGCCCATGATGGATGCCAGTTCGCGCTGCACCACGCCGACCAGCGCCTGACCAGGGGTCAGCGAACCGACGACGTCTTCGCCAAGAGCTTTTTCCTTGACGCGCGAAATGAATTCGCGCACTGCCGGTAATGCGACGTCGGCTTCCAGCAGTGCCAGACGCACTTCACGCAGCATGTCGGCGGTATTGGATTCGGTCAGGCGCGCTTCGCCGCGCATCGTTTTGACGACTTTGGCAAGTCGTTGGGTCAGATTGTCGAGCATGGGGTGACGGTATCTCTGGAAGTGGAAGCTTGCTGCAGCCAGGGAAGGCGCAGCGGCAAAGCGCCATTTTACCCGATGCCGGCTCCGGTCTCCGGCGCAAGGTGCAATACGGCACCAGCCGGAAATGCCTTTTTGCAAAGGCAGGCAAACCATATCCGGCATGCGGCTTTCCGCACAGGTGCGATGCATGTATGCGGCCAACCGCCCTGTGCGCGTTGGGTCGTGCGAGACGGGCGCATCAGACGGACTACTGGGTGCCGCGCATCGCGCCTGGAAACTTGGCACAAAGCATGCAAGGCGCTGCGGTATGCAATATGGCAAATCCAACTCACCGTCCACCTTACGCGAAGGTAATATGTGGTCTGCAGCCCCGCAAGGCTGCGCATTCGAATTTGACCCCTATCATCGCCGCATGGACGACCGCATGAAATCCGTCAGGTTCAAGGCTGGCATATGTCTGGCCGTGGCTGTCGCCATTCTTGCCGTAGCAGCAGTCTATCTGCTTGCCGCAGGCAGGGCGGGCGACGATATCCATGCCGCCGGCGCAAGGCAACTGCAGATCATTGCACTAGACCTTGAATCGGTCCTGGAGCGATACGAGACGCTGCCGTTCACGCTCGGCGTACATCCCGACGTCGTGCGGGTACTGCTGCGGCCGGACGAAAACCGGACCGTCCAGCGCCTGAATCAGCTATTCAGTCAGATACAGCGGCATGCAAAGGTAAGCGCTATCTACCTGATGGATAAGGAAGGCAATACTCTTGCCGCGAGCAACTGGAACGAGCCGCTGACTTTTGTCGGCCGCAATTTCGCATTCCGGCCCTATTTCCGCGAGGCGCTCGCGGGCAAGGCAGGCCGTTTCTACGGGATAGGCAATGCCACCGGCGAACCCGGATATTTCATCGCCCATCCTGTCTATGCAGAGGCATTGCACCAGCCGGCCGAACCGATAGGCGTCATTGCCGTCAAGATCGGCCTGGCTGAATTCGAACAGACCTGGCGCAGCAGCGAAGACCCGATCACGCTGGTCGATCGCAACGGCGTGGTATTTCTCAGCAACCGCCCGGAGTGGCGCTATCACAGCATGAAGCCGCTGGACCGGCAGGCTCAGCAGCGCCTGGCGGATACGTTGCAATACGCGGCTCGGACGATACAGCCGATTGCTTTGCTGCCGAAGAAAGTGCAGGCCGGTTTCGGCGACCACGTCGCTCAACCGGTCAGCCGGCTCGGATGGCAACTGATGCTGTTTCCGTCGCAGGCGCGGATCAACCGGTCGGCCTTGCTGTCCGCCATCGCTGCGGCGCTGGTGTTATCGGTAGGCGCGATTTCGGCTTGGGCAGTCCACCAGCGCCGGCGACGGCTCGAAGAACGGATCGAATCGCGCAAGGCATTGCAGCGGGCGGCCGAAGAACTGGACCGCAAGATCGTCCAACGCACGCAAGAGCTGTTGCAGGCGAACCTGGATCTTGCATCGAGATATGCAAAATTGCAGGAAGCGGAGCATTTGCTGCGGTCGACGCAAAATGAACTGGTGCAAGCCGGAAAGCTTGCAATGCTGGGCCAGATGGCCGCCGGCGTCACCCATGAACTGAACCAGCCGCTGGCGGCGATCCGTGCATTCGCCGACAATGCCATCACTTTCCTGGCCCGCGGCCAAGCCGCCAAGGCGGAAGAAAATCTCGGCCAGATCAGCGCCGCGAGCGCCCGCATGGGTGCCATCATCGGTCAGCTCAAGGGCTTCGCGCGCAAGAGCCACGATGCGGTGGCAACCGTAGACCTCGCGAGGTCGGTACAGGCGTCGGCGATGCTCCTCGACAGCGAATTCCGGCGTCACGGCGTGCGTCTCGACATCGAGATCCTGCATCACGCGGCGGTGCTTGGTGATGCGGTACGCACCGAGCAAGTGCTGATCAATTTGCTGCGTAATGCGCTGGATGCGGTCGAACAGGCATCGGAGCGGCGGGTGGCGGTGTCCATCGATTGCGACGGGGAAGAAGCGCTGGTCCGGATTCGCGATTCGGGGCCCGGCATTCCAGAAGATGTCGTCCGGCACCTGTTCGAACCGTTTTTTACGACCAAGCCTTCCGGCAAGGGCTTGGGCCTGGGGCTCGCCATCTCTTCATCGATCGTGCAGGCCATGAACGGCCAGCTCAGCGCACGCAATCTGAGCGAAGGCGGCGCGGAATTTACGGTGCGCTTGCCGCTCGCGGCGGACATCCCAAATGAAATTGGAGGGCAGGTTGCCAGTGCATGAAGCGATATTGATTGAAGACGAGCAGGCGGTGCGCATGGCTACCGCGCAGACGCTTGAGCTGGCGGGCTTTCGGGTGCATGCCTGCGAAAGTGCCGAGAATGCGTTGGCCTTGCTGCAGTCCGAATTTCCCGGCGTTGTCGTCACGGATGTGCGTCTGCCCGGCCAGTCAGGGCTCGATTTGTTATCGCAGCTTGTCGCGATGGATGCGGACTTGCCGGTGATCGTCGTAACGGGACATGGCGATGTCGACATGGCGGTGGAAGCGATGCGTGCCGGCGCGTACGACTTCATTGAAAAGCCGTTTGCCGCCGAACGCCTGATGGAAACCGTCCGTCGCGCGCAGGAAAAGCGCAGTCTGGTGCTCGAAAACCGGCGGCTGAAAGCAGCCTGGACTTCGCATCCCGACATGCCGGCGCTGATCGGCGAATCGGTGGCGATCGAGCGTGTGCGCATGCTGATCCGCACAGTCGGTCCAACCACGGTCGATATCCTGATCAATGGCCAGACCGGCACCGGCAAGGAAGTCGTCGCTCGCCACCTGCATGCGGCAAGCGGCCGCAAAGGTCCGTTTGTCGCGCTCAATTGCGGCGCCTTGCCGGAATCGGTATTCGAAAGCGAAATCTTCGGTCACGAAGCGGGCGCTTTTACCAGTGCGCAGAAGCGGCGCATCGGCAAGCTGGAATATGCAAACGGCGGCACGGTATTTCTTGACGAGATAGAAACCATGCCGCTCGCATTGCAGGTCAAGTTGCTGCGCGTGCTGCAGGAGCGCAAGCTTGAACGCCTCGGTGGCAATGAGGCTATCAGTATCGATTGCCGGGTGATTGCCGCAAGCAAGGCCGACTTGCTGGAACTCAGTACCCAGGGCCGCTTCCGCGAAGACTTGTACTACCGTATTGGCGTCGTCAATATCGAACTGCCGCGACTGGCCGAGCGCCGCGACGATATTCCGCTTTTGCTTGCGCATTTCGTGCAAGGCGCGGCCATCCGCTACCAGCGACCGGTGCCGGGCTGGACGCAGGCGCAGATCGCCGGGTGGCAGGCGCGAGACTGGCCCGGCAATGTACGTGAGCTGCGCAATTTTGCCGACCGCCTGGTGCTTGGCGTTCTCGATCAGGCCGGTGCCGCTTCGGCGGCATCATCGGCAGAGTCCGATCTCGCCTTGCCGCAACAGGTCGATGCCTACGAACGCATGGTGATCGCTGATGCGCTGGCAGCCAGTGAAGGCAATGTCGCGGCGACAGCCGACCGGCTTGGCGTGCCGAAAAAAACCTTGTACGACAAGTTGAAAAAGTACCAGTTGCCTGCCGGACGCGGGATGGATGACAAAGCATCATGAAGGCGGACGATGCGATGGAGAGTGCAGTTGCCGGCACCGGATCCCGACCGGACATGGTGTAAACTCGGAAATCTGTCCATAACCGTCCCTGCGCGATGCACATCACCTTATTTGTACTTGCAGCGCTGCTCTACATGACTTGTGCCGCTTTGCCTTCGAAGCAACGGTTCGGCATTTCCGTCGGCACTGCGGCTGGCTGGCTTTTGCACGGCGGCGCGCTCTGGGCCGACATGGTGGTGCCGGGATCGCTGCGCATCGGTTTTGCATTTGTGCTGTCGGCCACGCTCTGGATTTCCGTCGCGGCGTATTGGCTGGAGAACCGCAATTTTTCGCTGGACGGTTTGCGCGTGCTGGTATTGCCGACCGCTGCAGTTGCCGTGGTGCTGCCGGCCTTGTTCCCCGGCAGCCTGATCCCCTTGCAGGACAAATCCAGTCTGTTTCCTTGGCATGTTGTGATCGCCATCCTTGCCTATAGCTCGTTGACCCTCGCGGCGTTTCATGCGGTGCTGATGGCGCTGCAGGAGTCGCGCCTTCATGCATCGCCGGCCGATGCGCGCGACCGTTGGCTGGCGCGCGCGATCGACCGGCTTCCCGCACTGCTGACCATGGAAAAGCTCTTGTTTCGCATGATTGCGTTCGGATTTGTATTGCTGACCCTGACAGTCCTGTCCGGCATCGTGTTCTCCGAACAATTGTTCGGCACGCCGATCAAATGGGATCACAAAACCATTTTCACTATCCTGTCCTGGGGTTTGTTTGGCCTGCTGCTGGCCGGACGGGTCGGGCGTGGATGGCGCGGCAAGACTGCCTTGCGGTTTACGCTGACGGGGTTTGCCACGCTGCTGCTGGCCTATGTCGGCAGCCGCTTCGTGCTTGAAGTCGTGCTGCACCGGGGGCTGGCATGAAGGTGCTGATCTGGACCGTCATCGTATTGATCGTGGTGCTATGGCTGGTGCGCGGCAAGAAAAACAAGACAAGGTCGCAAGCGTCTACGCATGCGCCGCAACCGGATTCGCTGGACGAACCGCAGCCTATGATCCAGTGCGCGGAATGCGGCGTCCACTTGCCGATGGCGGAAGCCTTGCCGGGACCGGCTGGCACGGTATTCTGCAGCGACGAACATCGGCGGCTGCATGCCAGTCGCTGAACGCCGCACGATACATCCGATGATGACGGCGGGTCGATGACGGACGTGGCGCAACAGCCGAGGGAAACGCGCGAGACCTTCTGGCGCACGCTGCAAACCTTTTGCGCTACCCGTGTCGTGATTACCGTGGTGCTGCTTGCCTACTTTGGCATCAATGCCATCCGGGCAACGCGTGCAGGCGAGGCCTTTGCCGATTGGCAATCGTGTGCGGCTTATCTGCTGGTGGCGATCGGGTTCGGCGTCTTGAGCACTTATGTGCAGCGCCGGCTCATGCTGCAGCTGCTGACCCAACTAGTGTTCGATATTGCCGCTATTTCCTTTCTTTATATCGCCTCGGGCGGCGCACGCAGCGGGCTGGCCATCCTCTATCTGTTTCCGCTGTCCGGTGCCGCAGTGCTTGCGCCCCTTGTGCTCGCGCTGTTCTTTGTCTCCATCGTCACGCTGATCCTGCTTGGCGAAAGCCTGTACCAGCTCCTTTATTCACTTGCCGACACCACGCCATCGCAAGCCGGTTTGTATGGCGCCGCCTTCTTCGCAGCGATTTTCGTCATCAACCGTCTCGCAGCCAAGGTGATCAAGCAGGAAGATCTGGTTGCGCAGCGGGGCAGGGATCTGCAATTGCAGGAAGCGATTAATCGGCTCGTCATCGCCGACATGGGCGACGGCATTCTTGTAGTCGGTGACGATACCGAGGTATTCGCTGGCAACCCGGCGGCGGAACACATGCTGGGGATGTCCATTGCATACGGACAACCGCGTTACAAGCTGACCGATCTTCCGGCCCTGGGACCGATCGCCGATGCCTTTTTCGCCTGGCAGCAGCCACGTGGCGCAGGCTCCGATGCCACTTCGGCTGGATCCAGTTACGTCAGGATCAAGCCGGTTGACAGGTCCGGTCCATCGCGCGACCGACGCCGCGAACTGGCTGCCCACCTGAAGCTGCGCTTTGCATCGGTCGAGAGTCTGGGCTTGAGTAACGACCGCACGGTGATCTTTCTGCAGGACGTCAGCGAAATCGAAAACCAGGCGCAGCAACTGAAGCTGGCGTCGATGGGTCGCCTGACCGCCAGCATCGCGCATGAAGTACGAAACCCGCTATCCGCGATTTCCCATGCGGCTTCTCTATTAAGTGAAGACCTGGTGCAGCCTACCGAAAAGCGCCTGCTCAACATCATCAGTGATAACGTGGTGCGTCTGAACCGGATGATCGAAGATATCCTGAAGCTGTCGCGCAAGGCGCATACCCATGCCGAGCCCTTGCGGCTTGCAAGCTTCCTCGCTGAAGTGCTGATCGAGTTGCGCGAAACGCACAATGTGGCGCCGGACATGATTGCGATGAGCAGCATGGATTACTATCAAGTCCGTTTCGATCCACTGCACCTGCGGGAGGTGGTGCTTAATTTGGTGTCGAACGCCTTGCGCTATGCAAGCGGTCTGCCCGGCAGCATCCGCCTGATGGGCACGTCGCCGACTGCCGAAAGGCTGGAACTGCATGTCCAGGATGACGGGCCGGCGATCACGCCGGAAGTCAGGGCGCATCTGTTCGAGCCGTTTTACACTACTTCCAGCAAGGGTACCGGACTCGGGCTCTATGTTGCCCGTGAACTATGCCTGAATAATGGCGCGATGCTGGATTACGAATACCGGATGGAGTTGTCGGGTGACGGGCGCGACGAACCAAGCGGCCGTTTTGTGATCACTTTTGCCGTAGCGCGTGATGGGTCGCTTGCCGGCCGCCATGATCAATGATGCGAGTATTGCCATGACTGTACCCCGAATTCTGGTTGTCGACGATGAAGACGATCTACGCGAACTGCTGGAAATCACGCTGATCAAGATGGGGCTGGATGTCGATTGCGCCGATTGCCTGGGCCAGGCGCGCAGTCATCTTGCGCAGACAGAATATGGACTGGTCCTTACCGACATGCGTCTGCCCGATGGATTGGGTATCGAACTGGTGCGGGAAGTCGCTGCTTCTTATAAGAATACGCCGATCGCCGTCATTACCGCTTTCGGCAGTACCGACAATGCGGTCTCCGCATTGAAGGCCGGCGCCTTCGATTATCTGTCCAAGCCGGTCGCGCTCGACCAGTTGCGGATGATGGTGCAGTCGGCGCTGCGCACGCACAAGACCGGCGGCAATGTCATGCCGGCCGGAACGCGAGCCGACAATGCTCAATCCTGTCTGGTCGGCCAATCGGCAGTCATGCGCGATTTGCGTGCGCAGATTGTCCGGCTTGCGCGAAGCATGGCGCCGGTGGCGATCACCGGGGAGTCCGGCAGCGGCAAGGAACTGGCCGCACGCGACATCCATGCGCACAGCGCACGCGCCGACAAACCGTTTATCGCGGTGAACTGCGGCGCAATCCCCGAAGCCTTGATGGAAGCCGAATTCTTTGGCTACCGCAAGGGCGCGTTTACCGGCGCCAACGATGACCGCGACGGTTTTTTTCAGGCCGCGAACGGCGGCACCCTGATGCTCGATGAGGTCGCGGATCTGCCGCTGCCGATGCAGGTCAAGCTGCTGCGTGCCATACAGGAGCGCCGGGTGCGCAAGGTCGGTGCAACGGTGGAAGAGCCGGTCGACGTCCGCATTATCAGTGCCACCCATCAAAATCTCGCCGAATGTGTTGAGCAAGGCCGGTTTCGGCAAGACTTGTTTTACCGCCTGAATGTGATCGAGCTGCGTCTGCCGCCGCTGCGCGAACGGCTCGACGATGTGGGCCTGCTGGCCGACGTCATCCTTGCGCGCTTATCCGGCGGTACGGCTCCGGCCGTGCTGACGCCGGCGGCGCTCGATGCCTTGCGCGCTTATGCCTTCCCCGGCAACGTACGCGAACTTGAGAATGTGCTAGAGCGTGCATTGGCTTTTGCCAACGAGGGCGCGATCGAGGTGGCGGATCTGGCGCTGAAAGCGGCGATGCCGCTCGCAGCTTCCAGCGTACGCGCCGCCGAACCGGAGCCGGTTGTGGTAGCAGAGCCCGAAGGCCGGGAAGTCTCTACACCGCCTGCGGCGGAACCCGCCAGCGGGATGAATGCAGCGATAAGTGAACCGGAAAGCGAACTTCCCGCCTCGCTTCCCGATTACCTGGACGCGGTCGAGCGCGACGTCATCTGTCGCGCACTTGCGAAAACACATTTCAATCGTACCCAGGCGGCCGAATTGTTGGGCATCAGTTTTCGCCAGCTGCGTTATCGCATGCAGCGTCTTGCCATTCATGAGCCCGACGCATGAACCGATTCCAGCTTGATGCCGCAGGGTGGTGCGCAGGAGTCGAACGCCAGCCTTCGCCCAACTTCGACGCCCGCGCCGCCGGCACCGTGATTGATCTGCTGGTCATTCACAACATCAGTCTGCCGCCGAGCCAGTTCGGCGGACCATATATTGCTGACCTGTTCGGCAACTGCCTCGATTGCGATGCACATCCTTACTTCGACCAGTTGCGTGCATTGCGAGTATCGGCGCACTTTCTGATCCGGCGCGATGGACATGTCATGCAATTCGTGTCGGCCAACGACCGCGCATGGCATGCGGGCGTATCGACGTTTTGCGGTCGAGAGCGCTGTAACGACTTCTCTATCGGGATCGAACTGGAGGGTTCGGATTTCGAACCGTTTGAGGTCGCCCAATACGCTTCCCTGGCCGAACTCACCGCAGCATTGCGCGCTCACTATCCCTTGACCGACGTCGTCGGACATGAACATGTCGCGCCTGGACGCAAGACCGATCCCGGGCCGCACTTCGACTGGGTGCGTTTTCGCAAGTCCTTGATTCGCAAAGACCTCGCTTCCGTAGTGCAAGGCGAACTGCGCTTTCCTTCTTAATACCCGGAAAAGTCAACCCTGTTTACTCAGGAAATTTGTTGTGCATCCCATAAAAAAGATATTGCATACTCCGGGTGCCGGCACTAGAATTAGTACCAATCGCGGCAAGCACCACTAGATATAGTAGTTGCCGCGATTCCCCTCATAGGGCTGTTCAGGGTAGGTCCGTAGCATATAAGTTGTCATGTTGTGGGTGGGCATTGAACAGTTCCCCCCTTGAAGTGCAAACCATTAGGCACGATGCCATGTCATCGGGCAAGGGTTCGTTCGTGCTTTCAAAAGCGGTTTGTACAGAGATGTGAACGTCGCCGGCATGGGGCGTTCTAAATTAACAATCATAAACAGCTCTACGGCTGTCGCGACACGTCAGGAGGCGAGATGCATTCAAATCAAGAAGTTTCCCTAAAATCCACCGCAGAATTCGGTCTCACCCCTTCGCACGCCCCCACCTCCGCTGCCACAGCCAACATGAACGTCAGCCTTGGCGACTATAAAGTCATCCGCCGCAACGGCGCGGTCGTCGGGTTCGAGCCGTCGAAGATTTCGATCGCCATGACCAAGGCATTCCTCGCGGTGAATGGCGGGCAGGGCGCAGCATCGGCTCGCGTGCGCGAACTGGTCGAACAACTGACCGATGGCGTGGTGTCGGCCCTGGTGCGTCGCCAGCCAGCCGGCGGCACCTTTCATATCGAAGACGTGCAGGACCAGGTCGAACTGGCGCTGATGCGTTCCGGCGAACACGATGTTGCCCGCGCCTACGTGCTGTACCGCGCCAAGCGCATGGAAGAGCGTGCGCAGCAGCAAGCGGCCAAGCCGACCGAGGCTCTCCAATTGCACGTGATTGAAGATGGCCAGCGTCGTCCGCTGGACCTCAATCAGGTACGCGATCTGATTACTGCCGCATGCGTCGGCCTCGAAAAGCATGTCGATGCTGAAGCCATCCTTTCCGAGACAGTCAAGAATCTGTACGACGGTGTGCCGGTCGAAGAGCTGCACAAGTCCGCCATCCTGGCCGCCCGCGCGCTGATGGAAAAGGATCCTGCGTACAGCAAGGTAACTGCCCGCCTGCTGATGCACACCATCCGCAAGGAAGTGTTCGGTCAGGAAGTCGCGCAGGCAGATGCTGCCGCGCACTATATCGATTACTTCCCGAAGTACATCAAGAAAGGTATCGAAGCCGATCTGCTCGACACCAAGCTTGCGCAGTTCGACCTCAAGAAGCTGGCGGATGCGTTGCAGCCGGAACGCGACCTGCAATTCGGTTACCTCGGCCTGCAAACGCTGTATGACCGCTACTTCCTGCATATCGAAGGCACCCGCATTGAAATGCCGCAGGCATTCTATATGCGCGTGGCAATGGGCCTGTCGCTCAATGAGATCGACCGCGAAGCCCGCGCGATCGAGTTCTACAACCTGCTGTCCTCGTTCGACTTCATGAGCTCGACGCCGACACTGTTCAATTCCGGTACCCAGCGTTCGCAACTGTCGTCGTGCTACCTGACTACGGTTGCCGATGACCTCGACGGCATCTATGAAGCGATCAAGGAAAACGCGCTGCTCGCCAAATTCGCCGGCGGTCTCGGCAACGACTGGACTCCGGTTCGCGCACTCGGCGCCCACATCAAGGGTACCAACGGCAAGTCGCAAGGCGTGGTTCCATTCCTGAAAGTGGTGAACGACACCGCGGTCGCGGTCAACCAGGGCGGCAAGCGCAAGGGCGCCGTCTGTGCCTATCTGGAAACCTGGCACATGGATATCGAGGAATTCCTCGACCTGCGCAAGAACACCGGCGACGATCGCCGCCGCACTCACGACATGAACACCGCGAACTGGATTCCCGACATGTTCATGAAGCGCGTGATGGAAAAGGGCGACTGGACCCTGTTCTCACCATCCGACGTGCCCGACCTGCACGACAAGTTCGGCAAGGCCTTCGAAGAAGCCTATACCGGCTATGAAGCCAAGGCTGCCCGCGGCGAACTCAAGTTGTTCAAGAAGGTGCAGGCGCTCGACCTGTGGCGCAAGATGCTGTCCATGCTGTTCGAGACCGGTCATCCATGGATCACCTTCAAGGATCCGTGCAATATCCGTTCCCCGCAGCAGCATGTCGGCGTCGTTCACAGCTCCAACCTGTGCACCGAGATCACGCTCAACACCAACGAATCCGAAATCGCGGTCTGCAACCTCGGTTCGGTCAACATGCCCGCACACATGAAAGACGGCAAGCTCGACCAGGTCAAGCTGCAGAAAACCGTCCGCACCGCGATGCGCATGCTGGATAACGTGATCGATATCAACTATTACGCAGTCAAGAAAGCGCGCGATTCCAACCTGCGTCACCGGCCGGTCGGCATGGGCATCATGGGCTTCCAGGACTGCCTGCACATGATGCGTATCCCGTACGCGTCGATGGATGCGGTCGAGTTCGCCGACCGTTCGATGGAAGCCGTCTGCTACTACGCCTACTGGGCATCGACCGAACTGGCGGAAGAGCGCGGCCGTTACAGCTCCTACCGCGGTTCGCTGTGGGATCGCGGAATCCTGCCGCAGGATTCGCTCAAGCTGCTGGCTGAAGAACGCGGCGGCTACCTGGAAGTCGACTCGTCCGAGACCATGGACTGGGCTTCGCTGCGCGCACGCATCAAGGAACATGGCATGCGCAATTCGAATTGCGTGGCGATTGCCCCGACCGCGACGATCTCCAACATCATCGACGTGTCCGCTTGCATCGAACCGACTTACCAGAACCTGTACGTGAAGTCGAACCTGTCCGGGGAATTTACCGAGATCAACGAATACTTGGTGCGCGACCTGAAGGCACGCGGCCTGTGGGATGAAGTGATGGTCGCCGATCTCAAGTACTTCGACGGCAGCCTGGCCAAGATCGACCGCATTCCGCAAGACCTGCGCGAAATCTACGCCACCGCGTTCGAAGTCGAGCCGAGGTGGCTGGTGGAAGCGGCATCGCGTCGCCAGAAATGGATTGACCAGGCGCAATCGCTGAACATCTACATGGCCGGCGCATCGGGCAAGAAGCTCGACGAAACTTACAAGCTGGCCTGGTTGCGCGGTCTGAAGACCACCTACTATCTGCGCACCATCGGCGCGACCCATGCCGAAAAGTCGACCACCAAGGCCGGTGCGCTCAATGCGGTTTCGGCACATGGCGGCATGACCGGAGGCATGGCTGCAGCGCCGGTGGCAGCGGCAACTTCGGCGAGCGACGAGCTGGCTGGTCCCGCCTGCATGCTGCGTCCGGGTGATCCTGGTTTCGAAGAATGCGAAGCCTGCCAGTAACACTGCAGGCATCAGGATCCCAAATAAAAAGCCGGCAGGCGTCGAATTGATCGCCGCTGGCTTGAACAACACGCAAGTGCAACTACAATACCTGTAAGGAAGATCAACCATGCTCAGTTGGGATGACGAAGTAACTCCAGCCGCGAGACCCGCTCAGGCACCACAACCGGCGCTGATGCCAGCGGCGTCGCATTCGCTTTCCCCCAATGCGCAAATGAACGCGCAGCTCACCAACGCCGCGCTCAATCCGGCTATGGTCGCAAAGCCGGCAGGCGATGAATCGCGCCGCGTCAATGCAGCCGACAAGCGCATCATCAACGGCCAGACCGACGTCAATCAGTTGGTTCCGTTCAAGTACAAGTGGGCATGGGACAAATATCTGGCTGGCTGCGCCAATCACTGGATGCCGCAGGAAATCAACATGCAGCGCGACATCGAGCTGTGGAAAAATCCGAATGGTCTGACCGAAGACGAGCGCCGTCTGGTCAAGCGCAATCTCGGCTTCTTCGTCACTGCCGACTCGCTCGCCGCCAACAACATCGTGCTGGGCACCTATCGCCACATCACTGCTCCGGAGTGCCGTCAGTACCTGCTGCGCCAGGCATTCGAGGAAGCAATTCATACGCACGCCTACCAGTACATCGTCGAATCGCTCGGTCTCGACGAAGGCGAGATCTTCAATGCCTATCACGAGGTCGCCTCGATCCGCGACAAGGACGAGTTCCTGATTCCATTCATCGACGTGCTCACCAATCCCGAGTTCAAGACCGGCACAGTCGAAGCGGATCAAACGCTGCTGCGTTCGCTGATCGTGTTTGCATGCCTGATGGAAGGGTTGTTCTTCTATGTCGGCTTCACACAGATCCTTGCGCTGGGCCGTCAGAACAAGATGATGGGTGCGGCCGAGCAGTATCAATACATCCTGCGCGATGAGTCGATGCACTGCAACTTCGGGATCGATCTGATCAATACAATCAAGCTCGAGAATCCGCATTTGTGGACTGCCGACTTCCGCGAAGAGATTAAATCGTTGTTTTTGCACGCGGTGGAGTTGGAATATCGCTACGCAGAGGATACAATGCCGCGTGGAGTGCTCGGTTTGAATGCGCCGATGTTTAAAGGGTACTTGCGATTCATCGCAAATCGTCGCGCACAACAGATCGGTCTCGATCCGATGTTCCCGCAGGAAGAGAATCCCTTCCCGTGGATGAGCGAGATGATCGATCTGAAGAAGGAGCGCAACTTCTTCGAGACTCGTGTGATCGAATACCAGACCGGTGGTGCACTGAACTGGGAATAAGTAAGAAAAAATCCTGACTCGAAACGAGCGGGATGAACGGAGATAAAGCAGTCGATCGGAAAGAAACCGCAAGGTGGCCGGTCACTGAAAACCCGAAGGATTATTACCAAAGTTAATGGACAGTAGACGAACGATCAGATCATCTCTGTTATCGCCGCTGACCCCGACGCTGTCGGGCAAGGCGGCTTTTTCCCTGAAAAACCTGTTGGTTTTTGTGAAAGAGTATTCCCGCGCCGGCTTTGTTGCCGGCGTTTTTTTTGGCTACGGCAATCGCAGCGCCCGATGCGCGCGATAGAAGTCCTCCCTCATTGCCGACGCGCGGCAATGATTTTCAGAAGAGAGGCGTAGTTCGAAAAGGCTGAAGTGCTGCATGAATGAGGTGATGCAGCAGTTCAGCTGGTGCCGAATTCATTAGTGCAAGCAGATGCTTGCTTGTGCCGATGAATAATCCGCATGACCCATCGCGATGGGGCAGGCGGGTTTACAACCTCGTAGTTTGAATTTTCCATCACGTGAAGGAGAAACAAATGGCAACAGCAAAGAAAGCAGCTGCGAAAAAAGCAGCCCCGGCAAAGAAGCCGGCAGCAGCAAAGAAGCCTGCAGCTAAGAAGGCAGCAGCTCCCAAGAAGGCAGCAGCAGCGAAGAAGCCGGTAGCAAAAAAGGCGGCAGCAGCGAAGAAGCCAGTAGCAAAAAAGGCGGCAGCAGCCAAGAAGCCGGTAGCGAAGAAAGCCGCAGCTCCTAAGAAAGCAGCAGTAGCCAAGAAGCCGGTAGCGAAGAAAGCCGCAGCTCCTAAAAAAGCAGTAGCTAAAAAGGCCGTAGCCAAGAAAGCCGCAGCTCCTAAAAAAGCAGTAGCCAAAAAGGTCGTAGCGAAGAAAGCCGCAGCTCCTAAGAAAGCAGCAGCAGCGAAGAAGCCAGCAGCCAAGAAAGCTGCAGCTCCCAAGAAAGCCGCTGCGAAAAAGGCAGCTGTTAAACCAGCTGCGAAGCCAGCTGCGAAGAAGGCCGCTGCCAAGCCTGCTGCGAAAAAAGCTGCAGCGCCCAAGAAGGCTGCTCCCAAGAAGGCCGCTGCGAAGAAATCCGCCGCCAAGCCTGCTGCTGCACCCGCTGCAAAGACAGTTCTCAATCCGGCAGCTGCATGGCCGTTTCCGACCGGCACCCGTCCGTAATCGTTGAACCTGTTCGCACGCCTGATTAAGTTCAGGCAAAATGCCCGTTGCGTGGCTATTCGCCGCCCAACGGGCTTTTTTCATGTGGAGACCAGATAGTGCTGACTAGCATTCTTACCTTGATTGTCGATGCGATCGCCGGCGTGTTGGGCGGTGTACTGTTGCTGCGTTTCTGGATGCAGGTGGTGCGGGTCCGTCCACCGACATCCTTGGGTCAATTCATTTTCCACCTGACCGACTGGCTGGTACGTCCGCTGCGTCGTCTGCTGCCTGGGGTCGGAGGCTATGATTGGGCGAGCCTGATCGCAGCGATCCTCATCATTATTCTTGCAGTGGCCATCGACCTTGCCATCCTCTCTCGTTTCTCGGCCGAATTCCTGACCACGATGTCGCTGCTGCGCTTCTTCCAATGGGTCTTCTATGGCTTCATGGGCCTGTTGATTCTCGAAGCCGTGTTCAGCTGGGTTAATCCGCATGCGCCGTTTGCACCTTTCATCCGTGCACTCAACGATCCGCTGCTGCGTCCGCTTCGTCGCGTCGTCCCGCTGGTCGGCAGCGTCGATCTCAGTCCTCTGGTCGCGCTGCTTTTATTGCAGATAGCCCTGATGCTGGTTACTACGGTAATTACTTCGCTGGCTTGATAAAGGATGGAGCGGTCGTTGCAAAACGACGCGGTGGACCGATTCCGGGATCTGCGAGGCATCGCGTCCATACGTAAATGCCCTGGCTTGCAAGCCAGGGCATTTACGCAGACGGGCGCGTTGAGGAAATCTGGTCAGGCTGAATCCGCTTTAATGGCTTAAGCGCACCAGTCCGTTATTGGTCGTTACCTTCACCATCTCGCCGACACGGAAACTTTCCCCGGGCTCAACAGCAAAGGTACGGAGTTCTCCATTGTCCAGGCGCACTGTCACTTCGGTAGTGCT
The DNA here is from genome assembly GCF_003591035.1 of Noviherbaspirillum saxi. NCBI lineage: Bacteria > Pseudomonadati > Pseudomonadota > Betaproteobacteria > Burkholderiales > Oxalobacteraceae > Noviherbaspirillum > Noviherbaspirillum saxi. The sequence continues at coordinate 811,850 of NZ_QYUO01000001.1, forward strand.
GCGACCCGAACCGGACTGTTCGGCATGCTGACCCGCCATGCCGCCGGCAACCGCGCCACCGATGCCTGCAACTGCACTGCCGGTGCCGCTGCCTATCTTGCTGCCGGCGACGCCGCCCAGTATGCTGCCGACAAATGAGCCCAGTCCGGTGCTGCGTCCGTCACGCAGTACGACGTCTTTCACGTTGGTCACCTGTGCGGTTTGAACCAGAAACGTGCCTTGGGTAGAGGAGATGGTGGAGGGCGGAGGTGGCGATGATGCGCAACCGGGGAGCAGCGCCGCCGCCGACAGGAGAACCAGCCATTTCACATCGCTATCCATGCTGCCTCCGGATAAAAAGAATTCACGACAGCGGAGTCAGGACACAGGCCATGCAGATCGGAAAAGTGCGGTGCAGGTATTCTGCGTTCCTGTCGCCATGCCATCATCAATCACGCTGGATACCCGCGCAGCGAATTTCCGGACCGGTAATACTAAAAGCGATAACCGAATGCCTGCTGGAACCGGTCCTCAATCTCGGCGCGCGGCGGCGCATGATTCTGGCCGCCCTGGCTGGCGATCTTGATCGAGCCCATCAGGCTCGCCAGTCGTCCAGTCGTCTCCCAATCCATGCCATTGCTTAATCCATAGAGCAGACCGGCGCGGAATGCGTCGCCACAGCCGGTTGGGTCAATCACTTTTTCCACCGCTACGCAGGCAATGTCAATCCGTTTTCCGGCGGTGAAGATTTCCGCCCCTTGCTCGCCGCGGGTGACAATCAATGCGGTGACTCGCTGCGCAATCTGTTCAAAGGACAAGCCGGTACGCTCGGTCAACAATTCCGCTTCATAATCATTGACCGCCACATAGGTAGCCAGTTCAATGAAATGCTCCAGGTCAGCGCCGTTGAACATAGGCAGGCCTTGGCCTGGATCAAAGATGAAGGGAATATTCAGGTCCGCACAATCCTTCGCATGCTGCAACATGCCGTCGCGTCCATCCGGCGCAACGATGGCCAACTTTACGCTGCCTGCCTCTTTCACCTTGTTTTCATGCGAGCGCGTCATCGCGCCCGGATGGAAAGCGGTGATCTGGTTGCCGGCCGCATCGGTGGTAATGAAGGCCTGCGCAGTATAGGTATCCTCGATCATGCGCACGCATCGACGCGTGATCTGCAATTGATCGAGACGGTCCAGGTAAGGTTTTGCGTCTTGCCCCACGGTCGCCATGATGAGTGGCTCGCCGCCCAGCAGTTTGAGGTTGTAGCCGATGTTTCCCGCGCAGCCGCCGAATTCGCGCCGCATTTCCGGCACCAGGAAAGAGACGTTAATCTTGTGCAGCTGGTCCGCCAGCAGCGCTTCGGAAAAGCGTCCGCCGAACAGCATGATGGAATCGAAAGCGAGCGAGCCGCAGATTAAGGATGTCATGTTGGTGAACATTATGAAAAGAAATGGTGGTAACGGCGTCAGGGATAAAAGAGATAGACGCGATAGCCTGCCGCCTTCAGTTGCGACAGTTCAAAGTAAAGCTTGAGCGGCTGTTCCGAAGCCGGTGCAAACCCGCGCTCCAGTTCCTTGGTCGAAGCCAGATAGTCGCGCGGCTGGAATACTCGGCGCACCACGGGTTTTTCCGCGTTGTCATTCAAGGTCAGCTCGATGCTGGGCCAGGCCTGTACCGTCGAGCCATGATTGCGCAACAGCACTGTCAGGCTAAACGTATTGGAGTCCGCGGCCAGCGTTTGCAGTTCGCTCGACTCGATCGAAACCGAATCGACTCGGGATGGCAGACCGACCTGGCATCCGCTGCGTGCGCAGGCAGCGGCAAGAATCGGCTGGGCCTGCGGAATGTGCGCGGCAATCTGATCGCGGAACACATACGCTGCCTGGGCAATGAGCACGCCCAGCAGCAATGCGGATGCGGTCCCCATGAAAATATTCATTGCCCGGTCAAGCCGTTCGCGCCGGCGCGCCTGTCGGACAAAGCCCGGCTCCTCGTAATCGGCTGCATCCGCCGCATCGAGTGCATCCGACTCGCCATCCGTTGAAGCGCCAGGTTTACGGCGCCACGGGCGCGCCTGCAAGTCATCGATTGCCTGCTCGACCGGATCTTCCCCATGCTTGTCATCGGCGCTTGTAACGACGTCGTCAGCAGACGGTTTGCGCGGAACATGCGCAATGTCGATCAGCGTCATGCGCAGCAGCGGATCGTCTCTCGAGGGCTGGGTGTCGATCCCGCCGGATGTATCGGCATGTGCCGGCTCGATCGCCGCAGGCGGATTTGCCGCATCTGGCGTAATGCCCGCGTCGTTGATGACTGCATCCGAATTTGACGGCGGTAAATCGCCATGCGTTTGTTCCCCGGATTGACGTTCTTGCGTATCGGCACTTGCGACGTCGGCGGCCGACGCTTCCGTCGCCACCGGAGAAGTTGCCGGTTCGGATGAAACCGCCGATTGAGGCGCAGCGGGTGTCGGTGCAGATGGGGTATCTTGCGCGAGATCTTCCGGGTGCAGCAGGTTCTCTATGCCGTTGAAGATTTGCTTGCAGGCGCCGCAGCGGACCAGGCCAGCCCGCAGCTTGAGTTGGTCATGCGCGACCCGGAATGTCGTATGGCAATGCGGACATTGGGTTGCGAGGGCCATTTCGATTATTGCGGCGAAGCAGACTGACCGGCGAGCACGACCCAGCCCTCATGTTCGGCCCAGACCGTCATCTTGATGAATGGCGCATAGGCGGCGGCCACTTCATCGGCCTGACGGGTCAGAATGCCGGACAGGACCAGCATGCCGCCGGGCGCGACGCGGGACGACAGCATCGGGGCCATCAGCTTCAGCGGGCTGGACAGGATGTTAGCGACGACGATGCCGAAGGCTTGCGGGTGCGATGCCGACGCAAAGTCTCCCGGCAGGTAGTAATTAATATTGCAGCGATTGCGTTCGCTGTTATAGCGTGCCGATTCGATCGCCTGGGGATCGATATCGACGCCATACACTGCCGCTGCGCCCAGTTTTTCCGCCACCATGGCGAGAATGCCCGAACCGCAGCCATAGTCGAGCACCGACAGGCCCTGCGGCGGATGCGCTTCCAGCCATTCCATGCACAGGCGTGTGGTCGGATGACTGCCGGTACCGAAAGCCAGGCCGGGGTCGAGTTCGAGCACCAGTCCGTTCGGGTCCGGCGCGTCGTGCCAGCTCGGCACCACCCAGATGTTCTTGCCGATATGGATGGGGTCGAACTGCGATTGTGTCAGTCTTACCCAGTCCTGTTCGGCGACCGGCCGCAAGGAATAGTGCGGGACCGGCGCGATGCCGCAGGCGGCAGCGGCATCGGCGACGATCGCCGCGTGGTCGGCGGTTTCGTCGGCCAACGCCACCACCCGGCTATGTTCCCATGCCGCTTCGGCCGGCTCCATCCCCGGCTCGCCGAACAGCGGGCGCTCGGCGTCGGTGCCTTCGTCGGCATCTTCCACCGACACCGACAGCGCACCCGCCTCCATCAATGCATCGGACAGGGCCTCTGCATGGTCGCGTGCGACTTCGATGACGATTTCAGTCCAGCTCATGGTGTTCCTTATTTACTTCGCGCCCTTGGCAAGTGCCTTGGGCAGGTCCGGCTTGGCGGCAAGCTTTTGTTCCAGGTAGTGGATATTCGTGCCGCCTTCGAAGAAGCGTGCATCCACCATCAGCTCGCGATGCAGCGGGATGTTGGTCTGAATGCCTTCGACCACCATTTCCGACAGCGCGATCTGCATGCGACGGATTGCCTGTTCGCGCGTGGCGCCGTAGGCAATGACCTTGCCGACCATGGAGTCATAGGTCGGCGGTACGAAATAGCCGGCGTAAGCATGCGAGTCGACACGAATGCCGGGACCGCCCGGCGCATGCCAGGCAACGATGCGTCCCGGCGACGGCGTGAACTTGAACGGGTCTTCCGCGTTGATCCGGCATTCGATCGCGTGGCCGGACAATTCGATATCGCGCTGGCGGAAACGCAGTTTCTCGCCGGCGGCCACGCGGATCTGCTCTTGCACCAGATCCACGCCGGTGATCATTTCAGTCACCGGATGTTCGACCTGAATGCGCGTATTCATTTCAATGAAATAGAATTCGCCGTTTTCGTAAAGGAATTCGAAGGTGCCCGCGCCGCGATAGCCGATCTTGCGGCAGGCTTCCGCGCAGCGATCGCCGATGCGCTCGATCAGCTTGCGCGGGATGCCGGGCGCCGGTGCTTCTTCGATCACTTTTTGATGGCGGCGTTGCATCGAGCAGTCACGCTCGCCGAGCCAGATCGCGTTCTTGAACTCGTCGGCCAGGATCTGGATTTCCACGTGACGCGGATTTTCCAGATACTTCTCCATATAGACTTCGGGATTGCCGAATGCCGCACCGGCTTCGGTCTTGGTCATCGTGACCGCGTTCAGCAGGGCCGCTTCGGTATGCACCACGCGCATGCCGCGCCCGCCGCCACCGCCCGCTGCCTTGATGATGACCGGATAGCCGACCTTGCGCGCAATGCGAATGATTTCCTTCGGATCTTCCGGCAATGCGCCGTCCGAACCCGGAACGCAGGGAACGCCGGCCTTGATCATGGCATGCTTGGCGGACACCTTGTCGCCCATCAGGCGGATCGATTCCGGACGCGGGCCGATGAAGACAAAACCGGATTTTTCCACGCGCTCGGCGAAATCGGCGTTTTCCGACAGAAAGCCGTAACCGGGATGGATGGCTTCGGCATCGGTGACTTCGGCGGCGCTGATGATCGCCGGCATATTGAGATAGCTGAGCGCGGACGGTGCCGGACCGATACAGACCGATTCGTCGGCCAGCTTGACGTACTTGGCTTCGCGGTCAGCCTCGGAATGGACGACCACGGTCTTGATGCCCATTTCACGGCACGCGCGCTGAATGCGCAGCGCGATTTCACCACGATTGGCGATAAGAATTTTTTCGAACATGGCGGTTGCGTTGTGATGCGTTGGTATGCGTTTAGGGACTGTGTTGCGGTCTGGTCGGCGCGCGACAGGCGTACGCCAGCCGTAAAACGCTTAACCGATCACAAACAGCGGCTGGCCGAATTCCACCGGCTGGCCGTTTTCAACCAGGATTTGCTTGATGACGCCGGATGCGTCGGCATCGATTTCATTGAGCAGCTTCATCGCTTCGATGATGCAGAGAGTATCGCCTTCCTTGACAGTGGCGCCGATCTCGACGAAAGGAGGATTGCCGGGTGCGGATGCGCGGTAGAAGGTGCCGACCATCGGCGACTTGACGATATGGCCTTCCGGCTCGGCCGGTGCGGCAACGGGTGCGCCGGCGGCCTGCGGTGCCGAAGCGGCGGTCGGAACCGACAGTGTATGCGGCATGGATTGCGGTTGCATCATCACGACCTGGCTTTGCGGTGCCCCGGAGGATTTGACGATACGGACTTTGCTTTCGCCTTCGGTGACTTCAAGTTCGGCGATGTCTGATTCGGCGACGAGGTCGATCAGCGTCTTGAGTTTTCGTAGATCCATATGAAATGCCTCAGAATGATATTTTTATTGCAATTGGAGCCGCCACGATTATAAGTGTTCGCGGCGAGATAATGAAAATTAAAGCTTTTTGAGCGCGAAATCGATGGCGGCGCCATATCCGTCCACGCCCAGGCCGCAAATCACGCCGACGGCGATCTCAGACAGGTAGGAGTGATGCCGGAATTCTTCGCGTTTATGCACGTTGGATATGTGTACTTCAATGAATGGAATGGCAACCCCGGCCAGCGCGTCGCGTAATGCCACGCTGGTATGCGTCAGGCCACCCGGATTGATAATGATGCCGTCCACGCCTTCGGACCGCGCGGCATGGATACGGTCGATCAGTTCACCTTCGTGGTTGCTTTGGAAACAGGCAAGGACTGCACCGGACGCTATAGCTTGCGCCGCTGCCGCTTGTTCGACATCCGCCAGCGTTACCGATCCATATACTTCCGGTTCACGTGTGCCCAGCAGATTCAGGTTCGGGCCATTGACCAGAAGAAGCTTTTTTGCCATGGAGTTCTGACGCCGTTTGACGAGGATGGCGCATTTTGCCGTCAAATGATGCTGATTGGCAAGGAAAAGATCATTTGGAGCTTAGAGGCCTTCCAGATCCTTTCGCAATTCATCTATTTTCAGGCGTCCGGAATAGGCTTTTTTGACTTGCCCGTTGCTATCGATCAGCACGGTAAACGGTAAGCCGCCTACTTGATTGCCCAATTGTCGCGAGTATTCGCTGCCACCCATGCCACCGACATAAATCGGAAAGGAAATGTTGTATTTGGACACGAATTGGGCGATATTCGCGGGAGAATCGATGCCGATACCCAAAATCTGGGTTTTGCCGCGTGCTTCGAGTTCCTTCTGCAAGGCCGACAATTCAGGCATTTCATCCACGCAGGGCGCGCACCAGGTCGCCCAGAAATTGACAACAAGCGGTCGTCCCTTCCATTGGGAGAGCGGCTGCATTTTTCCGGAAGCGTCGGGTAGCGACGCCGCTAGCAAGGCATGAACAGCCGTCGCCTCGGCCGGTGCCGGATCACTCTGTCGATAACCGAGAAATACGCCAATTCCCGCGAACAACAGTCCAACTACCGCGAACATTACAATATTTCTTTTCATTCCCCTTCGCTTTCTGCAATCAGGCTGCGTAACGACGCCAGGTCGGCGCGCGCTATTCTACCGTCTGTCGGACTTTTGATGGCGCCGCGCAAGTCGTCGGTCTCGAACAGGCTCAGATGCACGCCTTCGTTATGCCACATGAAGCTGACGGTCTCGACCGGTTCGCTTCGGGCTTTGAAGTGCGGCGTTTCCGATACTTCAAAATCGACATTCTTGTTGATCAGGAAGATTTCGACATCCTTTGCACTTTCCGGGAAAAGCTGCAAATAAATATCCGAATGCTCGCCCGCTGTCCCATTGAGTACGGCGCCGGTCAAGTAGGGGGTGAATTCAGACAAGTCGTTCATCAAACGCAGTGCAAGCTTGCGTAGATGCAGCAAGCGGGCGGGCTGGGTATCGCCCAAAAACAGTTCATTGTAAATACGTACTTCATCTTCGATCTGTGCATTGTCGGGCATGTATTCTCCTCGCACCTTGGTATTGCCGAGAATTTGCTTGGCTGCCTTGCGCTTGGCGGTGCCGTAATCGGCGCCGTCTTCGGCGATCAGGCGTGCAGCCGCGGCGGCGATTTCCGCGCGCAGCATGTCGATATTGCTTGTGAAATTACTCATGGCGTCGATGATACTCCGATGATGCTCTGATGAGGCTGCCCAAGGCAGGCGGTCGCCGCTCAGGTAAAATTCCGGATTCGCTGCAACCTGTCTGATTGGACCGATTCCCCTTGGACCTTTCTCCGGGTATCCCGGTCAGATTCCTATTTCATTTGAAACAGCACAATGCATATCCACATTCTCGGCATCTGCGGCACATTCATGGGCGGCTTGGCCGTGCTGGCCAAGGAAGCCGGCCATAAAGTCACCGGCTGCGACGCCAATGTCTATCCGCCGATGAGCACGCAGTTGCAGGCTCAGGGCATCGAACTGATCGAAGGTTTTGCGCCGGAGCAGATCAGCCTGCAGCCCGATCTTTTTGTCATCGGCAATGTCGTTTCGCGCGGCAATCCGTTGATGGAAGAAATCCTGAACCGGGGCTTGCCCTATGTCTCCGGCCCGCAATGGATAGGCGAACACATCCTGCATGACAAATGGGTATTGTCGGTCGCCGGTACCCATGGCAAGACCACGACTTCATCGATGTTGGCATGGGTGCTGGAAGATGCCGGCTACGATCCGGGATTCCTGATCGGCGGCGTGCCGATGAATTTCGGCATTTCCGCGCGGTTGTCCGGCAAGACCGGGGAATCGCCGTTCTTCGTGATCGAAGCCGATGAATACGACACCGCGTTCTTCGACAAGCGCAGCAAGTTCGTGCATTACCGCACCAAGACCGCGGTATTGAACAATCTGGAATACGACCATGCCGATATTTTTCCCGACCTCGGTGCCATCGAAACACAATTCCATCACCTTGTACGTACCGTGCCCGGTGTCGGACGGCTGATCGTCAACGGGCGCGAAGAAGCGCTGCAGCGTGTGGTGGCGCGCGGTTGCTGGAGCGACAAGGAATTTTTCGGCGTTGACGGCGCGCAGGGCTGGGCTTTGAAAACACATGACGACGACAGCTTCGATGTCATCTTCAATGGTGAACTGCAGGGCACCGTGACTTGGTCGCTGACCGGCGAACATAACCGGATGAATGCGCTGGCGGCGATTGCGGCGGCGCGTCACGTCGGCGTCACGCCGGCGGTAGCGATCGAAGCCTTGTGCAAATTTGAAAACGTCAAGCGCCGTATGGAAGTGCGCGGTGCGGTCAGGGACATTACGGTCTACGACGACTTTGCCCACCATCCGACCGCCATCGCAACCACGGTTGCCGGTCTGCGCAAAAAAATCGGCGATGCACGCGTACTCGCAGTGCTTGAACCGCGTTCCAATACCATGAAGCTCGGCACGATGAAGCAAGCCTTGCCGGGCAGTCTTAGCGATGCCGACCTCGTATTCGGTTACGGCGCCAAGGCCGGCAAGGATGCGCTCGGATGGAATCTGGCGGAAGCGCTGGCCCCGCTGGGAAGCCGTGCCGCTGCCCATGACGAACTCGATGGACTGGTCCGGGCAATCGTTCAGGCCGCCCGGCCGGGCGACCATGTACTGGTCATGAGCAATGGCGGCTTTGGCGGCGTGCATCAAAAAATTCTGGATGCACTTGCGCAATGATTCTGTATCTGCACGGATTTCGTTCGTCGCCGCAATCGTTCAAGGCGCGTTTGCTAGGGCAAAGATTGCAGGCACTGGGTTGTGGCGCCGACTACCAATGTCCGCAACTGCCGGCCTCGCCGCGCGCAGCCATCGCCTTGGCGCAAACGGTAATAGGCGGCACCGCGCCGGAACGCCTGACGCTGATCGGCTCTTCGCTGGGCGGATATTACGCGACCTATCTGGCCGAACGCATTGGATGTCGGGCGGTCCTCTTGAACCCGGCGGTTACGCCGCCGCGCGATCTCGAAAAACATGTCGGCGTCACGACCGCTTACCATTCCGACGAACCGTTTGAATTCAAGCGCGAATATATAAAGGAGCTGGAAGAGCTGAAGGTGGCGCGCATTACGGATCCGCAACGCTATCTGCTGCTTGCCGCAACCGGTGACGAAGTACTCGACTGGCGTGCAATGGTGGCGCATTATCCCGCTGCGCGCCAGATCGTCATTGAAGGTAGCGATCACGGCATTTCCGATTTCGAACAATATCTGGACGAGGTATTGGCGTTTTGCGGCGTGCAGACAGGACAGCGACAGTGAAATTGTGTTCGGGGCGGCATGCGCGCTGGTGTGCGCATGTGAATGGCGTGTTTGCTACGCCTGACATGCGGGGCTGGTTGTCTGATACGGTATCGCTGACCAGGAAGCTGATTGCGCATAGCACGCGGTTCCGGGTCGAGCGCTTGCGCCAGCAGCAAGGCGTATGTCTGGCGGACGAATTCCATACGGTTGGCCTGGCGCGGCCCATACGCGTGCAGGAACGCGAAGTGCTGCTGCGCTGCGACGACCGGCCGGTCGTGTTCGCTCACACCATCGTGCCGCTGGCCGCGACAGCGTCCGACTGGCCGTTTTTCGGTACGCTGGGCGAGCGCTCGCTCGGTACGACCTTGTTCGGCGATCCTCGCGTTGCGCGGGGGACACTGCAGTATGCGCGCTTGCATGCGCAACATCCGCTGGTTCGTCGCGCAAGTGCGGCGCTCGGCCAAAAACATTTTGTATCGCCGCTGTTTGCGCGGCGCTGTTTGTATCGAAGAAAGAACGGTGTATTACTGGTCACGGAACTATTCCTGCCTGCATTGGCCGATCTCATTTCACTCCCGCGCCACCATGCGCGACTTGACGAATCAACACGCTGAAGAGCGAAGCATCCATGAATCTATTCTTTGAAGAGTCCGGCGATTTCAAGGCCGGCGCGATCCTGTCCCAGCAAGGCGAGGCATATCAGGTCGAACTGCAGACCGGCAAGCGCACCAAGGTCAAGGCACGCGATGTGTTGCTGCAATTTTCAGCACCCGAACCGGCCCAGCTGCTGAGCGACGCAAAAACCGTCGCTGATGAAATCGATCTCGACTTTCTGTGGGAAGTCGCCGGTCAGGAGGAATTCGGTTTCGCGGAACTTGGGACCGAGTATTTCGGACATGACCCCAAGCCGCACGAAGCCGCCGGTTTGTTGTTGCGCCTGCATCATGCGCCGGTCTATTTTTACAAAAAAGGAAAAGGTCGCTACAAGGCAGCGCCGGAAGACTCATTGAAGGCGGCGCTCGCCGGCATTGAAAAGAAAAAACAGCAGGCTTTGGTACAAGCCCAATATGTCGACGAGTTGAAGGCAAACCGCTTGCCGGATGTCTTCAAGCCCATCGTGATGCAACTATTGTTCAAGCCGGACAAGAACAGCATCGAATACAAGGCGCTGGAAACAGCCTGCACCGAATTGCAAACGACTCCGCAGCGCCTGATGCTGGCGGTCGGCGGCATCCCTTCACCGAAGCTCCTGCATCTGACGCGCTTCCTGCATGAGCATTTCCCCAAGGGCACTGGATTTCCCGCCATTGGCGTGCCATCGGTTCCGACGCTGCCGGTGGCCGATGTCAAAGCGTTTTCGATTGACGATGTCACGACCACCGAGATCGACGATGCCTTTTCAGTGGTAGCGCTGGGCGATGGCAAGATTCGGGTCGGTATCCATATCGCGGCGCCCGGCCTTGGGATCAAACGTGACGATGCAATCGACGCCATTGCGCGGCAACGTCTGTCCACTGTCTATATGCCGGGCGACAAGATCACCATGTTGCCCGATGAACTAGTGGACGCATATACCCTTGCCGAGGGCCGCACCTGCCCGGCATTGTCGCTGTACGCCACGCTCGATACTGCGGACTGGTCGGTTGTTGCAACGGAAACGAAAGCGGAAGCGGTACCGATCGCGGCCAACCTGCGCCACAACGATCTGGACGCCATGGTGACGGAGGAAACACTGGCCGCCGGAAGCGGCGACTATGCGCACAAGGAAGATATCGCTTTGCTATGGCAGTGGGCGCAAGTGTTGGAAAAAGGCCGCATGCTCAAACGCGAAGCGTTCGGCTTGAAACCGGAACAAACCAATCGCGTCGATTTCAATTTTTATGTGGTCGACGACGTTGTCAGCATTGTCCGCCGCAAGCGTGGCGCACCGCTCGACAAGATCGTCGCCGAGCTGATGATTTTTGCCAACAGCACCTGGGGCAAGCTGATGCATGACCACGGTGTGCCGGGTATCTACCGGGCGCAAGGCGCCGGTGGCGGCGGCTGGGCTGCAAAGATGCAGGTGCGCATGCTTACCCATGCAGCGCCGCACCAGGGGCTGGGTGTGGATCAGTATGCATGGAGCACCTCGCCGTTGCGCCGCTATACCGATCTGGTGAATCAATGGCAAATCCTGGCGTGCGCCGAACATGGCGTCACCGCGCCGCTGGTTGCGCAATTCAAACCCAAGGATGCCGATCTGTTTGCCGTGGTATCGGCTTTCGATGCAGCCTATGGCGCCTACGCGGATTTCCAGAACAACATGGAGCGCTACTGGTGCCTGCGCTGGCTGGCGCAGGAAAATGCCAGGCAGGTAGAAGCCGTGGTGCTCAAGGATGAAGTGTTGCGTCTGGTTGATATACCCTTGATCATTCGTCTGTCCGGCATGCCGCAGGCGGCGCGCGGTACGCAGGTCAGACTGGAGCTGATCCGTTGGGATGAAGTCGAACTCACCATCGAAGCCAGGTTGATTGAAATGACAACGGCTGCACCCGAGGTGGCCGAAGAAGTCGAAGCTCCCGATGATGAAATCGCCACAACCGAGACCGAAGCCGGTGCGGAGTCTGTTTCGGAATGAAAAAGTCCGGCAAACACTGCCGGGCTTTATCGTAAAATTCTAGGCTTCTGCAACCGCCCGAATGCTGCCGCGTGAAGTTATCTTTTCCTCAAAACCGTACCCTGACGATCGCCATTGCGGCATCGGTGCTGGTGCACGGCGCGCTGCTGGCAGTACGGTTTGCTGCGCCGGAAGCATTCAAGTTCAAGCCGACCGATCCCGGGCTTGAAGTCATTCTCGTCAATGCCAAACACGATCGCAAGCCGGTGAAAGCCGAAGCGCTCGCGCAAGCCAATCTGGACGGTGGTGGTCAGGCCGAAGCCGGACGCTCGAAGTCGCCGTTGCCCGACATGCGCAGGAGCGAAGACGGCGACGGCATGAAATCCATGCAGCGCCGCATCGACGAATTGGAACGCCAGCAGCGCATGCTGGCGCAAATGAACAAGAAATCCCCGCTTGCCACCGCGCCGACAAAAGACCGGACCAAGCCGCAGGCAGCGCCATCGCGTACGGAAGCGGCAGATGCCAGCGAAAGCGCGAAAGAGATCATGCGGCGCGAGGCGGAAATCGCCAAGCGCATCGAAGACGAAAACAAGCGTCCGAAGAAAACCTTCATTTCGCCAAGCACGCGCGAAGTCGGTTACGCGATGTACTTCAACAGCGTACGCCAGAAAATCGAAAAGCTCGGAACCACCAATTTCCCGCAAAAGGATGGACGCAAGCTGTATGGCGAGCTGACGTTGTCGATTTCGATTTTTCAGGATGGCAGCATTTATCTCAAGGACAAGGATGATGGTGTGACGGTCGACCGTTCGTCCGGCAATCCGACCCTGGATGAAGCGGCGCGCCGCATCGTTCGGCGTTCCGCACCTTTCGGCGCGTTCGCCAAGAACATGCGCTCCGGCGACAAGGAGGATGTGTGGGTTATGACAACGCGCTTCAAATTCACGCGCGATAATGAACTCGAAGCGGAATTGCAGGGAGGACGGAGTTGAGCGCACGCATGGACCGGTATGGCGTCATCGGCAATCCGATCGCGCATAGCAAGTCGCCCGAGATTCATGCTCAGTTCGCCGCACAAACCGGTCAGCATATGGCATACGAGCGCATATTGGCGCCGCTGGATGCCTTTTCCCAAACCGTTCGCGACTTGATGGCGCAGGGCTTTGGCGGCGCCAACGTGACGGTGCCATTCAAGCTGGAAGCCCATACGCTGGCAAGCACGCTGACCGAACGTGCACAGGCCGCCGGGGCGGTGAATACGCTGAAATTCGAACAGGGCACCATCCTTGGCGACAATACCGATGGCGTCGGCCTGGTCACCGACATTACCGAGAATGCCGGCTTGTCCTTGAGCGGAAAAAGAATCCTCCTGCTTGGCGCCGGCGGCGCGGCGCGCGGGGTGATCCTTCCCTTGCTTGCCAAAGCACCCGGCCAGCTCGTGATTGCCAATCGCACCGTGGCCAAGGCCGAAGAGTTGGCCGCGCAATTCGAATCGAAAGGCCACGTGTCGCCGAGCGCTTTCACGACTCTGGACCAGCCTTTCGATCTCGTCATCAATGCCACCTCGGCCAGCCTGTCGGCAGATGTGCCGCCGGTATCGCCCACGGTATTCGGTCGAGGCGCGCTTGCCTACGACATGATGTACGGGAAGGCGCCGACAGTCTTCATGCGATTTGCCGCGCAACATGGTGCAAGCGTGCGCGACGGCCTCGGCATGCTCGTCGAACAGGCGGCTGAATCCTTTCAGTTATGGCGCGGCGTGCGCCCCGGTACCGCCGAGGTGTTTGCAGCATTGCGCGCCAAGCTGTAGTTTTCGATGAAACGCTTGCGCAAATTGTTGTTGTGGCTGATCGTCGCGCCGATCGTGATCGTGCTGGCCATGCAGTTGTACTTCTTTGTACAGATCTGGTGGTGGATCGATCATAATCCGGGGTCCACCAGTTTCATGAGCCGCCAGCTTTCCGTGCTGCGCGAGAAGGATCCGAAGGCCCAGCTCAAGCACAAGTGGGTTCCCTACAACCGCATTTCCAACCACCTCAAGCGCGCGATCATCGCTGCCGAAGATTCCAATTTTTCCGGTCACGAAGGCGTCGACTGGGAGGCTATGCAAAAGGCCTACGAAAAGAACACCAAGAAAGGCAAGGTCATCGCGGGCGGATCGACCATTACCCAGCAGCTCGCGAAAAACCTGTTCCTGTCGGGAGAACGCAGTTACCTGCGCAAGGCGCAGGAAGTGATCATCACTTACATGCTCGAATACCTGATGGACAAGGAACGCATCTTCGAGATTTACCTGAATGTGGTCGAATGGGGCGTCGGCGTCTATGGGGCGGAAGCGGCGGCGCAACATTACTATGGCGTGTCGGCAGCGGCCCTTGGACCGGCACAGGCAGCAAGACTGGCGGTCATGCTGCCGCGTCCGCGTTTCTATGACAAGAATCGCGGCTCGGGTTATCTCGCGCGCCGCACTGACCTGATCCTGCGCCGCATGGGTGGGGCTGAACTGCCGTAGCCCGTACTATCAATCCCGACCCGAGCGATTGATACACCCGAAAAAGCAATCGGGCAATACTAGGGCGTGTCATCCTTTGCGCAAATCCGCGATCCATGTCGCGAGGATGTGAAGCCGCTTGCCTGCCGTCGCCTATCTCAGTACACTTGCGAAGTTTTCGTTTCCGGAGACCCGTCTTGGGTAGTCCCAGTACACACAGTCGACCATCGACAGACAGTCGATCGGCGAGATAGCGCGCTACCCGACATTCACAAGCGTCTACTCGCCAAACTCTTGGTGGGCGGACGCGTCCAGGCCAATCCCGTGGCCGCGTTCCCTGAACATCAATCTGCCTGCGGAATTCTTTCGCAGGCGGCTGTGACCTATACAAAGGCCGCAGCCGGGAGAGCACATGATTAATGTATTCGTCTTGCAGAATGGACGCCTGAACCAGGTCAATATTGAAACCAGGAACGACCTGGAAAATGTTGCGCCGGTATGGGTGGACCTGACCGATCCAAATGATGACGAGCGCGCGTGGGTGAAGAGCATCTACGGCGTGACACTGCCGGGCGAAGACGAGGTGAAGGACATTGAAGCATCCGCGCGTTATTACGAAGCGGAGAATGGCGACCTGCACCTGCGCACCGATTTTTTGCTGGAAGAAGACGATGGCCCCTCGCGTGTGGTGACCGTCGCGTTCATCCTCGCACGCAACATGCTGTTCTCGGTCCACACCGACGATTTGCCGGTATTCCGCCTAGTGCGCATGCGCGCCCGCTCCCGTCCAGGTTCGATTGGCGATTACAAGGATGTCTTGCTCGACTTGTATGCCACCGATGCCGAATACTCCGCGGATGCGCTGGAAGGCATTTATCAGAATCTGGAAGAAGTCAGTCGTCGCGTGCTGCAAAAGAAGCTGACCGACGAAGATGCAGCGGCTGCACTGAATGCGATTGCCCAGGAAGAAGACTTGAATGGACGCATACGCCGCAACATGATGGACACCCGGCGCGCGGTGAGTTTTTTGATGCGTGGACGGCTACTCAATGCCGAGCAGTTTGACGAAGCGCGTCAGATCCTGCGCGATATCGAATCGCTGGATGGCCATACCGCTTTCCTGTTCGACAAGATCAACTTCTTGATGGATGCAACCGTCGGTTTCATCAACATCAATCAGAACAAGATCATCAAGATCTTTTCCGTTGCCAGCGTCGCATTCCTTCCGCCTACGCTCATTGCGAGCATCTATGGCATGAACTTCAGGATACTGCCCGAGCTGAACTGGGAAATGGGTTATCCATTCGCGCTCGCGCTGATGATAGGCAGCGCGGTGGCGCCTTTCCTCTATTTCCGCCGCCGGGGCTGGCTGAACTAAATCGGGCAGCTGCACCCAATCCATACTGGGTGCATGCATTGCTGTTTCGCGCAGAAGCGGCAATGCGATGGGTGCAGCTGGATGCCCGGTTCAACGAATTGCAGCGAATGCCTTGTCGGCTGCAGCAATGGTCGCGGCGATCACTTCATCGCTATGCTGCGACGAGACGAAACCGGCTTCGAATGCAGATGGCGCAAGATAGACGCCAAGGTCCAGCATCGCATGGAAGAAGGTATTGAACTTCTCTTTGTCGCATGCCATGATTTGCGCAAAGCTTCCCGGCACCTCGGTACCGAAATACAGGCCAAACATGCCGCCAACGGAATCCGCGCAAAATGCGACGCCATTGGCCTTCGCGGTTTCCGTGAGACCTGCAGCGAGCTTGCCGGTTTGTGCCGACAGCGCTTCATAAAATCCCGGTTGCTGGATCAGCTTCAATGTACTCATGCCGGCAGCGACTGCGACCGGATTTCCCGACAGCGTGCCGGCCTGATAGACCGGACCCAGCGGCGCCAGAAATTTCATCAGGTCCTTGCGACCACCGAATGCGGCGACCGGCAGGCCGCCGCCGATGACTTTACCCAGCACCGTCAAGTCGGGTGTGATGCCATACATTCCTTGCGCACCCGTCAGACCGACACGGAAGCCGCACATCACTTCATCGAAAATCAGGATGGAGCCATGCTGCGTACACAGCGTGCGCATGGTCTGCAGGAATTCCGGTGTGGCACGCACCAGGTTCATGTTGCCGGCTACCGGTTCGACGATTACGCAGGCGATCTGGTCGCCCATCTGATGGAACACTTCTTCCAGTTGTTGCGGATTGTTGTAGTCGAGTACCAGCGTATGTTTTGCGAAATCTTCCGGCACACCCGCCGAGGTCGGGTTCCCGAATGTCAGCAGGCCGCTGCCCGCTTTTACTAGCAGCGAATCCGCATGGCCGTGATAGCAACCCTCGAACTTGAGGATCTTGTCGCGGCCAGTGGCGCCGCGCGCCAGGCGCAGAGCGCTCATCGCCGCTTCGGTGCCGCTCGATACCAGACGCACTTGCTCCACAGAAGGCAGGATGCGGCAGATTTCTTCGGCCATTTCAATTTCACCTTCGGTCGGTGCGCCGAAGCTGAGGCCGCGTGCCGCGGCTTGCTGTACTGCATGGATCACATCGGGATGCGCATGTCCGACAATCGCCGGTCCCCAGGAGCCGATGTAATCGATATAGCGCTTGTCGTCGGCATCCCAGAAGTAGGGGCCTTCGGCGCGGGTGATGAAGCGCGGCGTACCGCCGACCGAACGGAATGCGCGCACCGGCGAATTGACGCCGCCCGGCGTGCTGGTTTGCGCACGCGTGAAAAGAGTATCGTTTTTGGAAGTCATACGAAAAAAGAAAGAGAATTATTTGTCGGATTCCTGATCCGGTTCGCGTACCCAGAAATAGCGGTCTGGAATCAGTTTGCCCATGCCGAGACGGTGGGCATTGCTCAATGCCGCATGGGTGAACTCCTGGGCCTCGAACACTGCTTCGGGTGCATCGACACCATTGGCCAGCATCGCGGCGATGGTCGCGGATAAGGTGCTGCCTGCGCCGCTGAAGGAGCCGGGCAGCCGCGGCCAGGCATCGTTGCGCAGTACGCCGGATTCATCGAACAGCATGTTGTTGACTTCATGCACATCGCCTGATGTGCCGGTCAAAAACAGATATTCGCAACCCATTTCAATGATGCGCATCGCATCAATGGCCATCAAGTCTTCGCTGGAACTGTCGCGCCATGTTTCGGCCAATCGCGATAGTTCCACCGCGGAAGCAAGCAGCATGGTGGATTGCGGAATCAGCAACTCGCGCACCGCGATCAGCATGTCTTCGCTATCCTGGCCCTGATCCGGCATTGCTGTCAGAAACGGGTCGAGTATCAGTGGAATATCGGGATAGTCGGAAACGATCTCGGCGATGACCGACACGTTTTCAATGCTGGCTACGGCACCGATCTTGAACGCCGCCACCGGCATGTCCTCCAGGATCACGCGTGCCTGATCCGCCACCCAGTCCGCGTCGATCACCTGCACGTCTTCGATGCGCGCGGTATCGGCGATCAGGATCGACGTGACGACAGACAAACCATGGCAGCCCATCGCGGCGAAGGATGCCAGATCGGCCTGGATGCCGACGGCGCCTGCCGGATCGGTCGCACCGAAGGTCAATATCAAGGGAGAAGTTTGGTTTTGCACGGTTGGTAGATTAAGATATCTGACTTTGCATTTTACTTGATTGAAGGGCAGTCAACTGTGAGTAATACCGCTATACAAACCGCTACGCCGAACGCAGAATTCAAGACCTGGATGTGCCTGATCTGCGGCTGGATCTACGATGAAGAGGCAGGATTGCCGGATGAAGGCATCGCTCCGGGAACCAGATGGGCCGACGTGCCGATCAATTGGACCTGCCCGGAATGCGGCGCACGTAAAGAAGATTTCGAAATGGTGGCAATTTAAAGACACATCCGTAAAAGCAACATTGAAAAAATTGCAACATTGATGCATCATTCCAATCGGCAATGCTAAGATCGATCGGCACTCGCCAAGTGCGGCGTTGATCCAGATCAACCCTATGCTTGTATTAAAGCATCTTGCTTTTTGTTACAGTTGGGTCGTATATTGCGTTTAGGTAAATGAGATTACGTCATGACAACATCTGTGGAAAACGGCAGTCTCAAGATCATGGTGATCGACGATAGCAGCACGATTCGTCGATCCGCCGAAATCTTTCTCGGTCAGGCCGGCTATCAAGTCGTTCTTGCCGACGATGGCTTCGATGCATTGGCGAAAATGAATGACCATCGTCCCGCCCTGATTTTCTGCGACATTCTTATGCCTCGCCTTGACGGTTACCAAACCTGTGCACTCATCAAGAAAAGCGCAAAGTTCCACACAACCCCGGTGATCATGCTGTCATCGAAGGACGGCTTGTTCGACCGCGCGCGAGGCGCCATGGTTGGCTCCGATGCCTACCTGACCAAGCCATTTACCAAGGACAGCCTGCTAAAGACGGTACGCGAACATGCTGCCGTCGCCCTATCCCGGTGATTTCTCTGCTGTAAAGGTTCACGATGCCCATTCAAAAAATTCTTGTTGTTGACGACTCCCCCACAGAGCGTTATTTCCTTACGGACATTCTGATCAAGAACGGATTTTCCGTGTCTACCGCGGAGAACGGCGAAGAGGCGCTCCTTAAGGTAAAGGCCGACAAACCGCAATTGATCCTGATGGATGTGGTCATGCCGGGTCAAAACGGTTTCCAGATCACGCGCGCCATTTCACGCGATCCGGAAACCCAGGAAGTTCCGATCATCATCTGCACCAGCAAAGGTCAGGAAACGGACCGTATCTGGGGACTGAGACAAGGCGCACGCGACTACATCGTCAAGCCGGTCGACCCGCAGGAACTGCTGTCCAAGATCGCCGCTCTCGGCTGAGCGCATCCATGACCCCGCCTACCGTGGAACCTGGAGTCGTCGCAGTCAGAGAGTCGGACAGCGGAGCACGCCGTAACCGCCTGCGCGAATTTCAAGCACAGTTGGTCGAGCGCATGCAGGCCGCCAGCGCCGGTACCCGTACGCAAGCCAGCCAGCTGGGCGTGATGATAGGGCAGACGCGCTGGTTGCTCAATTTGCAGGAAGCCGGGGAAATTGTCTCGGTCGGCGCCATTACCCAGGTGCCTCTGACACAGGACTGGTTTCTCGGCTTGACCAATATCCGAGGCAATCTGGTAAGCGTGATCGATCTTGCGCGCTTTCGCGGGCAGCCGGCGACCCCGGTCGATAAGGATAGTCGTATCGTCGCATTTGCCCCTTCCCTTGGTTTCAACAGCGGACTTTTGGTCTCGCGCGTGATGGGCTTGCGCAATGTCGCCGAAATGGAAGCCCGGGTCGTCGAGGACACCTCGGAAATGCCGTGGGCATTGCAACGTTACGTCGACCGTGACTCCCAGCTCTGGACCGAACTCAACCTATCTTTAATCGTACAGGACGCACAATTCCTGCACGTCGGTATCTGAACCACTCGGTTCCGTACCCCTATCGCAATCAGATTCACGAGGAGACTCAGTAATGGCGTTTAAATTACCGTTCTTGGCTAACGATAAAAAAGAAGCAGTTGCTGAGGAATCTCCTCTTGCCAGCGGCAACCTTGCCGTCGATGCAGCCGAACAGCCGGCAGCGGAGGCGCAAGCCGCCACTACATCGGTGCCGGCGGTCCCCGAGCCGCAGCGTAACCTGAACGCGACCTTCATCGGCGACGCCCTGGAAAAGGGCGGCGATATCCGCCTTCCTCTGATCGGCACACTGCCGCTGCAACAGCAGGTACGTATGCTGCTGGGCATGCTGAGTGCATCGCTCGTATTAGGCGCCGGATTCGTGTGGGTCAACTCCAGCTATTCCTCGCTCGTGTCTACCCAGACCCAGATTGCCGGTGATGCGCTGATGCACTCTCAGCGTATCGGTAAGGCGGCCCCGAATGCGATTCAGGGCAACCTTGAGGCGTTCAAGCAGCTGGAAGAAAGTCGCAAGGAACTGAACCGCGACCTGAATGTTTTGCTCAAGGGCGGCGACTACCAGGGACGGGATATCGCGACGCCGGATGCGCAGATGGAAGCGATTCTGAAAGAGACGCAAAAGATCTGGGTCAATTCCGACAAGGCTGCGGAAACCATTTTGAAGCTCAAGAAAGAGTTGACCGGTTTCGGTACCACGCTGCAAAAGCTGAATACATTGTCACCGGTTCTGCTTGAACTGACCGAACAGATTGCAACGCTGAAGGCCCAAGGTGGCGCCTCGCCGCGTGAGATTTCTGCCGCCGGCCAGCTGGTCATGCTGACCCAGCGTCTCGGTCGTAGCGCGAATGAGTTCCTGACCTCGGAAGGTGTGAACCCGGAAACCGCTTTCCTGCTCGGTAAGGACACCAACACCTTCCGCGACATTACCGAGGGCTTCCTGAATGGCAGCGACGTTTTGCGCCTGACCGCCACCAAGGACGAGGACACGCGCGAAAAGCTGGTTGAACTGCAAAAGGCGTTTGCCGAATACCAGCAGTCGGTTGCCACCATCCTCGGCAACCTGCAAAACTTCATCGCCGCGAAACAATCGGAGCAGCTGGTCTTTGCGGAAAACGAAACGCTAAAACAACGCATCACCAACCTGCAAAAGGCTTATCGCGCGGAAGAGGATTCGCTGCACTGGTCGGCCTGGTTGATGATGGCCAGCGCCGTGGGCGCGCTGCTCGCCGCGGTCGGTATCGCACTCGTACTGTTGCAGGATAGCCGCAACCGTACGAAGGAAGCAGATCAGCGTCGTCAGGAAGCGGAAGAACAGCGTCTGCAGGCGATGCGTCAGGAAGACGAGGCCAAGCGCGCCAACGATCAGAACCAGGCAGCGATTCTGCGATTGATGAACGAATTGCAGGAAGTGGCAGACGGCGACTTGACGATCCAGGCAACGGTGTCGGAGGACATCACCGGCGCGATCGCGGACTCGGTGAATTACACGGTGGAAGAATTGCGCGGCCTGGTCGGCCGGGTTACCAAGACCGCCGAGCAGGTGACCGCCGCATCGAATCAGGCGCAGGAAATTTCCGACGGCTTGATGAATGCGTCGCAAAAGCAGTCGCGCGAAATTCAGGAAACCGGCCAGGCGGTGCTTGAAATGGCGGTTCAGATTACCGACGTATCCAAGTCCGCCAACGAATCGGCGGAAGTTGCGCGCCAGTCGGTGTCGGCGGCGGAGCAGGGCACACGCGCTGTGGAAGACGCGATCAAGGGCATGAATGAGATCCGCGAACAGATTCAGGAAACATCGAAGCGAATCAAGCGTCTCGGCGAGTCTTCGCAGGAGATTGGTGAAATCACCGAACTGATTTCCGACATTACCGAACAGACCAACGTGCTGGCACTGAATGCGGCGATCCAGGCGGCGTCGGCAGGTGAAGCGGGGCGCGGCTTCTCGGTGGTTGCGGAAGAGGTTCAGCGTCTTGCGGAACGTTCCGGCGAAGCGACCAAGCAGATCGGTGCGCTGGTCCGCACGATTCAGACCGATACGCACGATGCGGTGGCCGCGATGGAAAAATCGACCCAGGGTGTGGTCGAGGGTGCCAAGCTGTCCGATGCGGCCGGTGCTGCGCTCTCCGAAATCCGTAGCGTGTCGAATCGCCTGGCGGATCTGATTCAAAGCATTTCGGCAGCGACCGAGCAGCAGGCAACCTCGGCCAATGGCGTTGCACAGAATATCCAGAATATTCTGACGGTCACCGAGCAGACGCAGCAGGGCACGCAGCAGACAGCGCAGTCGATTCGCGAATTGTCGATGCTGGCGGAAGAGTTGAAGAATTCGGTTTCCCGTTTCCGCGTAACTGCTTGACGCTTACCCAGTTGTCCCGGATCGCGTCAATAGTCCACGGTCCCCTTAGCAATGCCTGGCGGCGCACCGGTCCGGCGCGCCGCCTTTGACCCCCGCGAGGCAGTCATGACCACCCCTACTTCCACCTCATCGCTCGGTGCTCGGGAAACTTTCGACACCGGCCCGCTTTCCTGGGTGATGGGGGAGATCCGCGAAGCGCTCAATCGCTCCAAGACCTCCATTCTCGAAGCAGTCGCACAAGGTGCCGAATCCCAGGCGACGGCCATTCGCCATGCGAAAAGCTACCTGCATCAGGCCCACGGCGCCTTGCAGATCGTCGATGTCGACGGCGTGGCCATCATTACCGAAACTGTCGAGGATTTGCTCGATCGCGTCGATGCCGGACAGCTTGGACTCTCCAGCGAGCTGGCGCAGGCCATCGGGAATGCGTATCAGGCGCTGATCGAATATCTGGACGAATTGCTCGCCGGCGTGCCTCACCAGCCAGTGCGGTTGTTTCCATACTACCGTGCGCTGCTTGAAGCGCGCGGCGCGGAGCGCATCCATCCGGCCGACCTGTTTTTCCCCAACCTCGCAATTCGTCCTAAGCTGCCGCCTAACGGTGCAGCCGAAGAGGTGAAGCCGGCAAAATATGTCGCCTTGCGTCAACGTTTTGAAAAGGCATTGCTGCCTTTCCTCAAGAGCAGCGAGCGCAGCGCCGAGCTTGCAAATGCAACTGCAATGCGCGACATCGTCAGCGAGATCGAAAGCCTGCAGGCGAATCAGCAGGTTCGCGCATTCTGGTGGGTGATGCACGGTTTGGCGGAAGCAGTAGCCGGCGGCCAGATCGACAATGAAATCTATGTCAAGCAGCTGTTTGCCCGCATCAATCTGCAAATCCGCCGGCTTTGCCAAGGATCATCGAGCATTGCCGAGCGGCTGCTGCGCGATGCTTTGTTCTTCATTGCCAAGGCGCAGGACCCGTCGCCGCGTGCGCGTGAAATCCGCCGCGTCTATCAACTCGACGGATTGGTGCCGACGGACTACGACCGCAAGCGTTACGGCCAGGTCGACATGGATGCGCTTGGCCTGGCAAAGGAACGCCTGTCTCAGGCAAAGAATATCTGGAACCGTATCGTCGGTGGCGACGCCAGCGTTGCGGAATCCTTCGAGCATGAAATGCGCGTACTGGCCGACGCCGGCTCGCGCCTGAACTCGCCGCCATTGACCAAGTTGCTGCGCGAGCTCAAGGGCATTGCACGCCATGCGGCCTATGCCAAGCCGGGTGACGCGCTGGGCCTGGAAATGGCGACCAGCTTGCTGTTTATCGAAAATTCCCTGAGCCAGATCGGGCGACTTCCCGATAACTTCAACGAGCGGGCCGACGCCATGACCGCACGTTTGCTGTCGGTCGTGACTGGAGAGCAGCCCGCACAGGCCATGCCCTGGCTCGATGACATGTCGCGTCAGGCGCAGCAGCGCCAGACCATGACGGCGGTGGCAAGCGAAATGCAAAGCAGCCTGCGGCAAGTCGAAAAAATGCTCGACGAGTATTTCCGCGATCCCGCGCAGCGCAACGCACTCGGACAGCTTGATACTGTACTGCATCAGATCGAAGGAGCCATGGCGGTTCTCGATCAGGATGATGCAGTCCGCACGATCCAGCAGACGCGCACGGCGGTGCAGGGTTTCCTTGCGGCCGATCAGGCCGAGCCTGCCGTGCAAGACTTTCAGCATGTGGCACAGAATGTCGGTGCGCTCAGCTTCTTTATCGAAACCTTGCAGCATCAGCCGGATAATGCCCGCGATCGTTTTTCCTTCGATGAAGAGCGGGGCCTGTTTCGTGCCAATCTGATCGAAAAGGATATTGCTGCCGACGCCGAGATCGACGAGCCAGTGGTTTCCGAGTTCGGTACGCAGGGCAGCGTCAAGGCTGATGAGGCAGTGCCGCCTGCGGTGCAGACGGTGGAAGACGAACTCGCCTTTCACCAGCAGCAGTCGGCAGAGCTGGCGATGTCGCTGAGCGCAGAGCCCGATAACCAGGTGTTGCAGGAACAACTGAAGGAATCGCTGGAAAGGATTCGCCTCGATGCAACGCTGGTGGACAATCCTGAAGCCAATGACCGGGCCCAGGCTGGTATCGAGATTCTCGAGCGTGCAGATTTTTCCGCATCCAGCGAAGCCCTGGCGGACATCATCACGGCTACGGTGCCCCCAATTCAGATGGAAGAAGTCTTGCCTCCCGTGGTTGCGCCTGCGACTGACGAAGCGGTCGATGCTGAATTGCTTGAGATATTCCTGCTGGAAGCCGAGGAAGTGCTTGATGCCGTGCGGCACACCATGCCCGAATCGCGCAATCAGCCGCACAATCAGGAACACCTGACAACCCTGCGGCGTTCCTTCCACACGCTCAAGGGTAGCGGCCGCATGGTCGGACTGGTGACCTTCGGCGAGGCCGCGTGGAGCATAGAACAGGTCTTGAACCTGCGTCTGTCCGAATCGCGCGGCGGCGAGGCCGAACTGTACGCTTTGCTCGACAAGGCAGTCGACGTTCTGGGCGCGTGGGTGCAGGATCTGAAATTGACGGGGCGCTCGGACCGTACGCCGCAGGCATTGGTGAATGCAGCCGAGCGCATCAAGGCAGGCGAACAGTTCAGCTATGAGGAATCGCTTGCCGTTCCAGCCGAAGAACAGGGCACAGCGCAGCTGGCAGTTCTCGACGGCAGTGCGGATGTCGAAGTGCCGATCAAGCAGATCAGCGTTGCTATCGAACCGGAATTCCCGGAAGCGCCAGAGTCGTCTGAACTGGCTGCAAGCTTACCGACCTTTGATGCACTTGAGATACTGGAAGCGCCTCAGCATCAGTCGGAATCGGTCATCGATCAAGATGCTGCCATCGATCTGATCGAGCCCATTGCCGCCAATGTCGACGCGGCGCTGCCGATAGTTGAAGAAGGCCAGATGTCGGATGCTGAAATGGCACTGTTTGCGATGCCGGCAAGCCACGACGAATTGATCGCCGCTGCAGGCGCGCAACCAGAAAACATGGCGCTTGATGCGGATATGTTGCCTGCAATAGACCTCTCCGTGCCGGACAACGACGACGCTACGTCGTCGCTGACATCCGATGCTGGTGCGGAAGAGAATCTGGCCATCCCGGAAGCAGTTCAGGAAACGGCAGGGGAAGAGCAGGCGATTTCTGTTCAAGAAATGATTGCGCCGGACGATCTGTCGGAAGCGCTTGACCTCATCAATGAGGTGCGATCGACGCCGGCCGCGGCGGAAGTCATCGAATTTCCGACCATGCGCCCGCCCGAGGTGCGTGCCAATGACAATGTGAAGCGTATCGGCGACCTGGAAATCAGCGTCCCGCTGCACAATATTTATCTGGCCGAGACCGATGACCTGGTGCGCGTACTGGCGCACGACATCGCGGAATGGCGGCATGAACCGGATCGCGTCGTCAGCGTGCAATCGGTCCATGCGGCCCATTCCCTCGCCGGAAGTTCGGCTACGGTAGGTTTTTCCACATTGCATGAA
Source organism: Noviherbaspirillum saxi (assembly GCF_003591035.1). Classification (NCBI taxonomy): domain Bacteria; kingdom Pseudomonadati; phylum Pseudomonadota; class Betaproteobacteria; order Burkholderiales; family Oxalobacteraceae; genus Noviherbaspirillum; species Noviherbaspirillum saxi. Next base: position 837,566 of record NZ_QYUO01000001.1, read on the forward strand.
GTCGCGCATGCAGTGGAAATGGTGTTGCAATTCCTGCTGCGCCGCCCCGTTCGCCTGCAGCCGCATGAATATGACACGCTGGACGAGTCTGTCGCCTGCCTCAAGGCGATGCTGCAGAAATTCGCCTTGGGTGAAATGCCTGCCGATGAGCCGCAACATGTACGCGTGTTGGAAAATCTCCGGCGCGATATCGAACTGCGTTCCCAGATGGCGGATCTTGCCGTCTCGCATGACCTGGCCCCGACCGTTCTCGATGCGGATACAGGAATTGATACCGACGCGACATCTGCATCTGCGCCAGTCGATGCAGCACCGATACAGGCGGTCGCCGAGCCATCGGCAGACGCCGGTGTTGAGCCGACACCGGATGACAGCGTGCAGCTCTGCGCAAGCGCTGAAGACTTCAGCCTGCTGCTCGAACCGGTGGAAGCGGAAGCAGCACAAGACTCACAAGAACCGCAGTCGTCCATCGATACCGATCCGGCACCGATGCCTGCTATCGTAACAGCCGGCGATGCCGAGCTTGCTGCCGATCCGACGCTTGCGATCCGCGATGAGCTTGACGCCGATCTGCTGCCGGTCTTCCTGGAGGAAGGGCGGGACATGTTTCCGCAAATGGGCACCGCATTGCGCGGATGGCAGCAGGAAGGCAGCAGCCTGGCCGCGCCGCAATCCGTCCTGCGTCTGCTCCACACGCTGAAAGGTAGTGCGCGCATGGCGGGTGCAATGCGCCTCGGCCAGCATTTGCACGACATGGAAACCCGGATTGAAAACATCATGCATCTGGGCACGCCGGAGTCGCTTGCACTCGAAGATTTGCTGATCCGCTATGACCAGGCGTTGCATATGTTCGAGCTGTTGCAGAATCCCGTAGCGGCCACGGCTGCGCCGATGCCGGCCGATACGGCTGCTGCAATCGAGGCAACTACGGCAGACGCAGCGCCGCAGGCCGGACCGACCGTCCTGTCGCCGCTGATGCCCGTGCCTTCCATCAAGCCGGCGCTAACCAATCCGCCCGTCAGCCGTGCAGTCGCTGCACCCGCCGCGCCGGCCCCGCTGGTGCGGGTGCGAGCTGACATTCTGGACCGCCTCGTCAACCAGGCCGGTGAAGTGTCGATCTCGCGCTCCAGACTCGAAACCGAAGTCGGCACCCTGAAGCAGTCCTTGTCGGAACTGACTGAAAACGTGTCGCGTTTGCGCGATCAGCTGCGCGAAATCGAAATGCAAGCCGAAACGCAGATCACTTCGCGCATGACGCATTCGGCCGATCGCGAATTCGATCCGCTTGAGTTCGACCGCTTTACGCGTCTGCAGGAACTGACGCGGATGATGGCCGAAAGCGTCAACGACGTCGGCTCCGTGCACCAGAATCTCAGCCGCACGCTCGACAGTGCAGCCGGCGACCTGTCTATACAGGCGCGCCTGACGCGCGATCTGCAGCAAGACCTGATGCGGGTGCGCATGGTGCAGTTCGCAAGCATTTCCGAACGCCTGTTCCGTGTCACGCGCCAGGCCGCCAAGGAAGTCGACAAGCGCGTCAACCTCGACATTCGCGGCAGCGCGGTCGAGATCGACCGTGGCGTTCTCGAAAAAATGACCGGACCGTTCGAGCATCTGTTGCGCAATGCGATTGTGCATGGCATCGAAAAGCGGGAGCAACGGCGCGTCGCCGGCAAGAACGAGACCGGCGAACTGCTAGTCGAAGTGCGCCAGGAAGGTAACGAAGTCGTGATCCAGTTTTCGGACGATGGTCAGGGCTTGAATCTCGGGCGCATTCGCGACAAGGCCGAGCGCATCGGATTGCGCGCCAACGATGTCACGATGTCCGATGAAGAAGTGACCGACCTGATTTTCCATCCAGGCTTTTCGACAGCGGAAGAAATTACCGAACTCGCGGGACGCGGTGTCGGTATGGATGTTGTGCGCTCGGAAGCGGCGGCACTCGGTGGTCGCGTCACGACCCGGACCGAAACCGGCAAGGGTACCCAGTTCACGATCCGCCTGCCGCTGACCCTGGCGGTCACGCAGGTAGTGCTGATCTCGACCGGCGGTGTCACTTATGCAGTACCTTCGGTGCTGGTGGAACAGGTGCAGCAGCTCAAGACCAACGCGCTTGCCGCCGCCTATAACGAAGGCGCGGTCATCTGGCAGGGGCAGCGCGTGCCGATGCACTATCTGTCTGCGCTGCTGGGCAATACCCAGGCTTCACCGGTATCGCAGCACTATTCACCGCTGATGATCCTGAAGAGCGGCAACGACCGGGTAGCGGTTCACGTCGATGAAATCATGGGTAACCGTGAAGTCGTGGTCAAGAACATCGGACCGCAGCTGGCGCGCATGATCGGCATCGCCGGGGCAACCGTGCTTGGTTCGGGCGACATCGTTCTGATTCTCAACCCGGTACCGCTGGCACAGCGTGCGGCGCAGGATAATGTCCGCGCACCGCGCATGGTGCCGTCGGATGCACCTGAAGCAATGGGTGCGGTGGCCGAGATGAGTGCGCATGAACCCTCGGCACCGACCAGCGGACCGGTTCAGGGACTGCGTACGCAGAACATCGTGATGGTGGTCGACGATTCCCTGACCGTGCGGCGTGTCACCCAGCGTCTGCTGACGCGCGAGGGTTATCAGGTCGTGCTGGCGAAGGATGGCGTCGATGCGCTGGAACATCTGCAATCGGTAACGCCGGATGTGATGCTGGTCGATATCGAAATGCCGCGCATGGATGGTTTCGACCTGACACGCAATGTGCGCGGCGATGAACGCAGCCGTCATATTCCCATCATCATGATCACTTCGCGTACTGCGGCGAAACATCGCAACTATGCGCTTGAGCTGGGTGTTAACGAGTATCTCGGCAAACCGTATCAGGAAGACCAGTTGCTCGGATTGGTTGCAGGTTTCGTCCGCAAGGAAACGTCGATATCCTGAGTCCCCACGTTGGCTACAAATTGCAAGGCCCGCATGTGCAAGCATGCGGGCCTTGTGCTTTGAAGACGACGGATCAGAATCGGTATTACTCGTCGACGACGTCTGCCATGACAGCCTTCTTTACAATGGCATACCGTTCCAGCGTGCGCTTGCGGGCTTCATCATGCTGTACCAAGGGATGTGGATAATCGATTCCCAGCGTTAAGCAAGCGTCGGTCAATACTGCGGCCGGAGCAAGCCATGGTGCGTGAATCCATTTGTCGGGCAATCGCGCCAGCACCGGCAGATAGTGCCGAATGAATTTTCCTTGCGCGTCGAATTTTTGCGACTGTGTGACGGGATTGAAGATGCGGAAATAGGGTTGGGCATCGCAACCCGATGAGGCGGCCCATTGCCAGCCGCCGTTGTTGGCCGACAGGTCGAAGTCGTTCAACAGATCGGCAAAAAAGCGTTCGCCCCAGCGCCAGTCTATGCCCAGGTCCTTGATCAGAAAACTGGCGGTGACCATGCGCAGCCGGTTATGCATGAAACCAGTGCGCCTGAGCTGCAGCATTGCGGCATCGACCAGCGGATAACCGGTGCGCCCGTCGCACCACGCCCGGAACAGCTGCTGTGCATGATCCCCTTCTTCCCACCGGATCGCGTCGTACTCCGGCTTGAATGCACGATCTGCGACCCTCGGATGATGGTGCAGGATCATGAAATAAAAATCGCGCCAGATCAGTTCGGACAGCCAGGTGGCTGCGCCAGTCCCGCCCCCGGCGCGACGCATGGCATCGACCGCCTGCCGCGCCAGCCCCCGGATCGAGACGGTGCCGAAGCGCAGATGAACCGATAAGAACGACGTCCCCTTGATTGCCGGGAAATCGCGTGTTTCATGGTAGCGGTCCAGGCAGTCGCGAAAGTCTTCAAACAGTTGCTCGCCGCCGGACATGCCGGCCGGTATGCCGAGTTCCGCAAGGTCGCTTGCTTCGAAGCCGATCTCTGCCAGCGACGGAGGGCACTTGGCGTCCCCGTTGCCCGGAGCGGCCAGACGGGATGCATAGGTTTCGGCCGGATAGGCTTTCAGGTAAAAGTCGTCGGACGACGAGTGCAGTTTCCTGAGCCAGGCATTCTTGTATGGCGTGAAAACGGATAAAGGCTTGCCCGCCTGTGAAAGCACCTCGTCCTTTTCGAATATCACCTGATCCTTGAAGCTGCGCCAGGCTATGCCTGTCTTTTGCAGGGCGGCTGTGACCCGTGCATCGCGCGTGACCGCAGCCGGTTCATAGTCATGGTTGGCGAATACCGCATCTACCCGGAGTTCTGACGCCAGCCTGGGAATTTCTTCCGCCGCATGTGCATGCCGCACGATCAGGAACCCGCCGAGGCGGCGCAGTTCCGCATCGAGCTCGACGATGCTGGCATGGATGAAGTCGACTCGCCTGTCCCGACGGTCGAGCAAATCCAGTATGTCCTTGTCAAAAATAAAAGCGCAATAGACGCTGCAACTTTGTCGCAATGAATGATAAAACGCGGCATGATCGAAACAGCGCAGGTCGCGCCGGAACCACACCAGGGAATTGTTAAACTGTTGCATGAGCGGCCTTTGGCCCGATCACGGAATTTACGCTTTGTCCGGGATGGAGCATACGTCAAAACTGTTAAAATGCTCTTTATGGTGAAACCCAGCAAGATACGCACGATGTCATCCCGTTCCGCTGCCGCGCGGCGCGCCGCCGATTTGTCGGCGAGCGCAGGCGACAGCGCTGAAACAGGATTGAATCTGGTCGACCACTTCCTGATCGCAATGCCTTCCATGCTGGACCCGGTGTTCGGCGGCACGGTGGTTTATCTCTGTGAACACAATGCCAACGGCGCGCTTGGGATGATCATCAACAAGCCGACCGATATGACGCTCGATACATTGCTGGAACGCATCGAACTGAATCCGGCATTGATTTCCGGACCGCTTGCCACGGGACGCAAGCCGGTGATGTTCGGCGGCCCGGTACAGGTCGAGCGCGGCTTTGTACTGCATTCTCCACATGGCGCATTTTCCTCGATGGTGCCGGTTTCCGATCTCATTGCCCTGACCACCTCAAAAGACGTGCTGGAAGCGGTTGCCTCCGGCGATGGCCCGCGTCGGCTGCTCGTCAGTCTTGGGTGCTGCGGCTGGGGCGGCGGCCAGCTGGAAGAAGAAATTGCTCGCAATGGCTGGCTGACGGTACGTGCGGATCCGGACATCATTTTCGATATGCCGGTGGAGCAACGTTTCTTCTCGGCCATGAAATTGCTGGGCATCGATCCGATGATGCTGGCTGGTGATGCGGGGCACGCCTGACAGTGGAAACGGTATTGGCGTTTGATTTCGGCCTCAAACGGATCGGCGTGGCAATCGGCAACACCCTGCTGAAGCAGGCGCAGCCCTTGACCGTCATTACGTCCGAGAGCAACGATGCCCGTTTTGCTGCTATCGAAGCCTTGATCGATGAATGGCAACCGCAGCGCTGCGTGGTCGGCTTGCCCATGCATCCGGACGGCGCCGAGCATGAAATGACCGCGCGCTGCCGCCGGTTCGCCAATCAGCTGCACGGCCGCTTTGGCTTGTCTGCGGTACTCGTCGACGAACGATACTCATCCGCCGTGTTGTCACAGCGGCGCGGCGAGCATATCGACGATGCAGCGGCCGCCATCATTTTGCAACAATATTTCGACGACTATGCCCAATCCTGATTTCGACGCAGAAGCGCTGTACCGGCAACTGGCCGACAGCGTCAAGTCTTCGCTCGCAAGCACCGACAATCTGGCGGTTGTCGGCATTTATTCCGGCGGCGCCTGGCTTGCCGAACGCCTCGCGCAGGAACTGAATGTCGGCAATCGCCTCGGTTTCATCGATGTCTCCTTCTACCGTGACGATTATGCGGAAAAGGGATTGCATGCCGAAGTCAAGCCGACCCAGATTTCATTCGAAGTGGAAGGCGCGACCATCCTGCTGGTCGACGACGTGCTTTACACCGGCCGCACGACGCGTGCCGCGATCAATGAATTGTTCGACTATGGCCGTCCAGCCAAAATCAAGCTGGCCGCGCTGGTCGATCGCGGCGGCCGCGAGCTTCCTATCGCCGCCGACTTCGTCGCGCAGACCGTGGCTTTGACCCAAGACCAGCAACTCGTATTAGGCCGCGATGACGACGGCCGGTTTTCCCTGACGGTGGACCATGCATAACCCGCAATTGAACAAGAACGGCGAGCTCCAGCATCTGCTCACCATCGAAGGCCTGCCTAAAGCGGTCATCACCCATATCCTCGATACCGCATCCTCGTTTGTCAGCATCAGCGACCGCGAAGTCAAGAAGGTGCCGCTGATGCGCGGCAAGAGCGTGTTCAACCTGTTTTTCGAGAATTCCACGCGCACACGCACGACTTTCGAGATTGCGTCAAAAAGACTGTCGGCCGATGTCATTAACCTGAATATTTCGGCGTCCAGTGCCAGCAAGGGCGAATCGCTGCTGGATACGATCGATAACCTGGCCGCGATGCATGCCGACATGTTTGTGGTGCGCCACGCACAGTCGGGTGCGCCTTACCTGATTGCCAAGCACCTGATCGACACCAATCAGCCGCATGTCCATGTGATCAATGCCGGTGACGGACGCCACGCGCATCCAACCCAGGGCTTGCTCGACATGTACACGATCCGCCATTACAAGAAGGATTTCAGCAATCTGACAGTGGCCATCGTCGGCGACATCCTGCACAGCCGCGTGGCCCGCTCGGACATCCATGCACTGACCACGCTGGGCGTGCCGGAAGTGCGCGCTATCGGCCCGCACACGCTGCTGCCCGGCGGGCTGGAACAACTGGGTGTGCGAGTCTTCACCGACATGAACGAAGGCCTCAAGGACGTCGACGTCATCATCATGCTGCGCCTGCAGAACGAACGCATGAGCGGTGCGCTGCTGCCGTCCGCGCAGGAATTCTTCAAGAGCTACGGCCTCACGCCGGAGCGCCTGGCGCTCGCCAAGCCGGATGCCATCGTCATGCACCCCGGTCCGATGAACCGTGGCGTGGAAATCGATTCGGCCGTAGCCGACGGCGCACAGGCCGTCATCCTGCCGCAGGTAACCTTCGGCATTGCGGTACGCATGGCGGTGATGAGCATTTTGGCGGGAAATTAACGAATGAAACTCCATATCAAGAATGGCCGCGTGATCGACCCGGCCAACGGTATCGACGCGCAAAGCGACGTGTATATCGCCGACGGCCGGGTTGCGTCGATCGGACAGGCTCCGGCAGGCGGCTTCGAGGCCGACAGGACGATCGATGCAAGCGGCATGGTGGTGGCTCCCGGCCTGGTGGACCTGAGCGCGCGGCTGCGCGAGCCGGGCTACGAATACAAGGCCACGCTCGAATCTGAAATGCAGGCGGCAATGCAGGGCGGCGTCACCAGTCTGGTATGTCCGCCGGATACCGATCCGGTGCTTGACGAGCCAGGCTTGGTGGAAATGCTGAAGTACCGCGCAAAAAGCCTGAACCAGGCGCACGTCTATCCGCTCGGTGCGCTGACCATGGGCCTGAAAGGTCAGGCGTTGACCGAAATGGCGGAACTGACCGAAGCAGGTTGCATCGGTTTCGCGCAGGCCGAAGAACCTATCGTCGACACCACGGTGCTGCTGCGCGCGCTTCAGTATGCCAAAACCTTCAACTACACGGTCTGGCTGCGGCCGCAGGATCCTCACCTCGGGCATGGCGGCATCGCGCACAGCGGCCCGGTCGCGTCGCGTCTCGGACTGTCCGGCGTGCCGGTGATGGCGGAAACCATTGCGCTGCATACGATATTCGAATTGATGCGCGCCACCGGCGCACGCGTGCATTTGTGTCGCATGTCTTCTGCTGCCGGTCTTGAACTGGTACGCGCGGCCAAGAAGGAAGGCTTGCCTGTCAGCTGCGATGTCGGCGCTCATCATATTCATATGACCGATGTCGATATCGGCTTCTTCGATTCCAATGCACGCATGACGCCGCCGTTCCGTTCGACGCGGGACCGTGATGCAATCCGTGCCGCGCTGTGCGATGGCACCGTCGATGTAATCTGCTCCGATCACACACCGGTCGACGACGACGAAAAACTGCTGCCTTTCGGCGAGGCGTCGCCTGGCGCCACCGGTCTCGAATTGCTGCTGCCGCTGGCAGTGAAGTGGGCTGAAGAATGTTTGGACAAGTCCGAGCAGCCGCTGGCGCGTGCGATCGCCAAGGTAACGTCCGATGCTGCGCGCGTCATCGGGCTGGATTGCGGTCGTCTGACTGCCGGCAGTGCCGCCGACATCTGTGTGTTCGATCCTGCCGCAAGATGGAAGGTGGATCCCAAGGCGCTCGCCAGCCAGGGCAAACACACGCCTTTCCTCGGCTATGAAATGAGCGGTCAGGTAAGCATGACCATCGTCGGCGGCCATATCGCGTTCGAACGCCGGTAGCAGTCGCATGCACGTTTTGGGTCTGATACGCGTGGTGCTGCACCTGTTCCAGGGGCTGGCCACCTGCGCATTCGTTTTTCCGCTGATCGATGCGGCCGGCCGTCAACGCTGCATCAAGCGCTGGTCGGCAAAGCTGGTGAGCGTGTGCGGCATCACCGTGCATATCGACCATACGCCCGATGTGCAGCCGGCGTCGCGTGCGCTGATCGTGTCCAACCATGTGTCCTGGCTGGATATATTCGTAATCAACTCACTGGAGCCCTGCCGGTTTGTTGCCAAGTCCGATATTCGCGACTGGCCGCTGATCGGCTGGCTGTGCGCGAAGACCGGCACTATCTTCATTTCGCGCGGCAAGCTGCGAGACGTGCGCAGGATCTACCAGGGACTCGTGGCCAGCCTGCATGCAGGCGAGCGTGTCGCGTTCTTCCCCGAAGGCACGACCGCGGCACAGGGGCAGGTACTGCCGTTTCATGCAAACCTGTTCGAAGCAGCGATCGAGGCGCAAGTCCCGATACAGCCTTATGCCATACGGTATGTCGACGCGCACGGCCGTTTGCATCCCGCAGCCGATTTCATCGGCGACATGAGTTTCGTGCAAAGCATGCTGACGGTATTGAAGGCGGGAGGAATGACGGCTCGTCTTTCCCTGCTCGCGCCGATCGAAACAGCGGCGGGCTCGCATCGACGCGAACTCGCCGATGCGGCGCATGATGCGATTGCAACTGCCTTGCCCGATTCCGTGGCGGCAAGCGACGCAATGCCTGAACCAAATTTCTCTAGATCGAGCCGGGTTTCTGGTATTGCGGGCAGTCGACCTGAATGACGCTGCGGTCGTCCAGACATACCGCACTGAGCTTGCCGCCCCACAGGCAACCGGTGTCCAGGCTGATGATATCCGGGCGCATGATCAAGCCCAGGGTTGACCAGTGTCCGAACACGACGGTCGTGTCTTCGGTATTGCGGCCGGGGACATCGAACCAGCGCATATAACCCGGCAACTCGATTTCCACACCCTTGGAAGTCGCCAGATCCATGGTGCCGTCCGCGCTGCAAAAACGCAGACGCGTGAGCGCGTTGACGATGCAGCGCAGGCGGTCCATGCCCTCCAGCCTATCTTCCCAGCGCGCCGGCTGGTTGCCATACATCTGGCGCAGGAAATCCAGCCAGTCCGGACCTTGCAGCATTTGCTCGACTTCCTGCGACAAGGCAATGGTTTGCTGCGCGGTCCATTGCGGTAACACGCCGGCGTGCACCATCAGATGATCGTTTTCCAGAATGGCGAGCGGCCGGTGGCGCAGCCAGTCGAGCAATTCATCGCGGTCCGGCGCGTCGAGAATCTCATCAAGAGTATCGGTGCGGTGCTGAGGCCGGATACCGTTGGCGACGGCCAGCAAATGCAGGTCATGGTTGCCAAGTACCACATTTGTGGTATCGCCGAGCTCGCGTACTTCGCGTAAAGTCTCGAGTGAATTCGGACCCCTGTTGACAAGATCGCCGACAAAAATCAGACGCGGGTCGGCGCAATGCGCATGTATCCGTTCGAGCAATTCGGTGAGTTTGGTGCGGCATCCTTGCAGATCACCGATTACATAAGTGGGCATAAGTCGTCATTGTCAGGTTGGCAAAATGGTGCCGGAGCATGTGTCTTCGGCTTCGCATTATAGGAAATCGACCTGGTTCTTGCGTGCAACCGATCCCGCGCCGAAACGGGCGATGTAACAATCACTTACTCAAAGAAGAGCCGAGAACTGTTGTAATACACCGTTCTTAATACGATTTTTGTAACAAATTCGAGTAAAATCATGGGTTTACTCAAATTTGCACTATTCAGGATTCTGCATGATATTCGTGACGGGCGGAGCCGGTTTCATTGGTTCCAATTTTGTGATTGACTGGTTGGCATCGAGCGACGAGCCTCTCGTCAACCTCGACAAGCTTACTTACGCCGGCAATCCCGACAACCTGTTGTCCGCCCGGCAGGACGCGCGTCACATCTTCATCAAGGGCGATATCGGCGATCAGGCTCTCGTGAGCCGATTGTTGCAACAGTATCAGCCGCGTGCGGTCGTGCACTTCGCCGCAGAGAGCCATGTCGATCGCTCCATCGACGGACCGGCCGACTTTGTCAGCACCAATATCAACGGTACATTCAGCCTGCTTGAGGCCGCACGCGAATACTACGCAGCGCTTCCGGCCGTCAAGCAGCGCGATTTCCGCTTCCTGCATGTCTCGACCGATGAGGTCTATGGTTCGCTGGCGCCGAATGAGCCAGCTTTCCGCGAAACGACGGCCTATGCGCCGAATAGTCCGTATTCTGCTTCCAAGGCCGCATCTGACCATCTCGTTCGCGCCTATCACCATACTTATGGCCTGCCGACACTGACGACCAATTGTTCGAACAATTACGGCCCATACCAGTTCCCGGAAAAGCTGATTCCTCTGATGATCACCCATGCATTGGTGGGCAAGCCGTTGCCGATCTATGGCGACGGCGCCAACGTACGCGACTGGCTGTATGTGGGTGACCACTGCACTGCGGTGCGCCGGGTGCTGGAGGCCGGCATGCCGGGGCAGACTTACAACATCGGCGGGTGGAATGAAAAAACCAACCTCGGGGTTGTGCATACCCTGTGCGATATCCTCGACAGCATGGCGCCGAAGTCAGAAAGCTACCGCGACCAGATTACCTTCGTGACCGACCGGCCGGGCCATGACCGGCGCTATGCAATCGATGCCAGCAGGATTGAGCGCGAGCTCGGCTGGCGACCCGCGGAGACTTTCGACACCGGAATCCGCAAGACTGTGCGCTGGTATCTCGACCATGCGGAGTGGATAGCCGGCATACGCTCGGGCGCTTACCTGAACCGTGCACAGCAGCTGCAGTCCATGAACAACGTGGACCAGGAGCATCGGCAATGACCGGCACGCGCAAAGGCATCATTCTGGCTGGCGGGTCCGGCACACGCCTGTATCCGGTCACGCTGTCGACTTCCAAGCAGCTGCTGCCGGTGTACGACAAGCCGATGATTTATTACTCGCTGAGCACATTGATGCTGGCGGGGATGCGCGACATTCTCATTATTTCGACACCTGCCGATACGCCGCGTTTTAGCGAATTGTTAGGCGATGGCAGCCAGTGGGGCATCAATCTCCAGTACGCGGTGCAGCCGTCGCCGGACGGACTCGCACAGGCTTTCCTCATCGGGCGCGAATTCATCGGTGACGCGCATTCGGCGTTGATCCTCGGCGACAACATCTATTACGGTCACGATTTCGACACACAATTGCGCAAGGCATCCGCACCGGTGCAGGGTGCCACGGTGTTTGCGTACCACGTGCACGATCCCGAACGTTACGGCGTGGTCGAGTTCGACGCCGAAAGCCGGGCGGTCAGCATTGTCGAAAAACCGGCTGTGCCGAAATCCAATTATGCGGTGACCGGACTCTACTTCTACGACAACCAGGTGTGCGACATCGCGGCCGGAATACATCCATCGGCGCGCGGCGAACTTGAAATCACCGACGTCAACCAGGCTTACCTCGATCGCGGTCAGCTCAATGTCGAAGTGCTCGGGCGCGGCATGGCCTGGCTGGACACCGGCACGCATGAATCGCTGCTCGAGGCGGCGCAATTCATCGCGACGCTGGAAAAACGCCAGGGCCTGAAAGTGGCTTGCCCCGAAGAGATTGCCTACCGCAAAGGCCATATCAGCGCAGAGCAGCTTGAAAGACTGGCGCAACCCTTGCGAAAGAGCAGCTACGGTGAATATCTGATGCACATTCTGAAGGACAAGGTGTTCTGACCATGCGCGTGATACCGACTGCCATCCCTGATGTGAAAATCATCGAGCCGAGCGTTTTCGGCGACGAGCGCGGCTTTTTTTTTGAAAGCTTCAACGAGCGCGTCTTCGCCGAACAGGTCAATGGCGGCCAGCGCGTGCACTTCGTTCAGGATAACCACTCGCGTTCGGCGCGGCATGTGCTGCGCGGTCTGCATTACCAGATCAGCCAGGCGCAGGGAAAGCTGGTGCGCGTGATCGCCGGTGAAGTCTTCGATGTGGCAGTCGACATTCGACGCAACTCGCCGAGCTTCGGTAAATGGGTGGGTGAGACGCTATCGGCCGCCAACAAGCGCCAGATGTGGGTTCCACCCGGTTTTGCGCACGGCTTTTTGGTGACCAGCGAGTCGGCCGAATTTTTGTACAAGACCACCGATTACTGGGCGAAGGAATATGAACGCTGCATCGCCTGGAACGATCCGGCGATCGGCATTCAATGGCCGACAGATGTCGCGCCGGCACTGTCCGACAAGGACCGCCACGGCCTCATGTTGTCGGATGCCGAGGTGTACTCGTGAAGATTTTATTGACGGGAAGGACCGGGCAGGTCGGGTACGAACTGCAGCGCAGCCTGCAGGGAATGGGCACGGTGATTGCGCCCGACCATGGACAGATGGACTTGTCCGACCTGGATCAGGTGCGCGATGTGGTGCGCTTGCACCGCCCGGACCTGATCGTCAATCCGGCCGCCTACACGGCAGTGGACAAGGCAGAAGAAGAACCTGAACTGGCGATGCGCATCAATGGCGAAGCACCGGGCGTGCTGGCCGAAGAAGCGCGAAAGCTGGGCGCCGCGCTGGTGCATTACTCGACCGACTATGTCTTCGATGGCAGCAAGCAGGGTCCCTATACCGAAGATGACCTGCCGTCGCCCGCCAATGTCTATGGGCGGACCAAGCTGGCCGGCGAGCAGGCGATACAGGCCAGCGGCGTTCCGCACCTGATTTTTCGTACCAGCTGGGTATATGGCCTGCGCGGAAAGAATTTTTTGTTGACGGTGCAGCGGCTCGCACAGGAGCGCGAAGAACTGAGAATTGTCGCAGATCAACACGGCGCGCCAACCTGGTGCCGTACCATTGCGGACACGACCGCCCATGTTGTTGGCAGCCTACAGTATCGCGGCGGCGAACACCGCCTGGATCATGAGCTGTGGCGGCAGAACGCAGGTGTCTACCATCTTGCTGCGCAAGGTCAAACTACCTGGCATGGTTTTGCCCAGACTATTGTTGCGCATTGGTCATCAAATAAAAAGCCGGTGGTCACGCCGATCGCTACGCAGGACTATCCGCTACCCGCGAAAAGGCCTGCTAATTCGGTGCTGTGCTGCAAACGGCTGACCGGGACGTTCTGCCGTTTGCCTGCATGGGACGAGGCACTGAAATTGTGTCTGGAATGATTAATGGCGATGCCGGTAGGCGCGTACCACGCTGCCTCCGTCGTTAGCCTCAACGAATTAAAAACTGTGAGATAACACTATGCTGATCCCCATCATTCTCTCCGGCGGCGCCGGCACCCGTCTCTGGCCGGTTTCGCGCGAGGCGTATCCGAAACCCTTCATGCGTATCGGCGGCGGCAAGAGTCTGTTGACGCAGACGCACGAGCGCGCGCTTGAAGTGTCGGGCAATACCGCGCCGCTGATCGTCACCAACCGCGACTACTATTTCCTGTCGCATGACGAACTGGAGAATCAGCAGATCAAGCCGCAATATATGCTGGAACCATCGGGCCGCAATACGGCGCCTGCAATTGCGCTCGCCGCTCTATGGGCGATCCAGCAGAAACCCGATGCCTGCATGCTGGTCATGCCGGCCGACCATCTGATCAAGGATACGCCGTCGTTCTACACGGCGGTACGCCATGCCGAAAACCTGGCAAAGGACGGTTTCCTGGTGCTATTCGGCGTCAAGCCGACCGGTCCCGAAACCGGCTTCGGGTATATCGAAATGGGTAACAAGGTCAGCGAGCATGCGCAGGTCGTGCAGCGCTTCGTCGAAAAGCCGGATGCCGTCACCGCTGCCCGTTATCTGGCCGAAGGCAATTACGTCTGGAACAGCGGCATGTTCTGCTTCAAGGCCAGCACCATCCTGGATGCCTTCGCTACCTACAATCCCGCGCTGCTGGAAGCTGCGCGCGAGGTATGGAACAGCACCAAGCTTGACGGCGACAAGATGGAACTGCCGGCCAGCTTTACCGCACTGGAAAACATCTCCATCGATTACGCCGTGATGGAAAAGGCAAAAAACATTGCCGTGATTCCGGGCGATTTCGACTGGAGCGACATCGGCGCCTGGAAAGCCGTGGCCGAAGCGATTCCGGCCGACGCATCCGGCAATACGCAAAACGATTGCCAGACCATCGTCATCGACAGCCGCAATACCCACATCCAGACCACCGACCGCCTGGTTGCCGTGATCGGTCTGGACAATTTGCTGGTGATCGATACGCCTGACGCCTTGCTGGTTGCCGACAAATCGCGCAGCCAGGAAGTCAAGGAAGTGGTCAATCGCCTCAAGGCCAGCGGTCATGAATCCCACAAGACCCACCGCACGGTCGCACGGCCATGGGGTACATACACGGTGCTGCAGGATGCGCCCGGATTCAAGATCAAGCGCATTGCCGTCAAGCCCGGCGCATCGCTGTCGCTGCAGATGCACCATCACCGCAGCGAACATTGGGTGGTCGTTTCGGGCAAGGCCGAAGTCATCAATGGCGAACAAACCGTGGTGCTGGAAGCCAACCAGTCCACCTATATCCCGGCCGGCAACAAGCACCGCCTGACCAATGTGGGAAATACGGAACTGGCCCTGATCGAGGTACAATGCGGCTCCTATCTGGGCGAGGATGACATCGTCCGCTTTGAAGATATATACGGCAGGGTTCAATAATGGCAGTAAGCATGTTGCGTTCGATATGGAGCTATCGCGGCTTCATATCGGGCAGCGTCAAGCGGGAGTTTCAGTCGCGTTACCGCAATTCGTTGTTAGGCGCAGCATGGACGGTCCTCAATCCGCTGGCGATGATCGTGGTGTACACGGTCATCTTTTCGCAAGTGATGCGCACCCGTTTGCCGGGCATCGACAATGGCTTTGCGTACAGTATCTACCTGTGCGCGGGCATATTGACCTGGGGCTTGTTCTCGGAAATCGTCAGCAGGGCGCAAAACGTCTTTCTTGAACATGCCAATCTGATCAAAAAGATCAGTTTTCCGCGCATTTGCCTGCCGATCATTGTCGTGATGAACGCGGGCGTCAACTTTGCGATCATTTTCAGCCTGTTTGTGATCTTCCTGCTGATGTCAGGCACTTTCCCCGGCCTCAGCTTCATTGCGATCTTTCCTGTTCTTGCCATACAAATCATGTTCGCAATTGGGCTTGGTATCATTGTCGGCGTATTGAATGTTTTTTTTCGTGATGTAGGTCAGTTCTTCGCCGTTCTGCTGCAGTTCTGGTTCTGGTTTACGCCTATCGTCTACCCGGCCTCCATCCTGCCATCCGAGGTACGCCCCTATCTCAACTGGAATCCCATGATGCCGCTGGTCAGCGCATATCAGGATATCCTCGTACACGGAAAGTGGCCGCAATGGGACACCATGTTGATTCCCGCCGCCCTGGCCGTATTGTTATGTATTGTCGGCATGCGTTTGTTCCGCAAGCGCGTCGGCGAAATCGTGGATGAGTTGTAATGGGCCGGATACGCGTTTCAAACCTTGGTAAGGCCTACAAGCAATACCACAATCACTGGTCACGCCTGGCCGAATGGATGCTGCCATTTTTCGGTATGCGTCATCGCCTCAAGTGGGTGATGCGCGAAGTCAGCTTCAATCTGGACCAGGGCGAAGCGGTCGGCATCATCGGTATCAACGGCGCCGGCAAGAGCACGCTGCTCAAGATGATCACCGGTACCACGCAACCGACGACCGGCAGTGTCGAAATCACCGGGCGTGTCGCGGCGCTGCTGGAACTGGGCATGGGCTTTCACCCCGATTTCACCGGCCGGCAAAATGTCTTCATGTCCGGCCAGCTGCTCGGTCTGGGCGTCGATGAAATCGCCCAGCTGATGCCCGAGATCGAAGCCTTTGCCGAGATCGGCGACTATATCGACGAGCCGGTGCGCACCTATTCCAGCGGGATGCAGATGCGCCTGGCGTTCAGCGTCGCGACCGCCAAGCGGCCCGATGTACTGATCGTCGACGAAGCGCTTTCGGTCGGCGACGCGTATTTCCAGCACAAGAGCTTCGACCGCATCCGCTCCTACAGCAGGGCGGGTACCACGCTGTTGATCGTCTCGCATGACAAAAATGCAATCCAGTCGATCTGTAACCGCGCGATCCTGCTTGATGGCGGGCGGCTGGTAAAAGAGGGCGCGCCGGAAGAAGTTATGGATTACTATAACGCCCGGCTCGCCGAACGGGAAAATGCCAATCTGAACTTGCAGCAGCAGGTAAGGGACGACGGCAAGGTCCAGACGATCTCGGGCACCGGCGAAGCGACGGTGATGGATATCGCCCTGCTCAACGAGCGCGGCGAGCCGCAGGAGCTGTTCGACGTCGGCGTTCCGGTCACGCTCCAGGTCAAGGTCAAGACGCATGCCGACATTCCGCGGCTGGTGCTGGGCTACATGATCAAGGACAGGCTGGGGCAGGCGATCTATGGAACGAACACCGACCTCACCAAGCAACCGCTGCATGATGTCGAAGCCGGAGAAGTGATCACTTACCGTTTCGATTTCCCGCTGAATCTGGGACCTGGGACATATTCCATCGCCACTGCGCTGGAAAGCACGGATACGCACCTCGTCAATAATTATGAATGGCGCGATCTGGCACTGGTCTTTTCGGTGACCAACCTGAGCAAGCCGGAATTCGTCGGCTGCGCATGGTTCAACCCGCAGATCAGTATCGCGCGTCCCTGAGCCGGACGCGTGTTACCGCAGCAAATTGAATGAAGTAGCGCGCATGCCGGCGGCAGCCTTGCGGGCACGCGGGGGATTAGTATTGAATTGAGGGATTGCCTTGCAATCTCGACCAGCATCAATCGGAAGACGATGAAAAAGATAAAAATACTCATGCTCGCCAATTATCCGATTGTC
This sequence comes from Noviherbaspirillum saxi, assembly GCF_003591035.1. Lineage (NCBI taxonomy): Bacteria > Pseudomonadati > Pseudomonadota > Betaproteobacteria > Burkholderiales > Oxalobacteraceae > Noviherbaspirillum > Noviherbaspirillum saxi. Next base: position 854,880 of record NZ_QYUO01000001.1, read on the forward strand.
GAGCCGCGCCACGGCGGCCAGCTGAGGACTTTTCACATCCGCGAGGAATACGCCAGGGCCGGCATCGACGTCGATCTGGTGTCCTTTTTCCAGGAAGGCGGCTACCAGTACTACGAAAGCACCGACATTCCGCTGCCGGGCACACTCTCGGTGGTCATCAACAAGGATTTCGACTACGCCGTCTATGACTATCTGTCCGCGCTGCATGTTGCGCAGGACCCGGTCATCTACGACAAGCTGGCCTCGCAGATACGCAACGGCGGCTATGACTACGTACAGCTCGAGCAGCCGTACTTCTGGCCCGTACTCAAGAAAATCCTCGCTTCCGAAAGCCTGGGTTCGGCCGCGCCGCGCGTGATCTTCTCGTCGCAGAATATCGAGTACGAGATGAAGGAAGAAGTCCTTCACAAGATCAAGGCGCCGCAGGATTACGTCAGCCTGGTCAAGGACAGCATTCGCCAGATCGAGATCGAACTGGTCAATAGCGCGCATATCACCTTCGCGGTGTCGGAGCAGGACCGCATCAAGCTGCAGGAACTCGGCGGTCGCAACGACGTCGTGCTGCTGCCCAACGGCGTCGGCAAGCTGCAAGTCGATCCGCAGTCGGTCGAAGGCTGGCGCGGCATTGTGCCGAAAGAACCGTTCGCCACTTACATCAGCAGCGCGCATCTGCCCAATGCCGTCGGCTTCTTTTCCTCACTCGGCAATTCTCTCGCTTTCCTGCCGCCTGACCGCAAGATGGTCGTGGCCGGCGGCGTGTGCCAGCTGATCGAGCGTTCGGAAGAATTCAACAAGTGGTCGAGCATCAACCGTTCGCGCTCCATCCTGTTCGGGCCGGTGGACAATATCGGCGTGGCCGCGCTGCGCAAGTTCACCCATGTGTTCGTGCTGCCGATCACCACCGGCGGCGGCTCCAACATCAAGACCGCCGAAGCGCTGGTCACCGGCGCCTATGTGCTCGGCACCTCGACCGCTTTCCGCGGCTTCGAACATTTCGCCAATGAGGCGGGCGTCTATATCGAAGACGATCCCCAGGCATTCCGCAGCCGTCTGGTGTCGCTGCTCAGCCTTGCGCCGAACCGCCTGACCGAAGAAAGCCGCATCCGGCGCGAAGGCCTCCTGTGGGAAAACACCCTGAAGGAAATTTCCAAAGTTGTCGTGAAAGATTTCAATGCTCGCTAACGCCGTGTCCGCTCAAACCGAATCGACGATCTGGTTCGATTTCACGACCTCGTTCAACTGGACCCGGCCGGCGGTGGGCATCGTGCGCATGGAGCAGGAATGCTGCCGCGCGCTGCTCAACATGGTGCCGGGGCGGGTGCGCGCCTGCATCTTCGACCAGCGCACGCTGTCCTATTACGAACTGCCGATCGACGATGTCTGGCGCATCCTCAATCGCGTGTGGACCGATGCACCCACCGTTGCGCCGGTAACGGCGATTGCTCCGGCACCTTCCGGCGAAGTGAGTTTCGCCCGTCGCGTCGAGCAGGTATTGCGCCGTGCCGCCCGCAGGGGCGTGGCAGCGCTGCCGGCACGTCACCAGCTGAGTGCCAAAGCCAAACTGATGAAGCTGCGCCGCATCGCCGCGTACGCCTACAACGAATGGAAAGCGCCGGATGTCGCCGTGCCTGCGCTGCAGTCGAATGCGCCGGCCGCGAGCGAGCCGTCGGTCTACCCCAAGGCCGATATCCGCAAGACCGATACCTATCTGACCATGGGCCTGGACTGGGACCATAACAAGATCGAGTTCCTGTACCGCCTGAAGAAGGAAATCGGCTTTCGCATCAACTGCGTCGCCTACGACATCATTCCGGTGCTGTTCCCGCACTTTTATTCGGAGGGCGCGGACCAGTTCTTTGCGCACTACTTCTCGAACATGGCGTGGATCGCCGACCACATCTTCTGCATTTCGGAATGCACCCGCAAGGACTTGCGCAAGCTGCTGGTCGAGCTGGGCACGCCGGTGCCCGACATGTCGGTGGTGCGCTTGGGCGACATGCTGCCGGTGATCCATGAGCAGCAGCATTCCGATGCGGTCAAGCGAGTGGCGCAGGAGCGCTTCATCCTGATGGTGTCGACCATCGAAATCCGCAAGAACCACCAGGTCCTGTACAACGCCTACGTGCGCCTGATCGAGCAGGGCGTCACCGATTTGCCAAAGCTGGTATTCGTCGGCATGCCGGGCTGGCGCGTTAACGACTTCATCTTCACGATCCAGCAGGACAAGCGCGTGCGCGACAAGATCGTCATCCTCAACCGGGTCACCGATGCGGATCTGGCCTTGCTGTACGAGACCTGCGATTTCACGGTGTACCCGTCGCTGTACGAAGGCTGGGGCCTGCCGGTCGCGGAAAGCCTGACGCACGGGAAGTTCTGCCTGACGTCGCATGCAGGCTCGATTCCGGAAATCGCAGGTGATATCCTTGATTATCTGGAACCTTGGGATGTGCTGGGCTGGGCGGAAAAGATCAAGACCTACGCCACCGATCAGGCCGCGCTGCAATCCAAGGTTCAAGCCATTACCAGCCGATACAAGACGACGTCCTGGAATGAGACTGCCGCATCCATTCTGAAACAACTTTGATTTCTATTATCACGGCCAGGATTGATTTCCATTAACTTGTGCAAATGCTCAAAAATATATTTCTTTAAAGCAATAAAGAGCAGCTTCGCCAATACCTTTGGTTTCCTTTTTCATATCCAGACTATAAAGTTCAAACATGACTAAACCATCTATCGCAATCGTTACCGGCATAACCGGCCAGGATGGCGCATATCTCGCCGAACTCTTGCTCGACAAGGGCTATATCGTGTACGGCACCTACCGCCGCACCAGTTCGGTCAATTTCTGGCGTATCGAAGAACTGGGAATCGAAAAGAATCCTAACCTGCACCTGGTCGAATACGACCTGACCGACCTGAGCGCAAGCATTCGCCTGCTGCAGACCACCGGCGCCACCGAAGTGTATAACCTGGCCGCGCAAAGTTTCGTCGGCGTGTCCTTCGACCAGCCGGCGACGACAGCGGAAATCACCGGTATCGGCCCGCTCAACCTGCTCGAAGCGATCCGCATCGTCAATCCGAACGTGCGCTTCTACCAGGCGTCCACGTCGGAAATGTTCGGCAAGGTCCAAGCCATTCCGCAGATCGAAAGCACGCCTTTCTATCCGCGCAGTCCGTATGGTGTCGCCAAGCTGTACGCGCACTGGATCACGATCAATTATCGCGAGTCGTACAACATCTTTGGCTGCAGCGGCATTCTGTTCAACCATGAATCTCCGCTGCGCGGCCGCGAATTCGTGACTCGCAAGATCACCGACACCGTCGCCAAGATCCGCCTCGGCAAGCAGGACGTGCTTGAACTCGGCAACATGGATGCCAAGCGCGACTGGGGCTATGCAAAAGAATACGTGGAAGGCATGTGGCGCATGCTGCAGGCTGACGAGCCGGATACTTTCGTGCTCGCCACCAATCGTACCGAAACGGTACGCGATTTCGTCACGATGGCATTCAAGGCTGCCGATGTGCAACTCGAATGGCGCGGTTCCGGAGAGAGCGAAACCGCGGTCGATGCTTCCAACGGCAAGACCGTGGTGCGCGTGAACCCGAAATTCTACCGTCCGGCCGAAGTGGAACTGCTGATCGGCAACCCGCAAAAGGCCAAGGACAAGCTGGGCTGGGCGCCGGAAACGACACTGGAGCAGTTGTGCCAGATGATGGTAGAGGCCGACCTGCGGAGAAACGAGCGTGGGTTCTCCTTCTAATACGACGGACAACGGTCACCGCGGCCGTGTCCTGCTCACCGGCGCCAACGGTTTCACCGGCAAATATGTGCGGGCGGAACTGGAAGCGGCCGGCTATTCGGTCTGCGGCGCGCTGGTCGGCGCCGCACGCGGACCGCATGAAACGACGCTCGACATCACGTCGCTCGACGACTGCCGCCGCGTGCTCGACAAGGTGCGCCCAGATTATCTGGTACATCTGGCGGCGATCAGTTTTGTCGCGCACGCGGATGCCGACGCGTTTTACCGCGTCAATGTCATCGGCACGATGAACCTGTTGCAAGCGATTGGCGACACCGGTGCGCCCGTCAAGCGCGTGCTGGTTGCCAGCAGCGCCAACGTGTACGGCAACGCGACCGCCGGCGTCATCGCCGAATCGCAGCCACCGCAGCCGGTCAATCATTACGCCGCGAGCAAGCTGGCGATGGAACATCTGGTCAGGACCTGGTCGGACCGGTTGCCCATCGTGATTTCGCGGCCGTTCAATTACACCGGCGTCGGGCAGCAGCCGAATTTCCTGGTGCCGAAGATCGTGTCGCATTTCGTCAGTCGGGCATCGGTGATCGAGCTAGGCAATCTGGACGTGGAGCGCGACTTCTCCGATGTACGCATGGTCGCGCATGCCTATCACGGCTTGCTCGAAAACGATTGCGCCGGCGAGACCGTCAATGTCTGCAGCGGCCGGCCGTATTCGCTACGGTCCATCATTGACCTGATGCAGGACATCGCCGGTTATGAAATCGAAGTGCGGGTCAATCCGGCTTTCGTGCGGCAGTCGGAAGTGAAGACCCTGGTTGGGTCGCCGGACAAGCTGCGTGCGATCGTCAGCGACCTCAATCCCGTCCCGTTGCAAGAAACCCTACGCTGGATGTACCAAGCCGGCGTCGGTTCCTGAACGTGCATACCTTGCAAGCCAGAGCGGGAGCGGCACCGGAGAAACGCCCGGATGCGTTCCCGACGCATCAACAGCAGCCCGTGGACATGCTCGATAGCATACGGGTCGGCTTCAACGCCGTGCCGCTGCTCGGTCCGCTGACCGGCGTCGGGCAGTACACTTTTCGTCTCATTACCGAGATGCAACAATTGCTGCGCGTGAGGCCCTGGCTGTTCTATGGGACTTCGTGGGACACCGAAATCCGCAGCGCCGCACCGGCAGCGATCCGGCAAATGAACAACGCGATGAAACGCCTGGTGCCGCAGCCCCATGTGGTCGCCCGCTTCATCAAGCAGAGCCGCTTTTCCTCGGGCGTCAAGGCAAACCGGATAGACCTGTACCATGAACCGGCTTACCTGGCTTTTCGCTTCAAGGGGCCGACGGTCGTCACGGTGCATGACATTTCCTGGATACGCCATCCGGAAACCCATCCCCAGGACCGTGTGCGTGAAATGAATCGCGTCATGCCCTCGGTCGTCAAGCGCGCGGAACATATCATCGTCGACTCCGAGTTCGTCCGCAGCGAAGTCATCGATCACTACGGCGTTGCTCCGGAGCGGGTGACGACGGTGCTGCTCGGCGCCTCACCCGAATTTCACCCGGTCGCCGCCGACCAGTGTGCAAGTGTGCTAAAGCAATTCGGCCTGTCGCCGGGTCGCTATGTGCTGGCGGTCGGTACGCTGGAGCCGCGCAAGAATCTGTCGACCGTGATCGCCGCCTACGCGCAATTGCCCGATGCAGTGCGCCAGCGGTATCCTCTGGTGATCGTCGGGATGAATGGTTGGGGAATGGAAAAATTTTCCGACAGCCTGAAGCACATGATCCGGCGCGGTGAAGTGCGCCTGCCTGGCTATGTCGCGCAGGCCGATTTGCCGGCGCTGTATTCCGGCGCAAGGCTGTTCGTGTATCCATCGCTCTACGAAGGATTCGGCCTGCCGCCGCTGGAAGCGATGGCATGTAAGGTACCGGTCATCGCATCGAACCGCGCCTCGCTGCCCGAAGTCGTTGGCGATGCTGGCTTGCTGGTCGAGCCGCTCGATGATGTCGCCATCGCCGCGCACATGCGCGCGCTGATCGAAGACGATGCGCTGCATGCGCGGCTGAGCATGGCCGGACTCGTGCGCGCCGATGGATTTACGTGGCGCAAGTTCGCGCTTGAAACGCTGGCGGTTTACCGAAAGGTGCTGGCCTGATCGCACGCGGACAGACATGTACGAACCATTGACCATCTTTACGGAAGCAAAGCGGCATCATGCGGATTAGTTGCGCCATCGTCAGTTATCACAATCCGCCCGAGCAGATTGCCGAGGCGCTGCGCAGTGTCGCCGCCACGCCGATGGATATCGCGCTCTACCTGATCGACAATTCCGCCAACGACAGTCTCGGCGCGGTGGCGCGCGAGTTTGGTGCGCACTATATCCACCGTCCCGACAATCCGGGTTTCGGCAGCGCGCATAATCTTGCGATTGCTGCTTCGCTGGAGCAGGGCGCCGATTACCATGTCGTGCTCAACCCGGATATAAGCTTCGGGCCGGAAGTCCTGCCTGCGTTGTCCGCCTACATGGAACAGCATCGCGATATCGGATTGCTGATGCCCGATATCCGTTATCCCGACGGCAGCCGTCAACATTTGTGCAAGCTGCTGCCGCATCCGGGCGATTTGACGGTACGGCGCTTCCTGCCTTTCCTGTATCGCTTGAGCGGGCGTGTGCACACCTATGAACTGCATTGCGGCGACTATGACAGCACGATGGAAGTGCCGGCCCTGTCCGGCTGTTTCATGTTCCTGCGTACTGCCGTGCTGCGGCAGGTCGGCGGCTTCGACCAACGCTTCTTCATGTATCTGGAAGACGTGGACTTGTCGCGTCGCATCGGACGCGTTGCACGCACCGTCTACTATCCTGGCGTATCGATCGTGCATGCGTATCAGAAGGGCTCTTACCGCAATAGCGCATTGCTGATGCGGCACATACGGTCTGCGATCCAATACTTTGGCAAGTGGGGCTGGTTCTTCGATGCCGAGCGTAGCGAAGTCAATCGGCGCGCGCTGCAGAAACTCCAGAAGCGTCCCCAAGCCACCGTGACTTCGGCCTCGATGCTGGATCGCAAGCCATGATGCCGGTGCGCGCATGAAGCGGATATTGATCGATCTGACCCAGCTGCCGCTGCAGCGCACCGGTGTCGGCATCTATGCGGTCAATTACGTGCGTCGGCTGCAAGCCTTGGTCGGCAACAGGCAACTGCATTTCCTGGTGCTTGATGACGATGCGGAGCTGCTGGCCGAAACGCGGGCAATTCCGGGCGTGGTCGTCACTTCGCTGAAAGCCGCGGTGTTCCGGCGCTTTGTGTTCCGCGTCCTGCTCGAGCAGGTCTTGATTCCCGCCTTCGCGCTCGCGCGCCGCATTGATGCGGTGCATTCGCTGCACTACAGTTTTCCACTGCTGTCGTTCGGGCGCTTCAAGCGCATCGTGACCGTGTGCGACATGTCCTTCTTTCTGTTCCCGGAACTGCATGTGCCGGTCAAACGCAAGTTCTTCCAATTCTTCATCCGTCAGTTGCCCCGTACCGAAGGCTTGCTATTCATCTCGGGTTCGACAATGAGGGATTTCCATCGCTATTTTCCGAACTCTGCGGTGCCCGAGCAGGTCATCCCCCTGGGAACCGATTTGGCAAGGCTGGCAACGACGCCCGATCCGGCGCTGATGGCTGGCTTGCGCGCGCGCTTCGACATCGCCCAATACATCCTGTATGTCGGCACGATAGAACCACGCAAGAATATTCTTGGCCTGGTGCAAGCGTTCGAAAGCATTGCCCATCGCTACCCTGCGGTGAAGCTTGTCATCGCCGGCAAGCTGGGCTGGGACTACGATACGCTGCTGCAATACGTAGAGGTATCGCCGCTGCGTGAACGCATCGTATTGACCGGCTACATCAACGAAGCGGAAAAGCATGCGCTGCTCAAGTCGGCACTGCTATTTACCTATGTTTCGTTTTACGAAGGCTTTGGATTGCCAGTGCTGGAAGGCATGGCCGCTGGCGTGCCCACCATTACCAGTAATCTTTCCTCGATGCCGGAAGTCGCCGGTGATGGTGCACTCCTGGTCGATCCGCACCAGACCGGGCAGATCGCCGCCGCAATCCAGTCACTGCTGGACGATCCGCAGGCGAGGGCTACACTGGTGCAGCGCGGCCTGACGCAGAGCCGCCAGTTCACCTGGGAAAGCATGACCCAGACTTCGCTCGCGTTTTACGATCGGGTTGCGCCCGCCGCCGGCGCGAGCGCCTGACGCCCAACATGCCTATCCTGCGTTTCTTTACCTTCAATTTGCTCGGTCATGTGTTGCCGATGCTGGTCGCGCTGGTATCGGTGCCGGTGATCGCGCACGTAGCAGGAGTGGAGCGCCTCGGCGCGCTTGGTATCGTGTGGGCCCTGGTCGGCTATTTCGGCTTCCTTGATTTCGGCTTGAGCCGGGTCGTCACACGCCGTGTCGCCAGCGCCGCAGATCAGGGCGAACTGGCCGCCGAGCTTGCGGTGCTGCGCGGTTTCCTTTGGTGGCGCGCGCTGCCTGCTTTACTGGCGATCGGTGCCGTATTGTGGGCTGTGCGCCCGCTGTTTCAGCCACATCTGCCGCCCGGCGCTCTCGGCGTCGAACTCGCAACGGGATGGGTATGGATCGCATGGAGCATTCCGGTGACGCTGGCCACCAACTGGTTGCGCGGAACGCTGGAAGGCGTGCATCGCTTTGCGCGGGTCAATGTGTTGCGCACGATTTTCGGCGCCTGGACCTATGCGGCCCCGGCGGTCGCCGCACTGATTTCACCCACGCTCGATGCCATGATTGCCGCCATCGTGGTCGGCCGTGTGCTGGCCCTGCTCTCGCATGCGCTCGCCTGCCTGCGCGCCGAGCCTGCCATCCTGCTTGGCGTTGCGCGGCCGTCGGGCATGCGCCAGTTCTTCCATGAAGGCGGATGGATCACGATATCCAATGTCATCGGTCCGCTGATGGTGTATTCCGACCGTTTCGTGCTGGCTGCACTGCTGCCGCCGAAAGCGGTCGCCTGGTATGTGACTTCGCAGGAAGTCATGCTGCGCACGCTGGTGATCCCGGGAGCGCTTGCCGGCGTGCTGTTCCCGAAATTCGCCGGCAGGCGTGATGGCGATAGCGAAGTGCCGCTGATCGCCTTGTACGAACGCGGCATCCGAGTCTCTGCCGCGCTGATGCTGCCGCTGGCCGCCCTGGCGGCCGCCGGCGCTTACGACGGCTTGCGCTTGTGGCTGGGAGAAAGCTTCGCAGCCAACGGTTACCGGGTGGTGGAAATCGTCGCGGTCGGCATCTTTGTCAATGCGATCGCGCATTTGCCGTTCGCCTGGCTGCAGGCAACCGGACGATCTGATCTGACCGCTCGCATCCATCTGATCGAATTGCCTTTGTATGCGGCCGGGCTGTTTGCCGCCGTCTCAACCGGGGGTATCGTCGGTGCCGCCGCGTTGTGGACGGTGCGGATCACAGTCGATTGCCTGCTGTTGCTGTCGTTTGCGGGCCGCGACGGCATCGGTCCGGCCGCCAGGCCTTTGCTGGCCGGCATGCTGCTGGTCATCGCAGCCGGACTTTGTTCCGGGCCCGAATGGTCGTGGCCATGGCGCATCGCGATATGCACGCTTGCCACCTTGGGCGGGGTGCTGGTTTCCTGGCTGGTCATTCTTTCGCCGGGCGACCGCGACGAATTGCTCCGGCGCTCGCGACAAGGTGTTGGTAATCAGTTAAGTCCCTGAAATATTGGTAAAAATTACGCAAATCAGGTGATAAACGTATGGCAATAATTTAGACTGTCACCTTCTTTGGCCCGGCTAAACTTGGCAGCGCCGAATCGCCACCACCGATGGTCGGCCATCCGGCAACGGTTTCAGCCATTGTTGATCATTCATGTCGTCTTTTCTCATCAGCTTCATCGCTTCCGCTCTCCTGACGCTCCTCATCATCAAGTTGTCCCGGCTGCATCGCTCGGTGCTGGACAATGACATGAGCGGCGTGCAAAAGGTGCACGTGCGTGCGGTGCCGCGCATCGGCGGCGCGGGCATTTTTGTCGCGGTCGTCGTCACGGCGGCGATTGCGATGCTGCGCACGCCGGATATCGGCAAGGGCATCCTGCTGATCCTGATCTGTTCGTCGATCGCCTTTGCCGGCGGTGTCATCGAAGACTTCACCAAGAGCGTCAGCCCGGCGCGCCGCCTGCTGCTTACCATGGTGGCCGCTGTGCTGGGCTATTACCTGCTGGATGCGCGCATCGAACGCATAGACTGGATCGATTCCGTCTGGTCGCTCAATTATGCGTGGATCGCGCTACCGCTGACGGTACTGGCGGTGGCCGGGATCGCCAACGCCATCAATATCATCGACGGCTTTAATGGCCTGGCAACCGTGGTCAGCATCTGCATGCTGCTGTCGCTTGGCTATGTCGCGCTGCAGGTCAACGATACCTTCATCCTTGTTGCCGCAATGATCGTGGCCGGCGCCGCGGCCGGCTTCCTGGTCTGGAACTATCCGGCAGGACTGATCTTCCTGGGCGATGGCGGCGCCTATTTTCTCGGCTTCATGCTTGGCGAACTGTCGGTACTGCTGGTGATGCGCAATCCCGAAGTCTCGACCTGGTATGCAGTGTTGTTGCTGATCTATCCAGTCTTCGAAACGCTGTTCTCGGCTTACCGCCGCCTGTTCCTGCGCGGCCAATCGCCCGGCACGCCGGATGGCATACACCTGCACAGCCTGATCTTTCGCCGCGTCGTGTTGTGGGCGGTCGGGCGCCGCGATGCGCGCGCACTCAACCTGCGCAATGCAATGACCTCGCCTTATCTGTGGCTGCTGTCGCTGATGGCTGTGATTCCGGCAACGCTGTTCTGGCGTCATACCTGGGTATTGATGTCGCTCTGCATGTTGTTCATCGCCAGCTATGTCTGGCTGTATGCACGCATCGTACGCTTTCGCTCGCCGCGCTGGATGATCGTGCGCAGGAAAAAAAACCAGAAGCGTCCCAAGCGCTAGCTTGCCTCGCCTGCAGCCTTTGCCAGCATTCCGTATAGTTCTATCTTTTTATCGCATTCGACACCATGGCAACTCTTTCTCAAAGCATATTCAAGGCCTACGATATCCGCGGTATCGTAGGCAAGACTCTGGACGCTGATGTTGCCGCCGGCATCGGCCAGGCATTCGGTACGGCAGCGATCCGCAAAGGGGAAACGACCGTCGTCATCGGTCGCGACGGCCGCCTGTCGGGTCCCGAATTGTCTGCGGCGCTGGCCTCGGGCCTGCAGCGCGCCGGCGTCGATGTGATCGACCTCGGCGTGGTCGCCACCCCGATGCTGTACTTCGCCACCCATGTGCTCGACGCGCAGTCCGGCATCATGGTCACCGGCAGCCATAATCCGCCCGACTACAACGGTTTCAAGATGGTGCTCGGCGGCGAAGCCATCTATGGCGAGGCGATCCAGGGCTTGTACCAGGCCATCGTCAAGAAAGATTTTGCGCAAGGCAATGGCAACTACCGCACCCACGACATCAAGCAAGCCTATCTCGAGCGCATCACCAGCGATGTCAAAACCAGCCGGCCAATGAAGATCGCGGTCGATTGCGGCAATGGGGTGGCCGGCGCCTTCGCGCCTGAACTGTACCGCGCGATGGGATGCGAGGTGATCGAACTGTTTTGCGAAGTCGATGGCACCTTCCCCAATCACCATCCCGATCCGGCCCATCCGGAAAACCTGCAAGACCTGATCCGCTGCCTGCAGACGACCGATGCCGAAATCGGCCTGGCCTTCGATGGCGACGGCGATCGCCTGGGCGTGGTGACCAAGGATGGCCAGATCATTTATCCGGACCGGCAACTGATGCTGTTTGCGCAGGATGTGCTGACCCGCCATCCGGGCAAGGAAATCCTGTACGACGTCAAATGCACGCGCCATATCGGGCCGTGGGTCAAGCAGCATGGCGGGGTGCCGCTGATGTGGAAGACCGGGCATTCGCTGGTCAAGGCCAAGCTGCGCGAGACCGGTGCGCCCTTGGGCGGCGAGATGAGCGGACATGTGTTCTTCAAGGACCGCTGGTACGGCTTTGACGATGGCTTGTATGCGGGTGCGCGGCTGCTGGAACTGCTGACGCGCATGCGTGATCCGTCGGCGGCGCTCAATGCCTTGCCGCAGGCCAGCAGCACACCGGAGTTGCATCTGCATCTGGAAGAAGGCGAGAACGTGGCCTTGATTGCAAAGCTGCAGCAGGATGCGCGTTTTCCCGATGCCGAGCAGATCGTCACGATCGACGGCTTGCGGGTCGAGTATGCGGATGGCTTCGGTCTGGCACGCTCGTCGAACACCACACCGGTGGTCGTGATGCGCTTCGAAGGCGAGACGGCGGAAGCACTGTCTCGCATCCAGGAAGAATTCCGCCGTGCCATCGTGGCCGCGAAGCCAGATGCGCATCTGCCGTTCTGATCGACGGCTGCCGTGAAAATCCTGATCGTCCGCGTCTCCTCGCTCGGCGATGTGGTGCACAACATGCCGATGGTGGCGGATATCCTGCGCCATCATCCGCATGCGCAAATCGACTGGGTGGTGGAAGAAGCCTATGTGAACCTGGTGCGGCTGAATGCCCGCGTGCGCAACGTGATTCCCTATGCATTGCGGCGCTGGCGCAAGAGTTTGCTGGCGCCGGCCACGCGTGCGGAAATGCGTGCGTTTTACCATCGCGTGCGCAGCGAGCGGTATGACATCGTGTTCGATACCCAGGGTTTGCTGAAGACCGGCATCGTGATGCGCATGGCACGCATCACGCCGAATGGAAAACGTGTCGGTCTTGCCAATGGCACCGAAGGCTCCGGCTATGAAGGCGCATCGCGCGTGTTTCATACGACCAGCGTGCCGGTCGATGTGCATACCCATGCGGTGTTGCGCGGGCGGCTGGTCGCGGCCGCCGGACTTGGCTATACGGTCGACACGCCCGCCGATTTCATGTTGCAGCCGCCGCACTTCGATGCGCTTCCGGCATGGCTGCCCGAGCGGCCTTATGCCGCATTCTTTCATGCGACCGCGCGTGCTTCCAAGCAATGGGCGTCGGGTAACTGGGTTCAGCTGTCGCACTTGCTCGACCGGCGCGGTTTGCCGGTGCTGCTGGCGTGGGGCAATGATGCAGAGTACGCGGTGGCACAGCGGCTTGCCGCGCAAATGCCGAATGCGCAAATCCTGCCCAGGCTGTCGATGATGGAAGCGGTATTGTTCGCGCAGCGCGCGGCGCTCGCCATCGGCGTCGATACCGGCCTGACCCATATCGCCGCCGCTTACAACCGGCCCACCATAGAACTGTATTGCGATTCGCCACGCTGGAAGACCGAGGGCAACTGGTCGGGCAATATCATCAATCTCGGGGAGCAGGGTGCGCCGCCTTCGGTTGCCGATGTCGCTGGCGCGATCAACAGCCTGCTTGGCGGTGCGAATGGCAAACGCTGAGCCGCGCGCGGTTTTTCACAGGATCTGACGGATGCGCATTCTGTACTCGATTGCATGGTGGCTGGCGTTGCCGCTGGTAGCCTTCCGGCTATGGCTGCGCGGCCGCAAGGAGCCCGGCTATCGCCGCAACCTCGGTGAACGTTTCGGTTTTTACCGCCAGCATCCGCCACCGGCGCTGATTTGGTTGCATGCGGTATCCGTCGGGGAGACGCGCGCGGCCGAGCCGCTGGTGGATGCCTTGCTGGACGCATATCCGACGTATGGCATCCTGCTTACGCATATGACGCCGACCGGCCGTGCAACCGGCCAGGCGTTGTTCGGCAAGCACGCGCCACGCATCGTGCAGTCTTATCTTCCCTACGATACCGGCTGGATGGTCGGCCGCTTTCTACGACACTTCAAGCCGCGTATCTGCATCTTGATGGAAACCGAAGTCTGGCCGAATGTGATGGCGCAATGCGTCAGCCATCGTGTGCCTGTCGCGCTGGTCAACGCGCGCTTGTCCGAGCGCTCGCTGGCCAAGGCGCAGCGCCTGTCCGCGTTGATGACTGAGCCTGCGCAGGCAATGACGTGCGTCGCTGCGCAGACGCAGGCCGATGCGGCACGCATCGCTTTGCTTGGTGCGCCTAACGTGCACGTCACCGGCAGTGTCAAGTTCGATGTTGCGCCAACGAAGGAAGCCGTGGACAAGGGCATGGCAATGCGCCATCAAATTGGCGCTCGCCCGGTATTCCTTTGCGCCAGCACGAGGGAAGGGGAAGAAGAGCTCATCCTCGATGCGTGGCAGACAACAGAAACAGGCGATGCGTTACTGCTCATCGTGCCGCGCCATCCACAACGCTTTGATGAAGTCGTGCGCATGGTGCAGGGGCGTGGGCTAGCGCTGGTGCGGCGATCTGCGATGGCAAATATGCCGGTCGCAGCAGATACCCGCGTGCTGCTTGGCGATTCAATGGGGGAAATGTTTGCTTACTACACTGCTTGCGACCTCGCGTATATCGGCGGCAGTCTCTTGCCGCTGGGTGGGCAAAACCTGATCGAAGCTTGCGCGGTCGGCAAGCCGGTGCTGATTGGTCCGCATACCTTCAATTTCACTGAGGTCAGTGACGATGCGATTGCCGCAGGGGCTGCGCTGAGAATGGCAAATGCGACGGAGATGGTGAGCGAAGCACAACGTCTGCTGACCTCCCCTCAAGAGCGCATCGGCATGGGTGAACGCGCACTTGCCTTTGCATACCAGCATCGTGGAGCGACTGCGCGCACCATGGCCTTGCTAGCGCCGCTGATTGCGTGATATCGCAGCGTTGTGCCGGGTTCCTTCTCTTCTTGAAGGAACCCGATGCTCGGCGTTTCAGCAGGTGGCCCGACTTTACTTCTTGTCCGCCACCGTCACTTCATTCAACCCGCCACCCAGCGAACGATACAAATCGATCGCATTCGTCAAACGCAGCAGGCGCGCCTGAATCAGAGCTTGCTGCGCAGAAAACAGTTCACGTTGCGCATCGAGCACATCCAGCGAGCTGGCCACGCCGTTCTGGTAACGCAGGTCGGCCAGCTTGAGCCGTTCAGCCTGCGCTTCCTGCACCGCACGCTGTGCATCGATCTGTTCATCCAGCGTCGCGCGTGCCGCGAGCGCATCGGATACTTCGCGGAACGAGGTCTGTATGGTTTTTTCATAGTCGGCGATCGCGACGTTCTTGCGCACTTCCGCAAGATTGAGGTTCGCGCTGTTGCGGCCGGCATCGAAGATGGGCAGCAACAGTTGCGGTGCGAACGACCAGGTGCGCGATCCGGCTTCAAACAGGCCCGACAATTCGTTACTAGCGGTGCCTATGCCTGCCGTCAGCGATATGCGTGGAAAGAAAGCTGCGCGCGCCGCACCGATATTGGCATTGGATGCCTGCAGCCGCTGCTCGGCGGCACGAATGTCCGGACGCCGTGTCAGCAGATCCGAAGGCAGGCCGGCCGGGATATCGGTGACCAGGTTTTGCTCGGACAGGGCGACTTCGGGCGGCAGGTCGGTCAGCGGCCGACCCACCAGCAGGGTCAGCGCATTGGCCGCCTGAGCGCGTTGCCGGGTCAGCGTGGCAAGCGATGCGCGTGCGGTCTGCACCAGCGTCTCGCTCTGGCGCAGGTCAAGCGCGGATGAGGCGCCCACTTCGAAACGCTGCTGCGCGAGTTTGTAGGCGGTTTGCCGGCTTTCAAAGGTCTTGCGCGCAAGCTCATACTGTTCCGCGAACGCACGCTCGGCGAGATATGCCTTCGCCACTTCGGCAATCAGCGAAATGCGCGCCGAGCGGGCGGCTTCTTCGGTTGCCAGAAATTGCGCCAGCGCCGCATCGTTCAGGCTGCGTACGCGGCCAAAGAAATCCAACTCGAATGCCGCGAGGCTGAGGCCGACCTGATAGGAACTGCTGACGGTGGACACGCCGAGCGGATTGATGCCCGCCGCCGTGCGCGCACGCGCACCGCTGACGCCCGCATTTAGGCTGGGCAACAGATCGGCCGACTGGATGTTGTACTGCGCACGCGCTTCTTCGATACGCAAGGCGGCGATGCGCAGGTCGCGATTGTTTTCGAGCGCGGCGGCAATCAGGGCTTGCAGGCGCTGGTCTGGAAAGAATTCGCGCCAGCCAGCGGTGCTTGCCGGACCCTGGCCCGGATCGAAGGAATAGGCGGTGGCGATCGGCGCCGCAGGACGTTCATAGGTCGGCGCCAGCGAGCAGCCGCTCAGCACACCGGCGAGCAGCAGCAGGGATGTCAATTGCTTGATCATTGCGTGTAATCCTCATGCAAATGCGAGTGCGCGGCGTGGAAGCGCTTCTGGCGTTCACTATCCTTGAAGAGCTTGCGTACGACCACGAAGAATACCGGTACCAGGAACACGGCGAGCACGGTGGCGGTAATCATGCCGCCCATGACACCGGTGCCGATCGCGCGCTGGCTGGCGGAGCCGGCACCGCTTGCGATCACCAATGGCAGTACGCCGAGAATGAAGGCGAGCGAGGTCATGATGATGGGCCTGAATCGCAGGTGTACTGCTTCCAGCGTCGCCTCGATCAGGTCGCGCCCTTCGGCCTGCAAGTCCTTGGCGAATTCGATGATCAGGATCGCATTCTTCGCCGACAGGCCGATGATCGCGATCAGGCCGACCTTGAAGTACACATCGTTCGGCATGTCGCGCATGGTCGCGCCTAGCAGCGCGCCAAGGATACCCAGCGGTACCACCAGCAATACCGAGATCGGTATCGTGGCGCTTTCATACAGCGCGGCGAGCACCAGGAATACCGCCAGCAGGGACAGCAGGAACAGCGCCGGAGCCTGTGCGCCGGAAGTCTTTTCTTCCAGCGACTGGCCGGTCCATTCGAGGCCGATGCCGGGCGGAAGCTGGCTTACCAGGCGTTCCATCTCTTCCATTGCTTCGCCGGTACTGCGGCCGGGCGCCGGACCGCCGGAAATCTTCATCGCCGGATAGCCGTTGTAGCGGAACAGTTGCACCGGACCGAGTATCCAGTTCGATGTGGTGAATGCGGAGAACGGCACCATGTTGCCTTTGGCATTGCGCACATACAGCTGCAGCAAGTCTTCCGGCTGCATCCGTTGCTGCGCTTCGGCTTGCACCACGACGCGCTGCTGGCGTCCCTGGTTCGGGAAGTCGTTGATGTAGGACGAACCGAGCGATGTGGACAGCGTGGCATTGATATCGGAGAACGAGACGCCCAAGGCATTGGCCTTGTCCCGATCAATGCTGATCTGCAACTGCGAGGTATCTTCCAGTCCTTCCGGGCGCACCTCGGCCAGCACCTTGCTCTGTCCTGCCATGTCCAGCAACTGCTTACGCGCGGCAAGCAGTGCGTCATGTCCGACGCCGCCACGGTCCTGCAGACGCATCGTGAAGCCGGTCGCATTGCCAAGCTCCGGAATCGGCGGCGGGCTCAACGGAAACACGATGGCATCCTTGATCTTGGAAAACTCGCCGAAGGCTTTGCCGGCGATGGCGGTGGCCGATTGATTCTTGTCGCGTTCGCTCCAGTCCTTGAGTGGTGTGAAGACCAGCGCGGCATTCTGTCCGCTGCCCGAGAAGCTGAAGCCGAGCACGCCGACTACGCGCGCGACGCCGGGCTGCTTCAGGTAATACTGCTCGACCTGTTCCAGCACCTGTACAGTCCGGTTCGCGCTTGCGCCCGGCGGCAACTGGATGTTAGTGATCAGGTATCCCTGGTCTTCCTGCGGCAGGAAGGAGGTCGGCAGGCGCGCGTAGAGCAGGCCGACGCAGCCGACGATCAAGGCGAAGATCAGCATGTAGCGTCCGGTCTTGCCGAGCATGCGTGCGACCATGCCCTGGTAACTGGTCGCCGTACGGTTGAAGCCGCGATTGAACCAGCCGAAGAAGCCGCGCTTCTCGTGGTGATGGCCTGCTTCCACCGGTTTGAGCAGCGTCGCGCACAGCGCCGGCGTCAGCGTCAGCGCCATCAGCGCCGAGAACACCATCGACGACACCATCGACAGTGAAAACTGGCGGTAGATCGCGCCGACCGCGCCGCCGAACATCGCCATCGGCAGGAACACCGCGACCAGCACCAGCGTGATGCCGATGATCGCGCCGGTGATCTGGCCCATCGCCTTGCGCGTCGCCTCGCGCGGCGACAAGCCTTCCTCGCTCATGATGCGTTCGACGTTTTCGACGACGACAATGGCATCGTCGACCAGAATGCCGATGGCGAGCACCATGCCGAACATCGTCAGCACGTTGATCGAAAAACCGAACAGCAGCATCATCGCGAAGGTACCCATCAATGCAACCGGCACCACGATGGTCGGGATCAGCGTATAGCGGAAATTCTGCAGGAACAGATACATCACCAGGAACACCAGCAGGACCGCTTCCAGCAGTGTCTTGACAACTTCTTCGATGGAAATCTGAATGAAGCGCGAGGTGTCGTACGGAATTTCGTATTTCACGCCGGCCGGGAAATAGCGTGACAACTCATCCATGCGCTGGCGTACCGCCTTCGCGGTGGCAAGCGCGTTGGCCGTCGGCGAAAGCTGCACGCCGACCGCGGCCGTCGGCTGGCCGTTCAGGCGCGCCGACGTCGCATACACCTGGCCGCCGATTTCGATGCGGGCGACATCGCGCAGGCGCACGGTGGACCCGTCGGGATTGGCGCGCAGCACGATGCCACCGAATTCTTCCGGCGTAGACAGCTGGCCGGTGATGACGATGGGCGCGGTGATTTGCTGCGTGGTCGGATTGGGCAGTTCACCCAGCGTGCCCGAGGCGACCTGGGCATTCTGCGCACGAATCGCATTGTTGACATCGGCCGGCGTCAGCTTCAGTCCCACCAGCTTGGCGGGGTCGATCCAGATCCGCATCGCGCGCTCGGTGCCGAACAATTGGGCCTGGCCCACGCCGGGCACGCGCTTGAGTTCATTGAGCACATTGCGTGAGATGTAATCGCCCAGCGCAATCGGATCGAGCCGGCCATCGGTGGAGGACAAGGTGGTGAACAGCAGGAAGTTGTTGCGCGCCTTGGTCACCTGCACGCCTTGCTGGGTAACCGCTTGCGGCAGACGGGCTTCGACCCGCTTCAGGCGGTTTTGCACATCGACGGCGGCAAGATCGGGGTTGGTGCCGGGCAGGAAGGTGACGGTGATCTGCGCCTGGCCGTTCGCCTGCGCTTGGGACTCGATGTATTGCAAGCCTTCGGCGCCGTTCATTTCCTGTTCGATCAGGCTGATGATGCTATCGTCGAGCGTTTTTGCAGTCGCGCCGGGATAGTTGGCCGTGATCTGGACCGCCGGCGGGGCAATGGTCGGATATTGCGCGATCGGCAAGCGTGTGATCGACAATGCTCCCGCAAGCAGGATGAAGAGTGCGATAACCCAGGCAAATACCGGGCGATCGATGAAAAACTTTGCCATGCAGGGCTCCGTTATTGAGCGCGACCGGCGCGGCTGGAAACAATGCCGGTCGCGATGCAGCCTTCATGCGCGTGCAGGCGCAAGAAGCTGCAGATAGGGAAAACACATTGCGGATGAGTCATGTGGTGCGCAATGGTCTTATTTCGTTTTTTGTTGCTGGCTGTCCGCACCGTTCGCGTTGTTTGCGGATGCTGGTGCGTCCGGTGCCGATTGCCATGGCACCGGTTTGACCGCAGCACCCGGCTTGACCTTCTGCAAGCCTTCGACGATTACGCGATCGCCTGCCTTCAAGCCTTCGCTCACCACCCAGCTATTGCCTTGCGAGCGTGCGGTCTTGATCGGACGGGCCACGGCCTTGTCGTCCGCGCCGACCAGCATGACCGTGGCGCCGCTCAGGTCGCGCGTGACCGCCTGTTGTGGAACGGTGATCGCATTTTCAGTCACTGCCTGTTCGAGCTGTGCGCGCACATACATGCCTGGCAGCAACATGCGGTCCGGATTCGGGAATTCGGCGCGCAGCGTCACCGCGCCCGAACTTTCATCGACCGCGATATCGGAAAACAGCAGCTTGCCCGCATGCGGATAGGCGCTGCCATCTTCAGACAGCAGTGTCACCTTTGCCTCGTCCTTGCCGACGCGCTTGAGTTGTCCGTTCGCCAGCGCGCGGCGCAATTGCAGCAGGTCAGTGCTGGACTGGGTCAGGTTGACGTATACCGGATCGAGTTGCTGGATGGTCGCCAGCGGCGTGGCTTCGCCCTGGCCGACCAGTGCGCCCTCGGTGACTTGAGCACGTCCGATGCGGCCGGAGATCGGCGCGTTGACGGTGGCATATCCAAGATTGAGGCGGGCCGTTTCCTGCGTCGCCTTGGCAGTCGCCAGATCCGCCGTGGCCTGCTTTTGCGCAGTCAGTGCATCGTCATATTCCTGCTTGCTGATGGCGTTGGTTTCCACCAGCGGCTTGTAGCGTTGAACTTTCAGATTGGCCTGAGCCAGGTTGGCTTCGGCTTTCGCCACTGCCGCGACGGTACTGTTGAAGCTTGCCTGGTAAGGGCCCGGATCGATGCGGAACAGCACTTCGCCTGCCTTGACATCGGCGCCTTCGCGAAACACGCGTTTGAGAACGATGCCGGGTACACGCGCCCGCACCTGTGCGACGCGGGTCGCCTCGACACGGCCGGGCAATTCGGTTGTCATCACCAGGCGTTGCGGAGCAACGGTAACAATCGACACTTCCGGCGGCGGCATGCCGCCCTGAGGTGTCTGCGCATTGGCAGTCTTATCGCCGCAGCCGGTCAGTACGGACAATGTGCCGGCAAGCGCAAGGATGCACGGGACATAACGAAGAGCACTCATAAATAGTCGCAAGATAAGAAGGTTTTCATGGCTGCGGGAAGGATGGGCGGGCGGTGGCGAGCACATCGACCTCCATCAGCGGTGTTTTTTCAAACGTAGACCTGCTATTATACATACATACGTGAATGTATGTATGTGCCGACCAGCGATGGCTGGATAACCGTAAATCATATCCTTGTTGAAGAAATATCTTTGCCATGGCAAGAAGTACAAAGGAAGAAGCGCAGGAAACCCGCAATCGCATCCTCGATGCAGCGGAGGACGTGTTCCACGCCCACGGGGTAGGGCGTACGACCTTGGCCGACGTGGCGGATGCGGCCAAGGTTACCCGTGGTGCCATCTATTGGCATTTCAAGAACAAGGGCGACCTGTTCGACGCAATGTGTGATCGCATTCGTCTCCCAATGGAGGCGATGGTCGAAGCAAATGTCGATCCGGCGGAAGTCGATCCTCTTGGGCAACTACGGCGAACCTGCATTTTCGTACTGGTCGAAGCGGTCACCAATCCGCATTCGCGAAAAGTATTCGACATCCTGTACCACAAATGCGAATTCGTCGATGCAAACGATCCGATCATGATTCGGCAGAAAGAGTGCTATCTGGAAGGAAGCAGCAATGTCGAGCGCGTACTTGGCAATGCCATTGCATTAGGTCAGCTGCCGCAGGATCTCGATATCAAGCTTGGATCCATATCTCTGCGTGCAACATTGAACGGCATACTTAATAACTGGCTGTTTGCCCCCGATACCTTTGACCTCGCCGACTGCGCGGAACGCCTTGTCGATGCCGCGCTCGATACCTTGCGTCATGCAACGAGCTTGCGAATGAAATAGCGGCTCACTGGCTTCTTGTTGGCTGCCGGTTACTCGCCGTGCAGGCATGCTACATATTGTGCATTGCAAAAACGAAAATATTGCCGAAAGACATTCTTATTCGTCATCGTCGGTTAGAATCCAAAGCAGGTAGCTCTCTCGGTTTGTCCATGTCGGACCCGAATCATTGAAAGCGAAGTCCCTTCCGGATCGCACGTGCCCATTCGAGCAAGGGTCATTGGATGCAAAACCGTTTTGCTTCTTTCAGGCCGGGGTTTCACCGGCGACGTATCGCCATACTCTGCGCATGCCTTGCCGCATTGTCCGGAGGCGAGGCCGTACACGCCGCTGACCTGGGAATAGATCTGCCAGCCTTGCCGATCGAGCGTCTGCTTACGCTGGAAGTGTATAGCGCCTCGAAGTTTTCGCAGAAAATCACCGAGGCACCTTCCGCCGTTTCGGTCGTCACCGCCGCTGATATCAAGGCATACGGCTGGCGTACGCTGGCCGATATCCTGCGCAGCATGCGCGGACTGTATCTGAATTACGATCGCAATTACGATTATCTCGGCGCGCGCGGATTCCTGCGGCCGGGCGATTACAACACGCGTTTTCTGCTGCTGGTCGATGGCAACCGCATCAATGACGGCGTTTATGATCAGGCGCCAATCGGCACCGAATTCATCGTCGATGTCGACCTCATCGAGCGCGTGGAATTCGTTCCCGGTCCAGGTTCATCGATCTATGGAGCGAATGCATTTTTCGGCGTCATCAATGTCCTGACCAAGCGAGGCAGTGATTTGCCCGGTTCCAGAGTTGCCGTCGAGGGCGGAAGCCACGGCGAGCGCAAGCTTAGGGCCAGCTACGGCATGCGCAATGCGGAGGGTCTTGATCTGCTGATTTCGGCGACCAGTTATCGCGAGCGCGGTGCCGATCTGTATTACCCGGAATTCGACAACCCGCCCGGCAGCGGCGGCATTGCAACGCATCGCGATCATGACCGTGCCGACCGTGTCTTCCTGAAAGGTGCAATCGGTCCGCTGACGATGTCGATCGCACATGCCGAACGGACCAAAGGGGTTCCTACCGCTTCGTTCAGCCAGGTTTTCAACGACCCGCGATCCCATACGGTCGATGTGCAAAGCATGGTCAACGTCGGTTACCGGACCCGGCTCGATAGTGACAGCGAATTGTCGTCGCACCTGTATTGGGGGCGTTATGACTACGATGGCGATTACCTCTATGACTTGCCCCCGGTTTTGATCAATCGCGATGGATCGCGCTCGCGCTGGTGGGGCGGCGAAACCAAGCTGATCACCACCCGCTTCGCCGGCCACAAGACGGTGGCGGGCGCGGAATACCGACGCGACTACCGGCGCGGGCAATTCAATTTCGATGTCGACCCATTTGTGTTCAATCTGGACGACCGGCGCGCAGGCAGCCGAAGCGGCGTGTATGTGCAGGATGAAATGACGCTGAGCAAAGAC
Organism: Noviherbaspirillum saxi; assembly: GCF_003591035.1. Lineage (NCBI taxonomy): Bacteria > Pseudomonadati > Pseudomonadota > Betaproteobacteria > Burkholderiales > Oxalobacteraceae > Noviherbaspirillum > Noviherbaspirillum saxi. The sequence goes on from NZ_QYUO01000001.1 coordinate 877,664, forward strand.
CTGCTGCTCAATGCCGGCATGCGCTACGACTGGAGCGACTCGCACGGCGGAACCTTCAATCCGCGTCTGGCATTGATCCGCAAGCTTACCCCGGCGACCACCGTCAAGGCCTTGTATGGAAAGGCGTTCCGCGAACCGAATGCTTTCGAGATGTATTACGCGATGGCTGGCGCAGGCGGTCAGCGGGCCAATCCCGATCTTAAGGCGGAACGCATACGCACCCTGGAGTTGGCGGCGGAACATCAGCTGGCTGCGGACACGCGCGTGATTGCTTCCGCGTTTCGCAACACGGTGTCGAACCTGATCAGCCAGGCCGTCGATCCGACAGACGGCCTGCTGATCTACGGCAATCTGAGCAGGGCAACTGCGCACGGGGTCGAGGCAGAGTTGGAGAGGGCGTGGGCGCGTGGCGCACGCATGCGTGCCAGCTATAGTTGGCAACGTACGAACGACAGCGCTACCGGCGCCAAGCTGCCGAACACGCCGCGTCATCTTGCCAAGCTGAACCTCTCCGCGCCGGTATATCGCTCCTGGCGCGCCGGCCTGGAAGCGCAATACGTTGCCCGGCGAAATAGCCTGCAAGGCTACGCGGAAGCATTCTGGCTGGCCAACCTGACCTTGTCGTCGGTGCGCATTGCGCCCGGCCTCGAACTCTCGGCCAGCATTTACAACCTGTTTGACCGGCAGTATGTCGATCCCGGTGCGGCAGAACATGTGCAGGACCTGATCCGTCAGAACGGCCGCACGATGCGGATCAGACTAAGCTACGCATTCTGATGACAACCAGAGCGTCTCGTACACGTCAGTTGATCGCATGCGGCCTCACCGCGGCAAGCATGCTGCCTGCCATGGCGATCGCGCAGCCCGTGCCCGAGCAAGACCTCAAGGCGGCATTCGTCTACAACTTCGTGCTGTTTACGGATTGGCCGTCCGATACGACGTTCGAAGGAAACGCATTGAATATCTGCATCCATGCAAACAGTGCCATGCGCCCTGCAATGGCGGCACTCAACGACCGATCCATCAAGGGATATCGGATCGCGGTGCGCTCGCTCGCCACACTGGACAACTTGCGAATCTGTCACGTGCTGTTTGTCGATAGCGGCGACCGCGAACGCTGGACGCAGATTCGCAAAGCGGTCGACGGTGCGCCTGTGCTGACCGTATCGGATGACGAGGAAATCAGGCTCGATGGCAGCATCATCGCTTTAGGCGCAGAAGGAAATCGTGTGGTATTCGATGTCGACATGCGGGCGGCACGACTTGCGAGACTGGGGCTGAGTTCCAAACTCTTGCGCCTGGCAAGGACGGCCCAATGAGCGCGCAACCGGTTGCAGGGCAGGGACGCATCGGTCACTGGATGAATCTTGCCAACCTGGCTACGGCGGTAGCGGCATTGCTGGTAGCTGGCGTGTTGCTGATCGTGTTTCAGTTTCTGTCATTGCGTAATGCGATGGTGGAAGACGTCAGCGTACAGGCGCGCATCATCAGCGAAAACAGCGTTGCGGCGGTCCTGTTCCATGACAGCCGTGCAAGCGGAGAAACCTTGGCCGTGTTGTCCGCGTCGCCCAGCATAGAAGCGGCCGCGATATTCGATGTGAACGGTACGGTGCTTGCATCGTACCAGCGCGAAGACGCGTCGAAAGTCAGCACTCCCGGACCGGGACTGATCGAGGACGGCCACCGTTTCGGCTTGCGCCATTTGCTCCTTGCGCGACGCGTCGAAGCCGAGAAGCGCGGCATCGGTCATGTGGTATTGCGTGCCAACCTCACGCAGTTATATGGACGGCTCGGTGCCTATGCCGGCATGATGCTTGCGGTTGCGATCGGCTCGCTCGGTATTGCCTATCTGCTGGTGTCGCGCATGCGCAAGGTGATCAAGCGTGCCGAAGCGCACCTGGATTACCTGGCGCATATCGATTCGATCACCGGTTTGCCGAACCGGCATGCATTCAACGAGCGGTTGGCATTTGCACTGTCGCGCGTCGACCAGCACGGCGGCAGTGTCGGCCTGCTCTTGCTCGATCTCGACAATTTCAAGATCGTCAATGACACTCTCGGGCACCATAGCGGCGATATCCTGCTCAAGGTGGTTGCGCGCCGGCTGCTCGAATGCCTGCGCAGCGGCGATGTGCTGTGCCGCATAGGCGGCGACGAATTCGCGGTCATTCTCGAATCGGTCGGCGCATCGGATGGCGAGGGCGCCGCGGAGCGCATTCTTGCCGCACTGACCGCGCCCTTCGACGTTGACGTGCATGAAATCTACGTCACGGCCAGTGTCGGCATCAGCCGCTATCCGGCCGACGCACGCGATCTGGAAACGCTGACGCGCAATGCCGATACGGCGATGTACCAGGCCAAGGGCAAGGGCAAGAATGCCTATGAAAAATTCCATCCGGAACTGGACCGGCGGGTACGCAATCGCCTGTCGCTGGAAACCAATCTGCGCAAGGCAATGGAGCGTGGCGAATTGCTGCTGTATTACCAGCCGCAGGTCAGCTTGCATGACGGCCGCCTGGTCGGGCTTGAAGCGCTGCTGCGCTGGAATCATCCGGAAACCGGATTGATCAGTCCGGCGGAATTCATTCCCGTGGCCGAAGACAGCGGAATGATCGTGCCTATCGGGCGATGGGTGTTACGCACCGCATGTCGCCAGGTTGCCCTGTGGCGCGAAGCCGGACTGGGAACGATCAATGTGTCGGTGAATTTGTCGGTACGTCAGACGCGTGATCCGCATTTGCTGCGCGATATTCTCGATGCTCTGCATGACAACGGCGTGAGTCCCGGGCAACTCGAACTGGAAATCACCGAAAGCGTGCTGATGGATAACGTCAAGGTGAACGTCGAATTGCTGGAGCGTCTGCAAACCGAAGGCATACGCCTGTCAATCGATGATTTCGGCACCGGATATTCATCAATGGCGTACCTGAAGCGCTTTCCTATCGATCAGGTGAAAATCGACCGCACCTTTGTGCGCGATATTCCCGGTAACGGAGACGACGAGGCAATCACGAGCGCCATCATTGCGATGGCCCACAGTCTCGGCCTGTCGGTGGTCGCAGAAGGCGTCGAAACGGCGGCACAACTAGACTTCCTGCGCAGTGCCGGTTGCGACGTCATGCAGGGCTACTATTTCGCCGAACCGAGGCCTGCTGAACAGGTATCGGCTTTGCTGACTCGCCGCATGCCGCTGGTCGAGCGCTCTGAGATGCCCTAGTGAGTTCGCTCGTGCCTCACTGCACCAGCAAGGCATTCACCTGCGCCAGGTCTTCTTCCTTCAGCACACCGGCTGCCGACTTTAGACGCAAGCCGTTGACGATGGTGTCGTAGCGTGCCCGTGAGAGGTCGCGACGGGTGGAAAACAACTGTTGCTGCGCATTCAGGACGTCGATGTTGATGCGTACGCCCACCTGATAGCCAAGTCGGTTCGAATCCAGCGCCGATTGGCTGGACACTTCTGCGGCTTCCAGGGCTCTGACTTGCGCCAGGCCTGAATTCACACCGAGGAAAGCCTGACGCGCGCCTTGAGCAGCGATGCGGCGCGCATTCTCCACATCCGAACGGGTGCGATTTTCAAGGGCAATTGCCTCCCGCACGCGACTGTCGATCGCGAAGCCGGCGAACAAGGGAATATTCCATTGCACGCCGATCACGTTGGTATCGGCTACGCTGCCGGTTGCGCTCGTGATGCTGCCGGTCTGATTCGTGTGATTGCGGCTGGCGACCAGATCGACGGTCGGGTAATGGCCCGCGCGATTGCGCTTGATTTCGCGTTGTGCGATTTCCAGTGCGAGTTGCTGACTGATGACGCCGAAGTTTTGCTGTTCGGCGCTTTGCACCCAGTTGTCGACTACTGTCGGTTCCGGTCCCGCCAGCTTGATGCCCGGACGCAGGGTGGCGAGGTTGCCGGCGGGCTTGCCGATGATTTGCTGCAGGGCGGTGCGCTTGATTTCGAGATCGTTCTGCGCGGCAAACTCTTGCGCGATCACCAGATCGTAGCGTGCCTGCGCTTCATGGCTGTCGGTGATCGTCGCAGTACCCACTTCAAAGTTACGCTTTGCCGACGCGAGCTGCTCGGTGATTGCGCTTTTCTGCGCCTGTACCGACGCCAGTGCATCCTGCGACGCCAGCACGTCGAAATACGCCTGCGACACGCGTACGATCAAATCTTGCTGCGCCTGCCCGAATTGCGCTTCGCTGACCGCGACCGACAGCTTGCTCTGCTGGTATTGCTCCCAGTTGGCAACGCGGAACAGCGGCTGAGACAGCGATACGCTATAGCTGTTGGCGTTGAAACTGCGGCTGGCGGCAATACCGGCAGCGCTCGCATCGAGGTCACTGCGGGTATAGCTGCCACCGACGCCGACTTGCGGCAACAGGCCGGCGCGCCCCTGGATGACCCGTTCCTGCCCCGCGGCCAGCGTCGAACGCGCGCTGGCATACACCGCATCGTTGGCGAGCGCCTCGCGATACACCTGCAGCAAGTCGATGGCATGCGCATTGAGCGACATGAAAGTGCCGGCAAGCAGGGTGGCGAGCGCAGTTTTCCGCATTGGGAGTTCTCCGGGGTATCTCAGTGAGGGTAGTTAATAGGTAGGCATGGATGGATCGACCTGCAGCGCCCAGGCATGCACGCCGCCGGTCAGGTTGATCACATTGGCAAAGCCGTTGCGTTCGAGGAATGCGGCCACCGACATGCTGCGCGCGCCGTGATGGCAGATGCAGACGATAGCGGCTTCGTCATCGAGTTCTTGCATGCGTGCCGGAACCGTATTCATCGGAATCGCCAGCGAATCCGCGATGTGGCAGGTCTGGTATTCCCAGGGTTCGCGCACGTCCAGCAACACCGGCTTCTGGCGCGTCGCATCGGCAAGCCATGCAGCCAGTTCTGGAGCGGTAAGAGTTTGCATGATGGCGGTCCTAGAAAGTGAACTGAGACGGCGCAATCGCGTCGCGCAGCGGTTTGACGTCGGTTTCAAAAACCGTCGTCGTGTCGTAGGCGGTTTCGGACTTGCGGGTAATGAGCTGGGCCGACATCACTGGCGGTTCGCCGACGATTGCGAATAGACGGCCGCCGATCTTCAGTTGTTTGAGGAAGGTATCCGGCAGCAGCGGCAGCGAGCCGGAGATCACGATCACGTCATACTGCGCATCGCCATTGCCCCAGCCCTGCGCGCCATTGCCCTGAACCACGTCGACATTGGTGATGCCGTGAGCGGACAGATTTTGTTCCGCCATCGCCTTGAGTTCGGGATTGATTTCGACGGTGGTCACGTGGCGTGCCTTGTGGGCCAGCAGGGCTGCCATGTAGCCGGAACCGGCACCGATTTCCAGTGCGGTCTCATGTTTTTTTGGGGCGACTTCCTGCAGGATGCGCGCTTCCATTTTGGGCGCGAACATCGATTCGCCGCCCGGCAGCGGAATCTGTGTGTCGACGAAAGCAAGGCTCTTGTAAGCGTCCGGCACGAAGCCTTCGCGCTTGACGACAGTCAGCAGTTCGAGAACGTCGAGTGCGAGCACATCCCAGGGACGGATCTGCTGTTCGATCATGTTGAAACGGGCTTGTTCGATATTCATGTCGGGACTCGGTAGTGGGTTGGAGACGAACTCGCTATTTTATCAAACGGCATCATCGTTTTTGCTCTGTAGCACCGGTGTTGCGGCCGCGCCGCGATGGGTGTCAACTCCTGCGCCGTGCCATTTGCGGCGCGCCCATGATGCAAAATCGTCAAGATAGGTGTAAATCACCGGTACCACGACCAATGTCAGCAGGGAAGAGGTGATGATGCCGCCGATGACCGCCTGCCCCATCGGCGCCCGCTGTTCCGAGCCTTCACCCAGACCGAAAGCCAGCGGCACCATGCCGAACACCATGGCCAGCGTGGTCATCAGGATTGGACGCAGACGCACATGCGCGGCTTCCAGCAATGCCTCGGTGCGTTCCGCGCCGGCCTTGCGCGCCTGATTGGCAAAGTCGACCAGCAGAATCGCATTCTTGGTCACCAGACCCATCAGCATGATGAAGCCGATGATGGAAAACATGTTCAGCGTCGAACGGAAAAACATCAGCGCCAGGAACACGCCGATCAGCGTCATCGGCAGCGCCGACATGATCGCAATCGGCTGCAGGAAGCTGGCGAATTGCGATGCCAGGATCATGTAGATGAAGATGATCGCCAGCGCCAGTGCCGACAACGCGTAACCAAAGGATTCCTGCATGTTCTTGGTCGAGCCGCCCATCTGGTAGCGATAGCCGGGTTGCCAGTTCATGCCGTCGAGTACCTTGCGCACCTCGGCGCTGACTTCGCCAGCCGAGCGGCCGACCACGTTGGCCGACAATTCGACTTCGCGATTGAGGTCGCGCCGGTTGATTTGGTTGGCGCCGGTCGATGGCGTGATGGTGGCGACCTGGCGCAGCGCGACCATCTTTGGCGTGCCGTCGGCATTGGTTTGCGAACTGGCCAGCATCAGGCGTGACAGATCATCCGCATTGTTGCGGTCGGATGGCGCAAGGCGCACCTTGACGTTGTAGTTTTCATCGTCGGGTGCGCGCCAGGTTGTGGTTTCATCGCCCGCCAGCAGAGGCCGCAAGGCATTGCCGATCTGCGCCACACCCACGCCGAGATCGGCGCCGATATCGCGTCGTGGTTCAATCGCGATGGTCGGCTTTTCCGCCTTCAGGCTGGAATCGAGATCGACTACCCCCGGCACCGCGCGAATCTTTGTCAGTGCTTCCTCGGTCAGGCGTGCAAGCTGTTTCAAGTCCGTGCCTTGCAGACTCAGGCGCAACTGCTTATTGTCGCCGCCGACGCCGTCAAGCGAGCCGACATGCGTCACCGTGATGCCGGCTACCTGCAATAACCGCTGACGTATCGGATTGGCAAGTTGGCCGGTGCTGCGCTCACGCTCGGTGCGCGGGACCAGGCGCATGAAGGTGGTCACGTAATTTTTGCCCTGCGCTGCTCCGGTGTTGATCGTGGTGTACAGATCTCGCATTTCCGGAAACTCGCGCAGCGTGCGCTCGACCTGCTGGCTCTTGCTTTCGGTGAATTCCAGCGAGGAGCCGACCGGTGTATAGTAGGTCACGCCGATTTCCGAGTAGTCGCCCTGCGGCACGAATTCCGTTCCGATCAAGCCGCTGGCAGGAATCGCCAGTCCCGCAACGAAAGTGGCGATCGCGATGACGAGCGTCAGCACGCGCCGCTTCAGCGACCAGGCGAGCAGATTCTGATACGTGCGCGACATCCATTGCACCAGGCGGTCGAATTGGCCGAGCACGCGGCCTATCGTGCGCTGGTACAGATTGCGCCGCGTATCAGCGCCTTCATGGCCATGTACCACCGGGTCTTTCCAGATCGATGACAGCATCGGATCGAGCGTGAACGACACGAACATCGAAATCAGCACGGCGGCCACCACCGTAATGCCGAACTGGTGGAAGAAGCGGCCGATGATGCCGCCCATGAAACCCACCGGCAAAAACACCGCAACGATGGAGAACGTGGTCGCCAGCACTGCAAGACCGATCTCGGCCGTGCCTTCCAGCGAGGCGGTGCGGTGATCCTTGTAGCGTCCGTTGATCTTCATGCCGGCATGGCGCACGATGTTTTCACGCACCACGATCGCATCGTCGATCAGCAGGCCCACGCAGAGCGACAGCGCCATCAGCGTGATCATGTTGATCGTGAAGCCGAAGATGTACATAAACAGGAAGGTGCCGATAATCGCCACCGGCAGGGTCAGTCCCGTAATGACGGTCGAGCGCCAGGAATTGAGGAACAGGAACACGATCAGGATAGTCAGCGCCGCGCCTTCAAGCATCGTGCGGCGCACATTGTCGACGCCGGTGCGGATCTGGCGCGAGCTATCCTTGATCACATCGATCTTGATGCCGGGATAGAGCGCGGTCATGCGCGGCTCCAGTTCCTTCAGCGCTTCGTTCATGCCGTCGGCGACATCGATGGTGTTTTGTCCCTGTGCCTTGAGTACCTGCAGCGCCAGCGTGCGCTTGCCGTTGTACAGCGCCAGGCTTTCCTGTTCTTCCTGCCCGTCGACCACGGTGGCGATCTGCGACAGGGTGACCGGCTGACCGCCGCGCCGGGCGACGATGATGCGGCCAAAGTCTTGCGGATTCTTCACCTTGCCCTGGATCTGCACGACTTTTTCATCGGCGCTCGACCGGATGGCGCCGGTCGGTAATTCCTGGTTCTCGTTGCGTAGCGAATTGATCACCTGGTCGATGCCGATCCCGAGCGCTTCCATCTCGCCCGGCTTCACGTAGACTTGGATCTCGCGCTTGACGCCGCCTACGAGTGTCACCGAACCGACGCCGCGTACGTTTTCCAGACGTTTCTTGACGACCTGATCGGCGATCGTGGTCAGCTCGCGCATGTCGCGCTGCTTGAGCGCCGGATCGCTGGTGACCGAAATCGACATGATGGGCTGGTCGGCCGGATCGAAGCGCATCACGCGCGGTTCCTTGACCTCGCGCCGGAAGATGGCTTTGACCAATGCCACTTTTTCGCGCACATCCTGCGCCGCCTGAGCCGGATCGATGGTCAGGTCGAATTCGATGATGACGACGGAGCTGCCTTCATACGAGCGTGAAAACAGGTTCTTGATGCCATTGATCGTGTTGACGCTTTCCTCGACCTTGCGCGTGATGTCGGATTCCACCGTCTCGGGAGAAGCGCCCGGATAGTCGGTCTGCACCACCACCACGGGAAAGGTAATGTCCGGAAACTGATCGACGCGCAGGCGCTGGTAGGAAAACAGGCCGAGTACGACCAGCACCATCATCATCATGGTTGCAAGGACGGGGTTGCCGATACTGATGCGGGTGAACCACATGGGAGTTGTTTTCCTTCAGCGCTGTGTGACGGGACAGGAAAATCTCATTGTGCTGCGCCGTTGCCGGCGGGCGCTGCAGTGCTTGCATTGGTTCCGCCTGCGGGCGGATTGGCTGCTGCAACATTCAGGATCTTCACTGCGGTGCCAGTGCGCAGTGTGCCGAGATTGGCCTTGATGATCTGCGCGCCGTTTTCCAGTCCACCGGTGATTTCTACCGCGTCGCCGCTGCCATTGTCGCCATGCATGCCCAGCGCGACCGGTTTGCGCACGAGCTTGCCGCTTTCAATCGCATAGACGAAAGGCTGGCCGCCATCCTTTTGCACCGCCGATTGCGGAACCGTCAGCACACCGGACTTCTTTGCCATCGTGAGCTGTGCTTCGCCGAACATGCCCACGCGCAGCGCACTCTGAGGATTGTCGACCTGCACATAGACATAGATGGAACGCGATCCGGCCTGCGTGGCGGGGTTGATGCGGGCCACCTTGCCGATAAATGATTTGGACACGCCTTCGACCGTGACCTGCACTTCCTGGCCGAGGGCGACGTTGCCGATGTCGGAGGCAGGAACCGATGCTTCCATTTCCATCTGGCTCAGGTCAACCACGTCGAGCAGGCGATTGTCGGCCGATACCTTTTCGCCCGGCTGTACCATGCGGCTGCTGACCAGCCCCGCAATCGGCGTACGGATTACGGTGTCGCCGAGCGCCTTTTCGGCTACATCGAGGGCGCCGCGCGCAGATTCGACATTGGCGCGGGCGATGTCGTACTGGCTCGATGCATTGTCGAATGCATTCTTGGAAATGAAGCCCTTGTCCAGCAACGCCTTGTTGTTATCGCGCGCCTTGGTGGCGATGTCCAGCTGTCCGCGCGCGGCTTGCAGTGCGCCCCTGGCCTGATCGAGACGAGCTTGATAGTCGCGCGTATCCATTCTTACCAGCACCTGGCCCGGTTTCACCGCTTCGCCTTCGCGCACCAGCACTTCGCGGATATCGCCCGGGATGCGCGCCTTCACGCTGACTTGATTGACTGCGCGCAGCGAACCCGACAATGGCATCAGCTGGCGCAGCTCGCCGCTACCGATATGCATCACATCGCTGGGCAGGAATTCCATGGCCGCCGGTACGGACGCCAGGATGGATGCGTTGTCCGGCTTGGCCGGCGCGGGCTTTTTCAGCATGGCGCCTGCGACGCCCGCCACCAGCAGGCAGGTAGCCAGAATGATCCAGAAACCACGTCTTTTCAGCATGGAAAATCCATTGTTTATTTGACTGGAGCAGCTTCCTGTTTCAGGACGCCGTGCAGAAAAAGGTCGATAAAGCTATCCAGATATTTTTCAGGCTGCATGGCTTTGGTCTCGAGCGTACTGAATGTATGCTTCCACAGCATCAGCATGATCATCGGCGCGCACACCACATTCATCGCTTGGCTGACATCGATATTGCGGAATTCGCCACGGCTGATGCCGCGCTCCAGCATGCGCGCGATCATGGCATTGCCGCGGGAAATCACCTCATCATGGTAAAACTTTGCCACTTCGGGAAAGTTGCTTGACTCTGCAACCATCAACTTCGAAATGCCGGAAAGCTTGGTATTGCCAATTCTTTCCCACCAGCCATACGCAATTTCATGAAACAGGGCAGAAGTCGGACCTTCAAAATTGCCGATGATGCTTTCCGCTTCACCCAGCACGGGCACCACGTTTTCCCGTACCACCGCCATGAACAATTCTTCCTTGTTGGTGAAGTACAGGTACAGCGTGCCTTTCGATACGCCGGCTCGCGCGGCAACATCATCCAGCCGCGTCGCCGCGTATCCCCGTTCGACAAATAGGTCAAGCGCAGCAGCCAGCAATTCTTGCGGACGGGCATCCTTACGCCGTGCCCAGCGCGGCTTTTTAAAGGGGCAATTCATATCGGGAATGGGAAATCCAAATAACTTACTTACGAGTCAGTAATGTAATCGCCATTGCAGGTAGCGTCAAGCGCCGCCATGACGTGGTCATGGACAGTGCGCGTCACAAAAGAAATCAACAATAGCCAGTAAAATTTACGGCTTCAAGAAAAGGATCGCCTACGATGACTCTAATGCCGAACCGGCGGCGCTGTACTTCGTGCCTCATGCGCGCGGGAGAGGCATCATGACGCATAAACAACAATGCCGTGCCGATTGTGGCGCTTGCTGTATCGCGCCCTCGATTTCGTCGCCCATTCCGGGTATGCCGAATGGCAAGCCGGCAGGAGTGCGATGCGTCCAGCTCGATGCTTCCAACCGATGCATGATTTTCGGCAAACCGGAACGGCCAGCGGTGTGCGAAAGTCTACAGCCATCGAATGAAATGTGCGGCGAGTCGCGCGCGTATGCCATCGCTTACTTGTTGCGACTTGACGAATTGACTTCGACCTGAAGGAGGAGCGATGAAAATCCGACCAAGTCTGGCGTGCCAGATTCTCGTATTGCTGCTGCTGGTATCCTGCGCTGCTATGATGGGTCCGCAGACGCGGGAAATTCCGCTCGCACAATTGCAGGAATCGATCGCCAAGCGTTTTCCATTCAATAACCGGTATCTGCAACTGCTCGATATCCGCGTGACGAATCCGCGGGTTGCGCTGCAGCCGGAAGGCAATCGCATCCTGACCAGCATGGATATTTCAGTCGCACCGCCTTTCCTGAAACAGTCATGGAGCGGAAATTTCGCAGTCTCGGGGCGTCCGCAAGTCGACCTGGCGCAAAATGCGCTGGTCCTGGGCGAACCGCAGGTCGAGGCGTTGACGGTGAACGGTCTGGATCCGCTCTATGCGAATCAGGTGACGCGGCTCGGTGGATTCCTGGCCGAACAGCTGATGCAGAATCTGCCGCTCTATACCTTCAAGCCGGAAGAGTTGCGTTACGCAGGCACTCGCTTTAATCCGGCAAGAATTGCGACTACGCAGAATTCTGTCGTGGTAACCTTTGAGCCTGTGAAATAGTTGCGGTTGATGTGCTGCATCAGGCTTGATGCCTGATGTATTTTTGCTTATTCACCGACCCGCGCGGCCTTGCCTGCGGCGGGTTTTTTATTGACTCCGATATCAGTACACAATGGACTTAACACTTGCGCTCAAAGCGCTCATCATGGGTATCGTCGAAGGCTTGACGGAATTCCTTCCCATCTCTTCCACCGGACATCTGATCCTCGCCGGCAGCCTGCTCGACTTCACTGGTGAAAAGGTCAAGGTTTTTGAAATTGCAATCCAGGCCGGCGCAATGCTTGCCGTGTGCTGGGAATACCGCGTGCGCATCGCCAGCGTCATCACGGGTATTGGCAGCGATCGCAAGGCGCAACGTCTAGTGCTGAATCTGATCATCGCCTTCGTGCCGGCGGCGGTGCTGGGATTCATTTTCAACAAGAGCATCAAGGCGGTATTGTTTGCACCGGTTCCTGTCGCGCTCGCATTCATCGCGGGCGGCCTGATCATTCTGTGGATAGAGCGCAGGAACCGGGGCGCAGCAGGTGTGGCGCGGGTCGATACCGTGGATGACATGACGGCAATGGATGCCTTGAAGGTCGGGCTGGCACAGGCGTTTGCCCTGATCCCTGGCACCAGCCGTTCCGGCGCGACCATCATCGGCGGCATGATGTTTGGTCTGTCGCGCAAGGCCGCAACGGAATTTTCATTTTTCCTGGCGATTCCCACCCTGTTCGCCGCGACCATCTATTCGGTATACAAGGAACGCGCGTTGCTGTCGGTTGCGGATCTTCCCTGGTTCGGCGTTGGCGCGATTGCTGCGTTCGCATCCGCGTTCCTGTGCGTGCGCTGGCTGCTGCGTTATATCAGTTCGCATGATTTCACGATCTTTGCGTGGTATCGGATCGTATTCGGTTTTGTTGTGATTGCCTCAGCTTATGGCGGTTGGGTGACTTGGGCGGAGTAGAGTCATGTCAGCCTGAACGTGTCGTCCGAAATCGGCGGCACGATAGGGTCGGAATGGCTCTAGAATAGCGGGATGTCTTCACAAGCCATTCATGACCCCGCGCTGCACATTCTGCAGACGGTATTCGGTTATCCCTCGTTTCGCGGCCAGCAGGCCGATATTGTCAATCATGTGGCCCGTGGCGGAGACGCCTTGGTATTGATGCCCACGGGCGGCGGCAAATCCCTCTGTTACCAAATCCCGGCAATGCTGCGCGATGGCGTAGGGGTCGTCGTCTCGCCGCTGATTGCGTTGATGCAAGACCAAGTCGATGCGCTCGCCGAAGTCGGTGTCAGGGCAGCCTTCCTGAATTCCACACAGAGCTTCGATGAAGCCATGCGCACCGAGCGGCGCGTGCGCAACGGCGAACTCGACCTTGTCTATGTCGCGCCGGAACGCTTGATGACACCGCGCTGCCTGGATTTGCTCGACGCCTCGAAGATTGCGCTGTTCGCGATCGATGAGGCGCACTGCGTGTCGCAATGGGGACATGACTTCAGGCCGGAATACATACGCCTGTCGATATTGCATGAACGTTTTCCCAATGTTCCGCGCATTGCATTGACGGCCACCGCCGATCCTCAGACGCGTGCCGAGATCGCGCACCGGCTGCAACTCGACGACGCCCTGCAATTCGTCTCGTCATTCGACCGCCCGAACATCCGTTATCAGATTGTCGAAAAGACCAATGCCCGCAAACAGGTGCTGGACTTCATCAATGAAGAGCATCCCGGCGAGGCAGGCGTCGTGTATTGCCTATCGCGCAAAAAGGTTGAAGAGACCGCCGAATTCCTGCAGTCGCAGGGCATCAATGCCTTGCCTTATCACGCGGGCATGGACATGTCGGCGCGCACCGCCAACCAGGCGCGCTTCCTGCGCGAAGACGCGATTGTGATGGTGGCGACGATTGCCTTCGGCATGGGCATCGACAAACCAGATGTGCGTTTCGTCGCCCACCTCGACCTGCCCAAAAGCATAGAAGGCTATTACCAGGAAACCGGCCGCGGCGGGCGCGACGGTGCGCCGGCGGATGCCTGGATGGCCTATGGGTTGCAGGACGTGGTGCAGCAGCGGCGCATGATCGACGAGTCGGAAGCCGACGACACCTTCAAGCGCATACAGGGTGCCAAGCTCGACGCGATGCTCGGGCTATGCGAAACCCTCAATTGCCGTCGCGTGCGCCTGCTCGATTACTTCGGCCAGCCCTCGGGGCCGTGCGGCAATTGCGACGTCTGCCTGAGTCCGCCGGTATCCTTCGACGGCTCGATCCCGATGCAGAAGCTGTTGTCCGCGATCTATCGTGTGGAGCAGCGCTTCGGCGCGGGGCATGTGATCGATGTGTTGCGCGGCGCGAGTTCCGACAAGGTCAAGCAATGGCGGCACGACAAGCTGACTACTTTCGGCATCGGCAGCGAAACCGGCGAGCAGGAATGGCGGGCGATCCTGCGCCAAGCAATTGCATTGGGCTTTGTGTTGGTGGACCACGATGCGTATGGCTCGCTCAAGTTGACCGATGAAGCCCGTCCGGTGCTGCGCGGCGAGCGCAAGGTACAACTGCGGCAATACCAGAAACCAGTCAAGAAACGGCGCGAAGCGGTCAAGCCGAAAGGCTATGTCGAAACCGATCTGTCGAGCGTCGAACAGGCGATCTTCGACAAGCTGCGCTGGTGGCGCGTCGAGACCGCGCGCAAGCACAATGTGCCGGCATATGTGATCTTCCACGACGCGACGATGCGAGAAATCGCCAAGACCAAACCCACGTCGCTCGACGATCTGCGCAATGTGTCGGGTGTCGGCGAGAAAAAGCTGGAAACCTATGGCGAAGAGATTGTCGCGCTGATCGTGGAAATGGCGGACTGAGGCCTTTCCACCTACACCGGCGTTCAGGTGCTTTCGCGCACAATCAGCGAAAAGCCGACATCCTTCTTTGCCGGCACCGGTGTTTCCCCATTCATCAATTGCAGCAGCATGCTGGCGGCGGTGTGCCCGATTTCGTAACGCGGAGTCGCGACCGTGGTCAGCGTCGGATGCACCCACGCCGCTGCGGCCAGATCATTGAAGCCGGCAACCGCGAGTTTGCCCGGCACCGGGATGCCGCGCCGCTGGCATTCGAACAGCACGCCAAGCGCAAGGTCGTCATTGCAGCAGAACAGCGCATCGGTATGCGGCGCCTGCTCCAGCAACCGGCCCAGCAACGTTGCGCCGAGTCCGATGGAAGAGGGCGTGGGATCGAGGATTTCGCCGACCGGATAATTCAGTCCCGCCTCGTGCAGCGCCGCGCGGTAACCGGCAAGCCGCTCCATCACGCGCGGATCGAGCTGCGCTCCCAGAAAACCGATACTCCGGTAACCGCGTTCGAGCAGATGCCTGGTGATCGCCAACCCGGCATCGAATTGTTCCAGTCCGACCGAATACATATCCGCATCGGTCATTTCCATCATGTGCACGACTGGCACGCGGCTGCGCTGCAGTAAGTCGCGCGTTGCATTGGTCTGGTCGAAGCCGGTGATCAGAATGCCATCTGGCGAGTGTTCGAGATAGGCACGCAACAGGCTTTCTTCTTCTTCGGGCGAGTAACGGGTATCGCCGATCAGGGTGCGGTAGCCCGCCGCATGCAGCACATCGCGCACGCCTTCCAGCAATTGGGTGAACACCGTGTTCGACAGTGAAGGGATCAGCACTGCCACGCTTTCGGAGCGTGCACGCGCAAGCGCACGCGCCGCGCGATTGGGCATGTAGCCGAGTTCAGCGATCACGCTTTCGATCTGCGTACGCAGCTCTTCGGAGACGAGGTGCGGCGCATTCAGCACACGCGATACCGTGATCGAGCTGGTGCCGACGCGTTCCGCGATTTCACTCAGAGTCACGCGGCCGGACTGGGTGGGACGAGGTTTTCTGCTAGCCATAAAAGATCTTTTACCTCAAGCAAAGTAGTGCTGCAAGGCATGCTTAAAAGTTTAATTTTCCGCTGCATCCAAAGCCACGGAGAATTGGTTTCCCACATTAAATTGCTGCGTCGCCGCATCGAAAACGCTTTACAAACGCGTGTCGGGGACTAAAATCCGGCTACTGTTAGCGCTAACAGTAGTCCAAAACAGCGCGATTTTCAAATCGATTTCATTTCCAGGACCTTAGCCGCATGCCGGATCATCCCACCCAATACCTTGAAGCCGTACCCAAACGCTGGATCGTCATGGGCGTCAGCGGTTGCGGCAAAAGCGAGATAGGCCGCTTGCTCGGCGAGCGTCTCGGCGTCGCCCATATCGAAGGCGACGAACATCACCCTCCCGTCAACATTGCAAAAATGGCGGCCGGCACGCCGCTGGATGATGCCGATCGTCAGGACTGGTTGCTGATCCTGCAACAGAAAATCCGTGCAGCCGCCGACAGGGGCCTTGGCATGGTGTTGTCGTGTTCGGCCCTGAAGCGGCGCTATCGCGACCTGCTGCGCGGCGGCGATCCCGATCTGTTCTTCTTGCACCTGGATGGCGACCGTGAACTGATCGCGCAACGCATGCAGGCGCGTCCGGGCCATTTCATGCCGGTCGCCTTGCTCGATAGCCAGTTTCGCGATCTGGAACCATTGCAGCCTGACGAAGCCGGCGTGCGTGCCGATATCCGGCTTGCGCCGGAAACCCTGGTCGATGAGGTGCTGGCCAGGTTCAACCCCGATATCAGAAAGGAAGAAAAATGAAACGACTGATTCCGGCGGCCGAACGCCTGGTCGAATCGTTGATGGGACTGGCGCTTGGCATCATGGTTGTGCTGGTGTTCGGCAATGTCGTGCTGCGATATGGCTTTGATTCCGGCATTGCATGGGCAGAGGAAATCTCGCGCCTGATGTTCGTCTGGCTGATCTTTCTCGGCGCCATACTCGCCTTGCGCCACCATGCGCATTTGGGTGTCGAACTGGTGCAAGCCAAGCTGTCCCCGCCGTTGCGTCGTGCGTGCGCCGTCATCAGCCATCTGCTGATGCTGTACGGCTTATGGCTGTTCTTCGACGGTAGCTGGACCCAGACCAAGATTGGCATGACAACCTATTCCACCGTGCTTGGTTATCCGACCGCACTGATGGCTGGCTCCGGTCTATTGTGTGCGGGATCAATGATGCTGATCGTCGGTGTCAATCTCTGGCGCATCCTGCGCAAGGATCCGCGCGCCATGGTGCCGGGCGATGCGCCTGATCCCGGCGATGAATGGCAGGCAGCAGTCGTTGCCGAAGGCCAGGGAGTCGCCAAATGACACTCGGTATCTTTCTCGCTGCACTTACCGTGCTCATGGGCCTGGGCATGCCGATTGCGTTTGCGCTCATGCTGACCGGCGTCGCGCTGATGGTGCATCTCGATTTCTTCGATGCGCAACTCGTCGCGCAAAACATGCTGTCAGGCGCCGACAACTTTCCCCTGATGGCGGTCCCGTTCTTCATTCTCGCCGGTGAACTGATGAACGCGGGCGGCATTTCGCGGCGCATCATCAATCTCGCCGTCAGTCTGGTCGGGCATATCAAGGGCGGACTCGGTTACGTTGCGATCGGCGCGGCAGTATTGCTGGCTAGTCTGTCCGGTTCCGCCATCGCCGACACTGCGGCACTTGCGACGCTGCTGATTCCAATGATGCGCGACAACGGCTATCCGGTACCCGAGAGTGCGGGTCTGATCGCATCGGGCGGCATCATCGCGCCCATCATTCCGCCGTCGATGTCCTTCATCATTTTCGGTGTGGCCACCAATACCTCGATCAGTGCGCTGTTCCTGGCCGGTATCGCACCGGGTATCTTGATGGGCGTAGTACTCGTCGGCGTCTGGATGATGATGACTCCGCGCATGAATGTCGTCGCCCAGCCAAAGGCGACCTGGGCCGAGCGCAAGCATGCATTGATCGACGGCGTATGGGCACTCATGCTGCCGATCATCATCATCGGCGGTCTGCGCGGCGGCATCTTCACGCCGACCGAAGCAGCGGTGGTGGCGGCCGTCTATTCATTGCTGGTCAGCGTATTCGTCTATCGCGAAGTCAATGTGAAGATCCTCGGCAAGCTGCTGGTCGAAGCTTCGCGCACCACCAGTATCGTGATGTTCCTTTGTGCCGGTGCGCTGGTCTCGTCCTACATGGTGACACTGGCCGACTTGCCGGCCCAGGTAATCGATTTGCTCGCCCCCCTGATGGACGATCCGCGTGTGCTGATGGCCGCCATCATGCTGTTGCTGCTTGCCGTCGGCATCGTGATGGACCTGACTCCGACCATCCTCGTGATGGGGCCGGTACTGATGCCGATCGCTGTCAAGGCAGGCATCGATGCCACGTATTTCGGCGTGATGTTTGTACTGGTCGGCACCATAGGCCTGATCACGCCGCCGGTCTGCACCGTGCTCAACGTCGTATGCGGCGTTGCAAAGATCTCGATGGAAAGCGCGACGCGCGGGGTATGGCCTTTCCTGCTCGCCTACCTCGTACTGCTTTCCCTGTTCATTGTATTCCCCGGGTTCATCACCGTACCGATGACCTGGTTCCGCTGACTTCAACCACTAGGAGACACCATGAAAAAACTCGTCAACGCGCTCGCCATTGCACTCGCGCTGGCCGGCATTGCCGGCAGCGTTCAGGCTGCCGACTACAAGCCGCGCATCATCCGTTTCGGTTACGGCCTGGCCGAAGACAGCAACCAGGGACGTGCAGTCAAATTTTTTGCGGAAGACCTCGCCAAGCGCACCGATGGCAAGATGAAAGCAAAGGGTTTCGCCAGCGCCAGCCTGGGCAGCGACACGCAAATGCAGAATGCATTGATCGGCGGCGCGCAGGAAATGATGGTCGGTTCGACAGCCACCCTGGTTGGTATCGTCAAGGACTTCGGCGTGTATGACTTGCCTTTCCTGTTCAATAACGAGAAAGAAGCCGATGCGGTGCTCGACGGCCCATTCGGACAAAAGCTCGCGGCCAAGCTGCAGGAAAAGGGCCTGGTAGGGCTGGTCTATTGGGAAAACGGCTTCCGCAACCTGACCAATACCAAGCGCCCGGTCGCCAAGCTGGAAGACCTCCAAGGCATCAAGCTGCGCGTAATGCAAAACCCGGTGTACATCGACATGTTCAACAGCTTCGGTGCGAATGCCGTGCCGCTGCCTTTTTCGGAACTGTTCACTGCGCTCGAAACAAAGACGGTCGATGGTCAGGAAAATCCGGTCAACACGATCCAGTCGAGCAAGTTTTACGAAGTGCAGAAATACCTGTCGCTGACCAAGCATGTGTATAGCCCATGGATCGTTTTGGCCAGCAAGAAGTGGTGGGATGGCCTGTCTGCCGACGAAAAGAAAGTGATACAGGAAGCGGCGGTGGCATCGCGTGAATTCGAACGCAAGGATAGCCGTGAAGCGGCAATCAAGGCGGTCGACTTCCTCAAGCAAAAAGGCATGCAGGTAACGGTGGTCAGCGATACCGAACTGGCGCGCATGCGTGAGAAGGCGAAACCCGCGTTCGACAAATTTTCGGCTGAAGGCGGAGCCGACCTGATCAAGGAATTGCAGGGCGAGATCACGAAAGTGCGCAAGTAAGCAGGCAATCAGGTCGTGATGCGATAGGGGGTTAAGGCGCAGAGCCTTAACCCCCTTTGCATTTTTAGCTTGCGTCCTGGCGTTTCACAAATACCAGATCCCATACACCATGGCCCAGCTTCAGGCCACGGTTTTCAAACTTCGTCACCGGTCGGTAATCGGGCCGGGGAGCGTAACCCTCGGCCGTATTCTTCAGCGCCGGTTCCTCACTCAGCACCTGCAGCATCTGTTCGGCGTAATCCTGCCAGTCGGTTGCGCAATGCAGATAACCGCCAGGCGCAAGTCGCGACACCAGCAATTCCACAAACGGTCCCTGAATCAGACGCCGCTTGTTGTGCCGCGCCTTATGCCATGGATCGGGAAAAAACACATGCACACCCGATAGCGAATTCGGCGCGATCATATGCGTGACGACTTCAAATGCGTCATGCTGGAGTATGCGCAGATTGCTCAGGTTTTGTTCACCGACCAACTTGAGCAGGCTGCCCACGCCCGGCGTATGGACCTCCACACCGATGAAATCCTTGTCCGGTAAGCCGGCTGCGATTTTTGCGGTTGTGTCGCCCATGCCGAATCCGATTTCCAGGATCTGCGGCGCAGTGCGTCCGAATGCCTGCGTAAAGTCGAACGGCGCCTTGACATAGGGAATACAGAATTGTGGCCCGAGCGTTTCGATGGATCGCGCCTGCGCAATCGAAAGACGACCAGCGCGCGTCACAAAACTGCGGATACGATGTTCGGTCGGGTCGTACAGCATCTGCCGTGTACCGGCGTCGTCGGAATGATTGTCGGACATGCTAGAAATGAGTGAAAAAGCAAATAAAAAAGGCACCGATCGGTGCCGAATATCCTGGAGCGGGTGAAGGGAATCGAACCCTCGTCGTAAGCTTGGGAAGCTTCTGCTCTACCATTGAGCTACACCCGCGTACAGGCGCATTTTACGCGGGTTTTGGGGTGGTTTGCAAAGTGGCGGAATGGCCAGTGTGCTGGAAAATGACATGGCCGCTTTCCCCTTCCAGAGTTGCCGGAAAGTTTTCAAACTGTCACTAAGAATAAGACTTGAGATTTGTCATGTGTGGCTTGGAGGTGAGTCCTATAGTTGTATGCCTCGTCGTGCTGTTCGTTACCTGACACTGATTGGATGTGTCCATGATCGTTCCGCTCTATCGATGCAAATTTATGAGCTTGGCAGTGTCTGCCATAGCCGTATTCTGCATAAACGCCAGTGCGGCTAAAGATGCGACTCCAGAGAAGATTGTCA
Source organism: Noviherbaspirillum saxi (assembly GCF_003591035.1). Taxonomy (NCBI): domain Bacteria; kingdom Pseudomonadati; phylum Pseudomonadota; class Betaproteobacteria; order Burkholderiales; family Oxalobacteraceae; genus Noviherbaspirillum; species Noviherbaspirillum saxi. Next base: position 898,272 of record NZ_QYUO01000001.1, read on the forward strand.
CGACTCTCCGTATTATCTATGGCGTCGATGGTCTTCGCTATTTCAGCAACAATGTCGATCTCAACGGTGATGGCAAGGCCGAGATTGTGGTGTATCCGGTAGGCCCTGGCGTCTGCGGCAGCGGAGGTTGCGACTTATTGGTCTTCTCCCCTCAGGAAAGTGGATATCGCCTGGTTTCCACGATCAGTGTGACCCAGCCCCCAGTTCACGTTGCCAAGGACAAGACATCGGGCTGGCGTGATCTACAGGTCGGAGTTGGAGGAGGAGGAGCAAAGGCGTCGCTCGTACAGCTCAGCTTCAACGGTAAGACCTATCCTACCAATCCTACTGTTTCTGGGCCCTTGGTGCGGTCAATCAAAAGCGCGGACGGAAAAGCCCTGATCGAAAAATTTTCCTCAATGGAAGAAGCTCAGGTGCTTGCAACCAATACCGCCAAGTCGTCTATTGAGGTGGCGACGATTCCATCATTCGATTGTGAAAAGGCAACAAATGCGGTTGAAAAATTAGTTTGCACCAATAAAGCACTGGCAGCACTCGATAAGAGTGTGGCAGATGAGTACCGCCTGGGCGTGTCCGCTAGCTCTGAATGGACCGACAGTGACAAGGAGGCGGAAAGGCAACGACAGCGAGGTTGGATCAAGGCCCGAAACGCCTGCTCGAAAGAGACTAAGATGGACAATTGCGTCACTGCCGCTTATCAAAAACGGCTCATCGAACTCCAGATCAGGAACGGTAAGCTCACAAGCGAAGCGCCTGTCGAGTACCGGTGCAAGGGGCGTGAAGATACACCCGTTAGTGTCGCCTATTATGCACAAACCAACCCGCCCGCAGCAGTCGTAACTGTAGGCAATCGACAGACCATCACATTCGCTACCCAAACGGCCAGTGGGGCTCGCTACACTGCCGCCGGAGTGGACCTATGGGAGCATCATGGCGAAGCGACATTGAAGTGGTACGGTACAGATATGGTCTGCCGGGCGCCATGAAAGGCCCTCGAAAGAATACAAGAAATTTTATCCTATCGACGTAGCTTAGATGAGAGGCCGGCCAGTCCGCAGCCAGTTGACAGCTAGTGCGTTAGGAGGCAGTCCTCTTTGCAGCCCATATATGCTTAGTTTCCTCACTTTGAGCCGCGCTTTCCAAGGAAGTCAAATGCTAGCAACCGCGTCTTTGAAAACCTTCTGTACATTGTTCCTTAGCGCACTGCTTATTGCCTGTTCAGCAGTCCCGGCCAACTTGTCTTCTTCTGGCTCAGACGCTGATCGGGCCGCCAAAACATTGACGCCCGTGGTGCTAAGCGGCACAAGGTGGCAATTGTTACGCTTTCAGGGTGGTGACGGCAGGACTCTGGTTCCTGACAAGGCAAGCTACATCATCGACTTCCAGAGCGATGGCCGTGTCAATGTGCGTTTCGACTGCAACCGGGGGAGCGGAACTTGGAAATCGTCAGACCCGAGCGGCCTTCAGTTTGGACCGCTGGCGCTCACGCGAGCGATGTGCCCGGAACCAGCCCTGCATGACCGCCTCGTTAAAGACTGGACATTCGTCCGGTCCTTTGTGATCAGCAATGGTCACTTATTCCTTTCACTCATGGCCGACGGCGGCATCTACGAGTTCGCACCGGCCCCGGCTTAACTCTCTGTTTTATTAACGTATGTACGCTGCGACTTCTTGGATTGCCGAGTACCTGACACCCGAACGCCAGCAGCGCCATAGTGTGTTGACGTGTACATGCCTCAGTTTTCGCGCATAACCAATTACTACACGTATGCAGATCAGTCGAGCTACAGCGGTGAAGATTGGAGTCGGGGCGATTAGCCTCATCCTCCTGCTTCAGGCATTCAATAGCTTTGCCTGTTACAAACATAACTTCAGCGATTATCTGCACGGTGTAATGATATTTCTTTTTATCCCGCTGCTTCCTGCTGTAATTTCACTGTTTTTGCCGAATGCGCTGCGAGCAGTAGGAGCCTGTGCGTGTCTGGCCCCCTGGCTAATCCTTGCATATTACGTGGACTGCATCAAACCATATACCGACGGTGGTGCATCAATGTCCTATATTGCGGTGCTTTTCTACGGGACACCGTGCGCAATTATTGGAGCAATCATTACCGGCCCTTTGACAAGGATGTTTGGAATTAATATTAATAAACGTTAACCGCAACGCAGAGTACAGCTGACTCAGCTTGAAATAATTGGACCGTGAGAACCCAGTCATCCCGTCTCGACGGAATCCCGGAGAGATCGATGGATGACGGTCGCCGGCATCGCGATACCTATCCCCTTCGACTTTCTGCAATTGCCCAGGTACGAAAACTTTCCAGCTCTGCCTGCTTTCGTGCGCTACGCGGATAAACCAGGTAGTAGGCAAAGTTAACCTTTAGCTTTTTTATCAGAACGCTGACGAGTTTGCCTTCCTGCAGTTCTTTTCGGATGAACGACTCACGGAGAAGGGCGACTCCGCGCCCCGCCAAAACAGCGTCCATCACGCCATTTCCGGTGAACACCGGTCCCTTGTCGTGGGTGACGCTCGTTGCTTTGAAAAGCGCTGCCCATACTTTCCAATCGTTGCGATCTTCATCATGCAGCAGACTGCAATGCCGAAGATCGTTGGCTGACTTCAAGGCTGGCAGCGACGCCAATAGCGACGGACTGGCGACCACAATCAATGGCTCATCCAGCAGTTTTTCACTGCATAGGCCAGGATACGTTCCCAAACCATGGAGAACCGCGACATCCACCTGATCCCGTTCGAAGTCGACAAGTTCATGCGAAATGTTGATGCGCAGATCGACGCCTGGACATTGCGCTGAAAAGTGATTCAATCTGGGTAGCAGCCACTGCAGAGCAAATCCCTGCGTGCAGCTGACATTAGGTTACATCCGCACGCAAGAGTGCATTTATACGCGGCCAGGGCTTCCGGTCACACGAATTCGCTGAGCTGCCTGTATCCCAGATCTCTCGTTTTTTCAAAGGAACCGACCAAAGCTCCCAGGTTAAATTTTTCCAATTGCCTCAAGACGGTTTGACGTACCTGGAGATTCGCCTGTGCGAGTAGAATATCGGTGCTCGTTTGCGTACGCTGTTCACAGGTTTTTCGCGCGTTATGCCCTGAACGATGCGTATGGCTTGTGGTGGACAAGACGACGTCGTCGACGAAGAAACACTCAAATATCTGTGCAAACGTAATGCTTTCCAACGGTCTCGCGCGCCTCCATAATCCAGTTGTGTCGAGTTCGCAGCTGACGATTCCGCCGTCGCACAACCGGTAGAGTATTGAAGTCACTATGTCGGGTTCGATACCCAAACTCGTCGCTACACACTGTGCGTTTGCACCTTTTTTCGCTGAATTGAGCGAAAGATCAGCGACTATCCTGACAGCGAGTTGAAATTCAGCTCCCAGACAATCCGTACTTGCGCGCAGACTTGCCAGTTCCGATACCGCGGTTGTTAGTAACTGCATACGATGATCTCCCAGCCGTCTCTAAAGCATGGTCACGTATTGCGGACGTACTGCTTCCGCATCCGCGATATTTTTGCATCTCTGAATAATTTGTTTTTGTCGAGATGGTGACGGAATTCTAAAAACTTATCGAATTTTCAGGTGATCAAAAGATAACTGCTTATTTTTCTTGATAAGCGAAATTGGAGACTGTCTGCCGCAAAAAGAAAGAAATGGCTCGGATTTTTTTATCAATGAAAAATCTCGTGCTGCATCTCCGCCCGATATGGAGCACTGCCGTCTGCCACACCCAGACTATGGCGTTCCCTGGTAGGGCGCTAGCCTCGCTAGAGGAAGAAGAAAAATGCGGCGACTGTCGTGGGTAGCAATGCGCCCAACAACAATCCACCGACGCCGATCGACTCATCATTGAAGCCGTTTCGCAGGAGGGCAACACCCGCCGGATTGGGCGCATTCGCAATAACGGTCAAGCCGCCGCCAACGACGGCGCCGGACACAAGCATGTATTTAGCTTGGTCCGACAAGCCTTCGATCAGAGAACCAAGATAGGTAAGCGCCGCGTTATCGGTAATCGCTGTCAGCGCAATCGCGCCGAAAAACATCGCGGTGGGTTCCAGGCTGGAGACGATCGGCTGCAACCACCATTGCTGCATACCTCCAAGAACGACCAGTCCGGCCAGAAAGAATCCGACCAGCAGCCCTTCCTTCAAAATCAACGGGCTCTGATATTGCGAGTAAGCCTGGGTAAAGCCTAGAAAAAACAGAAAGACGCCAAGAAAAATAACTGGGTGATGAGCGAATACCACCACGGCGGCGAGGAACAGCAGATGAATCACGCTGACCAGACGCGGCACAGTGGCTTCGCTTTCTTCTGCAGAAGCAGTATTCGTTTCTGCGAGATGCTTGCCAAGCAAAAAGGTCACCGCAGTTGCGTTGATCAAAACCGCGGCGCACGCCTTCCAGCCGAAGGTAGCGGCCATGAATGCACTATCCCAATTCCATTTTGCAGCGACCATCAACACCGGCGGAGCAGCAAATGAAGTGAGCGTGCCACCAATCGAGACATTCACAAACAGCACACCGAGAGCGCCGTACTTGATCCATTCCGGAACGCCTTGCCGGAAAACCACCGGCGCCAGCATGAGGGCCGCAAGCGTCATCGCGGCAGGCTCGGTAATCAGGGAGCCGATGAGCGGCACCAAGGCCATGCATAACCATGTTTGTGCTACAACGGTGCGGATAGGGGCAAGTCTGGCGAGCATGGAAATAAGGCTTTTCACTGCCTCAAGCACCGGGCGTGACGCAGCGACCACCATGATCACGAATACGAACAGCGGTTCCGTGTATTGACGCGACTCGGCATACTCGATCGCCTGCTTGCCGCCTTGAAGCAAGGCTATGCAGACGAGCAGGATAAACGCCCACAAGCCAAAGACGACTTCGATCTCGCCCAGCAAATGAAACAGACCGGCATGTTTGGGGCTGCGATCGGCCATGCGTTCAAATGACTTGGCGGCGAAGGTGTGCACAAGAGCGAGTGCAAACAGGACCGCTGCAACGGTATTGATGGTGTCCATGAATTTGTTATTTTCTGGTTGCGCTTGCGTGAGGGAACGAGGGGTGCAACAAGCTGCACGTCAAACGGCATGTGCCCGCCGACATTGCGGCAGTCCGGGAGTTGTATTGAGCCGATCCGGCCTCATGCAGTACACGCGAGGACGGATCGGACCGATGGCAGGCTTGAGCTGGAGAGAAGAAGTCCCGGCAGCTATGCTCGGCGCGCGTTCAAACGCCGCCGATGCACAGATATTTCATTTCCAGATATTCCTCGATACCGTACTTCGACCCCTCGCGTCCGAGACCGGATTGCTTGACGCCGCCGAACGGTGCAACTTCATTCGATATGATGCCGGTGTTGATGCCGACCATCCCGTACTCCAGCTTCTCGGCGACGCGCCATACACGGCCGATATCGCGCGAGTAGAAATAGCTGGCGAGGCCGAACTCGGTATCGTTGGCCGCGGCGATCGCTTCTTCTTCGGTCTTGAAGCGGGTAACCGCTGCGACTGGTCCGAAGGTTTCTTCGCGCATGATCTTCATGTCGCCCGTCACGTTGGCCAGCACGGTCGGTTCATAGAAGTGGCCACCCAGTGCATGCAGCTTGCCGCCGGCCAGCACGTTCGCACCCTTGGCGAGCGCATCAGCGACATGTTCCTCGACCTTGGCGATCGCCTGATCGTCGATCAGCGGACCTTGGCCTACGCCTTGTTCGAAACCGTTGCCGACCTTGATCTTCGCTGCGCCGGCCGCCAGTTTTTCGACAAACGCGTCATAGATCGATTCATGCACATAGAAACGGTTGGTGCAGACGCAGGTCTGGCCCGCATTGCGGTATTTCGAGACTAGCGCGCCTTCGACGGCGGCATCGATATCGGCGTCTTCAAATACGATGAAGGGCGCATGGCCGCCGAGTTCCAGCGCGAGTTTTTTCACCGTAGGAGCGCTTTGCTGCATCAGGATGCGACCGACCGGCGTCGATCCGGTAAAGGACAAATGACGAACGACGGGGCTGTCGCACAAGACCTTGCCGACGTCGATCGAACGCTGCGAATCGGCGGTGATAATGTTGATCACGCCGGGCGGCACGCCGGCACGGTGCGCCAGCTCGGCCAGGGCCAGCGCCGACAGCGGCGTCTGCTCGGCCGGCTTGATGACGATGGTGCAGCCGGCCGCAACTGCCGGAGCCACCTTGCGGGTAATCATTGCAATCGGAAAATTCCATGGCGTAATGGCCGCGCACACACCGATAGGCTGCTTGAGCACCACCATGCGCTTGTCGCTCCAGGTCGATGCCATTACATCGCCGGACACGCGTTTGGCTTCTTCCGCAAACCATTCGACAAAGCTTGCGCCATACATCACTTCGCCCTTGGCTTCGGGTAGCGGCTTGCCTTGTTCGGCCGTCATCAGCGCGCCGAGGTCGCCCGCGTGCAGCATCATCAGTTCAAACCACTTGCGCAAAACGGCGGCGCGCTCCTTGGCTGTCTTCGCGGCCCATGCCGGAAATGCCGCATTGGCCGCATCGATGGCGGCACGGGCTTCGTCCGCGCCCATGTTCGGGACGGATGCGATGGTGGCGCCATCGGCGGGATTCGTGACATCAAAAGTAGAGGCGGCGCCTACCCACGCACCGTTGAGGTAGGCCTGGTTGCGCAGCAGTGCGCCGTCGTTCAGTTTGGGCATGCCCTTGACCTGTTGCAGCATGATTGTCTCCTGGTCTTTTTTAAAAGAACAAGAATAGCGCAAAGCTCAGGGCGTCGTCGGCCCGATCGGCGGAGGAGGGCGCGCTGTGCTGGAACGTTGCACCGAGCGAACAAAATCGGCAAGACGCCGTCCTTCATGACTCGGATAGCTGTCGGCGGTGGCAAGTGCACGCACGCGGTCAAGGCGGAACGAGCGGAAATCGCTGCGCAGCTCGCACCATGCTGCAATCAGCCAGGTACCGCCAAAGAAATAGAGCGCCAGCGGCCATACGACGCGTTCCGACATCGCCGCTCCTGCATCGGCGTATTCCAGCTGCAACTTGCGACGCTGTCCGATGGCTTGCCGAATGGCTTCGAGCCGCTCGCCATGCAGGGGATCGATATGAAAGGCGGGGGCATACAGCGCGGTCGCTTCGACAAAATCGCGCTTTTCGCGCGGCAAGGCCAGCGTCACCTTGGCCAGCGCCGCCACGGCCGAGGCGGCGAGCTGGGGGCCGCCCCAGGCTTGCACCATGCGCATGCCGATGACCAGCGCATCGATCTCATCGGGGGAAAACATCAGGGGCTGCAAATCGAAGCCGGCCTTGATCCGGTAACCGACGCCAGCTTCGCCCTCGACCGGTACGCCCGACAGCGACAGGTCGCGGATGTCGCGATAAATGGTGCGCTCCGACACCGCCAGCCAGTCGGCCAGTTGCCTGGCCGTGGTCAGGCGGCGCGCACGCAAGTACTGCGCGATCTGGAACAGACGGTCGGCGCGGCGCATGGTTATCCTTTCCGACGCTTTGTCATGGGGAAGCACGTGTTGAAAGTGGACGCGGCAGGCATGCGTGCATTCTGGCAAACGGGCAGGCCGGCGTCCAGAGTCTGCTCGCTCTAATGTTCGGCGTGCAGCGCGATGCGATTACCTTCGGTATCCACGAAATGCGCAATGTATCCGAGTTCGCGCGGCAGTGCCATTTTCCCCATCAGCACGCGTCCGCCCGCAGCTTGTACCCGGCCAAGGACCGCATCGAGACCGGGTGTCGCATCGAGGTACAGCACTGCGCCATTCTCGTTGGGAACCAGATACCCGCCATGCGCGACACAGCCTACGCTCTGACCTTGGTCGTCGATGAAAATACCCATCGGCAAACTGCCGATATCTTCCACTTTCAGGCGGGTATCGAAGATGGTTTCATAAAAGCCGACAGCGCGTTTGAAGTCGACGGAAGGGATTTCAAACCAGTTGACTTTTGTTTGCATGATGCGCTCCTTGTTATTGAACGGTTGAATGCCGGTTGGCATAGGACGCATCATGCGACAGGGCTCCTGACAGCATTGTGTCAGGAGGCATTGTCAGGAATCTCTATCAGGAAGTTTTCGGCTTGGCCTCTTCGCGCCGGTTGAAGCCGGCCACCATGTCGAAGCGGAACAAACGGCATTCGAGCGCGCCATTGAAAAAAGGCGTCTTGCGCGATTCCTTCAGGCGCAGCAATTTCGGCAGGCCGAGGTCGGCGGTAAAGAGAAAAACCTTCCAACCCGGAAAGCGCTGCTTGAGCGTGGTGCTGAATGCGCTGTAGAACGCAGTCGCCATTTCGTCCGGCGCTTGCGTGCTGTCGCCGCGCACGCCGATACGCTCGCCATAGGGCGGGTTGGTCAGGATGACGCCGGGAATGCCGCTCGGCGGTTTGACCTCCTGCGCCTCGATTTGTTTGAGCGGGACGTCGAACTGTATGCCGGCGTTGGCGAGGTTGTTGCGCGCCATGACCACCATGTCGCCCGAGATGTCGCTGCCGAACAGCGTCGGCGCACGGGGCAGGGCATTGGGTTTGACCTCGTCCTTGATCGCCTGCCATTCATTGGGCTTGAAGCCGAAAAACTTTTCGAACGCGAACGAGCGCCGCGAACCCGGTGGAATGCCGGCCAGGATCTGCGCCGCTTCGATCAGTATCGTGCCGGAGCCGCACATAGGATCGAACAGCACCGTGCCCGGTGTCCAGCCGGATACCCGCAGCAGGCCGGCAGCAAGATTTTCGCGCAGCGGCGCATCGCCAGTTTCCTGGCGCCAGCCGCGCTTGAACAGCGCTTCGCCCGAGGTATCGAGGTAGATCGTGTAGCTGTGGGCATCGAGAAAGCCGACGATGCGCATGTCCGGCGTGCGGGTATTGACCGAGGGCCGTTTCTGGTACAGATCGCGGAAGCGGTCGCACACGGCGTCCTTGATCTTTAGCGTGGTGAATTCCAGGCTCTTGAGCGGCGACTTGATGGCAGTAAGGTCGACCCGGATCGTGTGATCGACGTCGAACCATTCTTCCCAGGGCTGGGCCAGCGTCAGGTCGTAGATGTCGTTTTCGTTGGCATACCCGGCTTGCGCGATGCGCAGCAGCACGCGCGAGGCAATGCGCGAATGCAGGTTGATGCGATAGCTGTCGGACAGCGAGCCGGAGCAGTGCACGCCGCCCGGTACCTGGTTATGAACTTTCAGCGTCTTGCTGTGCTGAGCGATTTCGTTGATCTCTTCTGCGAGCGCGGCCTCAAGCCCGCGCGGGCAGGGACAAAAATAAGAATGTGCCATGGGGAACCCTTTATCCGTGATGAATCAGTGCTGCTGTTGAACGCTGCCAATCCTTTGGCCTGCGCTTGTTGCCAGGTGTTGCGATATATATGCCTATGCCTTGAAGGCCCGTTCGACGAAATCCAGACGGTCCTGTCCCCAGTAGCCTTCGCCATTGACCACATACCAGGGCGAGCCGAATACGTTGGCGGCGATCGCTTCATCGGTGTAGCGATCGTATTCGCTCTGCACGCTGGCGGTCTCGGATGACTTCAGCAGCGCCTTGCCGTCATGCCCGCATTCGAGGGCGATGGCCGCGAGCGTATCGGCGTCGCCGACGTTTCTTTCCTCCGCCCATATCGCGTGCATGATCGCGCCAGTGATATGCAATGCGGCGTCAGTGCCGTGCGCCAGCCGGGTGGCAATGATCAGCTTTGCAGCCGGATCGCCGGGGACCGGGAAGAACTTCGGCTGCAGGTTCAGCGGAATCTGCAGGAACTCGCTCCAGCGCTTGAGCTCCACCAGGCGGTAAGCCTGGCGCTGCGGCGGGCGCTTGGCCAGCGGCAGTCCGCCGGACACGTTGAATACCTTGCCGAGATCGCAGGGTTTCAGATCGATCTGTACGCCGTACTGCTTGGTCAGCGCGACGAAACGCTCATGGCCCAGATACGCCCACGGCGATTGCGGCGCGAAAAAATATTCACAAACCTTGGCCATGCCGTTCTCCTGAAGAGGTTGAATGGTCCGGGCTTAGAGCGCTTTCACCCTGACCAGCTCGTCGATCCCGGTCGCCTTGCCCCCGGCACGGCGTTGCATCTCCTTGCCATGGCTCGCCATGTCGCGTCGCTGCGCCTTGTGCCACGGGCAATCCGCCTCGGCCTCGACTGAGCCGGTCAGGGTGAAAGCGCTCTAGAATGGCTTGACCACGACCAGGATCGTTACAAGCAGCAAACCGATGACCGGCACTTCGTTGAACCAGCGATACCATTTGTGGCTGCGGACATTGCGGCCGTTCTCAAATTTCTTCAGCAGCGAACCGCAAGCATGGTGGTAGCCGATCAGCAGCACGACGATGGTCAGCTTCGCGTGCAGCCAGCCGTTGCCCGGGCCCTTGCCGATGCCATAGCCGAGCCACAGCCACAGGCCCAGCAACAAGGCGGGAATCGCCAATATCGACATGAAGCGATACAGTTTGCGGGCCATCAGCAGCAGGCGCGTGGTGGCGGTCGCATCGGTTTCCATTGCCAGATTGACGAAGATGCGCGGCAGATAGAACAGGCCGGCGAACCACGAAGCGACAAATACGATATGCAGTGCCTTGACCCAGAGCATGCTCATTCCCGCACTTCGCCGTGGCCGAACACCACGTATTTCAGCGAAGTCAATCCTTCAAGTCCGACCGGGCCGCGTGCATGCAGCTTGTCGTTGGAAATGCCGATCTCGGCGCCCAATCCGTATTCGAAGCCATCGGCGAAACGTGTCGATGCATTGATCATCACCGACGCCGAGTCGACTTCGCGCAGGAAGCGCATCGCGCGGCTGTAGTCTTCGGTCACGATGGAATCGGTATGCTGCGACGAGTAGGTGTTGATATGCTCGATCGCTTCATCCATATCGCCGACTATCTTGACCGAGAGAATCGGCGCGAGGTACTCGGTGCTCCAGTCTTCCTCGGTAGCAGCAACCAGCCTTGGATAGGCGGCCAGGATAGTGCGCGCTTCATCGTCGCCGCGCAATTCCACTTCCTTGGTGTCGTACAGTTCGGCCAGCTTCGGCAGCACTTGCGCCGCGATGCCGCGCGCCACCAGCAGGGTTTCCATCGTGTTGCAGGTGCCGTAGCGATGGCACTTTGCATTAAACCCTATTTTCAGCGCTTTTTCGATGTCGGCCTTGTCGTCGATATACACATGGCAAATGCCGTCGAGGTGCTTGATCATCGGCACCTTCGATTCCTTCATCAGGCGCTCGATCAAGCCCTTGCCACCGCGCGGCACGATCACGTCGACATACTGGGGCATGGTGATCAGTTCGCCGACGGCGGCGCGGTCGGTGGTTTCGATGATCTGTACTGCGTCTTCCGGCAGACCGGCGCCGGCCAGTCCAGCCTTCACCAATTTTGCCAGTGCCTGGTTGCAATGAATGGCTTCGGAACCGCCACGCAGGATGGTCGCGTTGCCGCTCTTGATGCAGAGGCCGGCGGCATCGACGGTGACGTTCGGACGCGCCTCATAGATGATGCCGATCACGCCGAGCGGCACGCGCATCTGGCCGACCTGGATGCCGGTCGGGCGATATTTCATGTTGGACATTTCGCCGATCGGGTCGGACAGCGCGACGATTTGTTCCAGGCCTTCGGCCATGGTCGCGATTGCCTTGTCGGACAGGGTCAGGCGATCCAGCAGCGCCGGCGCAAGGCCGTTGGCGCGTGCGGCTTCCAGGTCTTTCTGGTTGGCGGCGCGCAGGGCGTCCGCCTGGTCACGGATGGCGGCGGCGATCAGCGACAGCGCCTTGTTCTTGGCGCCGGTATCGGCCTTGGCCATCGCGCGCGATGCCTTGCGTGCGCGCTGACCAACTTCGTTCATGTAGTGCTTGATGTCCATGTGTTGACTCTTGTAAATGCAGAATTCCCGGAGGGACTCCATGTAGATCGTAACCGCTCGCGCATCGCCGTTTTGCTCTCCTTGCAGGGCTATGCTATGCACATAAGCTTGTAATACATTGGATTGCTTGCATGCGGGTACCGACAGCTGACTTGCCAATGTCTTTTCCCCGTCGTCCTCGCGAAGGCGGGGACCCATAAGCCGGATGACCAAGCAAGCTCACATGGGTCCCCGCCTTCGCGAGGACGACGGGAGGCGTATGCAGCACGACCGACCACCAATACCCGCCAGCCTACCCCCGCGCCACCTTCAACCCCAACTGCAGCAACGCATCCCACGCATCCCCCGCGAACGCCTTTGCTCGTAATCCCTTGACCATCTTATCGATTTGCGCCGCTTCCTGCAGCGCCGTTTCCAGCGTCGACAGCTTCAGCCGCCGCAATGCCGGCTCCATCAGCCGCTCGCGCGGTCCCCAGATCCGGTATTCCTTGAGCAGCATGCCGACCGACTTTCCTTGCGCGGTGCCGGCCTTTATCTTCAGCAAGGTGCGGATTTCTTCCGCCATTGCCCACAGCACCAGCGGCAGCGCTTCGCCTTCGCCTTTCAAGCCTTCTATCATCCGCACCAGGCGGGCAGTGTCGCCCGACAGCATCGCTTCATTCAGCTTGAACACATCGTAGCGGGCGACGTTCAGCACTGCATCCTGCACCTGTTCGAACGCTAGCTTGCCTTCCGGATAGAGCAACGCAAGCTTTTGCAATTCCTGATGCGCGGCGAGCAGATTGCCTTCGACCCGGTCGGCGATGAAGTCGATGCCTTGTCTGTCCGCACTCTGTTTCTGCGCGGCCAGCCGTGTCCCTATCCATGCCGGCAACTGCGCGCGCTCGACCAGAGGAATGTCGATGTACACACCGGTTTGCTGCAGCGCTGCCACCCAGGCCGCCTTCTGCGTCTGCCAGTCCAGCTTCGGCAGCGTAATCAGCGTGACATTGTCCGGATTGAGCGCGCCGACATATTCCTGCATCGCCTGGCCGCCATCCTTGCCGGGCTTGCCGGTCGGGATGCGCAATTCGATCAGCTTGCGGTCGCCGAACAGGGATTGCGACTGGTTTGCCGCCAGCAGCTCGCCCCACTTGAAGCTGCGCTCGACGATCAGCACTTCGCGTTCCGAGTATCCCCGCGCCCGCGCGGCCTTGCGGATCTTGTCCGCGGCTTCGAGCGCGAGCAGATGCTCGTCGCTGGTGATCACATATAGTGGAGCAAGCGATTTCGCCAGATGCGTATCGAGTGCGTCAAGCCGTAATTGCATCCTTGTCCCGTTTGACAGTCATACCGATCAGTTCGCGATCAGGCCGGCTTGAGCGCAGCCATGCGGCGCAACACCTGTTGCACCGCGTCCGACTGCATGTCGCGATACAGCAAGTCTTCTTCCTTTTCCTTGGCGATCACTTGCGACTCGTTGAAACTGATATCGCGCTTCAGGATGATTTCGGTGGCCGGTAGCAATTCCTTTTCCGCGCTGTCCTTCACGCGAAAACGCATCCGGTAGTACAGCGAATACTCACGTATGCGGCCCTGGGTATTGAGCGACAGCGTCGCCTTTTCGCGCGCTTCACTCAATACATCGATGATCGCTTCAGCCTGGCGCGGGTCGGCAACAATAGCCGTGTTGCCACTGGCCCGGATGTAACGCTTGAGCTCGACACCGAGGGGGGACGATTCCGGCACGCCGATGTATACCGTCTTGAACGGCAGGGCCGATTTGCCATCCGCGCCGCGCAGCTGGAAGCCGCAGCCCGAGAGCGTGGCGGCGGCCGCCAGCGTAAGAAGCAATACCGCGCGTCGTGTCATCGGTTCTCCGGATCTCATGCAACGATATTGACCAGCTTGCCTGGCACGATGATGACTTTCTTCGGTGTGCCTTCGACAAACTTCTTGACGTTTTCATTGGCCAGCGCCGCCGCTTCGATCGCTGCCTTGTCGGCTTCCTTAGGCACCTTCACGCTGCCCCGCAGCTTGCCGTTGACCTGCACCATCAGTTCGATTTCCGCCTGTTCCAGCGCGCTTGCATCGACCTGAGGCCACGGCGCGTCGAGGATGTCGCCATGCACCTCGGACAGGCCGAGTTCGCCCCACAATACATGCGTGATGTGAGGAGCAACCGGATTCAGCACGCGCAGGAAGATCGACAAACCTTCGGCAATGACCGCGTTCGATGCCGTGGAATCATCCAGCTTGGCCGCTTCCAGCGTGTTGAGCGTCTTCATGCAAGCCGACACCACAGTGTTGTACTGGATACGCTTGAAGTCGTGGTCGGCCTGCTGCAGGATCTTGTGGATTTCGCGGCGTAAAGCCTTGTGTGTTTCCGGCAGCGCAGCGAAGTCAGCATCGCTTGCTGCAGCAATGCGGCCAGCCTGCGCATGGGCAAATGCCCACACGCGGCGCAGGAAGCGGTTCGCGCCTTCCACGCCGGCACCCGACCATTCCAGTGTCTGTTCCGGCGGCGACGCAAACATCGTGAACAGGCGCGCGGTGTCGGCGCCGTACTGGTCGATCTGTGCCTGCGGGTCGATGCCGTTGTTCTTGGACTTCGACATTTTTTCGGTGCCGCCGATTTCGACCGGCTTGCCGTCGGACTTGAGCAATGCGGACACCGGACGGCCCTTGTCATCGAAGCTCAGTTCGACATCGGCCGGATTGAACCAGGTCTTCTTGCTGCCGGCGTCTTCGCGATAATAGGTTTCATTGAGCACCATGCCCTGGGTGAGCAGGTTGACGAAAGGCTCGTCGAACTTGACCAGGCCGAAGTCGCGCATCACCTTGGTCCAGAAGCGCGCATACAGCAGGTGCAGCACCGCATGTTCGATGCCGCCGATATACTGGTCCATCGGCATCCAGTAATCGTTGCGCGAATCGACCATCGCTTCGTTGCTGCCCGGCGAGCAATAGCGCATGTAGTACCAGGACGAATCGACGAAGGTATCCATGGTGTCGGTTTCGCGCCGCGCCGGCTTGCCGCACTGCGGGCAATCGACGTGCAGGAATTGCTCATGCTTGTTGAGCGGATTGCCGCTGCCGTCCGGCACGCAGTCTTCCGGCAGCACGACCGGCAGATCCTTCTCGGGTACCGGAACATCGCCGCAAGTACCACAATGGATGATGGGGATCGGGGTGCCCCAGTAGCGCTGACGGGAAATACCCCAGTCGCGCAGGCGGTAAGTGACCTTCTTTTCGCCCAGGCCCTTGGCCGCGAGATCGGCTGCAACTGCATCGACCGCAGCCGCATAGTTCAAGCCATCGTACTTGCCGGACGCGACGCAGACGCCATGTTCCTTGTCCGCATACCATTCTTCCCAGGCGTCGGTCGAATAGCTCTTGCCTTCGACCGCGATAACTTGCTTGATCGGCAGATCATATTTTTTCGCGAACGCGAAATCGCGCTCGTCGTGACCCGGCACACCCATCACCGCGCCGTCGCCATAGGTGATCAGCACATAGTTGCCGACCCAGACCTCGACCTGCTCGCCGGTCAGCGGATGTGTGACGAACAGCCCGGTCGGCATGCCTTTCTTTTCCATCGTCGCCATGTCGGCTTCGATTACGCTGCCTTTCTTGCATTCGGCAATGAAGTCGGCGAGTTGCGGATTGCTTCGGGCGGCATGGGTTGCCAGCGCATGTTCCGGCGCAACCGCGCAGAAGGTGACGCCCATGATGGTGTCGGCGCGGGTCGTAAAGACCCACAGCTTGCCGTCATTGATCGCTTGGCCTTCGGCATCCTTGATGTCATGCGGGAACGCGAAGCGCACACCGGTCGATTTGCCGATCCAGTTGGATTGCATGATGCGCACGCGCTCAGGCCAGCCCGGCAGCTTGTTGTCGACGAAGTCGAGCAATTCTTCCGCGTAGGAGGTGATGCGGGCGTAGTACATCGGGATTTCGCGCTTTTCGATCAGCGCGCCGGAGCGCCAGCCGCGTCCGTCGATCACCTGTTCGTTGGCGAGCACGGTCTGATCGACCGGATCCCAGTTTACGGTACCGGTTTTCTTGTAGATGATGCCTTTTTCCAGCATCTTGAGGAACATCCACTGGTTCCACTTGTAGTAATCCGGCTTGCAAGCGGTCATTTCACGCGACCAGTCGATCGCCAGGCCCATCGACTGCATTTGCTGCTTCATGTACTCGATGTTCGAGTAAGTCCACTGCGCAGGCGGAACGCCATTGGCCATCGCGGCGTTTTCCGCGGGCATGCCGAATGCATCCCAGCCCATCGGCATCAACACGTTGTAGCCGTTCATCCGCAGGTAGCGGTACATCACGTCATTGATCGTGTAATTGCGCACATGGCCCATGTGCAGCTTGCCGGACGGGTAGGGCAGCATCGAGCAGGCATAGAACTTTTTCTTGTCCTGGCCGTTCTTGTCTTTGGCGTGTTCGACGGTCTTGTATGCGTCGATCGCGGTCCAGTGGTCTTGCGCCGCTTTTTCGACGTCGCCGGGGAGATATTTTTCTTGCATGACGGATGATGCTGAAAGTGAAATTGAACCCGTCATTATACTTGCTCGCCGGGAGCTGTTGCCGGCAACGGCAGCGGGAATTTCGCCGCAAAATCAATGCGGATGCGGTTTCAAGTCAGCGCAATACCAGGTCGACCGCCGGTTTTTCACCGTTTTCCGCAAATAACTGGTTGACTTCGGCGCTGCACTCTTCCAGTGCCGCAAGAATCTCGGGCGCGTCGCGCCGCAAGACATCGGAGTGAAGAATCTGGATCTGCAGCAGTTCGTCAGGGTGCAGAACGAAGGACGACATCCCGTCGCCGTCGCGCAGTCCGCTCAGGCAATCGATCCAGGCATCCATGTTGTTGCCGTAGAACTCAGGGAAGCCGAAAGCCGCCTTGCAGGTGCGGTGGAATCCAGCCCAGTCGGACATTGTGCGGCCATCGAGTTGTACGGCAGGCATGAAATTATTGTTTCTCTTTGGCGTCGGTCACGAAACCCATCTTGGTCATGCCGTTGTTCTGTGCGGTGGCCATGACTTGCGCAATGATTTCGTACCGTGTGGATTTGTCGGCGCGCAGCTGCAGGTCGGGTTGCGGCTGCTTCTTTGCTGCGACAGCCAGCCGGTTGCCGAGTTCCTGCTGCTCGATCGGGTCGT
The DNA here is from genome assembly GCF_003591035.1 of Noviherbaspirillum saxi. Classification (NCBI taxonomy): domain Bacteria; kingdom Pseudomonadati; phylum Pseudomonadota; class Betaproteobacteria; order Burkholderiales; family Oxalobacteraceae; genus Noviherbaspirillum; species Noviherbaspirillum saxi. The sequence continues at coordinate 915,285 of NZ_QYUO01000001.1, forward strand.
TGTTCCAGAAAATCGTGCCCTCGCCATTGATGGACAGTGAAATGGTTTCCGGTTTTTCCGGCGAGGCCGCCGATTGCGCATTGGGCAAATCGAGCTTGATTGCGTGGGTAAACAGCGGCGCGCTGATAATGAAAATCACCAGCAGCACCAGCATCACGTCCACCATCGGCGTGACATTGATATCCGCCATCGGTGCCTGCTTCTTGTCGTCGTTGAATCCGCCGAATGCCATGATGGTCCGCTCCGCTTGTGCTTTACTTGCCGACGCGCGCGCCGGTGGTCAGGTAGGCGTGCAGATCGTGTGCGAAGGCGTCGAGTTCCGCCAGCGTGACGCGATTGACGCGGGTGAATGCGTTATAGGCAAGCACCGCGGGAATGGCCACCACCAGCCCGAGCGCCGTCATGATGAGCGCTTCGCCCACCGGCCCGGCCACCTTGTCGATCTGTACCGTGCCCGCAGTCGATACCGCAACCAGCGCATGGTAGATGCCCCATACCGTACCGAACAGGCCGACGAAGGGAGCGGTGGAGCCTACCGATGCCAGCAAGGTCAATCCGCTTTCCAGCCGCGAGGAAACGCGGTTGATTTCCTGGCGCAGGGTGCGTGTGATCAATTCTCCCGGGTCGACATTCGCATTGAGCGAGCCTGCCTGAGCGGTGACATTGGCCGCTTCGGCGCTTTGCACGGCCAACGGCGCATACACTTGTTCGCTGTCGGCGTTCTTGACGATGGCGATGGCGTCGGTGAGCGTCGGCGCTTTCCAGAAGCCGTCGAGCGCGCCCGCGCTTCTGCGGATCCGCCATGAGCTCCAGGCCTTGGAAAAAATGTAATACCAGCTGACGACGGACATCAGCAACAGCAGGTATGCCACCGAATGCGTGACTGCATCGCCTTGGGCCCAGTAATGCGCGAATCCGAGTGTTTCGTTCATGGTGATCGTGAAATGTAAATTAGTTTTGCAGTTTAAACGGAATAGGAATCAGAAACCATTCACTGACCGGCTTGCCGTCGCTGGTTGCCGGTTCGAAGCGCCATGATTGGACCGCGTTTTTCGCCGACTGGTCGAGCAGCGGCGACCCGCTGGAAGTCCGGATTTCGACCGTGCCCGCATTGCCGTCGGCCTGCACGAATACGCGCAGTAACACGGTGCCTTCCTCTTCCATCTGGCGCGACATCCTTGGATATTCGGGCTTGCGGTTGCTTGCCGCATAACGGGCGGGAATCGATACCGGTGTTTTTGCGACAGGAGCAGGCGCCGGAGCTGGCGGCGCCGGTGGGGCCTGCACAACGGTGGTGTTCGATGGTGTCGGCTTGGCGTCGAATGACACTTCCGGTGTTTGAGCACGCGGTGCGGGCGTTTCTTTCGGTACCGGTTTGGGTGTCTGTTTGCGTTCGATGCGCGGCCTGGGCTCGGGTGGCGGCTTGACCGGCGGCTGTGCTGGCGGTTCGGGTAGCGGTTCGGGTGGCGGGGGTGGGGCAGGCGCCACCGGCAACGGTGCCGGCGGCGTCGGTTCCAGCAACGCCACTTCCATGGGTTTGGGCGGCGTGTCAGGCTTTTTCTTTCCAGTCAGTCCGGGCAGTACAATGCCTATCAACGCCGTATGCAGCAACAGGGCGGCGATAGCGGGAATGACCGATGCCGATCGCATGCGGGTTCCGGTGTTCGTCCGCCGTGTTGTCAGTGTCCGCTTACAGTCCGAGCACGGCCTGCATATCGTACAGGCCGGTCTTCTTGTCCGCCAGGAAGCGCGCGGCGCGCAAACTGCCCTGCGCATAGCTCATGCGGCTGGACGACTTGTGCGAAATCTCGATACGCTCGCCGATGCCGGCAAAAAGCACGGTATGGTCGCCGACGATGTCGCCGCCGCGGATGGTGGCAAAACCGATCGAAGAAGGATCGCGTTCGCCGGTCACGCCTTCGCGCGCATAGACGGCCACATCCTTCAGATCGCGGCCGATCGATTCGGCGATGACTTCGCCCATCTTCAATGCCGTGCCGGAGGGCGCATCGACTTTGTGGCGGTGATGCGCTTCGATGATTTCGATGTCGTAGCCGTGTGAAAAGTTTTTTGCCGCCATCTGCAGCAGTTTCATCGTCACGTTGACGCCGACACTCATGTTGGGTGCAAACACGATGGCGGTCTTTTCGGCGGCAGCGGCAATCGCCGCTTTTCCGGCGTCGTCGAAGCCTGTCGTGCCGATGATCACCTTGATGCCGTGCGCTGCGCAGTACTCCAGATGTTTCAGTGTGCCTTCAGGGCGAGTGAAGTCGATCAGGAATTCCGCATTTGCAAGCCCGGCAGCCAGTTCGGATTCGATCGCAACATTGGCCGGCTTGCCGAGAAATGCCGCGGCATCGGTGCCGATGCTGGGCGATCCAGGCACGTCGAGTGCTCCGGCCAGCACCGCATCGTCGGCATTTTGCACGGTTTCAATCAGCATGCGGCCCATGCGGCCAGATGCACCTGCGATGGCAATTTTCAATTGACTCATGATGGCTAGAAATTATTTGGCCGGTTTAGAGCCGGCGATGAATGCAAGATATTCCTGCTCGGTGGGCAGGGTGCCGCCGTCGATGCTGGCCAGGCGGTTATCCTTGAAAAATACCGAGACGCGGCTGGACAGCACTTCGCCTGTGCGCTTCTTGAGACGGAAGACATAATCCCAGCGGTCGGCATGGAAAATATCGGTCAGCAGTGGCGTGCCGAGTACGAAACGGACCTGCTCGCGTGTGACGCCTTCAGGACGCTGCATGCCTTCCTTCAACTGGGCGACCATTTCGCGGGAAACAAAATTGCCTTGCTGGATATCGACCCGATAAGGGGAAAAGACGCCGAGAAAGCGTTGCACGCCGGTCGGTCCGGTGGAGGTGACGCCGCTTGTCGGCGTGTTCGTTGCAGTGGCGGCTTGTGCAGATGCGGCTTCAACCGGTTTTCCCGCTGCTGCGGGCACCGCCGGTTCTTCCATCAACGGATTTTTCGATGCACATCCTGCCAGGCACATTGCAAGCGCCAAGCCTGCCACGCCGCTAACCGACGGTGTACGATCCAGTAAAGCAAACAACATTCGCATAGTGGGTCTCAATTCATTGAGCAATTGGGCCAAAACGCTATATGATAAAGCAGATAACCAGATTCCGACTAACAACATGCCTAGCAATCCTTCCGAACTGAAAGCCAGCGGACTCAAAGCAACCCTTCCGCGGCTCAAGATCCTTGATATTTTCCAGAACAGCTCTGTACGGCATCTGAGTGCCGAAGATGTGTACAAAATTTTGCTTACTGAAAATATGGATGTTGGTTTGGCAACGGTATACCGGGTCTTGACCCAGTTCGAGCAAGCCGGCCTGCTGCACCGTAATCATTTCGAAACCGGAAAAGCGGTCTTTGAATTGAACCAGGGTTCGCATCACGACCATCTGGTTTGTCTCGATTGCGGCCGCGTCGAAGAATTTTTTGACGCTGAAATCGAAAAACGCCAGCAAAGCGTTGCGAACGAGCGCGGCTTCCAGATTGCCGAACATGCGTTGGCGCTTTACGGTCATTGCACCAAGACCGATTGTCCGCATCGGAATCGATAGGCATAGCGGTCGATGATCTCTTTGCCGCGCGTATGACTATCGACACCAGAAGCTTCCCGCGCAAGATCATGCGCTGTCAGGCGATTGTCGTGATTCCGGGTGTGACGCCGATAAGTGCCCGCACGCTGGACATTTCACTCGGCGGCGTGAGTATTGTCATCGCCGAACAATTACGCGTCGGTCAGGAATGCAAGGTGGGATTCGAAGCGCCGCTGAATGGCAAAACCGTCAGGGTGATGGGCGCCGCGAAAGTGGTCTACAGCATACTGAGCGGCGCAGACGGCTTTCGGGTCGGCATGCAGTTTCTCAAGCTGGATCCCGCCAATCACAAGACGGTTGCCGAGCTGATGATGGGGTGAGGCCGGCATGCTGTGACGCAAATTGCGCGCGGCCAGCCGGAGGGTTCAGGTATGGCTGAGCGCGTTGGACAGCAGTTTCGCAGTGATATCGACAATCGGGATCACGCGCTCATAAGCCATGCGTGTCGGACCGATCACGCCAAGCGTACCTACAATCTTGCCATTGACTTCATAGGGTGCGGTGACCACGCTCATTTCATCGACAGGCAAGAGTTGTGAATCGCCGCCGATGAAAATCTGCACGCCGGCTGCTTTGCTGGAGACGTCGAGCAATTGCATCAGGCTGGTCTTTTGTTCGAACAGGTCGAACAGCTTGCGCAGCGAAGTCATGTTCGACGCCAGGTCGGTCACGCTGAGCAGGTTGCGCTCGCCGGAAATCACCATATCCTCGCCGCCCTCGGCCATGGCATCGCTGCCGGCCTCGACCGCCGCCTGCATCAGGCGCGTCATGTCATCGCGCAGCTGACGCAATTCTCCCTGCAGGCGAGTGCGAATTTCATCGAAACCCAGACCGGCGTAATGCTGGTTGATGTAATTGGCCGCCTGGATCAGCTGCGACGGCGTGTAATCGACGTCGGTCAGCAGCAATCTGTTCTGTACCTCGCCATTGGGAGCGACGATCACCAGCAGGATGCGCTTTTCCGACAGGCGCAGGAATTCAATCTGCTGGAAGATCGACTCGTGGCGCGGCGTCATGACCACGCCGGCAAATTGCGATAGCGACGACAGGATCTGCGCTGCATTGGAAATGATTTTTTGCGGCGACTTCAACTGCAGTCGCAGCTGCATCTTTGCTTCGACGGTCAATTCATCGATCGACTGCACGGTCAGAAGCGTATCGACAAATACCCGGTAACCACGCGGAGTCGGAATGCGTCCGGCCGACGTATGGGGGCTGGAGACGAATCCCATTTCCTCCAGGTCCGCCATGATGTTGCGAATGGTCGCGGGCGACAATTCAAGCCCGGAAATCTTGGAAAGCGCACGTGAACCGACTGGCTGCCCATCGGCGATATATCGTTCTACCAATGCTTTCAGCAAAGTTTGTGCGCGAGTATCGAGTTGCATACAGTTATTCTATGCGATGCAAGGCGGCAGGTGCCACCTTCTGTTGCCATCCAACGCCATAAAAAACTTGATTGTTATCAGAGTTTTACCGTTCCGGCTTTACTGGTTGTTACGCAGCCAGTCTTCCAATTCGAACAAGTCCGCGCAGATTGCATCCGGTGTAACGCCATCCGGCAGGGTGCGAACCGGTTCAAGTTCCCTGCGGTTCATCCAGGCGGCACGCAATCCGGCTTTTTGCGCGCCATCCACATCGAGCCAGGGATCGTCACCTACATAGATTGCTTCTTGTGGCTCTACTTTCAAGGCCTCGCAAGCGGCATGGAATATTGCGGCGTCCGGTTTCGCGCAGCCAAAACTGTGCGCCGCCACGGTGGCGTCGAACAGATGAGCAATACCGATCGCATGCAGATCGGACACACCGTTCGATACCGACGCCAGCGCGTAACGATGCCGCAGGCTGGTCAGCGACGGGGCGACATCGGCAAACAGCGGAACTTCGTTGCGGGCGCGGGAAAACACATGCATTGCCTGATCGACCATGCCCGGGTCCTCGCCGGCTGCAGTAAAGGCTTCTATCAGTACTGCATGCCGCAGCGCGCGCAGATCGAGCTGGTACACCGGATCGCTGTCCATCAAGGCTTGGCGCCGCGCGCGCATGCCGTCGATTGAAACGCGGTCGGCGACGCTGGGCACATGGGTTCTCAGCCATTCGAACAGCAGGTTTTCCGCGCGCTTGATGACCGGAACGATGGGCCACAAGGTATCGTCCAGGTCAAACAGCACGGCTTTGATTGTTGACATATCGGGTCCAGGGATCGGTTTCAGAGAGAATTCATGACTGCGCTAACACTCGCTTCCTGTAACAGGTACTGAAATTATGGTCTAATCTCCAGCATGTTGCCTGCCACGCCACCCTCCCGACCGCTTGCTTTCCAGACCATTGCCGTCATCGGCAAGTATATGGCTGCCGGCATTGAACAATCGCTCTCCGACATCGCCGCTTTCCTTTTGGAAAAGGGGCATAAGGTTGTGCTTGAAGCCGAGACCGCCCGCAACGTCGATTTGCCGGGCGTCGAATCGATGACGCCGCAGGAAATCGGCCAGCATGCCGACGTCGCAATCGTTGTCGGCGGCGACGGAACCATGCTGGGCATTGCCCGCCAACTCGCACCTTATCAGGTGCCGCTGATCGGCATCAACCAGGGCCGCCTCGGTTTCATGACCGATATCTCGCAAGACAGCATGATCGCTGTCCTGACCGAAATGTTGCGCGGCAATCTGGAGTCCGAGCAGCGAACGCTGCTTGAAGGTACGGTATTGCGTGACGGACAAGCGATTTTTCATGCATTGGCGTTCAACGACGTCGTGGTGTCGCGCGGTCCGACCACCGGCATGGCGGAACTCAAAGTCGAAGTGGACGGGCGCTTCATGTACAACCAGCGCTCCGACGGTCTGATTATCTCCACGCCCACCGGTTCCACCGCCTATGCATTGTCCGCGGGCGGGCCGCTGCTGCATCCCAGTCTGTCCGGCATTTCCCTGGTGCCGATTGCGCCGCATGCCTTGTCCAACCGGCCTATCGTGGTGCCCGATTCCAGCAATATCGTGATCGAAATCATGGGTGGCCGGGATATCAGCGTCAATTTCGACATGCAGTCGCTGGCAAGCCTGCAACATCACGACCGTATTGTGGTGCGTCGGTCCGCCCACACCATTACCTTCCTGCATCCGCAGGGCTGGAGCTATTACGATACCCTGCGTGAAAAGCTGCACTGGAATGAATATCCGTCAGTCACGGGGAAGTTAAAATAGCGGCCTTGCATCCGATCACCATGGCAAACAGGGAGGGCGCTGCAACCTCAGGTCGCAGCAGCTGCCCGATGCGCCATGATTTATACGATTGAAATAAAAACATGTTGCGCACACTTTCGATACGCGATTTTGTCATTGTCGATTCGATCGAACTGGAATTCGCACCGGGCTTTACCGTGTTTACCGGCGAGACCGGCGCGGGAAAATCCATCCTGATCGATGCCCTCGCGCTTGCTCTTGGCGGGCGCGGGGACGCCAGCGTCGTGCGCGAAGGTGCGGCCAAGACCGACATCACCGCCGAGTTCAGTACTGCACCGGAGATCGAGGACTGGTTATCCGAACACGAATTTGGCAATGAAGACGGCGGAGTCCTGATGCGACGGGTGATCGACAATGCCGGCCGCTCCAGGGCATTCATCAACGGTGTCGTCGCGACTGCCTCGCAACTGCGCGAACTCGGCGAAATGCTGGTCGACATCCATGGTCAGCATGCGCACCAGTCGCTGCTCAAGACCGATGCACAGCGCGTGCTGCTGGATAGCCAGGCTGGCTTGCTGGAAGACGCAAAAGCCGTTGCCTTCGCCTACAAATCCTGGCGCGCGCTGGCCAGACAAAGAGAAGAATTCGAGGCGAATGCAAAGAGTGTGCTGCTGGAGCGAGAACGGCTGGAATGGCAGGTCGGCGAACTGGAAAAGCTGGCGGTCAAGCCGGGCGAATGGGCCGAAATCAGCACCGAGCACAGCCGGCTGTCGCATGCGGCCAGCCTGATCGAAGGGGCGCAGGAAGCGCTCGATGTGATATCGGAATCGGATACCGGCCCTATCCTGTCGCAATTATCTTCGCTGGTACTCAAGCTGGGAAAGCTGGCCGATATCGATAATGCGCTCAAACCGGTGGTCGAAGCGCTTGAGCCTGCACGCATCCAGTTGCAGGAAGCGGTGTATGGACTGAATGACTATCTCGGTCGCGTCGAACTTGATCCCGAGCGCCTGCATGCGGTTGAGGCCAGGCTGGATGCGATTCACTCCACTGCACGCAAATTCCGTGTCGCACCGGACGATTTGCCGCAGGAATACGACAGCCTCTCGGCCCAGCTCAGGCAGTTGGCGGATGCAAGCGATCTCGATGCAATGCGGGCACAGGAAGAGAAGCTCAAGGACGCCTACATGAACGTGGCGCAGAAGCTGTCCAAGGCGCGCGCCAAGGCTGCCAAGGCGCTGGGGCAGGCAGTCAGTGCGGCGATGCAGGACCTGAGCATGGCAGGCGGGCGTTTCGACGTCGCGCTCAATGCCTGCGAGCCGGCCGCCTATGGGATCGAACAGGTGGAATTTCTGGTGGCGGCGCATGCCGGCACTTCCGCGCGGCCGCTGGCCAAGGTCGCTTCGGGTGGTGAACTTGCGCGTATCTCGCTCGCCATTTCCGTCATTACCTCCAGCGCCACGGCAACGCCGACCCTCATCTTCGATGAAGTCGACAGTGGCATTGGTGGCGGCGTTGCCGAAGTGGTGGGGCGCCTGCTCAAGCGCCTGGGGCAGGATCGACAGGTATTGTGCGTTACGCATTTGCCGCAGGTCGCCAGCCAGGCCAACCAGCATTTTCAGGTCAGCAAGCGCAGCAGTGAAGGCCGGACGATGTCGAACATCGATGCACTGGACGCCAAGACGCGTATCGAAGAAATCGCCCGCATGCTGGGCGGTATCGAAATCACCGCGACCACGCGCAAGCATGCGCGCGAATTGTTGGCTTCCTGAGGCTGGGTTCCTGAACCGCCAACCTACATTCCCGATGATTCGACCGGACTTCAAGGCAAGCAATGCGTCCTAACAAGGAACCTTCTTACAAGCATGGCATGATCGCCAGAACGGCTGTCGTGCTGGTCAACCTCGGCACACCCGATGCACCGACGGCGCCAGCCTTGCGGCGCTATCTGAGGCAGTTCCTGTCCGACCCGCGCGTGGTCGAGATCCCCAAAGCGGTCTGGTGGTTCATTCTGAACGGCATCGTCCTGCCGTTCCGCTCGTCGAAATCGGCGGCCAAGTATGCTTCGATCTGGACCAAGGAGGGCTCGCCGCTCCGGGTCCACACCGAGAAGCAGGCCAGCCTCCTGCGCGGTTATCTGGGCGAGCGCGGTCACGACGTACAGGTCGTCCATGCAATGCGTTATGGCCAGCCCGGCTTGCCGGAAGTGCTGGATAAATTGAAGGTCGACGGCTGCGACCGCATTCTTGTCCTGCCCGCTTACCCGCAGTATTCCGGCACCACCACCGCTTCCATCTTCGATGCGGTATTCAAGCATTACTCGCGTGTGCGCAATGTTCCCGAACTGCGGCTGGTCAAGCATTATCACGACCACGAAGGCTATCTGCTGGCATTGAAAAAGGCGATTCTCACGTATTGGGATATGCATGGCCGACCCGACAAACTGGTGATGAGCTTTCATGGCGTGCCGAAACGCACGCTGATGCTGGGCGATCCGTATCATTGCGAATGCCACAAGACGGCACGTCTGCTCGCCGCCCAATTGCAGCTTGGCGCGGAGGAGTATGTGGTGACCTTCCAGTCGCGTTTCGGCAAGGCGGAATGGCTGCAACCGTATACCGCACCGACCTTGAAGGCGCTTGCAAGGGAAGGCAGGCGGCGCGTCGACGTGATTTGTCCAGGCTTTATCAGCGACTGCTTGGAGACGCTGGAAGAAATCGCGATGGAAGCGAAGCAAGACTTTCTTACTGCCGGCGGCAAGGAATTCCATTACATCCCTTGCCTGAACGAAGACAATGCCTGGATTTCAGGAATGGCTGAAATTGCCGAGCAACACATGATCGGATGGCCGACGGTGCTGACCCCACTGATGCGCGATGACCTGCGCAAGGAGGCGGAAGTCTCGCGTCAGCAAGCCACAAGTCTTGGCGCGCGCGAATAGGTAGGAATAGGTAAAGAGAAAACGGCGCCAAATGACGGCAAAGGTCGACGGCCCGCACTGTCTGAAGCGATTCAATCAACAAGCGGCCAAGCGATAATGCAGCACTGCTGCGGGTGCCCGGCTTACAAAAGCGGCATCAGATCCGTACTGCAAATCCAGGCAGTCGCGAGCAGGACATAGGCGACGATAGACAGCGAAATAAGTGGAAGTTTCATGATCTCTGCATATCTGCATGCGGCCACGTAGAAGGCCGCAATGCCTGTAAATTCATGCTAGTACCATCCACGCAAAAATAAAGCAGGTCGAGGGGTAAAGAGTGTAACAAGGCTTAACTTTTAGATAAGCCGACTGGCATTCATCTACGACGGCGTTTGGGTGATTCATCGGAGCATTCAAAATCCCCCTTGAAAAAGTATGGAATACCCTCATGTAGTAAGGCAATTATCGCTAAGTCATTGATTGTTGGAGATTTTTTGTGATGCAAGATCAAGAGAAAATGCAAGAACAGGTGGAACAGTCCACTCAGCCGCAAGAAACCGTGGCAACAGAAGCGCCGGCTCCGCAGGTCGACAATTCGCTGAATGAAAAGCTGGCCGCCGCGGAAGCCAAGGTTGCCGAGCTTCAGGATGCTTTTCTGAGAGCCAAGGCGGATACGGAAAATATCCGTCGCCGTGCGCAGGAAGATATCGCCAAGGCGCACAAGTTCGCGATCGAGAGCTTTGCTGAAGCGCTGGTGCCAGTGAAGGACAGCCTTGAAATGGCGTTGAAACTGGAAACGCCGGCGGTAGAGTCGCTCAAGGAAGGCGTTGAAATGACGCTGAAACAGTTGTCGGCCGCCTTTGAGCGTAATCGCTTGCTCGAAATCAACCCGATGGCGGGCGACAAACTCGACCCGATGAAGCATCAGGCTATTTCCATGGTTCCTGCGGAGCAGGACGCCAATACGATCGTCAGCGTACTGCAAAAAGGCTACATGATTTCGGATCGTTTGCTGCGCCCTGCACTGGTCACGGTAGCGCAGTAAGCGACCAGGCATCAGGGCCTGAAAGATGGCCAAAAGCGTCTGAGCAGCCGCAAAAAAATGAAAAACCGGCGGCAAAAAGTCTTGAAACAGGCGCTTTGTTCCACATATTCAACGCATTAGAAATCCAGATTTTTAAAAGGACAGATTATGGGCAAGATCATTGGCATTGACTTGGGTACGACCAATTCCTGCGTCTCCGTCATGGAAGGCGGTACCTGGAAAGTCATCGAGAATTCCGAAGGTTCACGCACCACGCCATCCGTGGTTGCTTATCAGGATGACGGCGAGATCCTCGTCGGTGCGCCGGCCAAGCGCCAGGCCGTCACCAATCCGACCAATACCCTTTACGCAGTCAAGCGTCTGATCGGTCGCAAGTTCGACGAAAAAGAAGTGCAGAAGGACATCAACCTGATGCCTTACAAGATCGTCAAGGCAGACAACGGCGACGCCTGGGTGGAGGTACGCGACAAGAAGCTCGCGGCGCAGCAGGTTTCCGCAGAAATTCTGCGCAAGATGAAGAAGACTGCCGAAGACTATCTGGGCGAAGAAGTCACCGAAGCCGTGATCACCGTGCCGGCTTACTTCAACGATGCGCAGCGCCAGGCGACCAAGGACGCCGGCCGCATTGCGGGCCTCGACGTCAAGCGCATCATCAATGAGCCGACTGCGGCTGCGCTGGCTTTCGGTCTCGACAAGAGCGGCAAGGGCGACCGCAAGATCGCCGTGTACGACCTCGGCGGCGGTACCTTCGATATCTCCATCATCGAGATCGCGGACGTCGACGGTGAAATGCAGTTCGAAGTGCTGTCGACCAATGGCGACACCTTCCTCGGCGGCGAAGACTTCGACCAGCGCATCATCGATTACATCATCGACGAATTCAAGAAAATCAACGGCCTCGACCTGTCGAAGGACGCGATCGCGCTGCAGCGTATCAAGGCTTCCGCCGAGCGCGCGAAGATCGAGCTGTCTTCTTCGCAGCAGACTGAAATCAACGAGCCCTACATCGCAATGGTCAGCGGCGCACCCGTGCACCTGAACATGAAGATCACGCGTGCCAAGCTCGAATCGCTGGTCGAAGAATTGATCACCCGCACCATCGATCCTTGCCGCATCGCGATCAAGGATGCCGGCGTCAAGGTTTCCGACATTCAGGACGTGATCCTGGTGGGCGGCATGACCCGTATGCCGAAAGTGCAGGAAAAGGTCAAGGAATTCTTCGGCAAGGATCCGCGCAAGGACGTCAACCCGGACGAAGCCGTCGCTGTCGGCGCGGCGATCCAGGGTTCCGTTCTGTCGGGCGATCGCAAGGACTTGCTGTTGCTGGACGTGACTCCGCTGTCGCTCGGTATTGAGACACTGGGCGGCGTGATGACCAAGATGATCCAGAAAAACACCACGATCCCGACCAAGTTCAGCCAGGTGTTCTCGACTGCCGACGACAACCAGCCGGCCGTGACAATCAAGGTGTACCAGGGCGAGCGCGAAATCGCGACCGGCAACAAGCTGTTGGGCGAATTCAACCTCGAAGGCATCCCGCCGGCACCGCGCGGCATTCCGCAGATCGAAGTGACGTTTGACATTGACGCCAACGGCATTCTGCACGTCGGTGCGAAGGACAAGGCATCGGGCAAGGAAAACAAGATCACCATCAAGGCGAACTCCGGTCTGACCGAAGAGGAAATCCAGAAGATGGTGAAGGACGCCGAGCTTTACGCCGACGAAGACAGGAAGCTGAAGGAACTGGCCGACGCGCGTAACCAGGGCGATGCGCTGGTACACTCGACCAAGAAGGCATTGACCGAGTACGGCGACAAGCTGGACGGCGGCGAAAAGGAAAAGATCGAAGCAGCGGTCAAGGATCTGGAAGAAGCCCTCAAGGGTAACGACAAGTCCGATATCGACGCCAAGGTCGCCGCCCTGTCGACTTCCGCCCAGAAGCTCGGTGAGAAGATGTATGCCGACGCGCAGGCGCAGCAGGCAGGCGCCGACGGTGCGGCAGGTGCAGCCGGCGCGGCGGGCGGTGCTTCCGAGTCCAAGGCCAAGGAAGAAGACGTGGTCGATGCCGACTTCAAGGAAGTCAAAGATAAATAACCCAGTCACGCGGCTCGCGCCGTGCTGACCCGCCGAGCCGAAGATCGCGCTGCGATTCTCGACTCGGCTTTTTTGCTTAAATTCAGGATGCCGACAACATGGCAAAGCGCGATTTTTACGAGGTACTTGGTGTAGCGAAAAACGCCTCGGAAGATGAAATCAAGAAGGCATATCGCAAGCTTGCGATGAAATACCATCCGGACCGCAACCCGGACAGCAAAGGTGCGGAAGATAAATTCAAGGAGGCGAAGGAAGCCTACGAGATGCTTTCCGACGGCAGCAAGCGCGAGGCATACGACCGTTATGGTCATGCCGGCGTCGATCCCAACATGGGCGGCGGTGGCGCAGGCGCCGGATTCGGCGGCTTTGGCGACGCGTTCGGCGACATCTTCGGCGATATCTTCGGACAAGGTGCGCGTGGCGGTCGCAGCGCCGGACCGCAGGTCTATCGCGGTGCCGACCTGCGTTACAACCTCGAGATCTCGCTGGAACAGGCGGCACACGGCTATGACACGACCATTCGCGTACCGTCCTGGGACGGATGCGATACCTGTCACGGCTCGGGTGCCAAGCCGGGCACCTCGCCGACCACATGTACTACCTGTGGCGGCCAGGGTCAGGTGCGGATGCAGCAAGGCTTCTTCAGCATTCAGCAGACTTGCCCGAAGTGCCATGGCACCGGCAAGATCATTCCTACCCCCTGCCCATCGTGCAGCGGCGCGGGACGCATCAAGCGCAACAAGACCCTGGAAGTAAAGATCCCTGCCGGCATCGACGACGGCATGCGTATCCGTTCTTCCGGCAATGGCGAACCGGGCATGAACGGCGGTCCGCCGGGCGACCTGTATGTCGAAATCCGGATCAAGCAACACCCGGTATTCCAGCGCGATGGCGACGATCTGCATTGCGAGATTCCGGTGTCGTTCGCCAAGGCGGCGCTGGGCGGCGAAGTTGAAGTGCCTACATTGAATGGCAAGGCTTCGTTCACGCTTCCGGAAGGGACCCAGTCGGGCAAGACCTTCCGTTTGCGCAGCAAGGGTATCAAGGGAGTACGTTCGGGTTATGCGGGAGATCTGTTCTGCCACGTTGTGGTCGAAACTCCAGTCAAGCTCACGGATCGGCAGAAAGAGCTGTTGCAGGAGTTCGAGCAGCTGACCAACGCAGGCGGTTCAAAGCACAGTCCGCAAAGCAAGTCATGGAAGGACAAGGTCAAGGAGTTCTTCGAATAAGAGACGCCGCGCAAGCGTTTTGTGCGGTTTCCATCCAGCTCCATCAAGAAAGCCGCCGTCCCTTATGGGCCGGCGGCTTTTTTCATGAAAATTCGTGAAAACATGAATAAAAGAAACGGTTATTAGAGGTACGTCTCTATTTTTTCTCCGGATAATAAAACGCTCGTTCGTTCTTTTATGTGCCTACCCACATTCTTTCCCGGAGTAGATATGAAATCTGGCTTTTGCATTACCCGCGCACTTGCCGCCGTCGGCATCGCTGCCGCCATGATGTCAAACTCTTCTGCAATGGAAGTCGGCGGAATCAAACTCGATGACAGCGTGCGCCTTGCGAACCAGGATCTCAAGCTCAACGGTGCCGGCATTCGCTACAAGGCAATCTTCAAGGTATATGTTGCCGGTCTCTATCTCCCGGAAAAGAAAACATCGGTGCCCGACGTCCTTTCCGCGCCGGGCGCAAAACGGGTGACCATTGTCATGTTGCGCGACGTGAGCAACGAAGAACTGGGGCGCGGCTTCATGACCGGAATCAATCAGAACAGCGACAGGGCCGAAAAAACAAAATTCATCGGCCAGTTGCAGAAATTCGGCGAAATCTTCGCTTCCATCCCCGAACTGAAGAAGGGCGACGTACTGACCACCGACTGGATTCCGGGCAACGGCACGGTCATTCATGTCAATGGCAAGAAAGTGTCCGACGTGCTGCCCGATCCCACGTTCTACAATGCCTTGCTCAAGATCTGGCTGGGCGACAAGCCGGTTGACGCTGGACTGAAGCCTGCCATGCTTGGCGAAAAGCCGGAACAGTCGCAGCGCGGCAATAGCTGACACGATCTGAGCGCCGCCTTCCCATACCGCGTTCAACAGGCGCTTCATCCTGCCTTGCGATGGCCGCTTTCTGCGGCCATCAAGTTTGCATCTGTATAATTCCATCTGCGCATGGCGATTTCGCCTGCGCACTTCATCGGCCTCCCTACAGACCTTGATCGACGCGCCCTGATGGTCAGCGTAGTGATCGCGCATGGACGGGAGCGCCAGGATCGACGCGATGACAGCCCTGCCGATATACGCCAACATGGTGATGGTGCGCAATCGACCGTGCAGATTATTTCTGTACGCGTCCTTGCATACCGCTTGGCTGCGCGCTCATTGAACCTCTGGACAAGGCATCATGACGACACCGAACGACAACTCACTGGAACACCTGTTCCGCAACAACCGCAACTGGGCAGCGTCCATCGTGGCGAAAGACCCCGATTTTTTCAAAAAGCTTGTAGCCCAGCAATCGCCGGAATACTTGTGGATAGGCTGCGCCGACAGCCGTGTCCCGGCAAATGAAATCGTCGGGCTGCTGCCGGGCGAACTGTTCGTGCATCGGAACGTGGCCAATGTGGTCGTGCATACCGATCTGAACTGCCTGTCGGTACTGCAATTCGCGATCGATGTGTTACGCGTCAAGCACATCATCGTCAACGGCCATTACGGCTGCTCCGGCGTGCATGCCGCGCTGGCGCGCCGGCGCATCGGACTGGCCGACAACTGGCTGCGCCATGTGCAGGACGTGCATCAGAAGCACGAACGCTATCTCGGCGAAACGCTGCCGACCAAGGTGCGTCAGGACCGTCTATGCGAATTGAATGTGCTGGAACAGGTGGCCAACGTATGCCAGACCACCATTGTTCAGGATGCATGGGAGCGCGGCCAGCCCTTGTCCGTCCATAGCTGGATCTATGGCTTGCATGACGGGCTCGCGCGCGATCTCGGTTTGACTATCAGTAACGCGGATGAGCTTGCTGCCAAGCTGCCGGCTTGTTTGGCACGCTACGAAAATCCTTCTGAATGACTATCCGACCTTGATCCGGTCGCGGCCATATCAGCATACGGCCGGATCTTTGCTTCAAACACCGCCTTCAGAAACAATGCTCTGCGGCAGGGAATGATCGATCCTTGACCGCAGCGATATAGCCACGCACCGCTGCCTCGATGCTGGTCTGTCCATCCATGAAGTTTTTCACGAAGCGCGCCTTGCGTCCGGGGAAAACGCCGAGCATGTCGTGCATGACCAGTACCTGACCCGAGCAGTCGACACCCGCACCGATGCCTATGGTGGGCATGGCCAGCAACTCAGTCACTTCCTTGCCCAGTGCGCTGGGAATGGCTTCCAGCACCAGGATCGATGCTCCCGCTTCCTGCAGCGCGAGCGCATCCGCCTTCAGCTTTTCCGCACCTTCAGCCGTCTTGCCCTGCACCTTGAACCCGCCCAGCTGATGCACCGATTGCGGAGTAAGACCAAGATGCGCGCAGACCGGCACCGCGCGCTCGGTCAGAAAACGCACCGTATCGACCAGCCAGGCGCCGCCTTCCAGCTTGACCATCTGGGCGCCGGCCTGCATCAGCTTGACGGCATTGTCGAATGCCGTCTCAGGCGTTGCATACGTGCCGAACGGCATGTCGGCAATCAGCAACGCGTGCTTGTTGCCACGGGCAACCGATGCCGTATGGTAGGCGATGTCGGCCAGCGTAACGGGCAGGGTGGAACTATGTCCCTGGCAGACGTTGCCAAGCGAGTCGCCCACGAGCAGCGCATCCACGCCGCAACGGTCCATCAATGCCGCAAAGCTGGCGTCGTAACAGGTGAGCATGGCGATTTTTTCGCCTGCGGTGCGCATCGCCAGCAGCGATGGCGCGGTGACTGCCTTGACTCGGCCAGCCGGTTCGGCTTCTTGCAGATATCCCGCCATGATGATTATTCCCCGAGATTGAAAAATTCCCGCTTGCCGCGCATCGTGTCGATCCGCTTGAGAAGCAGGTGAAAGTCGTCGTCGCGCTCGATCGGATTCAGGTTTTCCGTATTCACGATCAGCAGCGGTGCGGCGTCGTAATGATAAAAGAAACGACTATAACTTTCACAGAGCCGGTAAAGGTACATTTCCGAAATGCCCGCTTCCATCGGAATCCCGCGCTTGCGCACGCGCTCGACCAGCGTTTCCGGCTGCGCCTGCAGATAGATCACCAGGTCGGGTATCGGTGCCTGCGGACGCAGGTGATCGTAGAGCTGCTGATACAGGTTCAACTCGTCGTCGCCGAGCGTAAGGCGGGCGAAGATAGGATCTTTGTCCAGCAGAAAGTCCGACACCACACGTGCATTGAACAAGTCAGTCTGTGCCAGCTCGCGTAACTGGTTCATGCGCTGGAACAGGAAAAACATCTGCGCCGACAGCGCGTAGTGTGTCGGATCGCGATAAAACTTTTCCAGGAAGGGATTGTCCTGCGGCTGCTCCTGCAGCGTGTGCGCGTGAAAGGCTTCGGCCAGCTTGCGTGTCAGCGTGGTTTTGCCGGCGCCGATAGGGCCCTCGACAACGATGTATTTGTAGCGATCGATACTCATGAACGGAAGATGAAGTAAACGGCGCCAACCAGGCAGAGCGCGGCCCAGACATAGTCCAGCTTGAATGGCTGGTTCATGTAAATCATGGCAAAGGGCACGAACACCGACAGGGTGATCGCTTCCTGCATGATCTTGAGTTGCGCCAGACTGAATTCGGTATAGCCGATGCGGTTGGCCGGGACCTGCAGCAGGTATTCAAACAGCGCGATCGACCAGCTGAGCAGCGCCGCCACCCACCATGGCTTGCTGGCGAGATTTTTCAAATGACCATACCAGGCCACCGTCATGAAGACATTCGACAGAGCCAGCAGACCGACTGTCTGGACGGATATCGGGATTTGCATCGCTTAAATTTTTTGGATCTTTTGCCCGGAGACGCCGGGCACGAAGGTATGCGCAGCGCCCCGGCCGGGAATATGGACAAAGGGATCCACCTGCAGCAAGGGAATGAGCACGAAGGCCCGCTGTATCATGCGCGGATGCGGCACGGTCAGCACATCGCTCGATATGATCTCTTGCCCGTACAGCAGAAGGTCAAGGTCCAGGGTGCGCGGCGCATTTGGATAAGGGCGTTCGCGTCCGAACGCATTTTCCATTGCCTGCAGATGGCCCAGTAGTGCAATCGCCGTGAGCGTGGTATCCAGCTTGGCTACCGCATTGACATAGTCGTCACCACCGGCATCCACCGGCGCCGTCCGAAACAGGCTGGAGCGCGCGGCAAGCGTCGTCGATGGCAGTTGCCCGAGTCCGGCAATCGCACGCTCGACCTGTTCCTGCGCATCGCCCAGATTGGCGCCTATGCCGATGTAGCAGGCCGTGCGCACTACGCTCATTGCGGACTGCCTTCGGCCGGAGTGCTTTTCTTGTTGCGCCCGCCGCGTCGACGACGCTTTTTCGGCGCCTGGCTGTCGCCTTCCGCTTTCGGCTTCCTGGTCAGCAACTCTTCGCGCTCGGCGCCATCGGCCGCCATGAACGCAGTCCACCATTCGCCGATCTCGGCATCGATCTCGCCGGATGCGCAGCGCAGCAGCAGAAAATCGTAGCCCGCACGCAGGCGCAGATGTTCCAGCATCTTGTAGGGCGACTTGCCGGCACGGCGTTCGAAGCGCGGCTGCATGGCCCAGATGTCGCGCATGTCGGTCGCGATCTTGCGCTGCAAGGCCAGCTTCTCGGTTTGCGTATTCAGCACGTCGTCGGCGGCCAGATGCAGCGCCGGAATCGGATATTCGCCGGCGGCCTGATAGGCGTTCCATTTTTCCAGCACCTGATGCCAGAGCAGGGCGGCGAATAGGAAGCCCGGCGACACCGGCTTGCCTTCGCGTACTCGCTGGTCGGTCCCGGCAAGCGCCAACGTGACGAATTTTTCACCCAGCGGCTGTTCCAGCACGACATCCAGCAAGGGCAGCAAGCCGTGGTGCAAGCCTTCCTTGCGCAACTGCTGCAGGCAAGCCAACGCGTGGCCGCTCATCAGCAGCTTGAGCATTTCATCGAACACGCGCGCGGCCGGCACATTATTGATCAATGGCGCCATGATCTGGATCGGCTCACGCGTGTCCGGAGCAATATCGAACCCGAGCTTGGCGGCGAAGCGCACCACGCGCAGCAGGCGCACTGGATCTTCGCGATAGCGCGCTTCCGGAATGCCGATGATGCGCAAGGTCTTGTTGCGGATATCGGCAATGCCCTGATGGTAGTCGAGCACTTCCTGGCTGGCCGGATCGTAGTACATCGCATTGATCGTGAAATCGCGCCGCACCGCGTCTTCGTGCTGTTCGCCGAAGGTATTGTCGCGCAGTACCCGGCCATGTTCATCCTTTGGCGCACTCTCCGCCGACGCGCCACGGAAGGTGGTGACTTCGATGAGGTCCTGGCCGAACATCACGTGCACGATTTGAAAGCGCTTGCCGATGATGAAGGCACGGCGAAACAATTTTTTGACCTGTTCCGGGGTCGCATTCGTCGCCACGTCGAAATCCTTGGGCTTGATGCCCAGCAGCAGGTCGCGCACCGCGCCGCCGACGACGAAAGCCTTGAATCCGGCATCCTGCAGCGTTTGCGTCACGCGTATGGCGTTGGACGACAGCAGTTGCGGATTGATGCCGTGGTCCTTTGCGCCAAGCACGACCGGCTTGTGGTGGCTGGGCGCTTTCTTCTTTACGCCAAGTATGCGATTGATGAACTTTTTAATCATTCGAACAGGGAGAGGATGGGCCAGCCTTGTGCCTGGGCATGGGCTTTCAGCAAGGCGTTCGGGTTGGTGGCGACCGGGTGGGAAACGGCGGAAAGCAAAGGAATGTCGTTTTGCGAATCGCTGTAAAAATAACTGCGCTCGAAGCTGGACAGGGTCTTTCCTTGCGCGCTCAGCCATTCATTGGTGTGCATGACCTTGCCGGGGCCGGAGGTCGGGATGCCGTGCAGCTTGCCGGTAATTTCGCCTTCCGGCGTTTCGACCGGCTCGGCCGCGATCAGATTGGTCACGCCCAGGGCTTGTGCGATCGGTGCGGTCACGAAGCGGTTGGTGGCCGTGATGATGACGACTTCGTCGCCCGCGTCCCGGTGGCGCGCGAGCAGATCGAGGGCAGCCGGCCTGATGCCGGGACGGACGACTTCATCCATGAATTGCCGGTGCCAGGCATCGAGTTGCCGGCGCGGGAATTGTGCGAGCGTGCCGAGTGCGAATTCCAGGTATTCAACCGGATCCAGCTTGCCGGCTTCATACTGCGCATAGAAAGCCGCATTGCGGCGGGCGAATTCGTCGGCGTCGACAGCGCCGATGCGAACCAGGAACTGGCCCCATTCGTAATCGGAGTCCAGCGGTATCAGAGTATGGTCGAGATCAAACAGGGCAAGATTCATTATGCTTTTGGTTCACCTTCGAGTTGCAGCAGGCTGCGTAACAGGGGCAACGTGATCGGGCGCTGGGTTTCCAGGGAATATTGGTCCAGCGCATCGAGCATGGCCGACAAGGAACGCATATCCCGGCGGAAATGGGTGATCAGGTAGGGTAACACGCCCGGCGACAGGTTGACGCCGCGCGCTTGCGCCGCCTGCGTCAGGGCGGCAATCTTTTCGTCGTCGGACAGACCGTGCAGCTGATAGATCAGGCCCCAGCCCAGGCGGGTACGCAAGTCTTCGCGCAACGCGAGTCCGATCGGCGGCTTGTCGCCGGCGCTGACCAGCAGGCCGCCGTTTTCCTTGACCTGATTGAATAGCGCAAAGGCAGCAATCTGCGTCTCGCTCGACAACAGATGACAATCGTCCATCAGGTACAGGCCGGTGCCAGTGTCGTACAGGTAATCATCCACCGCCGCGCCGGCGGGGATGTAGCGTGCGCCATTATTGCCTGCCATGGCATGCAGCAAATGCGTCTTGCCGGACCCCGCTTCGCCCCAGAGATATACGAAACGGTCGGATGGCAAGGCGGCGGTATTTGCTGCAAAAGCGCGCAGCAGCTGGATCAGCTCTGCATTCCTGCCTATGACGAAAGAATCGAGGGTTTGCGGCTTTGACGCACCCAGGTCGAGCAGCATTTGCCTCATGACGCTTGACGGAAGCTGCCGTATTGGTTGGGTTTCTGCTCGGAATGGAAAGAAAATGGCATGAAACTGGAAGCTTGGACGGATCGGTTTGTTAAAATAGCGGTTTGGTCGCCGGATTTTGGCCCCCAACCGCCTATTTTACCGCCTCTGCACCTATTCCTATCATGAGTTCCACTTCCAACGTCCCCCTTTCCTACCGCGATGCCGGTGTTGATATCGATGCCGGCGATGCCCTGGTCGAAGCGATCAAGCCCTTTGCCAAACGTACGATGCGCGAAGGCGTGCTCGGCGGCATCGGCGGCTTCGGCGCGCTGTTCGAGATCAGCAAGAAATACAAGGAGCCGGTACTGGTATCCGGCACCGACGGCGTGGGAACCAAGCTCAAGCTGGCATTCCACCTCAACAAGCACGACACGGTCGGTATCGATCTGGTTGCGATGAGCGTCAACGACATCCTGGTGCAAGGCGCGGAACCCTTGTTTTTCCTCGATTATTTCGCCTGCGGCAAGCTTGATGTGCCGTCCGCGACCGATGTGATCAAGGGTATTGCCAAGGGCTGCGAACTGGCCGGCTGCGCGCTGATCGGCGGCGAAACCGCCGAAATGCCGAGCATGTATCCGGATGGCGAATATGATCTGGCCGGTTTTGCGGTCGGCGCGGTAGAAAAGTCGAAGCTGATCGATGGCAGCAAGATCGTACCCGGCGATGTGGTCCTGGGCCTGGCTTCGTCGGGTGCGCATTCGAATGGCTATTCGCTGGTCCGCAAGATCATTTCCGTCGCCCAGCCCGACCTGAATGCCGACTTCCACGGCCGTCGCCTGGCCGACGTGCTCCTCGAACCGACACATATCTATGTCAAGCCATTGCTGGCGCTGATGCAATCCCTGGAAGTCAAGGGCATGGCGCATATCACCGGCGGCGGACTGGTGGAAAACGTGCCGCGCGTATTGCGTGACAATCTGACAGCGGTATTGCAGCGCGATGCATGGACGATGCCCCCCTTGTTCACCTGGCTGCAGCAGCATGGCAACGTGGCCGACGCGGAAATGCACCGCGTATTCAATTGCGGCATCGGCATGATTGTCATTGTGTCCAAGGAAAACGCCGACGCGGCGATCGCACAGTTGCAGGCCGCCGGCGAAACCGTCAGCCGGATCGGCGAAATCCGTGAACGCCAAGGCCAGGAAGCACAGACCATCGTGCTGTAATTGCAGGCATCAAGGCTTGAAAAGAAAAGGCGCCAATCGGCGCCTTTTCTTTTGGAGAGTCTTCAGTGCTGTTGTCGCGGCCGATTCTGCTCGGCCAAAGTCTGCAGCGGCGCCGGATCGGCATTCGGCGCGGCGATGGCGGCCGGTGGCGCGACACGAACCGGCTGGCTGCGCGACTCCATGGTGGAAAGCGCATTCGGCGACGTATCGGTCGCCGCATTCCATACCGGGTCGTCAATACCTTCGAAAACCGCCTTGAGCTGTTTGCCCCAGGTGGTGCGAATCATGTGGAAATACTGGTTCTTTTCATCGATTGTCACAAAGCGGGTCACGGAAAACTTGTCCGCCTCGTAGATCAGCAGATCCAGTGGTAGTCCGACCGAGACGTTCGAGCGCAGTGTCGAATCCATGGAAATCAGCGCGCATTTCGCCGCTTCATCGAGCGGCGTGGTGGTACTGATCACGCGATCGATGATGGGCTTGCCGTATTTGGCTTCGCCGATCTGAAAATAGGTATTTTCGTTATGCGATTCGATGAAATTGCCGGCCGAGTACACTTGGAACAGGCGGCAGCGCTCGCCCTTGATCTGGCCGCCGAAAATCAGGCTGACATTGAAGTCGATGCCGAATTCGCGCAATGACTTGGCATCCCGTTCATAGACGGTTCGCACCGCTTCGCCAACGATCTGTGCCGCTTCATCCATGGTCGACGCGGTCCAGATGCTTCTGCCGCCGACAGCGCTGCGATCCGCGATGATCTGGCGCACCGATTGCGAAATGGACAAGTTCCCGGCGCTCATCAGCACCAGCATACGGTCGCCGGGGTTTTCAAACACCGTCATCTTGCGGAAGGTGCTCACTTGGTCCACGCCCGCATTGGTACGGGAATCGGACAGGAAAACCAGCCCCGCTTCGAGGCGCATGGCGACGCAGTAAGTCATGATTGCAATACGGAATGCAAAATCCAAATTCTACAGGAAGCATTCTGCCTTCCCCGTGGAATCCGGATTCACTCCCTAATTTTTTGCTGCTTACGACATCGTAGCCACGGTTGGTAATACCAATCCTGACCCATAACGTGACAAATGAAATCGATGGATTTTTTCGTCTGGCAAGGCGCACTCGTCGTCAATAGCAGTGCTATTGACGACGAGTGCAACGCAGGCAGGCGGAAAAAGACGCGATTTCATGTCACGTTATGGGTCAGGATTGGTATAAGACCTCAACCCGGACACTGAGCGATTCATTGCCGCCGCCGCGCCGCACGCCACGGATCGGCGCCGCCGAATCATAGTCTCGCCCGATGCCAAGCCGACAATGCGATGCATCTGTGAAGCGCGCATGCGTCACATCGATGCTTACCCATCCGGAAAACCCGTCTTCATCTACCCACACATCGACCCAGGCATGGCTTTCCGCATGTGACGAGTCGCCGGGATCGATGTAGCCGGATACATAACGGGCAGGAATGCCGTGCACGTGGCAGCAGGCCAGGAAAAGATGGGCGTGGTCCTGGCAGACGCCTTGTTTCAGACGCAAGGCTTCTGCCGCGGTCGAGGTCACCACGGTGGCTCCGGTCTGATACAGCACCGCATCCTGGATGGCATCGGCAAGTTCGAGCAACAGCATGCTGTTTGCGCCTGCACCGGTCCGCAAGCGCGTATGCGCAAATTCCGTCAGCGCCGCATCGGCTTCCGTCAGGCGGGTCGGCACCGTAAATACCAGCGGCGAGAAATCGACCGGTGTCGCAAGCCGGCCGCGATCCAGCGCGGCAACGTCAACCGTGCCGGACGCGACGATACGCACTTCATCATGCCGGCCGCAGATGGTCAGCATATGGCATCGATTGCCGAAAGCGTCTGCGAAGTCGTGCATCCGGCCGGTGCTGCTGATGTTCCAGGACAGCAGGCGCTGATGCGGTTCCACGCGCGGTGTCAGCCGCAGCTGCTGAATGGTGTAATTGAGCGGCGCCGTGTAGTGGTACACCGTCTCATGGCGTATGGAAAGTGGCATGGTCAGGCGGCCAGCGGAACGAGGAAATCGCGGCTGACACGATTGCCCAATTCGTACACGCGCTCCAGAAATTGCGTCAGATAATCATGCAGGCCTGCTTTCAGGATTTCCTGAATATTGCCGAACTTCAGTTCTGCATGCAGGCGTCCGGCAAACCGCTCGGTATCGGACGATACATCGTTGTGAACATGCTGCAGATTGTTGACGACTTCTTCCAGGCAGGCGAGCAGCGAACGCGGCATATCGCCGCGCAGCATCAGCAGTTCGGCTACGCGCTCGGGTGTGATCACGTCACGGTATACCTTGCGGTAAATTTCAAAGGCCGAGACAGAGCGCAGGATCGCTGCCCAATAATAAAAATCCCGTTGCGCTTCTTCTTCTGGATGCGCATCGGTTTCGGTGGTCGACTGGGTGCCGTGAAACTTGACATCGAGAATACGCGCCGTGTTGTCGGCCCTTTCAAGAAAGGTGCCGAGCCGGATGAAATAAAAGGCCTCGTCCTTGAGCATGGTGCCTATCGTCACGCCGCGCGACAGGTGCGAGCGATATTTCACCCATTCAAAGAACTGGCTCGGGTCGTTTTCCAGCCAGCCGTTGCGCAGTTTGCTCTGCAGGTCGAGATAAGTGGCGTTCTGGGTTTCCCAGACTTCGGTGGTCAGCGTGCCGCGCACCGCGCGCGCATTTTCCCGGGCCTGGGTCAGGCATGAAACGATGGATGAAGGATTGTCCGGATCGCGCACCATGAAGTCGAGCACGTCCTTTGGCGTGAGCAATCCGTATTTGTGGTCGAATTCACTCAGCAATTCAGAAATGCCGAGCATGGCGCGCCAGCCCTGTTCAGCCGCTTCGGCCGATTGCGGCAGCAGCGCGGTCTGCACATTCACGTCCAGCATGCGTGCGGTGTTTTCCGCACGTTCGGTATAGCGGGCCATCCAGAATAAATGGTCTGCGGTGCGACTCAGCATGTCATCTCTCCAAAACCCAGGTGTCCTTGGTGCCGCCGCCTTGTGACGAATTGACCACCAGCGAGCCTTCGTTCAAGGCCACGCGGGTCAGGCCTCCCTTGACCATGGATACGGTTTTTCCTGATAGCACGAAAGGGCGCAGGTCGATATGGCGCGGCGCGATGCCGGCATCGACATAGGTAGGGCAGGCCGACAAGGCCAGCGTCGGCTGTGCGATGTAACCGTCCGGCTTGGCAAGCAGGCGCTGCCGGAACGCTTCGATTTCCGCCTTGGTCGATGCCGGTCCGACCAGCATGCCGTAGCCGCCTGCGCCATGGACTTCCTTGACGACCAGTTCCGGCAGATTGTCCAGCGTGTACTGCAGGTCTTCCTGCTTGCGACACTGGTAGGTCGGCACATTGTTCAGGATGGGATCTTCCGACAGATAGAACTTGATCATGTTCGGCACGTAGGGATAGATCGACTTGTCATCGGCCACGCCGGTACCAATCGCATTGGCCAGCGTGACCCGTCCGGCGCGATATACCGACAGCAGTCCCGGCACGCCCAGCGATGAATCGGGGCGGAAGGCAAGCGGATCGAGGAAGTCGTCATCGATGCGCCGATAGATCACATCGATGCGCTTCGGACCGCGCGTGGTGCGCATGTAGACTGCATTATCGTCGACGAACAAGTCCTTGCCTTCCACCAGTTCAACGCCCATTTGCTGCGCCAGGAAGGCATGCTCGAAATAGGCCGAGTTGTACATGCCTGGCGTCATGACCACGACGGTTGGATCTGACACGCCGACCGGCGCGACCGAACGCAGGTTATCCAGCAGCATGTCCGGATAGTGCGCGACCGGCGCGATCTTGTAATGCGCGAACAGTTCGGGGAAGAGGCGCATCATCATCTTGCGGTCTTCCAGCATGTACGACACGCCGGACGGCACGCGCAGGTTATCTTCCAGCACGTAGAACTCGCCTTCGCCAGCACGCACGATATCGACGCCGGCAATGTGCGCATAGATGTCGGACACCACCGAAATACCCTGCATCTCGGGGCGGTATTGGGCATTGCGGAAAATCTGCTCGGCCGGTACCACCCCCGCCTTCACGATATTCTGATCATGATAGATATCGTGAATAAACATATTCAACGCCTTGACGCGTTGCACCAGGCCGGCTTCCAGCTGTGCCCATTCCTTGGCCGGAATGATGCGCGGGATGATGTCGAAAGGGATCAGCCGCTCGGTGCCGGCGTCGTTTCCATAGACCGCAAACGTGATGCCCACCCGGCGGAATATGAAGTCGGCTTCGGTACGCTTGCGGTCTATGACCTCCGGCGGCTGCGTCGACAGCCAGTCCTGGAAGCGCCGGTAGTGGGTTCGGACAGAAGCTTCGTCCGCATACATCTCGTCGAAAAAGTTCGGCATGGCTTTGCTTGGATGGTTATGCAATCAGCTTAGCGCAGACGTTGCCGTCCGCGCTGAGTTTGATCATGGTTAATGCCAGAAACGTGCCAGTAAGGAAGTTTCCGCTGCTTTTCCGTGCGTGACCGACCTTGTTATGGCAAGCGGATATGGTCGACCAAGGCTTCGGTGCGCCGGTCCGGTGCGGCGGTGCACAGGCTGGCCAGCGCGATAGCCAGGAAGCCGGCAGGCACGCCGAACACGCCGGCGGAGATCGGGGCGATCCCGAACCACTGATTCAAGGATGAGCCGCCGAGTGCCGGATAGGTGCGGATCATGTAATACACGCATACGGCAAACCCGACCAGCATGCCGGCGATTGCACCCTGCTGGTTCGCCCGTTTCCAGAAAACGCCCAAAACCAGGGCGGGGAACAAGGTGGATGAAGCAAGCGAGAAGGCAGCGCCCACCATGGACAGGATATCGCCGGGCTTCAGCGAAGCTGCATAGGCGGCGATCAGCGCCACGACCAGCAACAGCAGTTTCGAGATCGTCACACGCTTCTGGGTGGATGCCGTCGGATCCACCGTCTTGTAATAAATGTCGTGCGACAGAGCATTCGAAATGGTCAGAAGCAGTCCGTCGGCAGTCGACAACGCGGCTGCCAGCCCGCCGGCCGCCACCAGTCCTGAAATCACGTAAGGCAGGCCGGCGATCTCGGGCGTCGCCAGCACCACGATATCGCCATCCATCACGATCTCGGCCAATTGCACGATGCCGTCACGGTTCATGTCGGTGATGGTGACAAGCGGATTGATCTTGTCCACGCTCGCCCAGTAGGACACCCAGGACGGCAGTTTGGAGAAGGGAGTGCCAACCAGCGAAGTGTAGATATCGTATTTCACCAGCACCGCCAGCGCCGGCACCGTGATGTACAGCAGCATGATGAAGAACAGCGTCCAGAATACCGATTTTCGTGCCTGCCGCACCGTGGGCGTCGTATAGAAACGCACCAGAATATGGGGCAGGGCGGCCGTTCCCATCATCAGGCACAGGACCAGCGCCAGGAAGTTGTTGCGCTTGGTATCGGATGCTTTCTGGGTCTTTCCGGGAAAGGGCGTTTCATGGGCGACCACTGGTTCCGAGCGCGCCAAGTTGTAGGCCTTTGCTTCGCGCCATTTGCGTTCGGCCTCGGCCACATCACGGGGATACGCCGCCAGCGTTCTGCCGGCGGCCTTTATTTCGATCAGCGACGCATTGCTGCGCTTGAGATCCTCGACATGGTGCTGCATGTCGACCAGGCCGTCTTCCCATGATTTGGGCAGGTTCTTCAGGCGATTGTCATATTCGGCCGCGCGTTGACGGAAGATATCGCGCACCTGCTGTTCCATCGGGTCGCTGTTGAGTTCCTTTTCGCGTTCGCTGAGCTTGGAAAGCGCGGAGCCATAGGCCAACTGCGGAATCGGGACGTTGGTATGCTTGACCGACAGCCACATCACCGGAATCATGTAGGCAATGATGATGATGATGTACTGCGCGACCTGGGTCCATGTGATCGCCCGCATGCCACCCAGAAAGGAGCACACCAGGATACTCGCCAGGCCGAGGAAGATGCCCACCGAAAAATCGACCCCGGTAAAGCGCGAAGTAATCAGGCCGACACCATAGATTTGCGCAACCACATAGGTAAACGACACTACCACGGTTGCAATGACTGCAAGCACGCGCACGATATTGCCGCTATAGCGCCCGGTGTAACGCGCCGCGAGAAAGTCCGGAATGGTGTATTGCCCGAACTTGTTGAGGAAGGGGGCAATCAACAGCGCCACCAGACAATAGCCGCCGGTCCAGCCCAGGATGTACGCCAGCCCGTCGAAACCCATGACGTACAGGCCGCCCGCCAGACTGATGAAGCTGGCTGCCGACATCCAGTCTGCGGCGGTTGCCATGCCATTGAATAATGGCGGCACGCGTCTTCCCGCCACATAGTATTCGGAAACATCCGAGGTGCGGCTGATCACCCCGATCCCGGCATACAGCACGATGGTCGAGAACATGAACATGTAGCCTATCCACGCACGCGGAAACCCTTCTTTCTCGAGGATGGCCAAGGCGATCAGGAATACGATGAAGCCGAGCGTGTACCAGCTGTAATAGATAGAGAGGCGGCGTGAAAACGATTTATTCGGCATCGGCAGGCTCATCGTCAAGCAGCCGGTCGAGGCGGCTCATGTGTTGCATATAAACGGCGACAATCACTAGGTACAACACCGTCAAGCCCTGGCCTGCCATATAAAAGGAAAATGGCCAGCCCAGGATGGTAAAGCCGGATAGTTCGCGCGCGAAGAAAGTCAACCCGAACGTCATCGAAAACCATATCGCAATCAGCACGCCGGTAAAACGCCGCACGCGGCGCCAATACAGGGCGCGGCGATACAAGACGGTCTGGGCATCCATCAGCCGATATCCTCGATGAAGTCGGGCCGCTGTTCCATGCGCAGGATGACGCGGAACAGGCTGCCCGGACGCTTGGGATCATGGCAATGCGGGTTGTTATAGATTTCGACCGTCGCTCCGTGCTGCTGGGCGATCTCGCGCACGATCGACAAACCGAGGCCGCTGCCCTCGACATTGCTGCCCAGGATGCGATAGAAACGCTCGAAGACGTGGCCGCGCTCGGCCGGTGGAATGCCTGGGCCGGTGTCCTCGACTTCAAGTATCGCCTGCTCTTCGGTCACGTTGGCACGCACGCGTACCGTGACGCTGCCGCCTGCCGGGGTGTACCGCAGCGCATTGTCGATCAGATTACTGAGCAACTCGCGCAGCATTACCGCGTTCCCCGTCACCATGATCGGGTGGCCGGGCTGTTCGAAACCGAGATCGATACGCTGGGTGAAGGATTGCTGCACCCAATCGTGCACGACATTGCGCGCCAGTTCCGACAGTTCCAGCGGCATGAGCGGTTTGGATTCCGGTGTCTCATTTTCCGCGCGTGCCAGGGCCAGCAATTGATTGACCAGGCGTGTCGCCGTTTCCGAGCTTTTTGATAATTGTTCGAGGGAGCGGTGGATTTCATCCGGACGGGTTTCGCGCAACGCCAGCTCGGATTGCATGCGCATGCCGGCCAGAGGCGTCTTCATCTGATGCGCAGCGTCGGCAATGAAGCGCTTCTGCATTTCTATGCTTTGCGATAGGCGCTCAAGCAAGTCGTTGAGCGACCGCACGAGCGGAGAAATTTCTTCCGGCACCTGACCTGATTCGATCGGACTCAAATCATCCGGCCGTCGGGCACGGATGCGTTGCTGCAGTTCCGCCAGCGGCGACAAGCCCCGTGACAGTGCGAACCACACCAGGGCCAAAGCGATGGGCAGGATGATGAACTGCGGCAGGATCACGCCCTTGATGATTTCATTGGCCAGTTGGGCGCGCTTGTCCAGCGTTTCGGCCACCTGTACCAGTGCCACATACGGCTCTCTTGCCTTGGGCGCATTGCGCGAGCGCCTGAGATCGACATACACATAGGCGACCCGCACCTCGGTGCCGCGCATGGTATCGTTGCGCAGCTTCACCGCACCGGTCGGCGGTCGTTCCTCATCGACGGGCAGCGGCAGATCATCGTCGCCGTCGATGAATTCCCCCTTGGGACCGATAATCTGAAAAAAGACATTGTCGATATCATCGGCGCGCAGGATATCGCGCGCGGGGCCCGGCAATTGCGGCACCACTTTGCCGTTGACTTCCTTTACCTGCTGGGCGAGAACGATCACATTGTCGTCAAGCGCGCGGTCGAAAGGATGGTTGGCGATCGATTTGGCGACGAGATAAGTGATGGCAATGCTCATCGGCCACAGCAACAGTAGCGGTACCAGCATCCAGTCGAGGATTTCTCCGAAGAGAGAGCGCTGTATATGCTCTTCCGGTTGGGTCGCAACATCGTCATAGGCCGCGAGCGGAGACAGTTCGGAAGCGGTCGGGCTGCCATCCTCACGCGGGGTGTCGCTCATGAGTCGGATCAGCTTGATGCCGGCGCACCATGTGCCGCAGCATCGGAATATTTCTCAAGGCAATAACCAAGGCCGCGCACCGTCGCGATCCGTACGCCGCCCAATTCGATCTTCTTGCGCAGGCGATGCACATACACTTCGATGGCGTTGTTGCTGACCTCTTCGCCCCACTCGCACAAGTGGTCGACCAGCTGTTCCTTCGATACGAGGCGGCCGGTGCGCTGCAAAAGCACTTCCAGCAGGCCGAGTTCGCGGGCCGACAAGTCCAGCATCTGCTCGTTCATGTAGGCGATACGTCCGACCTGATCGTAGGATAGCGGCCCATGCTTGATGACCGTAGGGCCGCCGCCGGCGCCGCGCCGCGTCAGCGCGCGCACCCGTGCTTCGAGTTCCGACAAGGCAAACGGCTTGGCCATGAAATCATCGGCACCCAAGTCCAGTCCCTTTACCCGCTGTTCGACCGAATCGCCGGCTGTAAGAATGAGCACCGGCAGGTGTGAATTACGTGCGCGCAGCCGGCGCAGCACTTCCAGACCCTGCATTTTCGGCAAGCCAAGATCCAGGATCAGCAAGTCGAAATCTTGGGTGGAGAGTGCGGAATCCGCTTCCAGGCCGTTTTTCACGCAATCGGTCGCATACCCGGATTGCCGCAAGGAGCGAGTGAGGCCATCGGCTAGTACACTGTCGTCTTCGGCAAGAAGGATGCGCATGATAGAAAGAACCGCAATCTAAGATAAGTAAGTCTATTGCCTTTAATCCATGTCGGCAAGGCGGCTGATTCCTTGGAGGCGGCAGCCACGCCTACCATCTTAATAAAGTTTGTCGGGATTGGAAAATCCTGCTTGCATCAATCACTGTTTTTTTATACAGTATGCCTTGTGACGTTGAAAGGCGCCTCAATATCCGAGACTCGCTATTCATTAATATTTAACCGTCGAAAGAACACTGTTATGGACGAAAAGAAAGCAGCGCAAAATCCCGAAAAAAGCAAGGCTCTTGCGGCAGCGCTTGCGCAGATTGAAAAGCAGTTTGGCAAGGGCTCCGTGATGCGCATGGTGGACGGCGCCGTTGCGGAAGAAGTGCAGGTGGTTTCGACGGGCTCGCTCGGTCTCGATATCGCACTCGGCGTTGGCGGCCTGCCACGTGGCCGTGTCGTTGAAATCTATGGTCCGGAATCTTCCGGTAAAACAACGCTGACCCTGCAGGCAATTGCAGAGATGCAGAAACTTGGCGGCACCTGTGCCTTTATCGATGCCGAACATGCGCTGGACGTGGTGTATGCCCAAAAACTGGGTGTCAATCTCTCTGAGTTGCTGATCTCTCAGCCTGACACAGGCGAGCAGGCGTTGGAAATCTGCGATGCGCTGGTGCGCTCCGGTAGCGTCGACCTGGTTGTTGTCGACTCGGTAGCGGCATTGACGCCACGTGCGGAAATCGAAGGCGACATGGGCGATTCCCTGCCTGGCTTGCAAGCGCGACTGATGTCCCAGGCGCTGCGTAAATTGACAGGCAGCATCAACCGTACCAATACCCTCGTTATCTTCATCAACCAGATTCGTATGAAGATCGGTGTGATGTTCGGTAATCCGGAAACGACGACCGGCGGCAATGCGCTGAAGTTTTACGCCTCCGTGCGTCTGGATATCCGCCGCACCGGTTCCATCAAGTCGGGCGACGAAGTCATTGGTAACGAAACCAAGGTGAAGGTAGTCAAGAACAAAGTCGCTCCGCCGTTCAGGGAAGCGCATTTTGACATTCTGTACGGAGAAGGTACTTCCCGTGAAGGCGAGATCCTGGATCTGGGCTCTGAAGCAAAGATCGTCGAAAAATCGGGCGCCTGGTACAGCTATAACGGCGAACGGATTGGGCAAGGCAAGGACAATGCACGCAACTACCTGAAAGAGCACCCGGAACTGGCTCGCGAAATTGAAAATAAGGTACGTGCATCGCTGGGCGTTCGGGAATTGCCCCCAACTGCAGCCGAAACTGCTACCGCATCAGACTCCGAGTAACCAGCAACAATGACGTGATTGTGTAGGGCGCATACCTGGTGCTCCCACACATCCTTAACTGCTTACTTCACGTGAAAGAGCCCGCGCCTGTCGCCGGAATATTTCATTGGCGTGCGAAGCAATGGCACCTGAATGCAGTGCTATGCTGCATTCAGATGCCATTATCGAGCAGCCTGTGGCACGAATGGCAATCCTTGTGGGTCGCGAGCCGCAAGGGCCAAACGGCCACTTCTTCCGGAGGTTGCGGAAGCCGATGAATTTTTAGCGCATATATCATGGCAAAATTGCAAATGAGCCTGAAGGCGCGGGCTCTGAAGTATTTATCCGCACGTGAACACAGCCGACTGGAACTAGGCCGCAAGCTGGCGCGCTATGCGCAGGATGGCGACGACATCGAAGCTTTGCTCGATTGGCTTGAAACATCCAAATTTCTATCCCAAACACGTTTTTCCGAATCGCTGATTCATCGTCGCGTAGCGCGCTTCGGGAATTCCCGTATCTTGTCCGAGCTCCAAATGCATGGCATTGCCGGCGATGCGCTTGGAGATATCAAAGCCAGCCTTTCGCAAGATGAGGCTTCCCGTGCGCGCGAAGTGTGGAGCAAGCGTTTCAAACAAGCGCCAGCCGATGCGGTCGAGCGTGCAAAGCAAATGCGCTTTCTGCAGCAACGTGGTTTTTCCAATGCTGCGATTCAGGCGGCCATGCGTGCCGCTGAAGAAGATGCAGACACGCTATAACCCTTCCAAGCCTGTAAGTGCAAGATATACCTTTTACCCAAGGTCTGGATATTCGTTGCGTGAATGACATAATCAAGAAGTTCTGTCATTTGTGCAAAAGCTTCCCCTCGCCAGCATTCTTCCCGTCTGAAAATACCAGGATGGCGATTCGCGCAATTCCTGTGCTACACTTTCGTGGTTTTTGCAGCGCCGCATGAGCGGCTGCTGTCGTAGAAACTGCGACAGCGACACGCAAATGCGGCAATTTTTATAGCCGCTTCACAGGCATTGGTCGTTATGCCCTTATCTCCGCCGTCTTCCCGCCGTGCGTTAAAGCACACGCGCGCAATCCAGATCGAAGCGTTCGCTCGCGACGATGGCTTGTGGGATCTCGACGCGCATATCTCCGATATCAAGACACGAGACAGCAAGCTTGCCTCAGGCATCCGCCAGGCAGGTGACCCGATCCATAGTCTCTACCTGCGCATCACCATCGACTTGCAACTGAATGTGGTCGAAGCCGAAGCTGTCTCTGACGCAGTACCGTATCCAGGCCATTGCGACGCCATAGGCCCCGACTATAAAAAGCTGATTGGCCTGAACCTGATGAAAGGGTTTCGCGACGGCGTCAAACGGCGGCTGTCCGGCACCAGCGGTTGCACGCATCTCACGGAGCTGGCGCAAGTGTTGCCGACCGCTGCCATTCAGGCTTTTGCCGGCGATGTCATCGACACCCGCGACGGCGCTTCCACGGACGACCAGACTCATAAGCCATTTCAATTAGACCGCTGCCATGCCTTGCGCACGGATGGCGAAGCGGTCGCGAAGTATTACCCGCGCTGGGCGGTAAAACCACAGGCAGTATCCGAATCAAGTTAATTTCAACAAGGTTATTTTTACTAAGCGTCTGAAGGGAAGCTCGCATGAAAATCCATGAGTATCAGGGCAAAGAAATCCTCCGTAAGTACGGAGTGACGGTTCCGCGCGGTATCCCGTGCTTTTCCGTAGAAGAAGCGGTCAAGGCGGCCGAAACTCTTGGAGGCCCGGTCTGGGTCGTCAAGGCGCAGATCCACGCGGGTGGCCGCGGCAAGGGCGGCGGCGTCAAGGTGGCCAAGTCGCTCGACCAGGTCAAGGAATACGCTGACGCGATCATGGGCATGCAGCTCGTCACGCACCAGACCGGCCCGGATGGTCAGAAGGTACGTCGCCTGCTGATCGAAGAAGGCGCCGACATCAAGAAAGAACTGTACGTCAGCATGGTGACCGACCGTGTCAGCCAGCGCGTGGTCTTGATGGCCTCCAGCGAAGGCGGCATGGATATCGAAGAAGTCGCGGAAAAGCATCCTGAACTCATCCACAAGGTCGTGATCGATCCGGCTACCGGCCTGACCGATGCCGATGCGGATTCCATCTCCGCCAAAATCGGCGTACCGGCCGGCTCCATCGCCGATGCACGCAAGCAACTGCAAGGCCTGTACCAAGCCTACTGGGAAACCGATTCCTCGCTGGCCGAAATCAACCCGCTGATCCTGACCGGCGACGGCAAGGTCATCGCACTCGACGCCAAGTTCAATTTCGACTCCAATGCACTGTTCCGTCGTCCCGACATCGTCGCGATGCGCGATCTGGACGAAGAAGATCCGGCGGAAGTCGAAGCTTCCAAGTTCGATCTGGCCTACATTTCCCTCGACGGCAACATCGGCTGCCTGGTGAATGGCGCCGGTCTGGCCATGGCCACCATGGACACCATCAAGCTGTTCGGCGGCGAGCCGGCCAACTTCCTCGACGTCGGCGGCGGCGCGACAGCAGAGAAGGTCACTGAAGCCTTCAAGATCATGCTGAAGAACCCCGGCCTCAAGGCCATCCTGGTCAACATCTTCGGCGGCATCATGCGCTGCGACGTGATCGCCGAAGGCGTGATCACCGCATCCAAGGCCGTTTCCCTCAAGGTGCCGCTCGTCGTGCGCATGAAGGGTACCAACGAAGACCTCGGCAAGAAGATGCTGGCCGAATCCGGCCTGCCGATCATCTCGGCCGACACCATGGAAGAAGCCGCGCAGAAGGTCGTTGCTGCGGCCAACGGAAAATAATCGAGGGAAGATAAATGTCGATTCTGATCAATAAAGACACCAAAGTCATTACGCAAGGCATCACCGGCAAGACCGGCCAGTTCCACACACGCATGTGCCGCGACTACGCGAATGGCAAGAATGCATTCGTCGCTGGCGTCAATCCGAAAAAAGCGGGCGAAGACTTCGAAGGCATCCCCATCTTCGCGAATGTGAAAGAAGCAAAAGACAAGACCGGTGCAACCGTATCCGTGATCTACGTTCCGCCCGCAGGCGCTGCCGACGCGATCTGGGAAGCGGTCGAAGCCGAGCTCGACCTCGCGATCTGCATTACCGAAGGCATCCCTGTTCGTGACATGCTCGCACTGAAAGACCGCATGGCGAAAGCCGGCAGCAAGACCCTGCTGCTCGGACCGAACTGCCCGGGCCTGATCACGCCGGACGAAATCAAGATCGGCATCATGCCCGGCCACATCCACAAGAAGGGCCGCATCGGCGTAGTTTCCCGCTCCGGCACGCTGACTTATGAAGCAGTCGGCCAGCTGACCGCACTGGGCCTCGGCCAGTCGTCCGCAGTCGGCATCGGCGGCGACCCGATCAACGGCTTGAAGCACATCGACGTGATGCGCATGTTCAACGACGATCCGGACACCGACGCCGTCATCATGATCGGTGAAATCGGCGGTCCTGATGAAGCCAATGCAGCACGCTGGATCAAGGACAACATGAAGAAGCCCGTCATCGGCTTCATCGCTGGCGTCACCGCGCCACCGGGCAAGCGCATGGGCCACGCCGGCGCGCTGATTTCGGGCGGCGACGACACGGCACAAGCCAAGCTGGACATCATGGAAGCCTGCGGTATCACGGTCACCAAGAACCCGTCTGAAATGGCGAAGTTGTTGAAGGCAGCGCTGTAATACGACTTTCTCCGGCGCTCGCCGGAAGAAATAAAAACGGGGAGCTTCGACTCCCCGTTTTTATTTGCTCTTTTTCCCATATGACGACTTCTGGATTTCAGGAAAGCCAGCGCTTGCGCACTGCAGCGTACGATCTCCCTTGGTGCATTCAAAAATCGTCGCGTCATGCACGTATAATCCGCACATGGCACACAGGCTCGAACTCCAAATCGCCGCAAAGACAGATACAGGAATGGTGAGATCGCACAACGAAGACGCGATCTTTTCCAGTCCTGAGGACGGCATTGCCATTCTTGCCGATGGTATGGGCGGCTACAACGCCGGCGAGGTTGCGAGCGCGATGGCAGTCGACGTGACGACGCAATATCTCAAAGCAGGTCTGCCCGAGCTTACTTCCCAGCGACGCGACACGCGGCTGCATCATCTGGTCGTTGAGTCCATACAGCGCGCCAATACCGCAATACTCGAAGCCGCACACGCCGACGAACGCTACGAGGGCATGGGGACCACCATTGTGGTCGCGATATTCCGCGAAGACAAGCTGACGCTTGCCCATGTCGGCGACTCGCGCGCTTACCGTTTGCGAGCGAATCAACTTACGCAGATCACACGTGACCATTCCTTGCTGCAAGAACAGATCGACGCTGGCCTGGTTGATCCCTCATGGGCTCCCTATGCACAGAACAGAAATCTGGTAACGCGGGCGGTCGGTGTCGATGCGAATATGGAGGTCGAAATCCATGAGCATCAGGTTGAAGAGGGAGATGTGTATCTGCTGTGTTCCGATGGCTTGTCCGACATGCTGTTGGACGAAAAAATCAGGGAAATCATGTCGCAAAGCGATATGCCGCTTGAGATAGCATGCGACACGCTGGTACAAGCTGCAAACGGTAATGGCGGGAATGACAATATTTCCGTCATGCTTGTCGGCGTGCATTTGCTTCAGGTCACACGCGGCGGTTTGTTTACTCGCCTGGCGAACTGGGCATCTCGTTTCACCACCACAATTTCGTAACCACAGGTTGGAGAATATTGTGGCAAAAATAATTCTGTCCTCGGGTAATGCAGTTTTGCGCGAGCTTCCGCTAGTAAAAGCCCGTATTACGATAGGCCGAGCGCCCCAGAATGACTTGGTGATCGACGATCCGGCCATCAGTGCCGAACATGCTGCCATCACGACGGCGCATGATGGATCGTATTTGGAAGACCTGAACAGTACCAATGGCACGGAGATCAATGGACAGCCTGTCAGGACGCATTTTTTGCAGGACAAGGACGTTGTCACGCTGGCGCGTTATACCCTTATTTATCTGTCCAGCAATTTGTCGCATTTTCCCGGATCCCTTGACCTCGATATCACAGTAGGCAGTAGCAATACCCGGGGCGCTGGAATCATAAAATTAAGAACCGAACTTGGTGCGGACCGAGAAATCGCTTTGTCCAAACCGCTGACGACAATCGGCTTACCCGGCTCCTGCGTTGCCTTAATTGCAAATGATGCAGGAAGCTATGCGGTGGCTCGCATTGAGGGCAGTATTCAGCCTTTGCTTAATGGACGTCCGCTCGGCGACATGCCGGAAACGCTCAGGCATGGCGATATGATCAAAGTTGCAAATAGTGAATTACACTTTCTTCTTCTTTAGATCTGTAACAACTTTTGCACACAATGTCGTTATGCTCGACAAAATTTGGTTCCTGGTTCTTGAAATGACAAAAATTGTCAGGAAGACTTAGAAATCACCTCCGACTGTGACAAATTTTATTCATTTGCATCGCTGAAACAAGAGTTTCTCACTGGCACGTCACTTGCTGTAAGGGAAGCAAGACAGACAAGCTGTCTTCTTTCAAAGGGAGAAACATTATGAAATCAATGAAAATGGTCCAAACAGCACAGCGCGGCTTTACTCTTATCGAACTGATGATCGTTGTTGCGATTATCGGTATTTTGGCTGCGGTTGCGTTGCCGGCGTATCAGGATTACACGAAGAAGGCGCGCTTCAGTGAAGTCCAAGGGTTGGCTGAAGGGCTGAAGAGCCTTGTTACGACGTGCGCTTCCGAAGATAGCGGAAGCTTTACCAATTGTGATAGTGGCAGCAGTGGCATCCCGGCTGCTCTTGCAGCGGCGACGACCAATACCGCTACGCTTTCGGTTGCGGACGGCGTGATTTCCGGGGCTGCTACTGCAGCGGCAGATAGCATTACGACTGAATTGCGCCCGGCCTTCAATTCCGCTTCTTCGATCATCACGTGGACCAACGCCGGCGGCTGCGTTGCTAAGGGCTGGTGCAAGGCTAACTAATTTCCTGATGCTTCTGTAATAGGAAACTGCTCTGTATAACCGGTGACCGAAAGTTGATCCCGGTTTGTTCGACAAGGCGGATAATTTACTCAGTCTTGGATGTATCCGACACCTCGATTCAACTTTGAATCGAGGTGTTTTTGTTTCCCTTTGAAAGTACGGAGTCTGGGAAGCAGGGTGATGAAACTGGGAGTCGAGAAAGCCGCGGCGAATATACGGTAGGCGCACGGGTTGGTGAAACACTTGCTTTGTAAAACTGTGCTCATCCGAACGATGAGCGGTCAGCATTGGAATAATAAAAACATGAAGCAAATTGCACTTGAAGATGTTGTCAAAACCTACCGACGTTATGCTCCATTTTATGACCGTCTCTTCGGGGCGGTTCTAGAGCCCGGTCGTCGTGCTTTAGCGGATGTAGTGTGTAAATCAAGTCCTGCTTCAATATTGGAAGTAGGGGTTGGAACAGGATTGATGCTCTCTCGCTATCCGGCTGATTCATCAATTGTTGGTGTCGACGTTTCAAGTGAAATGCTTGAGGTCGCAGGTAAAAGAATAAAAAGCGGCACTACACGTGAAATTCATCTCATCAAAATGGATGCAGAGACAATGAATTTCTACGATGCGCACTTTGATTGCGTGACCGTGCCTTACGTCTTATCTGTCACACCCAACCCCGACAAGCTGATCGCTGAAATAAGGCGCGTCTGTCGCAAAGGAGGACTAATTTTTATCCTTAACCATTTTAGCGGCAGCCATTTTTGGTGGTTTCTGGAGCGAGCCGTACGGTCGATTGCCGACAAAATCGGATTTCGTTCAGACTTCGGTTTCGATGAACAGATTCTCAAGCATGACTGGGAAGTACTGTCAGTAAAGAATGTCAACTTCCTGGGTCTTTCCAAACTCGTTGTTATTCGCAATGTTTAATATGCGAACAACGCAACTGATCAGACTAGCCGGAATGGATGTAGCGGTTTGGTATTGCATCCCATCGATTTTTCTCTTCTTTTACGTTCATTACCACGCTGTTTCCAGTGAGGCAATTGGCCCGCATCTTTATCTGTTGCTTATTGGCCTGTTGAGCCTTGTCCTGTCGAGGCTTGTGTTGTATCGGTTGATTCCTGATCGGCGCGTGGCACATATAGTTACGTCATGCGTGATTTCCGCCGTACTGTTGTCGATGCTGCTGTACTACGGACTGGTATTGATTGGCCTTGGGTCATGGGCACGCGTGATTTCATGGGACTTGATAACAAGTTATACGATGCAGTTGCCGGGACTGATGGACTCTCTTGGTGTCCCTGTGTATGTCATGTTTGCGCTCTTTGCTGTGGTCTATGTCGCTCTCACATATGCAACGCATGCCTACATCCAGAGGTTCGAGTGGGTGTCGCGCGTGCTGCCCGTAATTCCCGGTTGGCTCCACCTGTTTATTGTCACCGCCGGATTTGCGGTCTGCTCCATTGCCGTGTACCGGTTCATGCAATCCCCTCCAGTACAGAAATCCGAGCCGCTGAGCCTCACCTTCTTCCCGATGTTTGCGGCGAGAGATCTGCAAGGCCATGCGATTGACAAAATCATGGCGCAAAAGCTGGATCGCCTGGAAGACGCAGCCAGATCATCCTATATGGCGAAGAAAGAAGGGCTCGGGAAAAGGAATTTGATCCTGATCGTTGTCGATGCCCTTCGACCAGATCATATGGGAATCTATGGTTATCGGCGGAATACAACACCGAATCTCGCACACATGATTCAATCAGGACAGGCTCGCATAGTAAAGAATGTTCGGTCATCGTGTGGGGAGTCGGCGTGTGGCCTTCTCAGTCTGGCCAGTTCAAAGTTTGTATATCAATTTTCAAATAAGCCTTTTACACTGCAGCAGGTGTTGCGACGGCAAGGTTACCAAGTCCAAATGATATTGGGTGGTGATCACACCAGCTTCTACGGGCTCAAAGAGTTGTACGGAGAAGTTGATAGTTATTTCGATGGTTCGATGGCGACAGGCTACTACGTAAATGATGACCAACTTGTTCTCGACCACACCGGACGCCTTCCATCTTGGGACGGTAAGCCCGTCATGATGCAGTTCCATCTGATGTCCACCCATGTTATGGGAAAACGTCATGGTCGATTTGCACAATATGCTCCCTCGGAAAACTATATGTTTCATGCAAACCGCATTGCCAAGAACAACGACAAACATATCAATTTCTATGACAACGGTGTTGTACAGGCTGATGCAGTCATCCATGATCTGCTGGCTGCACTTCAGAGCAAGGGCTATTTGAAGGATGCCCTCGTTGTCATTACTGCCGATCATGGCGAAGCTTTAGGAGAACATGGTCTCTATGCCCATGCGAATAGCGTGCGCGAAGAAGCCTTGCGTATCCCCTTGATCTTTATTCCATACGGCTATCAATCCGGCCTCAGAGGCGAGTTTAGGACCGCTGCCGCACAAGTAGACATTGCGCCTACAATTCTCGCTGAGTTTGGTTTTTCTATTCCAAGTACGTGGGCGGGCAGTTCGATGCAAGACACACAACGCAAAAGCTATTCATATTTTCAGGAAGGGCAAGCTGCGGGGGTGATTGATTACCGTGACCCGGAGAATTTATGGAAATACTGGTTCGATGCGAAGAGCGGTCATGAGCATGCATATAATCTCACGCGCGATCCAATGGAGAAAGACAATGTAATCAGCCAAGTTGCATCGGGCCTAAAACAGGATTGGCGCTTGCAACAAATGCAATTAATGCCGGGTATTCAGGATGCTTCTCACCTAAGGCGGGAGTGAGGATTTTATTCAGTGCAAGTATTGCCTAAAATGTAGGCGTTTTTAGAAAACGTAATCGTTGACGATTCAATTGAAGATACAAAGATGCGCGCATCCATGAACCGGTTTACTGCCTCATTCGTTCATATGCTTGGCAGTGCATGTGTTGTTGCACTCGTTTTTTTATTGGTTTGGCTGGTCTGGTACCCGGGAAGAATGTTTGAGGCGGCCAGCGGCACCAATTTGATGATGATTCTGATTCTCGTCGATGTTACGCTCGGTCCGCTGATTACATTGATTATTTTCTCTCCGGGTAAGCCATCGCTCAAATCGGACCTGACAGTCGTGGTGGTATTGCAGATAGCTTTTCTGCTCTATGGTATATGGTCCATTTATTCGGCGCGGCCCGTATATATCCCTTTTGACGAGGATCGCTTTTACTTGGTGACGGCGAGCGACATCGATCCAGAGGACCGGAAAAAAGTAAAAGATCCGGTGTTTCAGTCGTTTCCCGCCTTAGGGCCGAAGATCGTCGGCACAGTACTG
Organism: Noviherbaspirillum saxi; assembly: GCF_003591035.1. Taxonomy (NCBI): domain Bacteria; kingdom Pseudomonadati; phylum Pseudomonadota; class Betaproteobacteria; order Burkholderiales; family Oxalobacteraceae; genus Noviherbaspirillum; species Noviherbaspirillum saxi. Next base: position 957,208 of record NZ_QYUO01000001.1, read on the forward strand.
CCTGATGACCCGAAAATGCGGGAAAGAATCAAGTTTGGCGGATTGCTCGGCATGGGCATTCAGCTCTTGCCGCAATATTATGTGCCCTATGGACAGGCGGCAGCGAGCGTCAAGGCTGTCGCACTACCTGCCAAGCAACTCATGAAGAAGATGACTGGCGTCTCGGAGGACGATGTTTCCCGCTTGCATGCATATGAGGAGAAAAAACGCGTGGCCGGGAAGAACGTAGTTTTCGTCCGACTTGTGACCCGGAAATTCATGTTGTATGTTGCGGTGGATGAAGCCAGTGGCGAGGTCATCGAGATACTTTAATTTTCAGACTCAACTCCCGTCCGTGCAGTCGGTTCAGGCATGCCAGTCGCCAGATTTTCCGCCTCGCTTTTCCTGAACACACACATCGGTCATCACCATGCCACGGTCAACTGCTTTGCACATGTCATAAATCGTGAGCAGGCCAATCTGAACAGCGGTCAGCGCTTCCATTTCGACACCGGTTTTCCCGTAGGTTTCGACGACAGCTTCACAGCGTATGGACGATGCTTCGGGATCGCTGGAGAAATCGACAGTCACTTTCGTTAACGCCAGCGGATGACATAGCGGAATTAGATCACTCGTCTTCTTTGCGCCCATGATCGCCGCAATCCTGGCGATTCCCAGCACGTCTCCCTTCTTCGCCGAGCCTGACTGGATAATTGCCAGTGTCTCCGGCTTCATCCGTATGGTCCCGGTCGCCACTGCCATGCGGTGCGTTTCTGCCTTCGCGCCAACATTGACCATATGCGCTTGCCCGGTCGCGTCGAAATGCGTAAGACCGCCATTATCAGCGTCATTGTCTTTGTGTTCTTTTGTGTCCATAAGTAACAAACCTGAGTCCGTATTGAAGAGGTTGCGTGTACGGGTATCATAGCATCGTGAAATCCAAATTCTTTTTCCGAAACGGGGTTCCCGCAATGCGGGCGATGACGGCGCTGACGCTGGCAGCCGCGCTTGTCTTCCCTGCCTGGCATCCCTCCGTGGCAACTGCCCAAAACCTTCCCAGCCTCGGCGACACCGAGCGCGAAGCCCTGTCCCCGTTAATGGAACGCAAGCTCGGCGAGCAGATCATGCGGGAAATCCGCCGTGACCGCGATTTCCTCGATGACGATCCGACGCTGGAATATCTGAACAATTTCGGCACCAATCTGTTGGCGGTGCAGCCGGAAGCGCGCGGCGAGGCGCTCTACGATTTTTACTTTTTCGCAGTACGCGATTCCATGCTCAATGCCTTCGCCTTGCCAGGCGGATTCATCGGCGTACATTCGGCCCTCGTACTTGCCGCCCAGAACGAGTCCGAACTGGCCTCGGTAATGGCGCATGAAATCGGTCACGTCTCCCAGCGGCATATCGCACGCATGCTGGGCAAGCAAAAGCAGGATGCACTGATTCCTTTGGCTGCGGCCGTCCTGGCTGCCTTGGCTGCGCGCTCCAGCCCCGATACTTCGGCGGCCTTGCTGATGGGTGGGCAGGGCGTTGCCATCCAGCGGCAACTCAATTTCAGCCGCGATGCCGAGCGTGAGGCCGACCGGGTCGGGCTGCAGATTTTGCGGGATGCAGGCTACGATACGTCGGGCATGATCGCCTTCTTCGGGCGTATGCAGAATGCGACGCGGTCGTACACCGATTCGGCGCCGGCTTATCTGCGCTCGCACCCGTTGACGACCGAACGCATGGCAGACATCGAGGCGCGCACCCGTAATCAGCGTTACCGGCAACGCGCCGACAGCCTCGACTTTCATTTGATTCGCGCCCGTCTTCGCATCTTGCAGGATCCGTCCTCGCATGGATTGCGTACCGCTTCCACGGACTTCGACAATCAGTTGCAGCTCAAGACACGTATGCAAGTCGTGTCAGCCAAGTATGGTCAGGCCGTGATTGCGCTGCGACAGGGCAATGCCGGCAAAGCGCAAGCCTTGCTGCAGGAGGTATACGCAGCGGCCCAAGGACCTTCTGCTCCGGTGCAAAGTCCGGTACTGTCCAGCCTGGCGATCGAGATCAAGCTTGCAGTCAATGACGTGGACGCGGCATTGAAGGAAGCAGAAAGCGCCAAGGCAAAGTTTCCGCTTTCGCGCGGCATCGCAAGGCAATATACGGATGCACTGATACGCGCCGGTCGCAACGACGAGGCGGCGAATTACCTGCGCGACCAGATTCAGCTATACCGCACAGATGCCAAGCTGCAGGACCAGCTCGCGCGTGCCTATGCGGCGCAAGGAAAGCAGGCTCTGCAGCATCTGGCGTTGGCAGAGGCATATGCAATCAATGGCGCAATGCCGGCCGCAATCGACCAGCTAGGTATCGCGCGCCGGGCGCCTGATGCGTCGTTCTATGATCAGGCAGTGATCGATGCGCGCGAACGCGAGCTCAAGGCGCGCTGGATGGAAGAAATGAAGGAAGCGCGCGAACGTTAAGACGCTCTATGCTGCGGGCTTGCCGTCGGGTTGCGGCGCGCTGACAAAATTAAAACGTTCCGCGAGCGCATCGCGCCGGAGATATCCGACTGAAGTGCGCCGCCTACCATCGTCGAAATCGAGCTTGCCTGACTTGCCCTTGTCTTCAAGCCAGGCAAGCAATTCTTCGTCGCTGATGACGTTCCCGCCTGATCGCAAGAAGGGCAGGCATTGCGCCATATCTCGGTCGTCGACCAGCACGATTTTCTGTCCACTCCGGAATACCAGTTGCCCGCCATCGGTGAGCCATGCCTCATCGACCGCCGCCAGCGGATCGCCCGTATGCAGCACAAAGCCATGGGATGGATCGGTGCGCGCAATATAGGGCGTCGCTTCCAGGTTCACATACACCCTTTGCGGCCCGTTCTGGAAATACCATCGCCCCTGTTCATCCGAAGTGTAGTTGCGGTTGATGAATCCCAGCAGCGCGGCATTCGCTATCTTGTCGCCCGGCAGGCGCAGTGTCTGCGCGCGCTCATCGCGCATGCGCCAGACGCCGCGCGCATCGAGCCCCAGCCAGCCGTAGCAGTGCGGTACGTTCGGCCATTTGGTCATTGCCTGCTTGACGATCTCGTCCATGTGTCTTCTTTCTTATGCGATGCTTGCAGGTCTGCGAATGTGGACCTGCTCACGCGGCTTGCAGAAAATCCGTTATGCGCCTTGGCAGCCAATCGAGGCGGCCCGGCAATCCGCCGATCGCAAAACCGACATGCCCGCCCTCTGCAGGATAGTCGAGCGTTACGCTCGACGATGCCGATCGCGGCAAATGATGCGCGGGCAGAAAGGGGTCGTTCTTCGCGTTCAATACCAGCGTCGGCACCGTGATGTCGCTCAGTACATGCTTTGCGCTGGCGCGATGCCAGTAGTCGTCGGTATCGCGATAGCCATGCAGGGGTGCCGTCACGATATTGTCGAACTCGTAGAGGTTGCGCGCACGCAGCATGGTTTCCTGATCGAACAAGCCCGGAAACTGCTTCAGCTTTTGCATGCATTTCGGCTTGAGCGTTTGCAGGAAGACGCGTGTGTAAATCATGTTGAAACCGCGTGACAGTGCAGCACCGCCACCGGCCAGATCGAGCGGTGCGGAGACCGCGCACGCGGCGTCGATGATATTTGCCTGCTGCTGCGATTCGCCTAGCCAGCGCAGTAGCGCATTACCGCCGAGCGACACGCCGCTGGCATAAAATTTTGCGGCGGGATCCTGTGTCTTGCGCAGCGCATGCAAGCGCCGGATGATCCAGTCGACTTCGCCGGCATCGCCGGAATGATAGAAGCGCGGTGCATGGTTGAGTTCGCCCGAGCAGCCGCGAAAATGCGGCACTGCGCCCGACCAGCCGAGTGCGGCCGCTTGCGCCATCAGCGAGCGTGCATAGTGGCTGTCGGAAGAACCTTCCAGGCCATGGAATAAAACGACAAAGGGTTGCCCGCGCTTGCCGTCGACAAAATCGACATCGATGAAATCTCCGTCCGGTGTCGGCCAGCGTTCGCGCCGGAAATTCACATTCGGCTTGGGAATGCATTTGGCCGGGTAGATCGTTTGCAGATGTCCGCCGGGCAGCCAGGAAGGAGCAGGATAGTTCATCGATAAACTCAATGCAGCAATGCACTCACCGAAATATCGGGCGGCGCTTCGCCCGGCACTACCGACGCGTGGTGCGTCACGATCCGCCAGCCCATATGCGTCTTGACATAGACATTGGTCGCAAGGATGTGTATGTCGCGCTGGCGGGACACCGTGCGATGGACTTCCTCGATGATGTTGTGCACGGAGGTCAGCATGTTTTGCGTGACATGCAGTTGTACCGGCCGTATGTGTACGCCGCCTTGTTCAAAAATCGATTCCCAAGCCGTGCGGATCGATGCATGGCCAACCAGACGCGGCGCGCCGGGATGGATGCAGACGATGTCTTCTTCATCCGCCCAAAGCGCCATCACGGCATCCACATCGGCACGGCTGATCGCTTCATAGAATGCCGCTTCGGTTTCTTCAGGGGTTTCGAGTATTTTGTTGAATGTAGGCATGGTGGGTCGATGTCCTTTCCGGACGGAATGTGTCCGAAAGTAAAGCAGGAAAAGCTTACGCCGGAAAGAAGAGTATAGAGCAACGGCCTGTGGTCGAAGGTTCGCATCGCGAGGTATGTCGTGACGCTGTTCCGTGAAAAGGAAGGTGTCACGACAAGCGACTTTCAATATCAACCGCGATGGCGCTTAATGTCCTTTCACTACCGCACCCGGCTTGAGGCGATAGACGGTGCCGCAATACGAACACTTGCCTTCGCCGTGGTGATCCAGTGAGATAAAGACGCGCGGATGCGAAGACCAGATCGGCATGGCCGGGTTAGGGCAGTGTGCGGGAAGATCCTTGCCGTCGAGTTCGACGTAACTCATGTTCTGTTGCTGCTGTGCTTGGGTCATGGAATGTGTGCTTGAGAGTAGTTAAACCAGGGTCAGCCAGTGCTGGTATTGCGGCGCCTTGCCTGCGACGACATCGAAGAACAGTGATTGCAGCTTTTCGGTGATCGGGCCGCGCTTGCCTTCGCCGATCTGACGGTTATCGAGTTCGCGGATCGGCGTGATTTCTGCGGCGGTGCCAGTGAAGAAGGCTTCGTCGCAGCAATACATTTCATCGCGCGTGATGCGCTTCTCGATGACTTCGATACCCAGGTCGCGCGCCATGGTCAGCACCGCGTCGCGCGTAATACCGTCGAGGCAGGAGGCGAGGTCAGGAGTGTAGATCTTGCCGTTCTTGACGATGAAAACATTTTCACCCGAACCCTCCGACACATAGCCTTCGGTATCGAGCAGCAGCGCTTCATCGTAGCCGTCGGTCAGCGCTTCCTGATTGGCCAGAATCGAATTGATGTAATAACCGCAGGCCTTTGCGCGCACCAGCGAGACATTGACGTGATGGCGGGTGAAGGACGACGTCTTGACGCGAATGCCCTTGGCCAGACCGTCTTCGCCGAGATACGCGCCCCACGGCCATGCGGCGACGGCGACGTGGATGGTGTTGCCCTTGGCGGAAATGCCGAGCTTTTCGGAACCGATCCAGACCAGCGGACGCAGGTAGCAGGATTCGAGCTTGTTTTCGCGTACCACCTGAAGCTGCGCCTGCACGATGGTTTCCATGTCGAAGGGAATATTCAACTGGAAGATCTTGGCGGAATTGAACAGGCGCTGCGTATGTTCCTTGAGGCGGAAAATCGCCGTGCCCTTGTCGGTCTTGTAGGCGCGCACGCCTTCGAATACGCCCATCCCATAGTGCAGTGTATGAGTGAGCACATGCACCGTCGCGTCGCGCCAGTCGATGAGTTCGCCGTCTTTCCAGATTTTTCCATCGCGGTCGGACATGGACATAGTGAGGTCTCCAAAAATTGTCACAAAACTTCGATTTTAGCCCATCCCAACAGGGGTGAAAATTCATCTGTAGAATGAGGCCCCAAGGTTTCAGTATTCATTCACTTCATGACCGGTCGAGGATGACGATTCATCGCATTCGCAACAGCCACCGGTTGTCAATCAGACATGACAGCGTCACAAGCGCGGTTCTGCCTGCAGGCTAAACCATATGAGCAATACACAAGCAAGCACGACGGAGCTCATGTCCGCCGGCGTCGAAAAGCGCGCTTTCCGCGATGGCTTCAAGGCGTGCGCACCCACGATTCCGGGAATCTTCGCCTGGGGTATGGTCGCCGGGATGGCGATGGTCAAAAGCGATCTGTCGATTCTCCAGTCCTTGGGGATGACTTTCCTGGTATTTGCCGGTTCCGCACAGCTGGCATCGCTGCCGCTGATGGCAGCCAATGTACCGCTGAGCGTCGTGTTTCTCACCGCGCTGGTGGTCAATCTGCGTTTCGTGATCTTTGCTGCCGCCATTGCGCCGCATTTTGCGCATCTGCCTTGGTACAAGCGCTTGTGGCATGGCTATTTCAACGCCGACGTCACGATGGGATTGTTTCCGCAGCGGTTTCCGGCTGAAACGGTGCCGCACAAGGAAGGAAAGGTCGGTTACTTCACTGGCATTGGCTATCCAAACTGGTGTGCATGGCAGTCAGGTTCCGTGGCGGGTATTTTGCTGGCAAGCCAGATCCCGCAGAGCTGGGGCATCGGTTTCGCCGGGACGCTGGCGCTGCTGGCCATCACGATTCCGCTGACGATTAACATGGCGGCACTGGCTGGCGTGGTAGTGGCCGGCGCGGTGGCGGTTGCCGCCGCCGGGCTGCCGTACAAGCTCGGCCTGTTGGTGGCGGTCATCGTCGGCATGATGGCGGCAATGGCGGTCGATACCGTCCTCGACCGGAAAAAGGGGGAAGACGAATGAGCGATCTGGATGTCTGGGCTTCGATCGGACTGCTGTTGCTTGCCACACTGCTAACAAGGGGCTCGTTTTTCCTGTTCGGTCATGCCGTCAAGATTCCAGCCAAAGTGCAGCATGCGCTGCGCTACGCCCCGGCTGCCGCGCTGGCTGCGATTATCGTGCCCGACATGGTGTTGATGAACGGTGCGTTGCAACTGAACTGGATGAACCCGAAGCTGATGGCCGGCCTGGCGGCGACAGCCTTCTTCCTGGTCAAGCGCCACATGCTCGGCACCATCATTGTCGGCATGGCCGTGTACAGTTTGCTTAGAATCATCTTATAAGCTGAAAACGGTTCTTCGGGCAGTGCGGTGGAGTAAAATACGCGCTTTTCCATTCTTTCAATAATTGTCTGCCTGCCATGCAATTCAACCGTTTGAGCGACCTTACCGCAAGCAACCAACTCCAGGGAAAACGCGTTTTTATCCGCGCCGACCTTAACGTTCCCCAGGACGCCGCCGGCAATATCACCGAAGACACACGCATCCGGGCTTCGGTGCCGGCGATCCAGCAGGCGTTGCAGGCCGGGGCTGCCGTGATGGTGACTTCGCACCTCGGCCGCCCGACCGAAGGAGAATTCAAACCGGAAGACTCGCTTGCGCCGATCGCCGGGCGCCTGTCGGAATTGCTTGGCAAGCCGGTTGAGTTGAAGCAGAACTGGGTCGATGGCGTCGACGTCGCGCCGGGACAGGTCGTGCTGCTGGAGAACTGCCGCGTCAACAAAGGCGAAAAGAAGAACAGCGACGAATTGGCGCAGAAAATGGCCAAGCTGTGTGACGTCTACGTGAACGATGCATTCGGTACCGCGCACCGCGCCGAAGCCACCACGCATGGCATTGCCAAATTTGCACCGATCGCCTGCGCCGGCCCCCTGCTGGCCGCCGAACTCGATGCGCTCGGCAAGGCACTCGGCCAGCCGGCGCGTCCTCTGGTGGCGATCGTTGCAGGCTCCAAGGTCTCGACCAAACTGACCATTCTCAAATCGCTGGCAGACAAGGTCGACAACCTGATCGTTGGCGGCGGTATCGCCAACACCTTCATGCTCGCGGCCGGCCTCAAGATCGGCAAGTCGCTGGCCGAAGCCGATCTCGTCGGCGATGCGAAAGCCATTATCGATATGCTGTCCGCGCGCGGCGCCTCGGTGCCGATTCCGGTCGATGTCGTCTGCGCGAAAGAGTTCTCGCCGACTGCAGTCGCTACGGTCAAGGATGTCAAGGACGTGGCGGACGATGACATGATCCTCGATATCGGCCCGAAGACTGCGGCGCAGCTCGCGCAGCAACTCGCTACGGCCGGCACCATCGTCTGGAACGGACCGGTCGGCGTGTTCGAATTCGACCAGTTCGGCGAAGGCACCAAGACGCTGGCGATGGCCATTGCGGAATCGAAGGGCTTTTCGATCGCAGGCGGCGGCGATACGCTGGCTGCGATTGCGAAATACAACATCGCAGACAAGGTCGGCTATATCTCGACCGGCGGCGGCGCTTTCCTGGAATTCCTGGAAGGGAAGACCTTGCCTGCTGTCGATATCCTTTTGCAACGGGCGAAGTAATTGCGCTTGTCGCGGCGCGCGTCAGTATGGCGCGTCGCAGTCCGGTCTCCTCGTCCATTGAAAGTTTCATAATGATCAGAGCTACCAAAATCGTCGCCACCGTCGGACCTGCTTCCAGCGATCCCGATACGCTGACCAGAATGATCAAGGCCGGCGTCAACGTCGTCCGGCTGAACTTTTCGCATGGCAAGGCCCAGGACCATATCGACCGGGCCGGTCTGGTGCGCAAGGTGGCGACCGAGTGTGGTCGCGAGATTGCGATCATGGCTGACCTTCAGGGCCCGAAGATCCGCATCGGCAAGTTCGAGAACGGCAAGATCTTTCTCGAAAACGGCAGCAAGTTCATTCTCGATGCCGACTGCGAGCTGGGCAACCAGGCGCATGTCGGTCTCGACTACAAGGAATTGCCGCGCGACCTGAAGCCGGCGGATGTGCTGCTGCTCAACGACGGCCTGATCGTGCTAATCGTCGACAGGATTATCGGCAGCGCGATCCATACCACCGTTAAGATCGGCGGCGAGCTCTCCAACAACAAGGGCATCAACCGGCTCGGCGGCGGTTTGTCCGCTCCCGCGTTGACCGCGAAGGACATGGAAGACATCAAGACAGCGATGAGCTTCCATGCCGACTATATCGCGGTGTCGTTTCCGAAAAATGCGACCGACATGATCATGGCAAGGCAGCTTGCCAATATCGCCGGCGAAAGCAGTCGCCACAAGCCGCAGATGATCGCAAAGATCGAGCGTGCGGAGGCCATTCCCGCGCTGCAGGAAATCCTCGATGCCTCCGACGGGATCATGGTTGCGCGCGGCGATCTCGCGGTCGAGGTTGGCAATGCGGCGGTACCGGCACTGCAAAAGCGCATGATCAAGATGGCGCGTGCATCTAACAAGCTCGCCATCACCGCCACGCAGATGATGGAGTCGATGATCGTCAATGCGGTGCCGACCCGTGCTGAAGTCTCCGACGTCGCCAACGCTGTGCTGGACGGCACCGATGCCGTGATGACTTCCGCGGAAACCGCGTCCGGCAAGTATCCGGTCGAAACCGTCGAGATCATGGCTGCGGTCTGCCAGGAAGCGGAAAAGTCCGATGTCGTCAAACTGGATGCGGACTTCCTGAATGCAACATTTACCCGTATCGATCAGTCGATCGCCTACGGCGCGCTGTTCACCGCCTATCACCTTCGGGTGAAAGCCATCGCTGCGCTCACCGAATCCGGTTCGACTGCGCTGTGGATGAGCCGCCACAACATCGACATCCCGATCTATGCGATCACGCCGATTCTCGGTACTCAGCGCAAGGCTGCCCTGTACCGCAACGTGACCACCTTTGAACTTGCGCATTCGACCGACCGCGAAGCGGTATTGAAAGCTGCGCAGGATTTGCTCCTCGCCAAAGGCGTGGTTCAGAAAGGTGACATGATTGTTGTTACCTGGGGAGAACCGATGGGTCAGGTCGGCGGCACGAACGCCTTGAAGATCATGAAGATCGGTGAATACTAAGACTTAAGATCACGGATCGCTAAAAACGAATTTTATTGTTTGGAGAACATCATGCCTCTCGTATCCATGCGTCAACTGCTCGACCACGCTGCTGAAAACGGCTACGGTCTGCCCGCATTCAACGTCAACAACCTGGAGCAGGTCACTGCGATCATGGAAGCCGCCAATGAGGTCGGCTCACCGGTGATCATGCAAGCTTCCGCAGGTGCCCGCAAATACGCCGGCGAAGCCTTCCTGCGTCACCTGATCGAAGCCGCAGTCGAAGCCTATCCGCACATTCCGGTCGTCATGCACCAGGACCACGGCCAGTCGCCGGCGGTGTGCATGGCCGCGATCAAGTCCGGCTTCACTTCCGTGATGATGGATGGCTCGCTGATGGAAGACGGCAAGTCGGTCGCCAGCTATGAATACAACGTCGAGGTGTCGCGCAAGGTCGTGGAGTTCTCGCATTCGATCGGTGTCACGGTCGAAGCCGAACTCGGCGTGCTCGGTTCGCTCGAAACCATGAAGGGCGACAAGGAAGACGGCCACGGCGCGGAAGGCACGATGACCCGCGAACAGCTGCTGACCGACGTCAACCAGGCTGCCGACTTCGTCAAGCTGACCCAGTGCGATGCGCTGGCAATTGCAATCGGCACCTCGCACGGCGCCTACAAGTTCTCGCGCAAGCCGACCGGCGATATCCTCGCGATCGAGCGTATCAAGGAAATTCACCAGCGTATTCCAAACACCCACCTCGTGATGCACGGTTCTTCTTCGGTACCGCAGGAACTGCTGGCCGAGATCCGCGAGTTCGGCGGCGACATGAAGGAAACCTATGGCGTGCCGGTTGAAGAGATCCAGGAAGGCATCAAGCATGGCGTACGCAAGATCAACATCGATACCGACATCCGTCTGGCGATGACGGGCGCGATCCGTCGCTTCTTCATCGAAAATCCGTCGAAGTTCGATCCGCGCGAATACCTGAAGCCGGCGCGCGAAGCCGCAAAGAAAGTTGTCAAGTCGCGCATGCTCGCTTTTGGTTGCGAAGGTCAGGCAGCGAAGATCCAGCCGATTCCGCTCGAAAAAATTGCCGAAAAATACAAAAAAGGCGAGTTGTCGCAGATCGTGCAGTAAAATCCGGCCTTGGCAATAAACCAACCGGCGGCGTGCAGCGAGCACCCGCCGGTTTAGCTTTTTGAGAACCTCATGCACAGCCTCTACCAATCCACTATTTCTTCACTGCCGCTGCTCGGTCGCGGCAAAGTGCGCGACAACTATGCGGTCGGCGACGACAAAATATTGATAGTTACCAGTGACCGCCTGTCGGCCTTCGACGTCGTGATGAACGAACCGATTCCCGGCAAGGGCAGGGTGCTGAACCAGATGTCCGATTTCTGGTTCCAGAAACTTGGCGACATCGTGCCGAATCACCTCACAGGCATCGCGCCGGAATCGGTGGTGGCAGCGGAAGAAGCGGATCAGGTGCGCGGCCGTGCGGTCGTCGCCAAGCGCCTCAAGCCCATCCTGGTGGAAGCGGTGGTGCGCGGCTACATCATCGGCTCCGGATGGAAGGATTACCAGGCCACCGGCGCGATCTGTGGTATCGCCCTGCCTGCAGGCCTGCGTCAGGCCGACAAGCTGGCCCAGCCGATCTTCACGCCGGCCGCGAAGGCAGATCTCGGCGAGCATGATGAAAACATCAGCTTCGAAGAAATGGAAAAGCGCATCGGCAAGGAGCTCGCCGCCAAGATGCGCGACATCAGCATCCAGCTATACCAGACCGCGGCCGACTACGCGGCAACGCGCGGCATCATCATCGCCGATACCAAGTTCGAATTCGGTCTCGACGACAACGGCACCCTGCATTTGATGGATGAAGTGCTGACCGCCGACTCGTCGCGCTTCTGGCCGGCCGACTCCTATGCGCCCGGCATGTCACCGCCATCGTTCGACAAGCAGTTCGTGCGCGATTACCTCGAAACATTGAAAGACTGGAACAAGACAGCGCCTGCACCTGCGTTGCCTGCCGACGTGATCGACAAGACCGGCGCAAAATACCGCGAAGCCCTGGAACGCCTGACTGGAACAACGCTGAAGGATTGAGATGAGCACACCGTCTGCCGCGCCGCTGGTCGGCGTCATCATGGGATCGTCTTCCGATTGGGACGTGATGCAGCATGCGGTCGCCATGCTCAAGGAATTTGGCGTGCCGCATGAAGCGAAAGTGATTTCTGCGCACCGCATGCCGGACCAGATGTTCGCGTATGCCGAAGCCGCGCGCGGACGTGGCCTGCGCGCCATCATCGCCGGTGCTGGCGGCGCTGCCCATTTGCCTGGCATGGTTGCGGCGAAAACCATTGTGCCGGTGCTGGGCGTGCCCGTACCGTCGAAATATCTGCGCGGCGAAGACTCGCTGCTATCCATCGTGCAAATGCCCAAGGGTATCCCGGTCTCCACCTTTGCGATCGGCGAAGCTGGCGCCGCCAACGCCGCGCTGACCGCAATCGCAATCCTGGCCACGACCGACGATCAGCTTGCCGCGCGTCTGCAAGAGTTTCGCGCCAGGCAGACCCAGGCAGCAATGGATATGGCATTGCCGACATGAGCGACAACAAGTTTCCACCGCTGTCGCCAACCGCAACGCCGCCTACCTGGCTCGGCGTGATGGGCGGCGGACAGCTTGGGCGCATGTTCGCCCATGCCGCGCAAATGATGGGTTTCAAGGTCGCGGTGCTGGAGCCGTCCAGGGATTGCCCGGCCGGTCATGCAGCCGACCACCTGATCGCGGCCGACTACGGCAACGAGGCGGCGCTGGCCGAACTCGCCTTGCAGTGTGCCGCCGTGACGACGGAATTTGAAAACGTGCCGGCACAAAGCCTGTCGTTCCTCGCCGATCGCAGCTTTGTCGCACCGTCCGCATCCTGCGTATCGGTTGCGCAGGACCGCATCGCGGAAAAGCGTTTCTTCACCCAGTGCGCACCGACCTCCGGCGTCCTGCCCGCGCCATATCACATCGTCGCAGCCGAAACGGATATCGATACGATTCCGGACACACTGTTTCCCGGCATCCTCAAGACGGTGCGCATGGGTTACGACGGCAAGGGACAAGTGCGCGTCAAGACGCAGGACGAGGTACGCCAGGCCTTTGCGGCAATGAAGGGCGTGCCCTGCGTTCTCGAACAGATGCTGCCACTGGCCTACGAAGTGTCGGTGCTGACCGCGCGTGGCGCGGACGGCGAATCGGTTGTCTACCCAATCGCGGAAAACGTGCATCGCGACGGGATTCTATTCACTACGACTGTGCCCGGACCGAACGTGTCGGCCGCATCGGCCGAGCAGGCGCAAAAGGCCGCGCTCGCCATCGTCGCCCAGCTGGGTTACGTCGGTGTGCTGTGCATTGAATTCTTCGTGCTGCAGGATGGTTCGCTGGTGGTCAATGAAATGGCGCCGCGCCCGCACAACAGCGGGCACTATACGATCGATGCCTGCGTCACGAGCCAGTTTGCGCAGCAGGCGCGCGCGATGGCGCGGCTACCGCTGGGCGATGTACGTCAACACTCGCCGGCGGTGATGCTCAACATCCTTGGCGATATCTGGTTTGACGGCGACGGCGATCAGGTGCGTGAACCGGCCTGGGACAAGGTGCTCGCGCTGCCCGGTGCGAATCTGCATCTGTATGGCAAGGACGATCCGCGCCGCGGCCGCAAGATGGGGCATGTGAGCTTTGTCGCGCCGACGCTGGAAGCGGCACAGGCAAGCCTGCATGCCGCCTGCGCGATACTGCGGATCGCACTCTGAGAATACATCCGCGCCATGCCTGAGCACAATCCAGATCTGTCCGTGATCCAGCACGCCGCTCGCCAGCTCGAAGCCGGCGGGCTCGTCGCTTTTCCGACCGAGACCGTCTATGGCCTCGGCGCGGATGCGGAAAACCCGGAAGCGGTCGCCAAAATCTATGTCGCCAAGGGCCGTCCCTCGAACCACCCGGTGATCGTGCATCTCGCGCCGGGAGCCGACATCAGTTATTGGGCGAGCGATATTCCGGAACAGGCGAATAGACTGATTGCCGCATTCTGGCCGGGTCCGCTGACGCTGATTCTCAAGCGCGCCGCGCATATCCCGGACGCAGTCTCCGGCGGTCAGGATTCGATCGGCTTGCGCTGCCCTTCGCATCCCGTGGCGCAGGACTTGCTGCAGGCATTCAAGAACGGCAAGGGCGGTGTCGCCGCCCCATCCGCCAACAAATTCGGCCATGTCAGCCCGACTACCGCGCAGCATGTGCGCGACGAGTTCGGGATCGGCGCCGGCAGCCCGCTTGCAGCCGTACTAGACGGCGGCCAGAGCGCGGTCGGTATCGAATCCACCATCGTGGATTTGTCGCGCATGGCGACGCATGGTCCTGTGTTGCTGCGTCCCGGGCACATCAGTGCAGCGGATATTGCCAATGTTATCGGCGCCGAGCCGCGTCAGCCTGATGCCGCCGCTCCGCGCGCCTCGGGGACGCTGGAAGCGCACTACGCGCCCAGCACACCGGTCGCCCTGGTGAATCGTGCCGAGATCGGCAACACGCTGGCACAACTCGCCGCTGCGGGGAAATCGACGGCCGTGATTTCTTATGCGGCGAATGGACTGCCCGGACTCAAGACCGGGCTTGTGCTGCCATCCACCCCGGATGGTTATGCGCACGACCTCTATGCGGCCCTGCGTGCAGCCGATGCAGTTCGTGCCGACATCATTCTTGTGGAAGCACCCCCGCCTGACCCTTCCTGGCAAGGCGTCAACGATCGCTTGCGCCGCGCAGCGCATGACTCGACAGGCATCCTGTCGCGCATGTTGAATAGCTAAATTTGCTTGCAAAAAAAGCAATAAAACATATCTCTGTGACATAATGTTTGACGGAAATTCCGTTTCGTCAAACATTGATTTTTCTACAGGGAAGATTCATGCGCGCAAAACATGTCGGCGTCGTGGCGACTCTTATCGTACTGCTTGCCGCCGTCTACTGGTTCATTGCTCATCGCCAGTCCGACACTGATAGTGCGGCCGATCCGAATGCCGCCTTTATGCTGGTCGATGCCGCCGACCGCAGTTTCGATGGCGCGCCTGCACTCGCCCTGACATTCAGCCTGCCACTCGATAGCGGCAAGTCCTACGACAAATATCTGCGCGTTTTCGAAATGCCCGGTGCGATACAAGGCCAGGCACAGCAGGGCACCGAGGACGAAGACGACGAACCGCGCGCCAACAAGGGCGGGGGTTCGGTAGTCAGCACCGCGCCAGCCGATACCGACACCAAGGACGGCAAAGTCGTCGCCGGCGCCTGGGTCGTCGGCGAAAATCCACGCCTCTTGTACTTCCCGCATATCAAGCCTCAGACCCGCTACGTCGTACAGGTGCTGGTGGATCTGCCGGCGCGCAACGGCAAGAAGCTTGCATCCGAGTCCCGTTATTCCATCCTGACGGCGCCGGTCGCACCGGCCTATTATTTCGCGAGCAACGGCATGGTATTGCCCCCGAAGCAAAACGGCGGCGTGCCGGTAGTGACCGTCAACGTGTCGGAAGTCGACATCCAGTTCCTGCGCGTGAAAAGCGACCAGCTGCCGCGTTTTTTCGACCGCGTGATCAGCGGCGCCCCAAAGAAGCAGGAGATCGCACAAGGCGAAGAAGGCGAACAGGAAAACCATGATTGGCGCCGCAGCTCGCTGCGCGGCGCAGTGCACAATTACCAGCTCGACGATTTGCGTAACCTGACAGAAAGCGTCTACATGGGACGCTTTCTGACCGAGCAAAAAGCCAACCGTCGCAGCGTCACTTACATTTCCGTCGAAGACATCAAGGAATTGAAAGAACCCGGCGTGTATGTCGCCGTCATGAGCCAGCCCGGCCGCTTCCGTTACGACTACCAGACCACCTATTTCTACGTCAGCGATCTGGGTTTGCACGTGCGCCTGTTCGACAAGGGTGCGGATGCCTTCCTCAGTTCGCTCACCACAGGCAAGCCGCTCAAGGCGGTGGATGTCGCGTGGATCGACGAGCAAGGCAAAGTCCTCGCCCATGCCGAGACCGATGGCGATGGTCATGCCGCATTTGCCGAGCGGCCAAAGAATGCGCGCGTGATCATGGCGCGCAGCGACAAGCAGGTCGCCATGCTGGCGCTCAAGGAACCGGCGCTGGACCTGTCCGAATACGATGTGACCGGTGCGCCATTCAAGCCGGTGAGATTATTTGCCTATTCCGGCCGCAACCTGTACCGGCCCGGCGAAAGCTTCGATCTATCGGTGCTCGCGCGCGATGCCGACGGCAGGCCGGTACCGGCGCAACCGGTGCAGGCGGTACTCAAGCGACCTGACGGCAAAAGCCAGTTCACCGCAACCTGGCGCGCCGACGACCGGTTTGCCGGCTATTACGTAAAGCGGCTGGATTTGCCCGCCGATGCGCCGACCGGATTCTGGACGCTGGAATTGCGCAGCGATCCGGCCGACAAGGTGCCGGCCACGGTGTTTCGCTTTGGCGTCGAGGAATTTCTGCCTGAACGCATGAAGCTTGACCTCAATACGACACAGGCGACGCTGACCCCGGACCAGTCATTCACCATCGATGTGCGCGGCACCTATCTGTACGGTGCACCGGCCGCCGGCAACCGCCTGCTCGGAGTGGCGCAATTCGAGCGCAACAAGAACCCGCTGGCGAAGCAGTTTCCCGGATTCGAATTCGGCGATGTCGGAGACGACAGCGCCAGGACGCGCCAGGAAATCGCCGAGCAGACCCTGGACGACAAGGGTGCCGGCCAGACGGTGATCGATCTGTCCCCGATTGAAAAACGCCGCTCGCCCTTTACTGTGCGCGCGACGATGAGCCTGCTGGAAACAGGCGGCCGGCCCGTGGTGCGCAGCATCGACCGCGTGGTATGGCCAGGCAATGTACTGGTTGGCGTGCGGCCCATGTTTTCCGGCGACTATGCACCGGAAAACAGCCCGGTCGAGTTTGAAGTGGTGCGGGCCGACCGTGACGGTAAATTGCAGGCGGCTGCAGCGATGCCGGTGCGCCTGTTCCGCGAGAATCGCGACTATTACTGGCGCTTCGACGATCAGCGCGGTTGGAATTCAGGCTTCACCGAAACCGATGAACTGGTCGAGACTTCCTCTGTCAGCGTGCCGGCGAGCGGGCGCGGCAAGCTGCGTCTGCCGGTGCGCTATGGCCGCTACCGCCTTGAGATCGCCGATCCGGAAACGGGCTTGCAGACCGTGTACCGCTTCTACGCCGGCTGGAGCGCACGCACCGACGAAACCCAGGGCGTGCGTCCGGATCGGGTTGCACTCAAGCTGGACAAGGCCGCTTACCGCGACGGCGATACCGTGCGCTTGACAATCACGCCGCCGCATCAGGGCGAAGCGCTGGTATCGGTCGAGGGTGATCGCACACTCTGGTTCAAGCGCTTATCCGTTTCCGGCGGCAGCACCACGGTCGATATCCCCCTGCACCGAGACTGGAAACGTCATGACCTCTACGTGTCGGTCATGGTGCTCAGGCCCGGCAATGAAGGCGACCGCGTGACGCCGGCACGCGCGCTTGGCATGATGCACCTGCCATTGGAACGCGGGGAACGTAAATTGAATGTCAGCCTCGATGCACCGCAAAAGGTGCGGCCGGAAACAACGGTCAAGGTCAAGGTGAAAGCACCCGAGGCCAAGGGACAGAAAGCCTTCGTGACGCTGTCGGCGGTCGATGTCGGCATTCTCAATATCACGAAGTTCGCGTCGCCGGACCCGCATGGGTTCTTCTTCGGCAAGCTGCGCTATGGAGCTGACCAGCATGATATCTACGGCCGTCTGATCGAAAAGATGCAGGGCCAGAAAGGCAAGCTCAAGTTCGGCGGCGACAATACGCCGAAACCGACGCGCAGCCTGCCAAAGAAAGTCAGGCTGGTGGACCTGTTCAGCGGCCCGGTCATGCTCAACGAGCAGGGCGAAGCCGAGATACCACTGGCGCTGCCCGATTTCAACGGTACGCTGCGCCTGATGGCGGTGGTGGCCGCGCCCGATCGCTTCGGCGCGAAGGATGCGGAGATGACTGTCGCGGCGCCGCTGGTGGCGGAACTTGCGACGCCGCGTTTCCTGTCGTTCGGCGACAGCGCGATCATTGCGCTCGATCTGCATAACCTGTCCGGCGCCCAGCAGCAATTGAAGATCGCGGTTAGCGGCGGCGAAGGAATCAGCGTCCAGGAAGCCGAGCGCACGCTGACATTGAAAGACCAGGAAAAACGCACGCTGCGTTTCCCGGTCGATGCACGCGCCGTCCCCGGTTTGCATACGGTTGCAGTCAAGGTAAGCGGCGAGCAGATCAAGCTCGAACGCAGCTTTCCGCTGATGGTGCAGGCGCCCACGCCGCAGCAGCAATTCACTCAGCGCTATAGCATCAAGCCCGGTGAATCGCTCGACATCAAGGATGCCGAACTGTCGGGCCTGCACCGCAGCTCGGTACTGTCGCATATCGTCGTTTCCAACAAGGCGCCGATCGACGTCCGGTCCGCGATTCAGGGGCTGCTGACCTATCCGTATGGATGCGCAGAACAGACCACCAGCACCGCTTATCCGCATGTCTTCATCGACGAAGATGCAGCGCGTCGTTACGGCCTGAAGCCCTACACCCGCGAGAAGCGGGCGGAAATGCTCGATCAGGCGATTGCCCGCCTGGGCGCGATGCAGACGCAGAATGGTGGCTTCTCGCTTTGGGGCAACATGTCCGAGTATGAATACTGGCTGTCCGCACACGTGACCGGTTTCCTGCAGGATGCGCGCGAACAAGGCTTCGGTGTGCCGGATGCGATGTACGGCAAGGCGATGGACTTTCTGCTGCGCGGCTTGCAGGAAGGCGTATCGCGCCTGCCGTCCAATGCCGCGCCAAGCACCGCTTCGACCGGCGCCAACGGTTTGTGGCAGGAAGACCGGCAACGCGACAATGGCCGATTCGGCGTATTGAGCTATGGCGCCTATATCCTGGCCCGCGACAAGAAAGCGCCGCTGTCGACCATACGCCAGTTGCACGAATTGCGCGTGCAGGCGCATTCCGGCCTGCCGCTGGTCCAGCTTGGACTGGCGCTGCAATTGATGGGTGACCAGGAAAAAAGCAGGGTTGCCCTTGCCGAAGGCGTACGCAAGAACCGCAACGACGGCTACTGGTGGTGGGATTACGGCAGCACCTTGCGCGATGCGGCGATGTCGTATGCCTTGCTCGATCGTCATCAGGTCACGGTCTATGGCCGCGAAAACCTGGTGGCGGTGGTAGCGGGCGAAATGGAAAAAAACCGCTACTACAGCACCCAGGAAAAGCTTGCGCTCTTCCTGGTGGGCCGCAGCTATGGCACCGATTCAGGTCCATGGGCCGCGAACCTTGCCATCGGCGGCAAGGCCGATGACGTGAGCAGCAAAACCAGTCATTTCCGTGAGCTGTCTGCCGCCGAACTGGCCAGTGGCATCAAGATCGCCAATACGCACAAGGACCGTTTGTTTGTCGAACTGTCGCTGAGCGGTAATCCAATCAAGCTGCCCCCTGCAAAGAGCGATCCGATCGAGCTGACACGCACCATGCATGCGCCGGATGGCAGCGTCATTGCAGGACCCTCGCTGAAGGTTGGCGAAAGCGTGATCGTGCACCTGACCGCAAAATCGAAGACTGCAATCGGCACCGGCATGGTGGTCGACCGCATTCCCGCCGGCCTGGAAATCGAAAACCTGAACATCGTGCAAGGCGAGCAGATGGGCACCGTGACGATTGCAAATGTCAATCCGGCCCAGGCGATGTCGGACCCGCGCATCAAGCATGTGGAGTTCCGCGACGACCGTTTTGTAGCGGCAGTGCGGATGGACAGGAATGTACTGCACCTGTTCTATCGGGCGCGCGTCGTCACGCCGGGCAGGTTCAGTGTGCCGCCGCTCTATGCGGAAGACATGTATAGACCGGATCTGTACGGTTTGAGCGGAGGCGGAGAAAATCTGACCGTGATCGATGCCAACGCCAAACCCTAAGCCGGCAGGCAACCAGGCCGTGGTTAATTTATGGGATTGATTCCGGATTCGGCAAATCGCCTGCGCAATGTGTGGGCTCGCATTTGGTTTGCCATGATCCGGCCCTACCGCACATGGTGGATCGCTGCGTTGTGCGCGGCGTCTGCGGTGCTCATTCTCGACCGCATGTTTCCATTGCCCGCGCCGGGACGCGATTCACCTTACGCGGTCGTGGTCGTCGCGCGCGACGGCACACCGCTGCGTGCCTTTCCCGACAAGGATCATGTCTGGCGGCATCCGGTTGCGTTGAATGAAGTGTCGCCCCTTTACCTGGAAGCCTTGACCGCCTACGAAGACCGGGCGTTCTGGTGGCATCCGGGCGTCAATCCATTTGCACTGGTTCGCGCCGGCTGGCAATGGCTGGTGCACGGCAAAGTCGTTTCCGGCGGCTCGACCATCACAATGCAGGTCGCGCGCATCATCGATCCGACGCCGCGTACGGTGCACGGCAAACTGCGGCAGATCCTGCGTGCGTTGCAACTCGAACTGCATCATTCGAAGGCCGACATTCTCACCCTCTATGTCAACTATGCGCCGATGGGCGGTGTGCTGGAAGGCGTCGAAGCCGCCAGCCGCGCCTATCTCGGCAAGCCGTCCAACCGGCTCACGCATGCCGAAGCGGCGCTGCTGACGGTGCTGCCGCAGATGCCGTCGCTGTTGCGGCCCGACCGCTTTCCGCAAAGGGCACAGGTAGCCCGCGACAAGGTGTTGCGCCGCATGCAAGGGCGCTGGAGCGCGCCGGCGGTGGCCGACGCGCTGAGCGAACCGGTCTATGCGCAAAGCCTCAGGGAACCGATGCTCGCACCCTTGCTCGCGCAGCGGCTCAAGCGCAGCGAACGCCGGCAGAACCGGATCGGCACCACGATCGACGTGCAAGCGCAATCGACGGTCGAAGCCTTGCTGATCGATCGCGCCCGCATGCTGCCGCCGCGCGTCTCGCTGGCCGCGATGGTGATGGACAACGCGACCGCCGAAGTCCTGGCCTATGCGGGTTCGGCCGATTTCACGGACAGGGATCGCTTCAGCCATGTCGACATGGTGCGTGCCGCGCGCTCTCCCGGTTCCACGCTGAAACCCTTTCTGTATGCCTTCGCACTCGACGAGGGGCTGATCCATTCGGAATCTCTATTGTCGGATACGCCGCAATCATTTTCCGGCTACCAGCCCGGCAACTTCCAGCAAGCGTTCAACGGGCCGGTCAGCGTGTCCGAGGCGCTCGTCAAGTCGCTCAATGTGCCGGCGGTCGAAGTGCTCGACCAGCTGGGATCGGCGCGTTTTGTCGCGATGTTGCGGCGTGGCGGCCTGAAACTGGATTTTCCACGCGGCGCCGAACCCAGCCTCAGCGTCATTCTTGGCGGCGCGGCGGCACGGCTGGATGACATGGTGGGCGCTTATGCGGCGTTCGCACGCAAGGGGATGGCGGTGACGCCACGCTTTATCCCGTCGGCATCGAGACAGGAACAACGCATGATGAGCGAAGGCGCGGCATTCATCGTGCGCGATATCCTCGAGACCGGAGGACCGCTCGGACGTGCGGTCGAAGGGCAGGGCGCGTACCAGGGCATTGCCTGGAAGACCGGCACCAGCTTCGGTTTTCGCGATGCCTGGGCGGTGGGCGTGAGCAGCCGCTACAGCGTCGGCGTCTGGGTCGGGCGGCCCGACGGGACGCCGAATCCCGGTTTCTTTGGCGCGAATGTCGCCGCGCCATTGCTCGTGGATATCTTCAATGCCTTCCCCGACGGGCGCAGTCTCAACCCCGAACCTGTGCCTGCCGGAGTAAGCCAGGAAAAAATCTGCTGGCCGCTCGGCATGCGTGTTGCTGAAGGCGATGCGCATCTGTGTCCGGTCCAGCGTACTGCGTGGATATTCGGCGGCACCACCCCGCCGACCTTTGCCGATCGTGTGCGTAATGGCGGCCCCGTGCTGGCTTATTATGTCGACCGCCGCAGCGGCTTGCGCGTGATGCCCGATTGTGCGACTGCCGGATTCGACCGTCGCGAAACCGCACGATGGCCGTCGTCGCTGGAACCATGGCTCGAACCTGCGCTGCGCAAGCGCGTGCTGCCGCCGCCGTGGGCGCCGGAATGCGCGGGCGCCTACCGTCCAGATGGCGGGATCAAGATCGTCGGACTAAGCGATGGCGAAATCATTCGCCGCGCCCCAGGCAAGGCGAATCCCAGGGCGAATCTCGAAATCCGAGGCTCGCGTGCTGAACTGATGTGGATGCTTAACGGCCACTTGATTGGCCGCCAGCGTGGGACCGAAGTGCAGACGGTAGAGTTTCCGACCGCCGGGCGCTACGACATTACCGCCTTCGATGACTTCGGCCAGTTCGATCGCATTAGCGTTAGTGTGATGGCGGGAAACTAAACATGGTTGTGCTTCGGCGGCAATCAGCGTGACGCGGTCGTGGTGAATTTTCCGCCATGAAAAACGAGAGGCGGTTGCGGCGTTACCTCGCAGCGCTCGACTTCGCCGACAAAAATCACATGATCGCCTTCCGGGTAGCGACTGCGGTTATGGCATTCGAACCATGCCGACGCACCTTTGAGGATGGGCAGCCCAGTGTAGGACAGATCGAAGTCGACGCCGTCGAAACGGTTGTCGATGCGCATCGCGAACCGCTCGGCCAGTGCTGCCTGGTTGCCGGACAATATGTTGATCACGTAATGCGAATTGCCGCTGAATACAGGCATGCTGGTCGCGCCTTGCGCCAGGCTCCATAACACCAGGGGTGGATCGAGCGAAACCGAATTGAACGAACTGGCGGTCAGGCCGAGGAAACTGCCGTCCGCCAGCCGGGTGGTGATGACGGTGACGCCGGTGGCGAACTGGGATAGCGCGTGGCGGAAATGACGGGAGTCGAACTCCGGCGGGCCGGCGCTTGAAGATTGTGTAGACATCGAAAATCCGGAAAATATTGCCCATTATGCCCAAAAAGCCTGCGGCACGGAGAGCCCTTACTTCCGGCGATCAAGCAGCGCAGCGATCGATTGCTTCTGACATCGCTATGCGTGCCGCGAGATCCGCATAAGTAATGCCGCGCGCCTTGAGTTCGCGCTTGAGCGAGTCGACGAGGGAAGTGGCCTGGAGCATGATTGCCGTAAGTGAACGAGGAGCAAAAATGATATACCACCAGAGCAACGCTACTGGCGATGCTGCTGGTGCAGCAGTACATCGCCAACCGACTTCGCGCCGGGTGCATACAGCGCCATGGCCCAACCGGAAGCCGCCACCAGGAAAGCCGTCAGCATGAAGGGCCAGACGGTGCGACGCAGCGCCGTCTCCAGCCAGTGACGCGTTTCCAGACCTCGCAACCGGCGATACAGGCTTGCCGATAACACGCCGTCGACCAGCAACTCGGCGAAGAGCAGCGGGGCGGAGTAGACGATGAACAGCGATGAAAAGCACAATGCGGCAACAAGGACCACCGCAGCCAGCGGAATTGCGAATTCGTCGGCATCCGCGATCGAGCCGACCGCATCACCGACAGGGGTGTCGGCATCCTCGACAGCGCCGGTGGGCGTACTGCCCTCATCGGCGCTGTCGAAAGAAGCACTTGCGCCTCCACCGTCGAAGCTGCCGCCTTTGCCTACGACATGCGCGCCGGAATGCCCCGCGTTTCCCGATCCGGAAATAGGCAGATTCGTGAAATGCAAGACATCGGTATAGTCCTCCGCCCGGGTTCGCAGCCAAAGCCATAACAGGCCCAGGAACGCGAGATAGGCGACACCCAGAGCCGCGGGGTACCTGAGCCACATGTCGGTAAGTCCAGCGTGAAGGAAGATGTACGAAGCGATAAAGCCGACCGCGCCGGTCAGCATGACCAGCAATGTCATCTGGAGCCGAGGAAAACCGTCACGCTCGAGCTGGCCCCGAATCCGTTGTATTTGCCGATGACGATGATGAGATAGGGTGATTTTCATTTAGGAATGCATCACGGCGTGCGCGCTTTCTGATGTTGCGGCAGCTGATCCGACAATTTGATCCATCCTAGCCTGCTACGTGTATAGGTATGGTCTTTCGGAGGGACCGATTCCGGATCATCCAGGCTGCATGTCGTCACATCGATTTCGTCCGGGTAGTCTTCGGTCTCGAACGTCAGTTGCGTACCGCATACTGCGCAGAAGCTGCGCGTGGCGTTGGCAGTTGACTTGAAGCGTTTCGGTTCACCGCTCACGATGCGAAACTGCGCACGTCGCATGCTAAACCAGGTGACGAAAGCGGCTCCGGTAGTGCGACGACAGATCGCGCAATGACAGCTGGTCTCGTTGCAAGGCGTGCCATCCGCTTCATAACGAATCTGACCGCAAAAACATCCGCCTTTCAGCATGTCAGTGTCCTCCTTGAACGGGCTGTGTATCGTGCTTTTCTTGCGTTGGCGCTACCTTTGCAGCGCCAAGCTCAACGGCATCGCGGATCGTCGAAATGACCAGTTGCGGCTCCGTGAATTGAGGAAAGTGACCGCTGCTATGCACAATCACCTGTTTTCCGAATGGCGACAGCGACACCAGTTCTTTCTGGTGCTGTGCGCGCGCGGCCAAGGCTTGCGGTGCAGTGGCCCAAGCCATCGCCGGCTTGCCGCCAGAGATGACGGTCATGGGAATGGAAGGAAACGCCGGTGCACGCTGCAACTCGGCGACGGTAGCGGTGACGTGAAGGGTTTCGGCATGTGGATCCTGAGGCTGCAAAAAATTCAGTATGCTGTTCGCGAGTCGCTGCAGGCGTGTTTCATACTTGGGAAGAATCGCGACATCCTGCGGCGACGTCGCTTCCAGCATCACCACTGCGCGCACTTCCGATGGGTGCATCCTCGCATACAGATTGGCGATCAGTCCGCCGAGCGAATGGCCGACCAGCACATAAGGCGGCGCCAGGCCTGCGGTCTTCAACACCGTTCTGAGCGAATCGACCATATGCGAACCGGTCTGCGGTACGGCAGCTTTGGAACTGCCTCCGGTACCTGGCCGGTTGTAGGCGAATACCTTGGAGAATGTCGCCACCGTATCGAATACCTTGTGCCATCCCTCGATCGGTCCACCGGAACCGTTGATGAAAACGACGGCCGGCGCAGAAGTGCCGCTGCAGACGTATTCGATGGTTTCATTTTTCAGGATGGCTTTGGTCTTCGGTGGAAACTTGAACATGAGACGGGCTTCTCGATGTAAGAGGCGCAATCGCCGGGGTTTGCGAGACGCCAATTTAACATGATGGTATGTCACGCGTTCCCGGCTTTCGCATGGAGTTTACAGCGCTGCAGCAGGCGTTGCGTGTCGCCGCAATGGTCGATTTCCTTGCTCAAAGGCTAACTGGCAACATGCTCGACAAATAGTCGTTGTGCCAAAATTGATTCAAGTCAACTTTCTCGGATAGGCATTCTTGTCCGTTTGCGTTAAAGTCAATGTATAGAGATGGAGCACATCATGACGACGGAAATAGCAACACTCGGTGGTGGATGCTTCTGGTGTCTGGAAGCGGTCTACCAGGAATTGAAAGGCGTGCAGCATGTCGAGTCGGGCTATACCGGCGGACATGTCGCGAATCCGACTTATGAACAGGTATGCGACGGTAAGACCGGACATGCGGAAGTCGTGCGGCTGGAATTCGATCCGGCGCAGATCGGTTATCGCGAAATCCTCGAGATTTTCTTTACCATTCACGACCCGACCACGTTGAACCGGCAAGGCAATGATGTCGGCACCCAATATCGCTCGGTGGTCTACTACCATACACCGGAGCAGCACGAACTCGCGAAACAGGTTATCGCCTGCATGGCCAGTGTCTGGGACGCGCCGATTGTGACCGAACTGAGCCCCGCCGAAACCTATTACAAGGCGGAAGACTATCACCAGAATTATTTTCGCCAGCATCCGCTGCAAGGCTATTGCGCATTCGTCGTCGCGCCGAAGCTGGCGAAGTTCCGCAAGGTGTTTACCGACAAGCTCAACACGCCGGCTTAGGCGCGGTGCCTTAGTGGTGGAAACTCTCTCAGCTGCGACTCATTGAGCGTACATGTAGCGACGCGACCAGGGTAATGCACTGCCATTGTCGCCGGTTTTAGCGCAGGTGACCTGATGCAGTGACACCCAGTTATTGGCGAACGCATAGGCGCAGCCGGCCAAATACACGCGCCAGATGCGAAAGCGCCGGTCGTCGACCATCGTCTTCAATCGTTCGGCCTCGTTCTCGAAATTGTCGGCCCAGATGCCGCAAGTCTTTGCATAATGCTTGCGCAGGTTTTCGACGTCATAGGCTTCCAGACCGGCTTCTTGCATCGCCTTGAGGACGGTGCCGATGTGCTGCAGTTCTCCATGCGGAAACACATACTGTTCAATGAATTCCCCGCCGCCATAAGCCGTCTCGCCATCCTGCGGATCGGTGGTCGTGATGCCATGGTTCATCGCCAGGCCGCCATCGGCCAGTAGCTGACGCAGCTTCGTAAAATATTCGACCAGATGCCGTGCACCCACATGTTCGAACATGCCGACGCTGGTGATGCGATCGAAGCTGCCGGTGACATCGCGATAGTCTTGCAGCCGGATCTCCACCTGGTCGGACAGGCCGGCCTGCGCAATGCGTTCTTTTGCAAGATCGAACTGGTTCTGCGACAGCGTGATCCCGACGCACCGGGCGCCGAATTTCTCGGCCGCACGCTTGACCAGCGCGCCCCAGCCGCAGCCGATATCCAGCAGTGTGTCACCGGGATGCACGCGAATCTTGGTGAGGATGTGATCGATCTTCTTCAGTTGCGCGGTGGCGAGGTCTTCGGTGCCGGTTTCGAAATACGCGCAGGAATAGACCATGTTGTCGTCGAGCCAGGCGCGATAGAAATCGTTGGACACATCGTAGTGATAGCGGATCGCTTCTTCGTCGCGCTTCTTCGTATGGTGAAAGCTGCGCACGATGCGCGCAAACTTTCCTTCCGGCCGTAGCGTATGACGGGCCAGCGAATTGGCGACGGAAATGATTTCATTGGCACGGCCGTCGACCTCGATCTTGCCTTCGACATAGGCTTTGCCCAGATTGAAAAGCGAAGGCTTGAGCAGATAGCTCAACGCCGATACATGCGGCACCTTGATTGTGACTTGCGGTGTCGGCGCACCGAAGTCGAGTCGTTGGCCATTCCATAACTCCAGCCGCAATGGCACTATTGCCTGGCTGCGGATGCCTTCGGCCCAGCTTTCCAGTCTCGCTTCCCAAAACACGATATGTCCTCCGCAAGATACGGATTGATCGGGTGATGCGATGTCGTCGTGACAGCTGCGGTGTTTGGATTGCTACGGCTGCAGCCTTTGCCGTTGCCAGGAGCCGTCTTCCTGAAGGCGGTATGCGATCCGGTCATGGAATCGCGACGGACGTCCCTGCCAAAATTCTATGTAGTCGGGTACCAGACGATAGCCGCCCCAGTGCGCAGGGCGGGCCGGTTGTTCGCCAAATTGTTGTTCTATTTGCGCAAAACGCTGTTCCATCGCTTCGCGGCTGTCGATGGGCTGGCTTTGCGAGGAGGCGATCGCGCTCAGCCGGCTTTTCAGCGGGCGGCTTTGGAAGTACGTGTCGCTTTCAACCGCGGAGATGCGCTCGACGCGGCCTTCGATACGGACTTGCCGCTCCAGTTCTATCCAGTAGAACAGCAGGGCGGCATACTGGTTTTGCTGCAGCTCGTTTCCTTTCCTGCTGTCGTAATTGGTAAAGAAGGTAAAGCCGCGCTGATCCACATCCTTGATCAACAGGATGCGGGCCGCCGGCCGGCCGCCGGGGCCGACAGTCGACACGCTCATTGCATTGGCCTCGGGCACCTGAGCGGCAATGGCCTCCGCAAACCATTTCGAAAACTGTTCGATCGGGTTCGGGTTGACATCCTGTTCGGTCAGGCTGGCGCGGCTGTATTCTTTTCGCAGATCTGCTATGGACATCTTGATTCCTGTAACGTGGTTCATGCTGCGTCGCGCTGACGAAGCTGCGACGTGCTGTTTCTGAATTATCGCCGATCGGCAAGATACGGCCGAATCCATTCATGCAAACGCAATGGCCACACATTGAAAGATAGCGCGGCACGCCGAATTTTCCTTGTTTTAAATCAATAATTTCCTGCGGCTTTCGGGTATGACCGCTTAGTCTTGGCGCGCTTTACGCCAAGCCAATGGCAGGCCTGCGCTGATCAATGCACCCATTCCCCAGAACACGGCGCTCACGCCGATGGCCGTACCGGCGCCTCCGAATGCGAGCGGCAGGGCGACCTGGCATGCATTGCCGATCATGACCCGTACGCCGACCGCTTCGGCTTCGCGCCCTGTCGGTGCAAAGCGGTGCAATAGTGCGAGCATGTTCGGTTGGCTTGCGCCGACCGCAAGACCAAGGATCGCCGCCACAATAGCCAGTGACAAAGGTTGTCGGGTAAAGGGAAACAGCACATAACATACCGCCGCCAGCGCGAGCGCTGCAGTGAGTACTTGCCATTCGCTGCGGTGTCGCGCAATCCAAGGCATCGCCAGTCGCACGACAAAAGTCGCCACCGAAAAACAGCCGAGAATCAGTCCGATGGTGGAAGCCGAAAAGCCCGCACGCGTGCCGTGGATAGGCAGCATGAACGTGAACAGATCCCACGCCGACGAGAGCAGGGTGCCCACCAGATAGATACGGCGCATTTCCGGTGTGCGCAGCAGATCCAGCATGCTGCCGGCATGGCGGTCGTTTTCGGTCTTCGGCAGCGCGACATGAATCAGACGAAGTCGCCCGAACAGGCCAAGACCCAGCGCCACTGTCGCGAACAGGCCGAAGACGATATAGGAACTGGTGAAGCTCGCATGGTCGATCATGAAGCCCGCGATTACCGGCCCGCAAAAACCCGAAATGGAAAAGCCGAGCGCGAGCCAGCTGAAGTTGGCGGATCGATTTTCATTGCTGCTCATTGCGCCGACCGTATGCTGGGCCGCCACCTGAATCACCATGAAGCCGGTTCCAATCAACAGCGTCGCAAGGTAGAGCACCGGCAGCCCGCCGATGATGCCCGAGGCCATGCAACCGATTGCCATGGCAATGGCGCCGGCGACGATGGGCGTGACGATACCTATGCGATCGATGATGCGGCCGCTCGTCACGGCGAACAGCATGGGGAACAGAGAAAATAAGGCAATCAGTGTACCGACCGTGAACTCTGTTGCCTGCATGGAAAGGGCATACAGCGACGTGGTGATACGTGCTCCGGCAAGTGCAGCATGTGCCGCCAGCGAAACCAGAATCAGTTTGACAAGGGAAAGGGAAGGAAGCACTGACAAAGTGGAAAGGAAGCGATGTAATTGCCCGGAAAAATCATTCTAGAGGAAAATTTTCATGATTGCCTCGCGTTAAAATGACGGGATGAACGCAATTATTTCTTTCCCCCATCCGGCTGAATACTCTGATAACGACATTGATTTCGATCGTCGGTTCGGCGGCATTGCACGCCTCTATGGCGAAGCGGCGCTTGCCTGTTTCCGCAACGCGCATGTGTGCGTGATCGGTGTCGGCGGCGTCGGCTCCTGGGTAGTCGAAGCGCTGGCAAGAAGCGCGATCGGCCGCATCACCATGATCGATCTTGATAACGTTGCCGAGTCCAATGTGAACAGGCAGATTCATGCGCTGACCGCTACTTTGGGCATGGCAAAAGTCAGTGCGCTGGCTGCGCGCATCGCGCAGATCAATCCGTATTGCAAGGTGACCGAGATCGAAGACTTTATCGATCCTGATAACCTCGATCAAATGATAGGCGCCGGCGACTTTGACTATGTGATCGACGCCATCGACAGCGTCAAGGCAAAGACGGCATTGATCGCCTACTGCCGCGCGAAGAAGATTCCGCTGGTGACGATCGGCGGCGCGGGCGGACAGATCGATCCGACCAAAATTGAAATCCGCGACCTCTGCCGCACCGAGCAGGAACCGCTGCTGGCGAAGGTGCGCAAACGCCTGCGTGCGCAATATGGATTTCCGCGCGGGACCAAGAACAAGTTTGGTATCGATGCGGTGTTTTCTACCGAGCCTTTGCGCTTTCCTGAAATTGCGGAGGCGTGCGAGATTGATGCCGGGGAAGAAGACGGTAACGAGCGCGCTGGGGTGACCGGGTTGAATTGTGCGGGGTTTGGGTCGGCGATGGTGGTGACAGCGAGTTTTGGCTTGGTTGCGGCGGCGCAGGTATTGCGTAAGCTTGCGGTGGGTGCTGTTGAGGTGGAGGTTGTTCGGGTGGCTTGAGGTTGTTGGCTGATTTGTTGGTTTTTTCTTCGGTAATGCGGTGCTGATGTTTCTTCGTGGATGCTAGCGGGGACTGGCCCTGGCGGGCCACTTACGTTCTTTGCTTCGCCAAAGAACGTAAGCAAAGAAAGGCGACCGGCGCTCGCAGCCCCTTCGGGGTTCCCGCCATCTTGAGTGCGCAAGCGGGAGAGGTGCGAACCCCATCCCCACCCTGGCCCTCCCCTTGAAGGGGAGGGAACTGGAGCCTTCTTTACTTTTTCAAAGTTGGACGGTGCCTAGTTCCATGAGCTGCACAATTCTCGCTACCGCTGCAAGGTAAAGAACGCCTGATTCCCTCCCCTTCAAGGGCGCCCGGCGTAGGGGGAGGGTCAGGGTGGGGATGGGGTTCAGGCAGTTTCCCTTGTAGCGACGCCAAAAGACTGCCGTTCAAAACGGATAAGAAGCGCAGTTGTTTGGGCCCGCCGAGGGGAGCCGGAGGCGAGTTCTGCGCTTCCCGTTTTGAACGGCAGTCTTTTGGGCACCCCGAAGGGGCGACGATGCAGGGTTCGGCCTCGGCGGCCCCCCTATTTTTGCCTACTTTTTTGGCGAAGCAAAAAAGTAGGTGGCCCGCCGGGGCCAGTCCCGGTTAGCTCGTCCGAAGAAACACCAGAACAGAATCACCGAAGAGAAAAAACACCTAACCCCCTACCGCGCCCCTCCCGAAATCTGCTCCCCAATCACCTCCCCCGGCACCCTCAACACCTCTCCAAGCGAGCGTGAAGCCAGCACTCGATACTCTGACCCGCCAGCACCAGTAATCGACTGCACCAACGCCACTTCATCCGCACGCCAATCAATGGGATCAAACACCACATCCGGCGGCAACGACGCATCGCGCGCAAGCGTCACATGCGCCTTGAACGACGACGATGCGGTATAGCCAATGCCATGCTTCTTCAATTCCGTGCACAAGTCCTGATAGAGCGCTAACAGCGCTTCGGGCGTCTCGTGCGGTCCGACCCAGGCGATATGGTTGCGCGAGAAATAGCCGAGCTTGTCGAGCGTGATGAGAATGTCGGATGCCGCCAGATGTGCCAGGATTTCTTTGGCGGCTGGCAAAATTGCAGCAGCTTGCTGGCCAAGGAAGGCAAGCGTCAGATGGAAATTGTTGTACGACACCTTGCGCCCGTGCATCGACGTCTGCAACTGTGTCAGCGCGGTGCGCGTTGCATCGTCGGGCCATAGCGCAAAAAACAGGCGTGAAGAGGAAGAAGTGTTGTCTTTCATATTGGCTCCGGTGATGTCGTCGCGATCGTCGTCGGCATACTGCGACGTAAACCGCTCATCATCGTGATCATGCGAGGCCAGCACAAGTTCCGCACCGGTGGCCTGCAAGATGCGTCATGGCAAAACGTATGAACGAGAAAGAGCACGCCGTCACGCTCATCGGCATTCTTTCAGGTGGCGGGAAGCGCAGCTCTTGGATGCGCAGGCAGCAGGAAGCGTTTCTGCAGCAACAATTCCGCTTCGGCAGAGGGCACAGGCCGCGAAATGAAATACCCCTGGATTTCGTCGCAAGCCAGGGCGCGCAAGGCATGGAGCTGCTCTTCGGTTTCCACGCCTTCGGCGACGACGTGCATGCCGAGCGCGTGCGCCATCGACATGATGGCGCGGAAAAACACTTCGCCTTCAGGCTTTTTCACCAGTTCCGATGTGAACGCGCGGTCTACCTTGAGGCCATCCATATCGAGCCGCTGCAATTGCGACAAGGAAGAAAATCCAGTGCCGAAATCGTCCACCAGCAACTTGATGCCCATAGCCCGCAAAGCCGTCAGTTCCGCCGATACTTCGGCTTGCTCGCCCATCATCGACGATTCGGTGATCTCGATTTCGACCAGGGTCGCTTCCAGATCATGCCGCTTCAGGCAGGCGGCAAAAGTGCGGCGAATATCGCCATGGTTGAATTGATAGGGCGAGACATTGATCGATACCGGCACGACTGGCAAATGCAATTGCTTCCATCGCGCAATCTGGGCGCAGGCTTGTTCCAGCACGAGGTCGCCAAGCCGTAGAATCATGCCGGTTTCTTCCGCCAATGGAATGAAGCTGAGCGGAGGCACCAGCCCCAGATCCGGATGGTTCCAGCGCACCAGCGCCTCCAGCGAGCGCAATTCGCCGGTCATGGAATCGACGCGCGGCTGGTAATGCAGGACAAACTGGTTTTGTTCAAGTGCCTGATGCAGCGCGCGCTCCATGTTGAGCCGCGCTTGCAAGCGCTCGGCCAGGCTATGCTCATAAAAGCGAAACGCTCCCTTGCCGTCGGACTTGGTCTGATACATCGCGATATCGGCATTTTTCAACAAGGCTTCAGCATCATGTCCGTCGCGCGGAAACACGCTGATGCCTATCGAAGCACCGATCATATGTTTGCCGCGCGCCAGGTCGAAAGGATGATGGAACGCATCCGCGATCCGCGCCGCGACCGCCGCTATCTCGCCGTGATGAACGATAGGTTGCAGAATCACCGTAAATTCGTCGCCGCCAAGACGCACCACATGGTCGCTCGGCCGCACCACGGATTTCAGCCGATGGGCGGCGGCGCGCAGCAGTTCATCGCCCGCCGAATGGCCATGCGTATCGTTGACGTTCTTGAAGTTGTCGAGATCGACGAAGAGCAGGGCGAGCATGCAGTTCGCTGCGTCGACCGTCACCAGCATGTCGGGAAGATGCTGCTTGAGCCAGTTACGGTTGGGCAGGAAAGTGAGCGCATCTTCATTGGCCATGCGCGACAGTTCGCGCTCATGCGCCTTGATCTGCGAGATATCGCGAAAGGTAATGGCCAGCCCGGTTCCCGAGCGCACCAGCCGGCGATGCACCCATTCCACAATGATCGGGCTGCCCGGCGGGATTTTCATCTCGTCTTCGTAAAAGCCGGATTGCATCGCGCCGCAATAGGTATCCATGACGACGGGGAAGTAGGAAGGCGCATTCAATACCGATGAACGCGAGCCGACGAATTGTTCGCGCGACCGGCCGTAAAACCAGGCGCCGCGCTCATTGCAATCGACGACTTCAAAATCCACGACCACGCCGCTGCGATCGCGCAAGGCGCGCAGCATGTAGAACCCTTCGTTCCCTCCTTCGGTGGCCAACCGGTAGGCTTCCTGTACTTCCACCTGCTGCCGATGTTGCCAGGCATGCCGCGCTGACCAGACAGTCGCTGCCGCGCCAAGCAGAACGAGCAGGATCGTGGCTGAAATGCCGGTCTGGAGATAATTGTGGCGCGTCTGGGCGTAGCGGGCGAAATGCTCTTCCTGCGCCACGCCGGCCATCGCCACCAGCGGATACTTGTGCAACGGTGTAGAAGCGGCATAGCGCGCACGCGCGTCCGGGAACCATTGCGCACCGAGCAGCATGCCATTGCGGTGCGCATCGTCGAGCAAGGGCACGGCGCGCAAAGTATTTCCCGCCGCGCCGGAGGAATCGCCTTTTTCCGACAGACCGACCTTGGCGACACGCACTTCACCGTCGGTGCCGAGGATGGCCAGCATGCCGAGCCGGCCCAGTCCGGAGCCTTCATAAAACGCCGTCAGGTAAGCCGGTTCTATCGACACCAGAACAATGCCGTCGAATTCGCCGTTCGGCTTTTCCAGCCGACGGGTGAACTGAATGATCTTTTTCTGCGATATCCGGCCCAGGCTGGGCGTGCCGATGCGAAGATGACGTGATAGATCATCGCGATGGGAAGTGAAATACTCGCGATCGCTGACCTGGATGGAAATCGGTCCCAGCGGCCGGTTTGTCGTGATGGGTATTCCTTCAGCGCTGATGACGGCGACCAGTGCATAGTGGATGACCGAGAATGCACCCTGCTCGCTGAGTTCTTCCAGCTTGAGCGATTGGCGTGAACGTTCCGACTGATACCGGACCAGCAGCGTCAACTGATCGATTTGCTCGACCGTACGGGTTGCATAGTCAGCGTATGCCTGCGATAGGGACTTGGCTTCGTTAAGGGCGCTTTCTTCTGCGGAGCGCCGCTCGTCGTCGAGCTTGTATGCAATGGCTATCCATAGCGCTCCGCAAACCAGCAAACAGATCGCCGGCCAGGTTGCCATCGGTAGCCAGCTTTTCCCGGTCCGGAAAAATCCGCCATCGCGCAGCCATGCGATGATGCCTGTCGGCTGTTTTGGATCTGCATTGTGAACGCGGCGTTTCATCCAGTCTCTAAGGCATGGACAGTCAAGGTTGGAAATTCCCGGAGCCCGCTCATGGGCAATTTTTTCCAAGGCAATTTACCATATCAAGGCCCATGGTCGAAGCAATTGCTGAATAATGGCAAGAAAACGGACCCATTTGTCCCATGGGCTTTACCTGGAACAGGCGCATAAGAAAAATTCGCTGGCACAGCAGTAAAGTACCGTTTGAAGCTTGGCGTGTGAAGGATGGGAGCACGCTGCATTGCAGGGCGCCAAACTCTACGGTGTGGCGGGCGGCAGCGAATACGCAGGAAAAACCTATCGACTACGCGGATGCTGGCCCGATCCAGCGCTACCATGCCTTGCGGCGCTGGCCGTAGGGCCAGGCCACAATGCAGGGACCTTAAAATTCGTTCTCGGTGAAAGCGCGATTTGCCCGTGCTTCGGCTGCTTGCCATGCCTCGTCTTCGGTTGCGAATACGCCGGCCGGGATATATGTCTCGGCTACTTCGGGTTCGCGCGTCAACCGTACATACACTTGAGCTTCAAAGGTATCGTCGGGCTGTTTTACGGCCAGAATACGCGCCAGATGTGCCCCGCTTTGCAATATGCGACCGTCGGTAGCCGGGGTGCCTGCGTTCAAGTTCAGTTCGTCGCGCTCGACATCCCGCTGCCCCGGCGTTTTCTCTCCGCTGCCGATATCCGCTTCGTCCAGTAAGTGCTTGGTTTCAGGTGCCATGTAATCCTCCTTGGTAATGGCATTGCGCTCATGGCCGATGTCACGTCCATTGGACCAGGCCATCGGGCGTACCCATATGATGGCCGCCCCGGTAGATAGTTCGTCCGTACAAGCTTTCCGTCCTCCGCCAATACCGAACCATCATCGGACGCTCTCGTCTAAATCGAATTGGAGATGAACATGAGCAACGAAAAAAAGAGTACGCCTGAGGTAGGCAAGGGCGATCGTGAAGTCGTGCGCACCAAGGACTATCCGATAGGTATTGACGATATCGGCCTGCCGTCCGGAATGCCGCGCGACGAAGTAACGAAGCTTCAGGATATCCAGGCTGATCCTGACAAGGTAAAAGGCAAATAGATGTTGTCGGACGGACCGGATTCGTACGGCGTTTGTCAATTCGTTTGTCAATTCAAGCCAATAAATTAACTAACGATGCAGGAGAGTGCATATGGCAAGCAAGGCGGAATGCGACAAGTTCGCGGCGCAACTGGCCCAGCGGTTTCAGGAATACACCAAATGGGCGATCGGGCACTGGCCCAACAAGGATTTTCCATTATTGGAGTCGGATTTCAGTGCATCGCGGCGCGAGCTTAGTACTATTCTCGGGGCCAAGCTAAGTGAAGGCGAAGATCCCGCAACGCCAGCAGGAAATCCGGATGCCGGGCAGTTTCGCGATGTGACGCCGATGCCCTGGCCTTGAATGAATTCTACTTGGTTGGGTGGGTGCAGGCGCTGCGACGGCGATATTCCCTTCAAAGTGCGTCGTTATAGTTGGATTCCTTGGTAGTAGTTACGTAATGAGATAGGTGGGAAATAGGTGAACAGGCATGCCGTATGGACGGCATGCCTGTTCACGCCACATCAACGTTTCGGTACTTCAACACGAGTAATCCCTCCGGTAACGGGTACCGGATCGCTTGCAGGAAACGTCATCTCGACTGCATCGTCAAGATGCTCCTGTTCCCTTTCATCAGGATCATCCGAGGTAAGTTTTCTTTCAATAACATCCCTGGATGACGCGTCTTGTGGAGAGACATCCTTAGGTGTCACCGATGCGGAATGAATGCCTGGCGAGGAGCGTTCCTTCGGCTCCTTATCTTCATCCTGCTCGCGCGTTCTCTTTATATTCGACATGGTATTTCTCCGATTAAATGACAGATAGACGAGATTCATCGACCTGTTAACTTGCGATGATTGATAGGGGCGAAAGTTTCAATGACGCAGACGCATTTTTCAGTCATTTTTCAGTCAATAGAGGATTTTCTTCATTGTGAAATTGCGCTGCTTCCCTTGGGGAAAGGACGGCAACATACCGTATAACTTTCACCTCGTCATCCTCTTCTGCGCTTCATGAAAATGGACAACCCGATTATTCTCAAAGGCTATACGGCCTCTGCTTGAGGCGAGACAAGTCGTGCAACTTGCTAACAAGGCTTAATGAAAGCACTTGTCACTGTAAAGAGGAAATCATGTCACCGGCCGAAATAATGAAAATCATTAAGGGATATGAGGCCAATGTGGATGCCTCATGGACAACCATGGTGCGTGAGCACGCACGATGCCTGTCTTCAATCGCGAATAAGCTTTCCGCTGAAGAACTTGCCGGCCTGATTGAGGTCGCTGCCGCGTCCTACCAGAAGGCCAGGCAGGAATACCAGGCCAGCGTTGAATATGATCTGCTGGTTTTGCGTTTGAATGCCGAAGCGGCAAAGCGGCAGCGTTCCAAATAATATGCTTGCCTTATCGTCCAGCCAGCGTCACTGTTTGCGCGAAATCGCTTCGGTCCAGATTGCAGTTTCGCCTTCGCTCATATTGCCTAAGGGGTGGATGCGCGCGTCGCGATAACCCTGCTCCTCCACATCGACCAGATACTGTTCGCGTGACAGCAAGGTGCCTGCGCATATAGGTTGGCCCGTAGGCTGCGCCAGCGCTTCCTGACGCAAGCGATCCAGGAGTTCCACCATCAACCATGAGGGAATCATGTTGCGATGAGCGGGATAGACAAATCCGAACAATGTCAAGTGACTCAACAACACGCGCCAATGAAATGAGAAGCGGCGCAGCAGTCTGTGCCAGTCAATCCTGTCACTGCACGCACGCAGCAGATGAACGATGTCCGCTCCGTCATAACGCTCGCGCTCCATGATGAAGGCCTTGGACCAGATGGTTTCTTCAACCGGACAGATCAGGACGGGAACGCCCAGCACCGCGGCTTTGGGCGCATGTTCCAGCCAGGCATCGTCGACTTCGGCAATGCCGTTTCCCGAGCTGAAAATCAGGTCGACCAGATCGCCGTTCGCGCGAACCTTGGCAAGCCAGTGCGGATAGGGCGTTTCCATCGTGTATCCGGCATGCCGAAGCGTTTCTCCTATGCGTTCGGCATCGTGGCGTCGGATAAAAAGATCCAGATCCTTGGTAGGACGCACCACAGCGGTGTAGTAGCTGAGCGCATAGGCACCGCCGACCAGAAATGGAATATCCGCTTGTGTCAGTGTCTCCAGCACATCCTGGTAAAACGCAAGAGTCGGATCACCGTCCATGTCGCCTGCAGGCGAGTGTAACGAAGAGCTTGGCATAGGGCGCGCTTTAAAAAGATCTAGCAACAGAGAAAGACTGCATCGGGAAACAAAGCAAGAAGCACCGCTTGCGGCATCGTATGAGTAGCAGCAAGACCTGTGCCCGAAGCAAGTTCCTGTCGATGTTTCCGGTACAAGTCTTGCTGACCATTCATGCGCAACAGGTAATGCGCCTTGATCTATTGTTTACGTCAAAGGAGCCCGATGTGATATCCCAAGATAAAGTCCGCTTGGCCGCCGTAGGAGACCTTCATTTCACCGAATCATCAGGAGGACAGCTACGGTCGTTTTTTGCCCAGGCGGCCGATGATGCGGATATCCTGCTGCTCTGCGGTGACCTGACTGATTACGGCACGCCTGCCGAAGCGCATTTGCTCGCGCAGGAGCTCGATGCGGTGCGGATTCCGATTGCTGCAGTACTCGGCAACCATGACTTCGAATCGGGGCAGCAGGCGGATGTACAGCGTATTCTTACCGACGCGGGGGTTCGCGTACTCGATGGCGATGCTTGTGAAATTCATGGAATCGGCATTGCGGGGGTGAAGGGCTTTGCCGGTGGTTTCGGCCGCCGTGCTCTTGGCCCTTGGGGCGAACATGTCATCAAGCAGTTTGTCGACGAAGCGATCCGGGAAGCGCTGAAGCTAGAGCATGCCTTGGCAAAACTACGTACCAGCCAGCGCATCGCGATGCTGCATTACTCGCCGATCGAAGGCACGGTACAAGGCGAGCCAATGGAAATATTCGCTTTCCTTGGCACCAGCCGTCTGGAAGATCCCTTGATCCGTTATCCGGTAACAGCGGTATTTCACGGGCATGCGCACCGCGGCACGCTGGAGGGAAAAACCGTCAACGGCACGCCAGTCTATAACGTTGCCAAGCCGTTGTTGCAGCGTACGTTTCCGGATCGACCTGGCTATCGGATTGTAGAAATTCCAAAAGCCGAGCATGTAGATTTGTAAGAACGGATTTTGCGGGTGGATGAAAGTGCGCAGATATTGTGTAGGGAATACCAGCCCGCCTTGCATTACACCGATCAACGCAGGCTATAGTTTCATTGCTTCTGCTAAATCCGGTTAGTAGATCGTATAGCTCCGTTGACTGGGACTCGGCACTTCGGACCACGCGGGATAAGCTTCTACATCTGGTACTGATTGATTATTTTAATCAACAAGCAATAAAAACGCGGCAAATAAGGTAGCAAGGCACAGCAATATTTTGGAGAAAGTATTGCATCCGAGTGCCCTTTCGCTTCCATGCTCTTCGCAATACCAGTTGCGGCGGAGTTAGCGGAAACCCGCAGGCCGTACAACATGAAGCACTGGGGAAATTCTTTTTCTGGCACTGCGGACAGGAAGTGCTTGCATGGAAATTCCAAGATTTCAAAATGGCAATTAAATGCGGCGCAGGCAGGCGGCTCGGCGCCCCCGGAAGAAGACGCGATTTCATGTCACGTTATGGGTTGGGATTGGTATTACATCCCGACGTAGTTAGGTCCGCCGCCTTCCGGCGCGACCCACACGATGTTCTGCGTCGGATCCTTGATATCGCAGGTTTTGCAGTGCACGCAGTTCTGCGCGTTGATCTGAAGGCGCTCCTTGCCGTTTTCATTCGAAACGAATTCGTAGACGCCTGCAGGGCAATAGCGGCTCTCCGGGCCCGCATAGGTGGCGAGATTCACCTGCACCGGGATTTTCGGGTCGAGCAAAGTGAGGTGTGGCGGTTGATCTTCCGCGTGATTGGTATTACTCACAAAGACCGAGCTCAGACGGTCGAAAGTCAGCTTGCCGTCGGGCTTGGGATAGACGATGGGCTTGCACTGGTCGGCAGGTAGTAGACTCTTGTGGTCGGGTACCTTGCCATGGAGCGTCCAGGGTGGGGCGGAGATGCCAAGCTTGGGCATGAGCCACTGTTCGATGCCTGTCATCAGTGTTCCGACCGTCGATCCCTTTTTGAACCAGAGCTTAAAGTTGCGCGTCTGCTGGAGTTCTTCATACAGCCAGCTTTTCTCGTAAGCTTCGGGATAAGCGGTCAAGTCATCGTAGGCTCTGCCTTGTTTCAATGCGTCGGCCAATGCCTCGGCGACAAGCATGCCTGTCTTGATGGCAGAATGGCTTCCCTTGATGCGGGCGGCATTCAGGTAGCCGGCGTCGCAGCCGATAAGGGCTCCGCCCGGAAAGATGGTCTTGGGCAGGCTCTGCGGAAATCCGTTATTGATGGCGCGGGCGCCGTAACTCAGGCGCTTTCCGCCTTCGATATGCTTGCGAACTACCGGATGCTTTTTCCATTGCTGGAACTCTTCGAATGGGCTCATCCATGGATTGCGATAGTCTAGGCCGATGACGAAGCCGAGGGTCACGCGATTGTTTTCCTGGTGATACAGGAAACCACCGCCAAAGGTATCTGGGCTCATTGGCCAGCCCGCAGTATGCACCACACGTCCGGGTTGTGCCTGTGCCGGATCGACTTCCCAAAGTTCCTTGATGCCGATTGCAAAGCTCGGAGGATCGCGTCCTTCGTCCAGCTTGTAGTGAGCGATCAACTGGCGGCCCAGCTGGCCGCGCGCACCTTCCGCGAAAATGGTGTATTTGCCGCGCAGTTCCATGCCGAGCTGGAAATTATCGGTGGGCTGGCCATCGCGTCCGATACCCATGTCGCCCGTTACAACGCCGACGACGCGGTCCTGTTTATCGTACAGCACCTCGGTGGCGGCAAAGCCTGCAAAGATCTCCACGCCCATGCCTTCCGCCTGTTGGGCAAGCCATTTCACGACGTTGCTCAAACTGATGACATAGTTGCCCTCGTTATGAAAGCAACGCGGCAGCAGAAAATCCGGCGTGCGCCGTGCCCCGGTTTCGCTCAGGAAGTAAAAGTCGTCGCCGGTCACGGGTTGGTTCAGCGGTGCGCCTAGCGATTTCCAGTCGGGCAGGAGTTCATCGAGGGCACGCGGGTCCATCACCGCGCCCGACAGAATGTGCGCGCCGGGTTCACTGCCCTTTTCGAGCAGGGCAATCGATATGTCGGAATTGATCTGCCTGAGCCGGATCGCTGCGGCCAACCCGCCCGGGCCTCCCCCGACGATAACGACGTCATATTCTGCGGCGTCACGCGGCCCGTATCGTTCCAGAATCTCTTTTGTGGTCATGGGCACTTTCCAAATTGGGTTTTGAATGTCGATGGCGCGGCACGCGTCGGCTTGCTTTCAAAGCGAGGTATCCATTCTGGAAAACTGCCCGCCGTTGCAGATCGTCCTGATGGCATGCACGACGGTCGTCTCAGGAGTGGGCTTAGACACATAGCCAACCACACGACCACACGCTGATTGCGGTATATCGAGAAGCCTCATACTGCGGTAGCACATTATATGGCAGGGTCTTGCTACAAAAGCAAGCCATGACGAAATCAGTGGATAAGAGGGTTGAACGTTTAGCAGGTGCTACAAGCTTGCATCTATGCGTTTGCAATGGCCGGCCCTGTCAACTTGAGGCGATTCTCCTAAAGTCATCGAATTTCCCGAGAGCGAAGACAAGACTCTGTCGGCGTTCAAGTCAATGATCGAACTGACAGAGCACCCAAATTTTTTCGTTATTGGATGTGCGCGTAACGGCAATTGCGAACAGGCTGGAAAAGCGGGCTGCGGGCTTGTATGACTTTGCTGCACACGGCAACCCACGCGCCACGAAGTAGGTTGAGCACTCCTGATGTTCAATCCTTCTTGGCGTATTCCTCCAGTCCATGCTGTCGAAGCAAATCCTCAAGCTCCTCGTCTGGAATCTTTCTGCTAGCACGGAGGTTACTTATGACGTATCGGAGTTGGTAGCTACCCTCCACATCCTTGTCGTCAGCGGCATGACAGAGGATATGTCTCACGTGATCAGCCTTAAAGTCTGCGGAGAGTCTCATCATAAACTTACCCCAGTCATGTGCCTCTTCGAAGGAAGATAACTCAAGGTAGAGTGCGATAACGCGGCCTATGACCTCTCGAGGCATAGCGCGGGTTCCAATACGAAGTGCAACTGATGATTAATGAGGTCGGGTGGGAAGATACGATCGCATCCGAGCCTCCAGACCGCAAAGTCAAAGTTGCCCAGAATGCGCTATACACACCTTAGCCAAGACGAACGATACCAGATTCATATTCTCAACAAGGCAGGTCGTGACCAGAGCGAGATTGCCCGAGTGATGGAGCGAGACAAGCCCACCATCAGCCGCGAACTCAAGCGCAACTGCGGCCAGTGCGGCTACCGGCCCAGGCAAGCCAAGCGTTGTCTGTGGGCCGCATGCGCGCCACAGACAACGGTCGTCGGATTGCCGCCCACACGTGAGCATTTGCCGAGGCCCGGCTCGCCGACTGCTGGAGTCCGGAGCAAATCAGCGGTTACCTCAAGGTCAACAAGCTGCCCGGCGTCAGCCACGAAAGCCTCTACCAATACCTCTATGCCGACAAGCGGGCCGGCGGCACCCTGCATACTGCCCTGCGCTACCAGAAGGCGCGCAGGAAGCGCTACGGCGACTGGGAAGGCGATTTGGTCATCGGCGCCAGCCAGCAGCAGGCGCTGGTGACACTCAACGAACGCAAGTCGCGCTACACGCTCATTGGCAAGGTCGACCGTAAAACCGCCCAAGCCGTGTCCGACACCATGATTTCATTGCTGAGGCATTTTGCTGACTGCGTGCATACCCTGACAACCGACAACGGCAAGGAGTTCGCCCAGCATGAGCGCATCGCCACCAGTCTCGACACCCGATTCTTCTTTGCCCATCCGTGCTGCTCCTGGGAGCGCGGCGCCAACGAAAACATGAATGGCTTGATCCGCCAGTTCTTCCCCAAGAAAATGGCCTTCGACAACATCTCTTTCAGGGACATCGTGCTCGCCATGCGCAGCCTTTATCATCGTCCCAGAAAGTGCCTCAACTTCAAAACCCCGCATGAGGTCTTCATGAAACAGCTACACTCTCAATAACTCTTTGTTGCACTTCAGACGTGAATCCGCCAACGACCTTTGTGTTGCGAACAGCAATATCAGTCAGCGCCATAGTGTATGTGACGGTACTTGTGTAAAAAATGTCGAAAATACCGTCATAGATACCGCAACTGACGGTAGCTGATATTGGATCAGGTGAGGTGGATTTAGGCAACAAAAAAGCCGCAAACCGAGACGGCATGCGGCTTTCGCGACTTCTTGATATTTGGTAAGACTCCAATTTGGTGGAGACGGCGGGAATCGAACCCGCGTCCAGAAGCACTCTACAGACAGTTCTACATACTTAGTGCTGCCAATTGGTTTTAACCCAGCCAACGCGGACGCACACGCTTCGTCTAGGCGAGTCACCTAAATTTAACGTTATGCCAAGTAACCCGACATAACGCGATTCCCTGTAAATGACTCTACTGCTGTTGCCAGCCCGCCCCAGGGACAAGACGGTGTAGAGCTAGAAAGTTATTAAGTTTCTAGAGGATTACGCAGCCAGACGAGCTGGAGCGTAAGTTTCATCGTTTGCATTTAAGCATTTCCGGTTGGATTTACGAGGTAGCCAGTCCTCGGTATGCCCTGCGCTGCTTTGCAACCCCTGTCGAAACCAGGTCGTCCCCAAAACAGTACTACCATTGTACCTCAGGAGATGCGGCGCTATTCTCCGATTTCAAGAGGCCGAGCGAATTAATTCGACTACGTGGAGTGGTGATTCGGCAACGGCGTCGGCATCCCAACCTGTCGGCTCCGTATGGCCGCAATAGCCCCACGCGGCGGAGATAGTCGCCATGCCGGCTGCAATTCCGGCTTGAATGTCTCTTAAGTCGTCTCCAACGTACCAGCATTGTTCCGGAGGCAGCCCGAGACGTCGTGCTGCTTCCAGGAGAGGTGCTGGATGCGGCTTTGCATGCGGCGTCGTATCGCCCGAGATCACGCAGCCGGCGTGGC
Source organism: Noviherbaspirillum saxi (assembly GCF_003591035.1). Taxonomy (NCBI): domain Bacteria; kingdom Pseudomonadati; phylum Pseudomonadota; class Betaproteobacteria; order Burkholderiales; family Oxalobacteraceae; genus Noviherbaspirillum; species Noviherbaspirillum saxi. Next base: position 1,000,789 of record NZ_QYUO01000001.1, read on the forward strand.
CAAGCCCTATCTTGGGCACAAGGAGGTCGGTAAAGCGCGCTGCCTTGTTGGTAACAATGCCCCAGCGGAGCTTGCGTGCTTCCATTTCCCTGATCAAGGTTTCGATGCCGTCGAACAGCCGGGTTTCCACCGCGATTGCACTTTCGTAGGTATCCAGAAAGGCCGTGCGCAATTCGTCGAAGCCGTCCTCGCCAGGCTTAATGCCGAACGATGCACCGATCAGTCCGCGTGCACCGGCCGAGGCGACGGGGCGCAATATATCGTAAGGCGTCGGCTGCAAGCCGCGTGCTACGCGGACCTGGTTCATTGCGCCGGCAAGGTCAGGCGCCGTATCGGCAAGGGTGCCGTCAAGGTCGAACAGGACAGCACGAGGAGAGGAAAGAGCCATGGTAGTCGCTTGTCGGTGAGCTGTACGGCTTGCGCAGGCAAGCCGCATCGGAGGCCGCCGCTGGCCGTATCAGGCAGGGCGGGTGCAGGCAACCAGGTAATTGACGTCGGTGTCCTGGTTGAGGGAGTAAATCTTCGTCAGCGGGTTGTAGCCCATGCCCTTTAGCTTATCGACGACCAACCCCGCATTGCGCGCAAATTGGGCAAGCTCGGCCGGCGTGATGAATTTGGCGTAGTCGTGTGTACCTTTCGGCAGCAAGCGAAGAATGTATTCCGCGCCTAACACCGCGAACAGATACGCTTTCGGATTGCGGTTGATGGTCGAGAAGTAGACCAGCCCGCCGGGTTTGACAAGCGTTGCGCAAGCCTTCACCACAGCAGCGGGATCGGGCACGTGCTCGAGCATTTCCATGCAGGTGACGACATCGTAACGGCCCGCTTCGCGCGCCGCCAGATCTTCTGCGGCGATCAATTCATAGCGTACCTGTATGCCGGTTTCCAGACTGTGCAGGTCTGCCACTTTCAGCGCTTTCTCGGACAGGTCGATGCCGGTCACATTGGCGCCCTTGCGAGCCATGGATTCGGCGAGGATGCCCCCGCCGCATCCAATGTCGACGACCGTTTTGCCGGCCAGCGACGCACGGGCATTGATCCATTCAAGCCGCAGCGGATTGATTTCATGCAGCGGACGGAATTCAGAGGTGGGATCCCACCATCGATGGGCAAGATCGCTGAATTTTTGCAGTTCTAGGGGATCGGCATTCATAGGGTAAATGATAGCGGGAATAGCGACTGGATGCTGCCCTTGGATAGGAAATTCCATTAGCGCTTTCGACAGAATCTGTTGCGCAAGGGCATAAAAAAACCCCGCCGAAGCGGGGTTGTGCCATCGGTGAATCGATTAGCGGTTACGTGTACCAACAACTTCGATTTCAACGCGGCGGTTCTTTGCGCGGCCAGCGGATGTCTTGTTGTCAGCGACCGGTTGCTTCTCGCCCTTGCCTTCAGTGTAGACGCGGTTGGCTTCAACACCCGTGGAAACCAGATAGGCCTTGACGGCTTCAGCGCGGCGAACCGACAGCTTCTGGTTGTAAGTGTCGGAACCGACGGAGTCGGTGTGACCAACAGCAATCACGACTTCCAGATTCATGCCCTTCAGCTTGGAGGACAGGTCATCCAGCTTCGCCTTGCCGTCCGGCTTCAGGACTGCCTTGTCGAAGTCAAAGAAGGCGTCAGCAGCAAAGGTGACTTTTTCAGAGATTGGAGCGGGAGCAGGTGCCGGAGCAGGTGCCGGAGCCGGAGCAGGTGCGGGAGCTGGAGCGGCAGCCGGTTTTGCGATTTCGCCGTCGCAACCTGGAACCGCATCAGCCGGTGTCCAGGTACCTGTACGCCAGCACAAACCGAACGGGTCACGAGCGATGACGCCGCGGCTGTCTTGCAGGTAGGCGCTGTTCGGAGTCTTGGCTTTGATGTCCTGCTGAGCCGAAGCAGAGAACGAAACAACTGCGGACGCAGCAAAGACGAGTGCTAATTTATTCATATTTTTCCTCTTGGTTGAGATATCCGCAGATTAACTGCGCTACAAGTGCCACTTTTTTAGAACTGAACTTCCGGTCGCTATTAGATCATCTTTTTACAAGGTTGTTCACCTGCAATGATCTTTAGTTAACTACATTTTGCCATAGGCGCGCAATACATCGATTGTTGCCGAATCAATGGTATGGCGATTTTAGCCACTCGTTGGGTTTTTGCAACGGATGCTCAAAAATTAATAGCATTTTCTAATCGATTTGCCAATCACCTTGGCAAATCGACTCAAACCACATCAATTATTTGGCAAAACCGCGTGCTTCAATCACTACGCGACGGTTCGGTGCCAGACACTCAATCAGTTGTTTTCGTGGCAATTTATCATTGCAGGCCTTGATTGATTGGGTCTTGCCGGCGCCAAGCGTATCGACTTCTGCGCGTACGCCTTTGCTCTTGATATAGGCGGCGACGGCATCGGCACGCTTTTCCGAAAGCTTTTGATTGTATTGCTGCGAACCAAGACGATCGGCATGGCCAGTGACGATGATCAGGTCGACCTTGGCGCAGGTATCCAGTTTGGTCATCACTTCGCTGTCGATACGTGTTTTGGCCGCGCCGCTGAGTACGGCCTTGTTGAAGGCGAAGCTCTCGTCGCTGCCTAGCGTAACGGCGAAGTCACAACGTTTCGGCGCAGGCGCGGGAGCCTGGGCGGTAGGGCCGGGGGGCGCGATGGGAGGCGCAATCGCCTTTGTCACTGGCGGCACCAGGTCGCCGTCGCAGCCGGGTACCGCATCGGCAGGGGTCCAGGTCCCGGTACGCCAGCAAAGGCCGAACGGGCTGCGTGCAATGACGCCGCGGCTGTCTTGCACGTATGCGCTGTTACCTTGCTTTGCCTGAATGTCGGTAAGGGATTGCGCGTGAACGCTGGTTGCGCCAATAAGTAAAAGCGCGAAAGCGGTAATTTTAAACATGAGACACCAAGGACTTTTTGAATATGTAGTTAATCTTCCGCAACATTTAATTTAAACACATTTTCCCGAAAACGTCCTGATTCACCGCTAATTCAATACCGATTGACCGCGCGGGCGCGGGAGTGGCGCTTTCCGCCATGCTAAAATCCAACGTTTGACGCGGTGTGATTTTATAAACCGCGTCGCCTGGGATAACCAGTCAACGACAGCACAGAGAAGCCGACTCGACAATGGATCAATTCGCCAAAGAGACTATCCCGATTTCCCTCGAAGAAGAGATGCGCAAGAGTTACCTCGATTATGCAATGAGCGTGATCGTGGGGCGGGCGCTTCCAGATGTGCGTGACGGCCTCAAGCCGGTGCATCGCCGCGTTCTGTTTGCGATGCACGAGACCAATAATGTCTGGAACCGCCCCTATGTAAAATGTGCGCGCGTCGTGGGTGAGGTCATGGGTAAGTACCACCCGCACGGCGACCAGGCGATCTACGACACGCTGGTACGAATGGCGCAGGACTTTTCTTTGCGCTATACCTTGGTGGACGGTCAGGGCAACTTCGGCTCGGTTGACGGCGACAACGCGGCAGCGATGCGTTATACCGAGTGCCGTCTCGACAAGATTTCCAGTGAACTGCTGGCCGACATCGAGAAGGATACGGTCGATTTTGTTCCTAACTACGACGGCAAGGAAAAAGAGCCGTCGGTGCTGCCGACGCGGATACCCAATCTGTTGATCAATGGGTCCTCCGGTATTGCAGTCGGCATGGCGACCAACATTCCCCCGCATAACATCACCGAAGTCATCGACGGCGCCTTGCACGTATTGCGCACGCCGGAATGCACGATCGATGATCTGATCGAAATCATTCCCGCACCCGACTTCCCGACTGCCGGCATCATTTACGGCGTGTCTGGCGTGCGCGACGGTTATCGTACCGGCCGCGGACGTGTGGTCATGCGTGCAAAGACGCATTTCGAGGAATTCGGCAAGGACAACCGAACCGCGATCATCGTGGACGAACTGCCGTACCAGGTGAACAAGAAGTCGCTGCTGGAACGCATTGCCGAACTGGTGCGCGACAAGAAGCTGGAAGGTATTTCTGACATTCGCGACGAGTCCGACAAGTCGGGCATGCGGGTGGTTATTGAACTCAAGCGTGGCGAAGTGCCCGAAGTGGTGCTGAATAACCTGTACAAGCAGACGCAGTTGCAGGATACCTTCGGCATGAACATGGTTGCCCTGGTGGACGGTCAGCCGAAGCTGCTGAACCTGAAGCAGATGCTGGAGTGCTTCCTGTCGCATCGCCGCGAAGTCGTCACCCGCCGTACGGTGTTCGAATTGCGCAAGGCGCGCGAGCGCGGTCACGTGCTGGAAGGCCTGGCTGTCGCATTGGCCAATATTGACGATTTCATCGCGATCATCAAGGCTGCACCGACGCCACCGATCGCGAAATCCGAATTGATGGCGCGTGCATGGGATTCTTCGCTGGTGCGCGAAATGCTTGCCCGTACCGGTGCTGAAAATGCCGGCGGTATTGAAGCCTTCCGACCCGAGAATCTGCCCAAGCACTACGGCATCCAGCCGGATGGACTTTACAAGCTGTCCGATGAGCAGGCGCAGGAAATCCTGCAAATGCGATTGCAGCGCCTGACCGGCCTAGAGCAGGACAAGATTGTCAACGAGTACAAGGAAGTCATGGCGCAGATCGCCGACTTGCTCGACATCCTCGCCAAACCGGAACGCGTCACGGCGATCATCACTGACGAACTGACGGCAGCAAAGAACGAATACGGCGATGGCAACAAGGACATACGCCGCTCGCAAATCGAGTTGAACGCGACCGACCTCGGAACCGAAGACCTGATCACGCCGCAGGACATGGTGGTGACGCTCTCGCACACTGGTTACATGAAATCGCAGCCGGTATCGGAATACCGCGCGCAAAAACGTGGCGGCCGCGGCAAGCAGGCGATGGCAACCAAGGAAGACGACTGGATCGACCAGCTTTTCATTGCGAACACGCATGACTACATCGTGTGCTTCTCGAATCGGGGCCGTTTGTACTGGCTGAAGGTGTGGGAAGTGCCGCAAGGCTCGCGCAACTCGCGCGGCAAGCCTATCGTCAACATGTTCCCGCTGCAGGATGGCGAGAAGATTACCGTGGTATTGCCGCTCTCCGGGGAAAATCGCACCTTCCCCGAAGACCGCTATGTGTTCATGTCGACCAGCCTCGGCACTGTCAAGAAAACGCCGCTGACCGAATTCAGCAATCCGCGCAAAGCCGGCATTATTGCAGTCGATCTCGATGAAGGCGATTTCCTGATCGGTGCGGCGCTCACCGACGGCAAGCATGACGTGATGCTGTTCTCCGATTCCGGTAAGGCGGTGCGTTTCGATGAAAACGACGTGCGTCCGATGGGACGCAATGCGCGCGGTGTGCGTGGGATGAGCCTGGAAGAAGGCCAGCAAGTCATTGCTTTGTTGGTCGCCGAGAACGAACAGCAGTCGGTGTTGACCGCGACCGAAAACGGTTTCGGCAAACGAACGCCTATTCTCGAGTACACACGCCATGGCCGCGGCACCAAGGGCATGATCGCGATTTCGACCAGCGAGCGTAACGGCAAGGTCGTGGCGGCAACCCTGGTTGAGCCGAACGACGAAATCATGATGATCACCACCGGTGGCGTGCTGATCCGTACCCGGGTGTCCGAGATTCGCGAAATGGGTCGTGCAACGCAAGGCGTGACACTGATCGCGGTGGAAGACGGCACCAAGCTGAGCGGCTTGCAGCGCATCGTTGAATCCGATGTGGAAGAAGAAAACGGCGGCGCGGAGGAAGAATGACACGCGTCTATAACTTCTCCGCAGGCCCGGCTGTGCTGCCTCAGGACGTGCTGCAGCAAGCGGCCGAAGAAATGCTCGACTGGCATGGCAGCGGCATGTCGGTGATGGAGATGAGCCATCGCGGCAAGGAATTCATTTCCATTTATGAAGCAGCAGAGCGCGATTTTCGCGAATTGCTCGGCGTGCCGGCAAACTACAAGATCCTGTTCTTGCAAGGCGGCGGCATCGGCGAAAATGCGATCGTGCCACTGAATCTGGTGGCTCGAAAGTCGCAGCCGGCGGTAGTCGACTTCGTGAATACCGGCTCGTGGTCTTCCAAGTCGATCAAGGAGGCGAAGAAATATTGCACGGTCAATGTCGCCGCTTCGTCCGAGGCACAGAAATTTACCGTGATTCCGCCGCGTGACAGCTGGAAGCTGTCGAAAGACGCTGCCTACGTCCATATTTGCACCAATGAAACCATCGACGGTGTCGAATTCCAGTACACACCGGAGATTGGTGCCGAGACTGGAAATGCGCCGCTGGTGGCCGACATGTCGTCGCACATCCTGTCGCGTGCAGTCGATGTGTCGAAGTACGGCGTCATCTTTGGCGGTGCGCAAAAGAACATCGGCCCGGCCGGCCTCACATTGGTGATTGCGCGCGATGACCTGATTGGTCATGCGTTGTCTATTTGTCCGTCGGCCTTCGACTGGAAACTGGTTGCTGAAAACCATTCGATGTACAACACGCCGCCGACGTATTCAATTTACATCGCCGGCCTGGTGTTCCAGTGGTTGAAGAAGCAGGGCGGGGTCGCAGCGATGGAGCAGCGCAACATCGCCAAGGCGGCATTGTTGTACGACTACTTTGACTCGACTGATTTCTACAGCAACAAGATTGCGAAGGATTGCCGTTCCCGCATGAACGTGCCGTTCTTCCTGCGCGACGAGTCCCTGAACGATATCTTTCTCGCCGGCGCGAAGGAACGTCACCTGCTGCAGCTGAAAGGCCACAAGTCCGTCGGCGGCATGCGTGCATCGATCTACAATGCGATGCCCGTCGAAGGGGTGCAGGCGCTGGTCGATTATTTGAAAGAATTTGAAAAGAAGCACGGCTGACGCCGTTACGGCGACGGGGGCAAACCGGCGATGCGCATTGCATGCAGTCAGGCGTGCGTATTCCTGCAAGTAGCTGTGCCTGCCGCGCACCTGAATGACCTCATACAATGATGACGGACGATAAACTTAAACCCTTGCGGGAACAGATCGATGCGATCGATGCCCAGCTGCTCGATCTCTTGAACCGGCGCGCACGCGTTGCGCAGGCAGTCGGCCACGTCAAGGCGGAAACCAATGCGCCGGTGTTCCGCCCGGAGCGTGAAGCGCACGTGTTGCAGAAGGTTGCCGACAATAACGGCGGTCCGCTGCATAGCGGCGATGTTCAGACGATTTTTCGCGAAATCATGTCGGCTTGCCGTGCGCTGGAACGTCGGGTGAACGTTGCTTATCTCGGTCCTGCGGGCACCTTCAGCGAACAGGCGGTTTACCAGCAATTCGGTCATGCGGTCGAAGGCGTGCCTTGCGCATCCATCGATGAAGTGTTCCGTGCAACCGAAGCGGGGACCGCGGACTTTGGCGTCGTGCCTGTGGAAAATTCATCCGAGGGCGCCATCAACCGCACGCTCGATTTGCTGTTGCAGACCACGCTGTCGATCAGCGGCGAACTGTCGATTCCCGTGCATCACAGCCTGATGACAGGCAGCGGCAATATGGAAGGCGTCATTCGCATCTGCGCGCATTCGCAAGCGCTGGCGCAATGCCATACCTGGCTCAATCAGAACTATCCACGAATCGAACGCCAGGCCGTTGCTTCCAACGGCGAAGCGGCACGCCTTGCAAGCGAAGATCCGACGACAGCCGCCATCGCTGGTGAAATCGCTGGCCAGCGCTATAACCTCGGCGTGGTGAAAGCTCATGTCCAGGACGATCCGCACAATCGCACCCGGTTTGCCGTCATCGGTCGATTGCAGCCCACGCCCAGCGGCAGGGACCAGACCTCGCTGGTGCTTGCAGTGCCCAACAAGGCGGGCGCGGTACACAACCTGCTTGCGCCGCTGGCTAAGCACGGCGTATCGATGACTCGGTTCGAATCGCGGCCCGCACGTATCGGCACCTGGGAATACTACTTCTACGTTGACGTGGAAGGACATGCCCAAGACGACAAGGTCATCAATGCGCTGGCCGAGCTCAAGCAGAATGCGGCTTTCTTCAAGGTTCTCGGTTCTTATCCATTCAGTCTTTATTGATTGCCGGCCGATTGTATGGGGAGCACGATTCCCCAATGCGGCCGTGTCGGCAGCTTATTTTTTGGAAACCATCATGACTATTCAATTCGGTCCCGATTACGTTCGTGCCATCGCTCCTTACCAAGGAGGCAAGCCGATCGCTGAAGTGGCGCGCGAGTTTGGCCTTGACGAAGCAAAAATCATCAAGCTAGCGTCCAATGAAAATCCGCTCGGCATGCCCGATTCCGCGAAACAAGCCATGCTTGCCGCGATGGGCGATATCGGCCGCTATCCGGACTCCAACGGTTTCGACCTGAAGCAGACCATCATCAACAAGTACAAGGTACCTGCAGACTGGATCACGCTGGGCAACGGCAGCAACGACATTCTCGAACTGGCTGCACATGCCTTCGTGCAACCGGGACAGTCGGTGGTATATGCGCAGTATTCATTTGCCGTGTATGCACTCGCGACGCAGGCGATCGGTGCGCGCGCAATCGTCGTGGCTGCCAAAGATTACGGGCACGATCTGCCCGCGATGGCGAAAGCGATTACCGCCGACACGCGACTGGTCTTCATCGCCAATCCAAACAATCCGACCGGGACCTTTATTCCGGCCGCCGAAATCGAGGCCTTCCTTGCCAAGGTGCCGCAAGACGTGGTTGTCGTGCTTGACGAAGCCTATAACGAATATCTCGCTCCGGAACTGCAATACGACTCGATAGCATGGGTGCAGCAGTATCCCAATCTGCTCGTGTCGCGCACGCTGTCCAAGGCATACGGCCTGGCCGGGCTGCGTGTCGGTTTCGGCATCGCCCAGCCTGTCATCACGGATTTGCTGAACCGCATTCGCCAGCCGTTCAACGTCAATTCGATGGCACAGGCAGCCGCCGTTGCGGCGCTGAATGACAGCGCATTCCTGCAAAAGAGTGCGCAACTGAATGCCGAGGGCTACCAACAGCTGACACAGGCATTCGATGCGATGGATCTCGAATACGTCAAGTCGTATGGCAATTTTGTGCTGGTGCGGGTTGGAAGCGACGATGCCGCCGGTGCGCGGGTCAATCTCGAATTGCTCAAGCGTGGCGTCATTGTCCGGCCCGTCGGCAACTACGGCTTGCCGCAATGGCTGCGCATCTCCATAGGCTTGCCGCAAGAAAACGCGGCATTCATCAAAGCGCTGAAAGCCGTTCTGTCCTGACGCAATCCTTTTGCCTGGCAACTCATTGTGTTCAAAAAAATATCAATTTTTGGTGTAGGCCTGATTGGCGGTTCATTCGCACTGGCACTCAAAAAAGCAGGTGTCGTTGACAAAGTCATCGGCGCTGGTCGTCGGATGGAAACGCTGGAGCGGGCCAGGCAGCTCGGCATCATCGATGTGGCCAGCAACTCGGTGGCGGAAGCAGTTGTCGACGCTGACCTGATTCTGGTCGCGGCCCCAGTTGCCCAAACTGAAGCCATCCTCGCTTCGATCGCACCGCACTTGCAGCCGGGTACCGTGGTCACCGATGCGGGCAGCACCAAGGGCGATGTCGTCGCGGCTGCACGCAGTGCGCTCGGCGACAAGATCGCGCAGTTCGTGCCGGGACATCCGATCGCCGGTCGCGAGCAAAACGGACCAGAGGCTGCAATTGTCGATTTGTATGTCGGCAAGAAAGCGGTGTTGGCGCCGCTACCCGAAAATACCGAAGAATCCGTCGAGCGCGTCGCGGCCGCTTGGAAACATTGCGGCGCGATCATCCATCGGTTGAGTGCCGAAGAGCACGACCGCGTGTTCGCTGCCGTCAGTCACTTACCCCACCTGCTGGCCTATGCCCTTGTCGACGATATCGCACGCAAGCCGCATGCGGATCTGCTCTTCCAGTACGCAGCGAGCGGGTTTCGCGACTTCACGCGGATTGCAGGCTCGTCGCCGGAAATGTGGCGTGATATTTCCCTGGCGAACCAGACTGCATTGTTGAGCGAGCTGGACGCTTATATGGAACAACTGACAGGTCTGCGGGCTCTACTGGCCCGGCAGGACGGGCAAGCCATCGAAGCGGTCTATGCAAACGCGCAACGCGCTCGGCATAACTGGATCAAGACGATCGAGGCGGCCGAACAACAGAACAAACAGGGCGGCGATTAATGAAGACTCATCCACATCATCTCGACTTGCAGCCGGCGCTACGGGCGCAGGGAACAGTACGCCTGCCCGGTTCCAAGAGCATTTCCAATCGAACCTTGCTGCTAGCGGCACTCGCGCAGGGTACGACCCGTATTCATGACCTGCTCGCGTCCGACGATACCCATGTGATGCTGATGGCCCTGCAAAAGCTGGGCGTGCAGTGGGAGCAGGTCGGCGAGTCGCAGGAATATATCGTGCATGGCGTCGATGGCGTTTTGCCTATCCATCAGGCAGACCTGTTCATGGGCAATGCGGGCACCGCGATCCGTCCGCTGACGGCTGCATTGGCCGCAATCGGGGGCGATTACACCTTGCACGGCGTTTCGCGCATGCATGAACGGCCGATCGGCGACCTGGTCGATGCGCTCAATGCCGTCGGCATGCGCATCGAATATACCGGTCAGCAGGGATTTCCACCCTTGCATATTCGTCGCGGCCAGATTCATACGCGCCGCATGCAGGTCAGAGGTAATGTCTCCAGCCAGTTTCTGACGGCGCTGCTGATGGCGGCTCCGCTGATGGCGCGCGAAGAGGTGGTAACGATCGACGTGATCGGCGATCTTATTTCAAAGCCTTATATAGAGATCACGCTCAATCTCATGCGCCGTTTCAGCGTCGAAGTCGAACGCGACGGATGGCAATCGTTCAGCATTCCTGCGGGGCAGCGATATGTCAGTCCTGGTGAAATCCATGTCGAAGGCGATGCCTCGTCGGCATCCTATTTCCTTGCGGCCGGTGCAATCGCCGGCGGACCGGTACGGGTGGAAGGCGTGGGCCGCGACAGCATCCAGGGTGATGTACGGTTTGTCGAAGCGCTCGAGCAAATGGGCGCGACCATCACCATGGGCGACAACTGGATGGAAGCGACGTCCAACGGCGTGCTCAAGGCAATCGACGCCGACTTTAATCATATTCCCGATGCGGCGATGACGATCGCCGTTGCGGCCCTGTATGCCGACGGCCCCAGCACGCTGCGCAATATCGGTAGCTGGCGCGTCAAGGAAACCGACCGCATCGCGGCAATGGCCACCGAACTGCGCAAGGTCGGCGCGGTCGTGGAAGAGGGCGACGACTATCTGCGCGTCACGCCTCCTGAGCAGATCAAGGCGGCAGCGATCGATACCTATGATGACCATAGGATGGCGATGTGTTTCTCGCTCGCCTCACTGGACGGCGCGGCACGTCGCGGCGCACCCGTCAGGATCAATGATCCTAAATGCGTCGCAAAAACCTTTCCTGACTATTTCGATGCCTTTGCCGCGATAACCCGCGGCGAACTGATCTGAGCGCAAGCGGACTTTACAATGCACACCCATCCGATTCCCGTCATCACGATAGACGGGCCGACCGCTTCCGGTAAAGGTACTGTCGCCCACCGGGTGGCGTTACAACTCGGTTTTCATTTTCTGGATTCCGGCTCACTTTACCGGCTTACTGCATTGAGCGCCTTGCGTCATCAGGCCAGCTTGAACGACGAACATGCCTTGGCCAAGCTTGCTGAAAAGCTGCCCTGCAAATTCGTCGGCGACCAAGTGTGGCTGGCCAATGAAAATGTCACTTCCGCCATTCGCGCTGAGGAAGTTGGCAATACGGCATCGAAGATTGCCGTTCTGCCAACCGTGCGCCGTGCGCTCGTCGGGCTGCAACTCGGCTTCCGGGCAGCGCCGGGACTGGTAGCCGACGGCCGCGACATGGGGACCGTCATCTTTCCGCAAGCAACGGTCAAAGTCTTCCTCACGGCAAGTGTGGAAGCACGTGCATATCGGCGGCATAAGCAATTGATTGACAAGGGTTTTCCTGCTACTATGGAAGACCTTCTCAAGGATTTGAGGGAGCGTGATGCGCGCGATTCCGGTCGCGCCATCGCCCCGTTGAAGCCGGCGGATGGGGCGTATATTCTGGACACTTCGGATATGACTGCAGATCAGGCAGTCGAGCAGGTGCTTCGGTGGTACGCAGCTGTAAAAAAACATGCGTAATCATTACGCTGCTTTTGTAGTGCGATTGGTGTCCGTCCTGGCGCAAGGCCTTGATGGATGTTGATAAACCTGACCCAGTATGCGATCGAAAAATTCCGATGGTGACTGGCTAACCCCTTTTCTAACTTATGTCTACTGCGCAACAAGAATCAACCGGTATGGAAAGCTTTGCAGCCCTGTTCGAGGAGTCGCTCTCCCGTCAGGACATGCGTTCCGGTGAAGTGATTTCTGCTGAAGTCGTTCGTCTCGACCACAACTTCGTGATCGTCAACGCCGGCCTGAAATCCGAAGCTTTCATCCCCGTCGAAGAATTCAAGAACGACAACGGCGAACTCGAAGTCCAGGTTGGCGACTTCATCTCCGTTGCGATCGAATCGCTGGAAAACGGCTTTGGCGACACTATCCTGTCGCGCGACAAGGCCAAGCGTCTGGCATCGTGGCTCTCGCTCGAAAAAGCGATGGAGTCTGGCGAGATCGTTACCGGCACAGTCAATGGCAAGGTCAAGGGCGGTCTGACCGTTCTGACCAACGGCATCCGCGCCTTCCTCCCGGGTTCGCTGGTCGACACCCGTCCGGTCAAGGACACCACGCCGTACGAAGGCAAGACCATGGAGTTCAAGGTCATCAAGCTGGACCGCAAGCGCAACAACGTTGTGCTGTCCCGCCGCGCCGTCATCGAAGCATCGATGGGCGAAGAGCGCGCCAAGCTGATGGAAACCCTGAAGGAAGGTACTGTCGTCACCGGTATCGTCAAGAACATCACCGACTACGGTGCGTTCGTTGACCTCGGAGGCATCGACGGCCTGCTGCACATCACCGACCTCGCATGGCGTCGTGTGCGTCACCCGTCCGAAGTCCTGTCTGTCGGCCAGGAAATCACTGCCAAGGTCCTCAAGTACGATCAGGAAAAGAACCGCGTTTCGCTGGGCGTCAAGCAACTGGGCGACGATCCTTGGACCGGTCTGTCCCGTCGTTACCCGCAAGGTACACGCCTGTTCGGCAAGGTTACCAACCTGACCGACTACGGTGCGTTCGTTGAAGTCGAACAGGGCATCGAAGGTCTGGTACACGTTTCCGAAATGGACTGGACCAACAAGAATGTGGCTCCGAACAAGGTTGTCCAGCTGGGCGACGAAGTGGAAGTCATGGTTCTGGAAATCGACGAAGAGCGTCGCCGTATCTCCCTCGGCATGAAGCAGTGCAAGCCGAATCCTTGGGATGACTTCGCGATGTCGCACAAGAAGGGCGACAAGGTTCGCGGCGCGATCAAGTCGATCACCGACTTCGGCGTGTTCATCGGCCTGGCAGGCAACATCGATGGTCTGGTGCACCTGTCCGACCTGTCCTGGACTGAAGCTGGCGAAGAAGCCGTTCGCAAGTTCAAGAAGGGCGACGAGCTGGAAGCTGTCGTTCTGGCAATCGATGTCGAGCGTGAGCGTGTTTCACTGGGCGTCAAGCAACTTGAAGGCGACCCGTTCAACAACTTTGCTGCAATGAACGACAAGGGCGCTATCGTAACCGGTACCGTCAAGTCGGTTGAGCCGAAGGGCGCCGTGATTCAGTTGTCCGAAGAAGTTGAAGGCTATCTGCGTGCGTCCGAAATCTCCCGTGATCGCGTGGAAGATGCCGGTACACACCTGAAGGTCGGCGACAAGGTTGAGGCTCTGGTCATCAACATCGACCGCAAGGCACGCAGCATCCAGCTGTCGATCAAGGCAAAGGACAATGCTGAAACGCAGGAAGCCATGCAGAAGATGTCTGCTGATTCCAATGCGGCTTCCGGCACCACCAGCCTTGGTGCATTGCTGAAAGCTAAGCTCGACAACAAGCAGTAAGTATCGAGAGTAATACATGACGAAGTCGGAGCTGATTGCCCGTCTGGCCGAGCGTTATCCGCAACTGGTAGCAAAGGATGCGGATTACGCGGTCAAAACTATCCTTGATGCAATGGCCGACGCCTTGTCGAACGGTCAGCGTATCGAAATTCGCGGATTCGGCAGTTTTGCGTTGAACAGCAGGCCGCCGCGTATTGGTCGCAATCCAAAATCGGGCGACAAGGTGATGGTCCCGGAAAAACGGGTGCCGCACTTCAAGCCCGGCAAGGAATTGCGCGAACGGGTAGACGCGATGGTAGGACAGCCAATCAAGGAAGATTGAGTCGCCACTTGCAGCGATAGACAGATACGGGCCACTGGCCGGTATAGTGAGCTTACTCGGCAAAACCAGAGCGCCGTAAGACGGCATCCTGATGAAGTCGACGCATTTTTGTTGTAGCGGATATTTGCAGGAAATCAAAACGGCATCCTCGGATGCCGTTTTTTTTCACGTACAATTTCATCTTCTTCTATACGCTCCAGCAACTTTTCATCTGCGACCGTATAAATCGGATCAGATACAAAAAGGAGCATCGCGGCATGAAAATTCTTTTTCGCATCGTAGCGGCAATCCTTTTCGTCGTTTTCTTTGGATTTGCACTGAAGAATACTCAAGAAGTTGCCTTGCGCTTCTTTTTTGATTACGAAATGCGTGGCCCGCTGGTTATGCTACTGCTCGCATTTTTTGCCGGTGGCGCTAGCCTTGGGATCCTCGCTATGCTGCCGACCGTATTCCGGCATCGACGTGAGTTGGCACGGCACAGGAAAACCATCACAACCATGGAACATGAACAGGTAGTGCAACAGCGCGCACGCGCGCAACCGCCACAACCTGACAGCGTGGTCAATAAATAATCTCCAACAACAAGAAACCGCATGGAATTTGAAACCTGGTGGCTGCTCGGCATCCCAGTCTTTTTCGGCCTGGGATGGATTGCCGCGCGCGTCGATATCAATCAATTGATCTCTGAATCCCGCAGTCTTCCACGAGGTTATTTCAAAGGTCTCAACTTTTTGCTTAACGAGCAGCCGGATAAAGCCATTGACGCTTTCATCGAGATCGTCAAGCTGGATCCCGAAACCATTGACCTTCATTTTGCGCTTGGCAATCTGTTCCGCCGGCGCGGTGAGATCGAACGCGCTATCCGCGTCCATCAAAACCTGCTGGCCCGGCCGGACTTGCCGCTGGAATCCAAAGTGCATTCGCAATACGAACTTGGACAGGACTATCTGAAAGCCGGATTGCTCGATCGCGCGGAAGAAACATTTAACGGCCTGGTCGATAGCCAGTACGGCGCACAGGCAAGACGCGCGCTCCTGGAAATCTACCAGCGGGAAAAGGAATGGATCCGCGCCATCGATGCGGCGCGTGCGTTGCAAGAGTCGGGTGCCGGCGCGCGGCAAAAGGAAATCGCGCAATTCTATTGCGAACTGGCACAGGATGAACTGGTGCACACCCATCCCGATGCCGCGCTTGCGATGCTGGACAAGGCGCTGGCAACCGACCGCAGTAATGTGCGTGCGGCGATGCTGATCGGCGATGCTTATCTCGCCAAGGGTGATACCGAAGCCGCGTTGATGGCGTGGCGCCGTGTGGAACAGCAAAGCGTACCGCATGTGGCGCTCGTGGCCCAGCGCCTGATGGATGGATATCGCGCCGTCGGAAGACCGCAGGAAGGTGTCAACCTGCTGAAAAACTATCTTGCGCAGGCGTCGTCGATCGACTTGCTTGAAGTCGTTTTCAAGGCAGTACTGGAACTCGACGGCGTCGATGCTGCCAATCAGTTGGTGAGCGATGAATTGCGGCGTATGCCGACCCTGCTGGGACTGGACAAATTCCTGGAAGCGAGATTGATGGAAGCGCCGCCTGAAGTGCGGCCCGAGCTATCGCTCGTGAAGAACCTGGTTCATGGGTATACGCAGAAACTGGCCCGCTACCAGTGCAATCATTGCGGTTTCAAGGCCCGTCAGTTTTATTGGCAGTGTCCAGGCTGCAGCCAGTGGGAATCCTATCCACCACGTCGTACGGAAGAACTGAATGTGATGAATTGAATTTTGCCTTTCAAGCCCCCTGATCGGCCAACCTGCAGTACGTGCTTGCCGCTGCCGGCAACATCAGAAGCATATCTCGGCGTAAAGGTCGTCGATCGCTTCGGAGATAATTTGAGCGGCCGGCATTTTGCGATCTGGGGTCTGGCGTTCAAGCCCAATACCGACGATATGCGCGAAGCACCGTCACGGGTACTGATTCACGAGCTGATTTCACCCGGAGCGACCGTCGCCGTCTATGATCCGCTTGCTTCGAAAGACGCACGCCACGTTCTTGAAGCGGATATGGGTGACATACCTGACGGTTATCAGCGCATCCGATTTTGCGATAATTCGAAGAATGCGTTGCAAGATGCCGACGCACTGATCATTATCACCGAGTGGAAAACATTTCGCAGTCCCGACTTTCAGCAAATCAAGGCCCTTTTAAAGAACCCCGTCATCTTCGATGGGAGAAACCTGTTCAAACCATGGGCAATGGCACATGCCGGTATTGAGTACCATGGCATCGGCCGCTCATCTACCAATGAATCATGAGTGAAACAACAATTTCTCTGAAGACGTCACGCGTGCTGGTCGTCGGCGATGTGATGCTGGACCGCTACTGGTTTGGTGAAGTCAATCGCATTTCCCCGGAAGCACCTGTCCCTGTAGTACGCATCGAGCGCCGCGAAGACCGACTCGGCGGTGCCGCAAATGTGGCGCGCAATGCAGTCGCCTTGGGTGCGCATACCGGATTGCTGGGGGTGGTCGGGCAGGATGAAGCCGGCGATGCCGTGCAACGGATGCTGACCGAACTGAACGTCAACGGCCATCTGAGTCGCGATAACTCGATTTCTACCATCATCAAGCTGCGTGTCATTGGGCGCCAGCAACAACTGCTGCGAGTCGACTTCGAACATCCGCCGACCGAAACCGTGCTGCGCGACAAGCTGACACGCTTCAATACCTTGCTGCCCGAATACGACGTGATCGTACTTTCCGATTACGCCAAGGGGAGCCTGGTTAATGTCGCCGAGATGATCGCCGCCGGCCGGGCGCTTGGCAAATGCATTCTGGTGGATCCCAAAGGAGAGGACTTCAGCCGTTACAAAGGGGCTTCCATCCTTACGCCTAACAAATCCGAAATGCGGCAAGTGGTCGGTTCCTGGAAGACGGAAGAAGAATTGACTGCCAAGGCGCAGCAGTTGAGGAAAACGCTGGAGCTGGAAGCCTTGCTGCTGACGCGCTCGGAAGAAGGCATGACCCTTTATACCGATCAGGCTGCCTTGCACATTCCCACCGTCGCGCGCGAAGTCTACGATGTGTCCGGAGCCGGGGACACGGTCATTGCAACCTTGGCTGCCATGCTGGGCGCAGGACGGCCGCTCGCTGAAGCGGTCTCGATTGCCAACCGTGCAGGTGGAATTGTCGTAGGCAAGCTTGGAACAGCTACGGTGACCAGTGAGGAACTATTCGGTAAGCACCCCTAAGGTCCGGCAAGTCAAAAAGTTAACATTTGGCTAATATATTTGTTGTATATTAGATAACCTTCCCGGGCGACATCCTGGGATTGTTAACTTTATCTATCTGGACTTTGGAGAAAAAATGTTGAAAAAACTACTGATTGCGCTCTCACTTATCATCACTTTCGGAACAGCCCTTGCACAGGTCGACGTCAATAAGGCGGATCAGGCCACATTAGAAGGTATCCGTGGCGTCGGGCCAAAGTTGTCGAAGGCCGTTCTCGATGAACGTAAGAAGGGCGGAGAGTTCAAGGATTGGAGCGATCTGGAGTCACGTGTGAAAGGCGTTGGCGATAAAAGCGCCGTCCGGCTTTCCAATGCTGGCCTGACCGTGAATGGTCAAAGTCGTCCAGGCGCTGCCCCGGCTGCGAAAGCCGACAAGCCCACACAAGCGAAAAAGGACATGAAAAAAGAAGACGCAAAGAAGGACGACATAAAAAAGTAATTCTGCGATAGTCGTTCGGCCCCGGAGACGATCGTTCCGGGGCTTTTTCATTTGACCTCCGGGCATTGCAGTATGCGGTAACGGCGGCACATGTTGCCGACTCCGATTAAAATGATGTTTTTATGGAAGCACCGAATCTGCCATGCCTTATCTGACTATAGAAGACACGATTGGCAACACGCCGCTCGTGCAGTTGAAACGACTTCCCGGCGAAGATGCAGCACGCCGCAATAATGTCATCCTGGGCAAGCTGGAAGGCAATAATCCGGCTGGATCGGTTAAGGACCGTCCCGCACTGTCGATGATCAAGCATGCCGAAGAGCGTGGAGAAATCAAGCCCGGCGATACGCTCATCGAGCCAACCAGTGGTAACACCGGGATTGCCCTTGCGATGGCGGCCTCCATACGCGGCTACAAAATGGTGTTGCTGATGCCCGAGAATCTAAGCGAAGAACGGCGCCAAAGCATGGCTGCATATGGCGCCAAGATCGTGCTTACTCCCAAAACGGGGGGTATGGAATATGCACGTGACCTTGCCGAACAAATGCAAAAGGAGGGGAAGGGCATCATCCTCGATCAGTTTGCCAATCCCGACAATCCCCGTTCCCACTATGAAGGTACGGGTCCCGAAATCTGGCGCGATACCGAAGGACGTATCACGCATTTCGTCAGCGCGATGGGGACTACCGGCACCATCATGGGGGTTTCACGTTTTCTCAGGGAAAAAAATCCGAAAGTGCGCATCGTTGGCGCCCAACCTGAAGAAGGTTCTCAGATCCCCGGCATTCGTAAATGGCCGGAAGCATATATGCCGAAAATCTTCGACAAGTCCGGTGTCGATCAGCTGGAATACGTTAGCCAGGCCGCTGCGGAACAGATGGCACGCCGGATGGCGGTAGAAGAGGGGATTTTTTGCGGTATTTCGGCTGCGGGCGCCTGCGAAGTCGCCTTGCGCGTCTCGCAGACGGTGGAAAATGCGACGATCGTATTTATCGTCTGCGACCGTGGCGACCGTTATCTCTCGACGGGAGTGTTTCCGGCTTGAGTGTGTGCTTTACCGGTCGCAATATGCGAAAGTATACTTGCGACCAGACGCGTGCAGAAGCATGTTTCACATGCTTGGTTGCGTGTCAGCCAACAGCGTTTTGCAGTAAAGGCTGGAGCAGGTTCAGAATGGGGAGCGTCCATAGCGGATGGAACGATGGTGCGTACGTCCGCCGTGTACTAATGGCGATAAGAATGCCGGGCCAAAAAGGGCACACTATCTATATGTGCACCTGGTCCGACTGAAACTTATTCCATATCGCCTGCAGGCGCATCCTTGGGCTTGAACTGCTTGTCGCTGATGCGGAATTTGTCGCGGCGATCACCCATGAGGATCCGCAAATCCTTGATGCTCAGGTCGCTGACTTCATGCATGCGGATTAGCAGAGAGGCGCCGACCGGCAGGCGGCGATGACGAATCTTGCTGATCACTGGGGGCGCAACTTCAAGAGCGCGCGACAAGGCAGCGTCATTCTTCAAATTCAGTTTTTCGATCAGCGCATCCAGCAAATTATTTGGATCGTATGCTACCTGATCTGCGAGTCGTGTACCGCGCTTCCCGTTTTCGTTATCGTCCATAACCTTGCCTAACTGAGTAGTCAATTCAATAATTCCCATATTGCAAGTTCATTGTACACAATAAAACTATTAGTGTAGAGACATGTTTCAACTTTGAAACATTATTCCTTTGACACACAATATGGGAAGCGAAAGATTCATGTCTTAAAGACATTAATTGCATCTACGCAATATAGTAACAAAATTCCATAATTACAATATTGATTTGATCTTGACTGCGTATGTAGCGGGGGTGACGCCATCATTCCAGCATATGCGCCACCGATTGCTTGCAAATATTCAACTGCATTCTAACGAAGCGGTCATTTGCGATTTTGATGCGTCGCAACGCTAGCCCGATGCGGCAAGTCTTGCGCAAACCTGACGGCTTACAGTGACTGGTCGTGTTTTGGCTCCGGTCCAACGTTCAAGGCAGCCCAGCCGTCTTTCCCCAGGCGCTTCATTGTTTCGATATTGTGTTCGAAAATGTCGCTGGCATCCGGAAAAGCCGCTACTGCGCGGTCGATGCTGTCCTCTCGTAACAGGTGAAGAATCGGATAGGGCGAACGATTGGTAAAGTTGTCGATGGCGTCCGGCTCGGAATCGGCAAATTGATAAGCAGGATGAAAACTGGCTATCTGGATTTCGCCCGTCAGGCCAAGCTCTTCCAGTACTGCGTCGGCGATGCTTAAAAAAGCGTTGTAGTCCAGGAATTCATTCAATACCCATGGATGCACTAGAACCGTGGTATCGATGACATCGGAGGCGCCGGCTTGCAAGCGTTGAAGTTCGCTTATCAGGTCCTGCATCAATTGATCCGTGTCGCGAGCGTCGCTCACTGCAAAGCGGATCTGCTGTTTGACATGCACAGCTTTTGCAAACGGACAAAGGTTAAGGCCGATGACCGCTTTCTCCAGCCAGCGGGTGGTCGCCGCAATGATTTCTCTAACGGGCGGCGTGAACTGCGATGGAGTGTCCTTGTCCGGGTCCAGGATAGTCATCAGATTCCAGTAACGTGAATGCAAAGCGCAGATTATCGCGCAACTGCATGATGGCGTCGGAATGCGCTTTACGGTACATTTGCGCCTCTACAATTTTGAATGACGCCGCAGCCATGGCCCTGAAATCAACCATTTTCAAAGCCGACCTTCAGGTCTCGGATATGGATCGTAATTATTACGGCACGCATGCGTTGACGATTGCGAGACATCCATCAGAGACCGACGAGCGCATGATGGTTCGCATACTCGCCTATGCATTGCATGCGCATGAGCTGCTTGCGTTTGGCAAGGGTCTCAGTACCGATGACGAACCGGACTTGTGGCAAAAAGACCTGACCGGCGCAATCGACTTATGGATCGAGGTCGGGCAGCCGGATGAAAAACGTTTGCTCAAAGCATGCGGACGCGCGGCCGAAGTGGTGGTGTATAGCTACAGTAGCGCAAGCAACGTATGGTGGAGCCAGTGCGCCGGCAAACTTGCGCGCGCGAAGAATCTTCGTGTGTTCAACCTGCCGGCGGACGCAAGTGCCGCGTTGTCATCGCTAGCACAGCGTACGATGCAGCTGCAGTGTACGGTGCAGGATGGTCAGATCTGGTTTAGCGGTGGCGACAATACCGTGCCAATCGAATTGTCGACATTCAAAGCTGACCGCGCATAACGAATCTTTTTCGGCATCCGGAATGCAGATTGCATACCGGATGCCTCCATCTTTATCGCGTGCGCGCCGCGCGCACCGCGCGTCCCAGATCGATGACCGACATCGCGTAGAAGAAACTGCGGTTGTACTGCGTAATGGCAAAGAAATTGGCCGCACCAAGCCAGTACTCGGTAGGCTCCCCACCGTTTTGCAGATCAACCAGGCCGAACTGCAAGTCGGCTGGCGGTTCCACGCCAGGCGTCACGCCTGCTGCCTTGAGTTCATCAAGCCTGAACTTGGCTTCGAGCCCCTGATTAATAAACATGTCCCAGCTGCGTCCGTTATCGGTGGCAGCAACCATGGCTGGAAACACCATCGGTTCGCCGCGCTTCCAGCCATGTTCGACCAGGAAGTTGGCAACGCTGCCGATGGCATCGACCGGAGAGCCGCGCAGATCGATTTTTCCGTCATCGCTGAAGTCGACCGCGAATTTACGTATGCTTCCCGGCATGAACTGCGGCCAGCCGATCGCACCGGCATAGGAGCCGAACAGTGAAAACGGATCGACATTCGTTTCGCGTGCAAGGAGCAGCGTGTTTTCCAATTCGCCGCGGAAGAACGCCATGCGCGCCTCGCGGTTCGGCGTCGGCGGATAGTCGAAGGCCAGCGTGGTCAGCGCATCCAGTACGCGGAAATTGCCGGTGTTGCGGCCGTACACGGTTTCGACGCCGATGATGCCGACAATGATTTCAGCAGGTACGCCATACCGTTCTTCGGCCTGGGCCAGCGCATCGGCATGCTTGTCCCAGAAGGCCAGGCCGGCATTGATGCGTACCGGTTCGACAAATCGCGCGCGATAGGCGCGCCAGTTCTTCGGCTTGCCGGGCGGCGCGGGTTTGATCAACTGGATAGTCGTATCGACATAGCGCACCTTCTTGAACATCGCTTCCAGCTCATCGCGATCGAACTGATGATTGGTTGCCATGCCGTCCATAAATGCCGCAACTTCTTTCCATTGCGTAAAGTTGGCGAACTCGCCAACCTCGTCGGGATTGGCGACAACCTTGCGAACAGGGGGCTGAGCAGTTTTTTTTGTTGGCGGCTTGGCGCAGGAAGCAAGCGGAAAGACTAGGCCAACAACGAGAGCAGCCGCGACCGCTGAGCAGGTGGCGGACTGGGAAAATTTCATCGACATTCGGCTAACAGGGATTTCAATGTGGAGAGATGGCCCGGACGCATGTTGCTGCCGGGAGCGCCATACCTCACAGTTTCATAGAGTTCGAGAAAGCGCGCAAGGGCCGCCTTCGTTTCAGGTAGCAAGGGCGAGGCATTTTCGGTCAAACGTGTTGCATAGGCACGCGGTCCTTCATGGATTTCACGCGGCAAACCTTTGCGTGCCATGCGCTTGCAGAATTTTTGATAAATGGCATCGACCGGATCGCGTTTCTGTTGCTGCAATATCAAAGGCAAAACTACGACCGCAACAGCGGCAATGCCGAAGGCCACCATCACCGAGATCATCGTACGCCAATCGACATCGGGAAAGCCGATCGATTCAAAGAAGCGCTTTTGTTTTTGCGGGGTGTAATTCAATACCCACTGGTTCCAAGCATTGGTCATTGCGTCAAGATTTTGCCGTAACGACATCCATTTTTGAACAAGCAGGTTCCCAGACCCGTCCAGCGTAAGCAGGCCGCCAAATACACGACGAGGGATGACGCTGCCGAGATTCTGTTCGACCCGGCTCGGTGCGACGGCCGCAGTGGGGTCGATCCGCACCCAGCCGCGTCCCTTGAGCCAGACCTCGGCCCATGCGTGCGCATCGGATTGCCTGACCGTCATGTAGCCATCCGCCGGATTGACTTCACCACCCTGGTAACCGGTCACCACACGCGCAGGGATGCCGACAGCGCGCATCAGCACGACGAAAGCGCCGGAATAGTGTTCGCAAAATCCTGCGCGCGTATCGAACAGGAATTCGTCGACAGCGTGGCGGCCAAGCGTCGGCGGCTCCAGCGTGTAACGAAAATTTTGCTCTCGAAAATCCTTGAGTACCGCATCGATCAGATCGACGTTGGTCTGGGCATTCCGGCTCAGGCGGCCGGCGTAGTCGAGCGTACGCGGATTGAATCCTGTCGGCAGAGCGAGCCATTGCTGCAGACTTGCGGGTGCTTCATTCGGCTGCAAGCGATAGTTGCGATGTGAGACGGCATCGTAGCGCAGGCGGTCGGTGATTGCGGTCGATGCGGATAGCTGCAACTCTTGCGATGCGTTTGCCGCATTGCCTTCCAACTGCGGAAGCTGACGCGGCACGTCCAGGGCAAACAGCCAGCGGCGGCCATGAGGTTCGAGTGTGACCTGGTAATGAAGCGGCTGATCCAGAAAGTCGACATGGATGGTGCTGCGCCGTGGCAGACTCTGCTTCAGTGCAGTCCAGGTTCTACCATCGAAGTCGCTCAACACGATGCCGCGCCAGTACAACTGCACCTTTTCCGGCACGGTGTCGGCAAACTTGACCCGGAATGCGACATCGTCGGAATTCACAAGTTTGGAAATATTCCCGGGTGCCATGGACTCGGACAAGCCGGTGCGACCGCTGCCCTGAGCATCGCCGGGCATGCCCCATAACGGCCCTTCAATGCGCGGAAACAGCAGGAACAGCACCAGTGTCAGCGGCGCGGCCAAGCCGAGTATCGTCGCGCCGACACGCAGCCGCTTACGCAGAGGAGGCACTACCCCGGTGTATTGGAAAGAGACTTGCGTAGTCAGTAACGCGATCACTGCCGTTACCGTGATCAGCGCGGTGCCGATCGACTGCGAATAGAAGAAACTCGACAGGATCAAAAAGAAGTTAAGGAACAGCACGACAAACAGATCGCGCTTGGCATGCATTTCCAGCAGCTTCAAGGTCAGCAACAGGGTGAGCATCGCCACCCCGGCATCGCGGCCAAAGAAGGTTTTGTGGGTCCAGTAGACGCCGGCCATTGCCAGCATCGCGACCGGCAGCAACAGCCAGCGCGGCGGCATGCGGTTGCCGCGGAATGTCACCCAGCCGCGCCATCCGAGTAAGAGCGCGCAACAAGCCATGATCCATGCAGGCAGATGACTGGCATGAGGCAGCAGCACCAAGGCGCAGGCACCGAGCAGGAGCAGCGTATCCGCTTTTTCGCGCGACATCGGCCGGGAGGTGCCCGCAGCAATGGAGCGGAAGATGGCAGTCGGGGTTTTCATGCATCCATCCGATACAGCGCGAGCGCGGTCAGGCAGGCTTCGCGGTGCGCCGGTCCCAGCGCTGCGGCGTAGCTGATCTCGTCGAGCCGGAACGCATAGGCCACGCCGCGTGCTTCTGCTTCGATGACCCAGCGGGTCATGCGCGACAGCTTTTCTTCGATATCGAGCGAGTGGGGCAGCAGCGTCAGATCGATCGCGATTTCAGCGGCAGCGCCACCTTCAAAATGCTTGGTGACGAGCGTGCCGCCATAGTCCACATCGACCCGTGCAATCTGCCGCCATGCCAGCCGTTTAAGCGAGTCGCCGGCTTGATAGCCGCGGATGCCGGCAAAATCGTCGTATCCGGCCGCGCCTTGTCCGTCGTTCTGTTCCGTGGGCGCAAGCGGGAGTTCGGGAGGATTTTCTTCGGGACGCGGATAAACCAATACCCGCGCATCCGGCTGCCAGTAACTCCATGCGCGCAGCAGCCCAAGCGGAAACCGGGTTTGCAGGCGCACCCGTGGCGCCTGCAGCCAGCCGCGCTGTTGTGCCGGCGTCGACAGCAGCACGTGCCGGGTGGCATTGGCCGCAACATCGGCCGCCTGGGCCAGATCGGGGCGATCGTTCGCGACAAAGTCCAGCCAGAGTGCATACCTGTCGTATCGGCGGCGGTTGATCAGGTGGAGTTCGAATTGTGCTTCTTCGCCGGCAAACACGGAAGACGCGCGTCCGGCGACGAGATGCAGGTGTGCCAGGTTGCGGAAAGTGAGATGCATGTCGATCAGCGCACAGCCGGCCAGCAGGAAGGTAAAGCCGAAGCCCAGACTCAGGTTGTAATTGATCGATCCGATGAATAGCGTCAGCAGCATCACGCAGAACAGGATGCCGGGATGCGTCGGCACGATAAAGACCCGGCGCTGGTGCAGAAATACTTCACCCGGCTCCGCACCGCGGCGCCGGTACAGCCATTTGCTCAGGTGCCCGCGTATGCTGTGCTCGAAGCGGGCGTAGAGGGAAAGTGGTTTGATCACACCGGTACGGATTTCATCAATTGCAGGACCAGGTCACGGCTGCCCAGAGCTGAACTTCCGGCTGACTTGAGCGGCCGCAGCCGGTGCGCGGCAATCGGGACCAGCACCGCCTGCACGTCTTCGGGAATGGCATGGTTGCGGCCTTCCATGGCAGCCCATGCACGCGCTGCCTGCAGCAGCGCGATCGATGCGCGCGGGCTCAGGCCTTCCGCAAACAAGCCGCCCTGGCGCGATGCCTGGGCAATGGCTTGAATATAGTCGACCAGGGCGGGCGAAACATGCACTTCGCGCAGCGCCGTCTGCGCGCTCATCAGTTCTTCCGGCTGCATGGCCACCGGTAGTGTCTTGAGCATGGCGCGGCGGTCCTCACCCATCAGCAGCGCGCGTTCTGCCGCGGCGTCGGGATAGCCGAGCGAAAGACACATCAGGAACCGGTCGAGCTGCGATTCGGGCAACTGAAAGGTGCCGATCTGATGCGCCGGGTTTTGGGTGGCAATCACGAAATAGGGGCGAGGCAGATCGCGCGTAATGCCGTCCGCGGTCACTTGCCGTTCTTCCATTGCTTCCAGCAGCGCTGACTGGGTCTTCGGCGTTGCCCGGTTGATTTCGTCGGCGAGCAGCACCTGGGTGAAGACCGGTCCCGGGTGGAAAATGAAGCCATTCTTTTCGCGATTGAAGATCGAGATGCCGACCACGTCCGCCGGCAACAGGTCGCTGGTAAATTGCAGTCGATTGAATTTCATGCCCAGCGAGATTGCCAGTGCGTGCGCCAGGGTGGTCTTGCCGACGCCGGGAACGTCTTCGATCAGCAAATGGCCCCCGGCCAACAGACAGACGAGAGATTGACGAATTTGTACATCCTTGCCGACGACGACCTGACTGACTTGTTTGGCAACGGCGTGAAGTTTCGCGAACATGGGCTTCCGTGATAAGGGTGACATAGCGTAGCGCCATATCAGAAACAGCATTCTTCCGGGCAGGTGCTTACGAAAACGCAATTACTGCCTGTCCGGTTTGTCAACAAAAGGACTGTGGTGGCGCGTTTTCTTCGTTACACTATCAATAGCGGTTTTCGCCGGTACGGTACTGCGATATCGACGGGACCAGCTCAAGATTCTATTCGAGAACTGCCGCATACGTTACCCTGCAGACATGACCACCGCGATTTATTCCCATCCTGATTGCAAGCGCCACGAAATGGGGGAGTGGCACCCCGAATCGCCCGCGCGCCTGCAGGCTATCGAAGACCAGCTCATCGCCAGCCGCATTGACTGCCTGCTGGATTACCGCGAAGCGCCCGTCGTCGATATTACCGATATCCGTCGTGTTCACAGCGAAGGCGCGGTTGCGCGGGTGCGCGAGCATGTGCAGGCGCTGGCCGCTTCGGGAGCCGATTATTACCCGCTCGATGCCGATACCATGGTCAACCGGCATAGCTGGAACGCTGCCTTGCGCGCTGCCGGTGCAGCAGTGGCGGCCACCGATGCGGTAATCGATGGCGAAATCGAGAATGCCTTTTGTGCAGTGCGTCCTCCGGGCCACCATGCGCGTCCGTCGGAAGCCATGGGTTTTTGCTTGTTTGGCAATGTCGCCATTGCCGCCAAGCATGCGATGGAAGTGCGCGGCCTGCAGCGGGTCGCGATTGTCGATTTCGACGTACACCACGGGAACGGGACTGAAGAAGCTTTTCTGACAGACCCGCGTGTACTGATGGTCAGTTTTTTTCAGCATCCTTTCTATCCTTATAGCGCGGTGCGCGATGATGTTCCCAACATGGTGAATTTGCCGGTGCCTGCCTATACCAAGGGCGATGAAGTCCGACGCCTGGTCCAGGAGCGGTGGCTGCCTGCCTTGCATGCTCACCGGCCGGAAATGATCTTCATTTCCGCGGGTTTCGACGCGCACCGCGAAGACGATCTCGGGCAGATGGGGCTGATCGAGGCCGACTATGCATGGATGACCCAACAAATCATGGAGGTCGCCCGTGAACATGCGAACGGACGCATCGTCAGCTGCCTCGAAGGCGGCTACAACTTGTCTGCGCTCGGCCGCAGCGTGGTCGCCCATGTAAAGGCGCTGGCTGCGATCGACTGATCCGTTCAGTGGGGAATACAGCCGCAGCGGTTAAAATAGCGGCTTACTTTCAGAACAGATTCCCGCATGTCCATACAATGGTTCCCCGGTCACATGAACGCCGCCCGCAAAAAGGCGGCCGAATCCATGGAAAAGACCGACCTCGTCATCGAGGTGCTGGACGCGCGCCTGCCCCAAGCCAGTTCCAATCCCATGATCGAACAGCTGCGCAAGGAAAGGCAGCGACCGTGTCTCAAGATACTCAACAAGGCTGATTTGGCCGATCCGGAAGCCACCAAAGCATGGATCGCGTATTACAGCGCACAGAAAGACGTGTTCGCGGTGGCGCTCAGTTGCAAGAAGCCGGCCGATGTGGCGAAGGTGCCCGGTCTAGCGTTGAAGGTCGCGCCGCATCGCGGAACCGCATTGAAGCCGTTGCGCATGATGATCATGGGCATTCCCAACGTCGGCAAATCGACGCTGATGAATGCCTTGCTGAAGAAGCGCGTTGCCGCCGTGGGGGACGAGCCTGCGGTGACCAAGACCCAGCAGCGCCTCTACCTCGGCAACAACATGGTGCTGATCGATACGCCAGGCATGTTGTGGCCCAAGATCGCGCATCCCACCGATGGCCTGATGCTGGCCGCCAGCCACGCGGTCGGCACCAATGCGGTGATCGAGGAAGAAGTCGCGACCTTTCTCGCCGATCAGCTGCTCGTATATTATCCGCGACTGGTATCGGCCCGTTATGGCTTTGCGACGGAAGGCATCGATGGCGTCAGCGTGATCGAAGGCATTGCCAAGCGCCGCGCGTTTCGTCTCAAGGGCGGGGATCCCGATTTCGAGAAGGCCGCGCATACCTTGCTGCAGGATTACCGCAGCGGCGCATTGGGGCGCATCAGCCTGGAAACCCCGGACAGCCGCGCGCACCTGCTGGCGACCTACAACCCGCCGCCGATGCTTGGCGAACGACAGCAACCCGATGTAGAGGACGACGATGAACGGTGATGCGCCTTATGTGCTGCAAGCGACGAATGCCGGTGTTCTGACACTGACGCTGAACCGCGGCGATAAATTCAATCCACTGTCGGAAGAAATGCTCGACGCCTTGCAGGCCGCGCTCGACGAAGCGAAGCGCGATGCCGAAGTGCGCGTCGTCGTTCTCGCTGCAGCGGGCAAGGCCTTCTGTGCCGGGCATGACTTGAAGCAGATGCGCGCGCAGCCATCCGAGGCGTATTACAAGCGCTTGTTCAATCAGTGCAGCAAGCTGATGCTGACCATTCAGCAGATGCCGCAGCCGGTGATCGCACGCGTGCAGGGCATCGCAACCGCAGCAGGCTGTCAGCTGGTAGCGATGTGCGATCTCGCGGTTGCCGCGAGCGATGCGCGCTTTGCAGTATCGGGTGTCAATTACGGCCTTTTCTGCGCCACGCCTTCGGTTGCCTTGTCGCGCAATGTCTCGCGCAAGCAGGCGATGGAAATGCTGCTGACCGGAGAATTCATCGATGCCCAGACCGCCCGCGAACGCGGACTGGTCAATCGCGTCGCGCCGGCCGAACAGCTCGATACGGAAATTGCTGCATTGTGCGCGAGCATACTTGCCAAGCCGGCGGTAGCGATTGCAATGGGCAAGCAACTGTTCTACAAGCAGATCGACATGGGGATCAGCGCCGCTTACCAGCTGGCCGGGCAAACCATGGCCTGCAATATGATGGATGAAGCGGCGCTGGAAGGCGTGCAAGCCTTCATTGAAAAACGTGAGCCGGGCTGGAAGAAATAGGCATTCAATACATACCCGGTTCACCCACCCACGAGAATAAGGCATGAAGGTATTTCTTGCATCGTCGGAACATATCGACTGGCATCATCCATCGATCAGGCTTAAGGCCGAGCAGCTTGCCGCCGATGCGCAGTCCGACCATGACATTGCCGAGCGCTGCTTCGAGTTTGTCCGTGATGGCATCAAGCACAGCTGGGATTACAGACTCAATCCGGTCACCTGTACCGCATCCGACGTGCTGATGCACGGAACCGGATATTGCTATGCCAAGAGCCATCTGCTGGCCGCTTTGTTGCGAGCAAATGGCATCCCGGCCGGACTGTGCTATCAACGCCTGACCATTGCCGACGACCGTCCTCCGTTCTGCCTGCATGGATTGAATGCGGTTTATCTGAAAGACTACGGCTGGTACCGTATCGATGCGCGGGGCAACAAGGCGGGCGTCAACGCCATGTTTTGTCCTCCCAAGGAACAACTGGCATTTCCGATACTGCACGAGGCGGAGCATGATTTGCCCGAAATCTGGCCCGAGCCGCTGCCGGTGGTCATACACGCATTGACTACCCATGCGACCGTGGAAGAGGTGATGACCAATCTTCCAGACGTCGAATTGTTCGCCCGCTGACCGTCATAGGGATTGTCGGATTATCGCGCAGGTATTTGTTGCCCGACACGTGTCGAACGCATAAGACAAAAGGCCCGCCAGACAATGTCTCGCGGGCCTTTCTTTAGCGTCTACAGGACTGCGAAAGGCATTGCTGCCCTTCGCCGGCCGGTAAAAATTACATCATGCCGTCCATGCCGCCCATACCGCCCATGCCACCCATACCGCCCATGCCTGCGCCGCCAGCCGGCTTGTCTTCAACCAGTTCGGACACGGTGCAGTCTGTGGTCAGCATCAGGCCTGCGATCGACGCTGCGTTTTGCAGTGCCGAACGAGTGACCTTGGCCGGATCCAGCACGCCCATTTCAACCATGTCGCCATAGGTGCCGTTGGCAGCGTTGTAACCGAAGTTACCCTTGCCTTCCAGAACCTTGTTGACAACGACCGAAGCTTCTTCACCGGCGTTGGACACGATCATGCGCAGCGGCTCTTCGATAGCGCGCAGAACGATCTTGATACCAGCTTCCTGATCGGCGTTGTCGCCTTTCACGGTGATGTTTGCACGAGCACGCAGCAGGGCAACGCCGCCGCCAGGAACGATGCCTTCTTCAACGGCGGCACGGGTTGCGTGCAATGCGTCTTCGACACGTGCCTTCTTCTCTTTCATTTCAACTTCGGTTGCAGCGCCAACCTTGATCACTGCAACGCCGCCTGCCAGCTTGGCAACGCGTTCTTGCAGCTTTTCACGGTCGTAGTCGGAAGTCGCTTCTTCGATCTGAACGCGGATCTGCTTGACGCGCGCTTCGATAGCGGGATGTTCACCGGCGCCGTCGATCAGCGTGGTGTTTTCCTTGCCGATTTCGATACGCTTGGCTTGGCCGAGATCGGTCAGCGTGGCTTTTTCCAGAGTCAGGCCGACTTCTTCAGCGATCACTTGTCCACCGGTCAGGATGGCGATGTCTTCCAACATGGCTTTGCGGCGGTCGCCGAAGCCAGGAGCCTTGACGGCGCAAGTCTTCAGGATGCCACGGATGTTGTTGACCACCAGAGTTGCCAGCGCTTCGCCTTCGATGTCTTCAGCGATGATCAGCAGCGGACGGCCAGCCTTGGCAACTTGCTCCAGTACCGGCAGCAGGTCACGGATGTTCGAGATTTTCTTGTCGAACAGCAGGATGAACGGGTTTTCCAGAACAGCGACTTGCTTTTCAGGATTGTTGATGAAGTACGGGGACAGGTAGCCGCGGTCGAACTGCATGCCTTCGACGATGTCGAGTTCGTCGTTCAGGGACTTGCCATCTTCAACGGTGATAACGCCTTCCTTGCCGACTTTTTCCATGGCTTCAGCGATACGGTCGCCGATGGATGCGTCGGAGTTGGCGGAAATGGCGCCAACCTGGGCGATTTCCTTGGAAGTGGTGCAGGGCTTGGCGATGTTCTTGAGCTGCTCGACGGTGGCAGTCACTGCCTTGTCGATGCCGCGCTTGAGGTCCATCGGGTTCATGCCGGCGGCGACATATTTCATGCCTTCGCGGACGATTGCCTGGGCCAGCACGGTAGCGGTAGTTGTACCGTCACCAGCGTTGTCAGATGTCTTGGAAGCGACTTCCTTGACCATCTGGGCGCCCATGTTCATGAGCTTGTCTTTCAGTTCGATCTCTTTCGCGACCGAAACGCCGTCCTTGGTGACGGTCGGGGCGCCGAAGGAGCGCTCCAGCACTACGTTACGGCCTTTCGGGCCGAGGGTGACTTTAACGGCGTTAGCAAGAATGTTGACGCCTTCAACCATCTTGGCACGGGCGGCATCGCCGAATACTACGTCTTTAGCTGCCATGTTCGATACTCCTTAATATGATTGTTTGGATATCTGTATTACTTCTGGACAACGGCCATGATGTCTTCTTCGCGCATCACCAGCAGTTCGTCGCCTTCGACTTTCACGGTTTGGCCGGAGTATTTGCCAAACAGGACTACGTCGCCGACTTTGACTTCCAGCGCGCGAACTTTGCCATCTTCGAGGATCTTGCCGTTGCCTACAGCGAGGATTTTGCCCTGATCCGGCTTCTCCGCAGCGGCTTCCGGGAGAACGATGCCGGACGCAGTCTTGGTTTCCTGGTCGAGGCGCTTGACGATGACGCGATCGTGCAATGGACGAAGGTTCATACAAACTCCTTAAAAATCAATAAGTTATAATTGTTTGCGGCTAGTGTGCTGCAAAGCGTATTTCACCGTGCAGCATGACCGCACTGGAAAAATTGGTAGGCTAGAGGAAATTGTTAGCACTCTCCCCTAACGAGTGCTAAGTATATGGGCGACAATTTGTTTTTTCAAGAGCGGCTGTTTTCATGTCATCTCAAACCGGCCGGGCGCTGGCGCAGAAATGCGAACAGGCAGGAATGAATTTTGGGAAAAAGATCGCATGGATGCGCGGCGGGCCCCATTTTAATGGCGGATAGGCGCCGGACTCGGAAGATCGTCGAATCTTTGATTTAAATAAATAACCGTTTCCTCAAAGGAAACTTTTATTCCAGCCTGTGGATGCGACCGATAAGTTATTAATCGCACATAAAACAAAAAGCCCTTTTGGAAGGGCCAAGGGCTTTTTCCCGATTCGCAAATCGCTTCGGTAGCTTTTTTCCAGACAATCAGGCCAGGCCGACCTTCACATCGATATTGCCACGGGTTGCGTTGGAATATGGGCAAACTTCGTGCGCCTTATTGACAAGCGCCTGGGCAGTGGCCTGTTCCAGGCCTGGCAAGGAAACGCTCAACTGTACTGCCAGGGCGAAACCGCCGCGATCGTTCGGGCCGATACCGACATGCGCAGTCACGGCGGCATCCGCCGGCAGCGAAGCCTTGGTTGCCATTGAGACAAACTTTAGCGCCGACAGGAAGCAGGCCGAATAACCTGCAGCAAACAGCTGCTCCGGGTTGGTGCCGTCGCCGCCCGCGCCGCCCAGTTCTTTCGGCGTGCTCAGTTTGGCTTCGAGTTTCTTGTCGCTGGTAACGGCGCGGCCATCGCGGCCGCCGGTTGCTGTTGCTTGCGCTGCGTACAGAATTTGCATGAGATTTTCCTTGGTGAGTTGGGTGCCTGACCGGTGGTTTCGCAGGCGATGGAGATAATATAGCACTCAATTAAATTGTGTGCAATTTAAATTCCGGCCGACTTGTTTGCCATATTCGACTCGTGTGTTCAGCCTTGGGTTTTTGCCAAGTCGTCGCGGATCGTCGATAACTGGCTGCGCAGCATTGCAAGCGCTTCCTGCGGCTGGCCGCTCGCGCACAGCACTTGATGCGGAATATTTTGCGCTTTCTTCTTCAGCGCGCGGCCTTCCTTCGTGAGTGTAATCCTTACTTGTCGTTCGTCGGTTTCGTCGCGCGTGCGGGCAATGAGTTCGGAGGCTTCCAGCCGTTTGAGCAGCGGCGTCAGGGTTCCGGAATCCAGGAAAAGCTTTTCGCCTATGGATTTGACCAGCACATCGTCTTCCTGCCACAACACCAGCATCACCAGGTATTGCGGATAGGTAAGCCCCAACTTGTCGAGAAAGGGTTTGTAGGTTTTGGTCATGGCCAGCGAAGCCGAGTACAGCGCAAAACAAAACTGATTATCCAGTGCAAGCGGGTCAATGGCTGACGGACGGGGAGGGGGGAGGGATTTGGACATGGTCTGCGGGCCCGGCGTGGGATAATCGATTGTGTGTAATCTAATATCCACCATCGTATGCGAATTTCAACCAGTCTCCAAGTTGCGTGTATGTTACTTGTACTCGCATTCCGCGCGCATGCCCAACAAATGCCGATTCCCGTTGCGGATGCCTTGCAACGCGCCGATATTCCCGCCAGTGCTGCCGGTATCTATGTGCAGGAAGTCGAAAATGGGGAGGTAATGGTGGCGTCGAACGACACTACGTCGCTCAATCCCGCGTCGACCATGAAACTGGTGACCAGCAATGCCGCGCTTGAAATCCTGGGCCCGACCTTTTCCTGGAAAACCCAGGCCTATGCGAGCGGCTCACTCCAAGGTGATGTCTTGAATGGAGATCTGATCATCAAAGGCAGCGGCGACCCGAAGCTGGTACTGGAAAACTTCTGGCTGTTCCTGCGCAGGATCAGGGCGCGGGGAATACGGGAAATCAAAGGACATGTCGTGCTCGACCGCAGTCTGTTCGAAAGCCTGCCGCATGACGCCGCGGCATTCGATGGCGACCCGGCCAAGCCTTATAACGTAGGACCGGATGCCTTGCTGTTGAATTACAAGGCGCTCGGTTTCCGCTTCACACCGGACCCGAGGACGCGCTCGGTGCAGGTGACCATCGACCCGCCGCTGGCGCCGTATTCCATCGCGGCGCCACGGCTCGGCAATGGAGATTGCGGAGACTGGCGCAATAGACTGCATGCCAGCATCGATGCTGCGGGAGCGCGGTTTCCCGGCACCCTGCCCGCATCGTGCGGCGAAAAAATCTGGTATGTACATCCGCACCAAATGACGCATACGCAGTACTTTGCGCTGATCTTCCGCAAGATGTGGGCCGACATGGGCGGCACGCTGCAAGGCGACGTGCGCAATGGCGCACTGCCTGCGGCGGCACAGCTTGTCGCCGAATGGGAATCGGCATCGCTGGCGGAAGTTATTCGCGATATCAACAAGTACAGCAACAACGTAATGGCGCGGCAACTGCTGCTGACGCTCGGGGCCGTCATAACACGACTGCCGGCGACGACTGAATACGGGGCCGCGGTGGTGCGGACCTGGCTAGGCAACAAGGGAATCGATGCGCCGGAACTCAGCATCGAAAACGGCTCCGGCCTGTCGCGTACGGAACGCGTATCGGCTCGCACACTCGGCCGCATGCTGGTGGAAGCATACCGCGGACCGACCATGCCGGAGTTCATGTCATCGCTGCCTCTCGTCGCTTACGACGGTACCATGCGCTCCCGTCTGGTGAACCAGAGCGTTGCCGGCAAGGCGCATATCAAGACCGGCTCGCTGAATGAAGTCCGCAGTGTTGCCGGCTATGTGCTCGCGGCGTCGGGCAAGCGCTATGCGGTGGCTTGCCTGATCAATCATCCGAATGCCGAGCGTGGACGCGAAGCGCAGGACGCGCTGCTGCAATGGGTCTACGAAAAAGGTTAGGTCCAGGCAAGACGACCGTTTGCATTCCCTGATTCTCCGATATAAAAACCTTGCTGCAGCGCGCCAGACAGATGGTATTCTTGCCAGCAAGACTGCGGCAACATAGCCCGGCAATACCATAAAAGCCAAATCAGGGATCATGCATGGCGGAGCTTACGATCGAGGGCGCGACCACGGCGCCGACGCTTGCCACGGAAGGCCGTGGGCAGCCGCCGCCTGCCGCTGGACAGCCTCGCCCTGCAAGGCCACAGCCCGATTTTGATCCCGCAGCGCCGCAGGCTTTCCAGTTTACCGGCACCGGTTCCGAATATTTCCGCATCTGGGTGGTCAACCTGCTGTTGACGATACTGACGGCCGGTATCTATTCTGCCTGGGCCAAGGTGCGCCGCCTGCAATACCTTTACCGCAATACGCGGGTAAACGGGACGGTGTTCGATTACCACGGCAATCCCATAGCCATTCTCAAGGGACGTATCGTTGCACTCGTTCTGGTAGCGGCCTACCACATTTCATTTGATATCTCGCCGGTGGTGGCGATTGCAGTCGGCGTCGTGCTGTGTGCGGTCATGCCCTGGCTGCTGGCGCGTGCATTTCGCTTCAAGATGGCCAATTCCAGTTACGGCGGGGTGCATTTCCACTTTCGCGGCACGGGGGGCGAAGCCTATCGCAAGCTGGTCATTTTTCCGGTGATGCTGGGCGCGATCGGCTTATTTGCCTGGAGTGTCGCTACTTCCTTTTCACGTAATCCCGGTATCGGCTTCATTGTTCTGGTCGCCCTGGTGCCCATGCTTGCGCTGGCTGCCACGGTGCCGCTCGCGCATTATTTTCTCAAGCGCTATCAGCACGAACATGCGGATTTTGGTACGACCGCCTTTTATTTTCACGGAAATGCCTCGGGCTTTTTCAAGACCTATGCAAAAGCGGTCGGTTTCCTGTTTCTTGGCTCGATCCCGGCCGGCATCTTCGCTTTCCTGACCGCGCGCGTTTACGCGCTGCTGGCCGATACCCTGTTCGGCTGGCTCTTTACACTGCTGTATGGCGTACTAAGCGCCTACGCGTTTTACCTGTTTGTACGCGCCTATCTGGAAAGCCGTATCCAGAACATGGTGTGGAACCATACCGAAATAGGGCAGCATCGATTCGAGAGCAAGGCAGGCGCACGCAAGCTGCTGTGGATACATGCGACAAATCTGCTCCTCATTACCTTTACACTCGGTCTGTACAAACCATTCGCCACGATCCGCCTGGTCCGGTACAGGGTGGAAAGTCTGAGTTTGGTTCCGGGCGGTCCTCTTGAAGACTTCATGGCCGACAGGATGGATGATAGGGTCGGCGCGGCCGGACAGGAAGCCGGTGATCTGTTTGATATCGATATTGCCCTATGATCGACGCTTATTTCTTCGACGGCAGCAGCACCCGCCGCCATGCGGTCCAATTGTTCATACACAAAGGCATCGTGGCAATGAGCGGCGAGGGCGTACGGCGTTCCGTGCGGCTGTCCAAGGTACAGGTTTCCGAACGGCTCGAACATGCGCCGCGCATACTGCGTTTGCCAGATGGCGGACACATCGAGAGCAGCGATCCTTCGCTTGAAAAGACGTTGCGACGCAACGGCTATCGCGAGCCGCGCGTGGTGCGCTGGCAGCGCAAGTGGCCGCTTTCGCTATGCGCGCTGGTATCGCTGCTGGCGCTGCTGATTGCCGGGTACCAGTGGGGCTTGCCCTGGGCTGCCGATACGCTGGTGCAGAATGTACCACCCGCGATGGAAAAACGTATCGGCGACGAACAATTGGCGCTGATCGATGCAGGCTGGATGGAAGCGTCGCGACTGGATCCGCAGGAACAGGCAAGGCTGCGCCAGCTGTTTGCCGGCCTCAAGCAGCCGCGCGGCGAACAGACGCCATACCGGCTTGAATTCCGCCACAGCACAATGGGACCGAACGCGTTCGCTCTGCCCAATGGCGTGATTGTGATGACTGACCAGCTGGTCAAGCTGGCCAAGGACGACAAGGCCGTGCTCGGCGTGCTGGGCCATGAGCTCGGTCACGTGCAGCGCCGCCATTCCTTGCGGCGCCTGTTTCAGGCTCTGGGTGTGGGCGTCGTGATCAACCTGGTGGTCGGCGATGTTTCCAGTGCGCTGGCAGCGGTACCGACTTTTTTGCTCGATCAAAAATATTCGCGCGACTTTGAGCGCGAAGCCGACCAGTATGCGATCGACATGATGCAGGCCAACGGCATTGCTCTGACCCCGATGGCGGAACTGTTTGAAAAAATGGCTGCGTCGCATGCCCATGACGATGATGCCGAGGACGATGAAGAACAAGAGGACGGACCGACAGCGCCCAACGGCAAGCAGGATGAGGAATCGCGTCTTGTCAAGTCTATTGAATACCTGAGCTCGCATCCCAGCGACGAAGAACGCATCGCGCGCCTGAAGGCGGCGGACGGACAGCGCGGCGTGCCGGGAGCAGGCGGCTGAGCGGATTGCGACTGTCTGCCGCTCTTACACTTTTACAGGACCATCGGTTGATCGGACAGCTGGTTTCTGGTGGAACCGTCATCCGGGTAATGTTGCTGAAGTAAGGCGTTCAAGCGCGTCAGTGCCGCCAGCGTACTGTTGTGATAATCACCGCGCGCAAATCCTTCGGTCATCGTACGGCAAATGGCTTGCCACTCGCTGGCGGGAACGATCTTGCCGACACCGCGATCGGCGACGATCTCGACCTGGTGATCGGCAAGGTTGACGTAGACCAGCACGCCGCAATTTTCTTCAGTATCCCAGACCCCGTATTGGGCGAACAGCGCGCGTGCACGTTCGCGCGGCGGCATCCCGGCCAGGACTTCCTGCAGACCTAACGCCGGCTCGACGATCAGCCTTACCTCGGCACGATGCCGACGTTCACCCTCGGTGATCGCTGCTTCGATCGCGTCGAGCGAATCCGGCGGAAATGCACGCCGTCCTGCGGCGGCAGTGGTGCAGAGATGTTTGAACAGACGATGAAAAGTACTCATTTACCAATTCCCCGATGCACCGCCGCCGTCGGCACCGCCACCGCCGCCGGAAAAACCGCCGCCAGAGCCGCCGCCGAATCCGCCGCCACCAAAACCACCGCCGCCGAATCCGCCTCCCAGACCGCCGCCGAGAATCACGCCCGGCACCGATCGTCCCCAGCCATCCCGGGAGCGTGCATGACGGCGTGAAGAACCGAAGCGCGACATCAGCAGAAACATCAGCACGAAAAAGATGAACACGCCAAGGGAAATTCCGTCGGAAGCTTCTTCCACAGCCGCTTGCCTACGCTCGGGCGCGGGAATACTCTCTTTGTCGAGCAGGCTGGTGATCGCCGACACGCCGGCCGCAAGTCCGCCGTAAAAATCATTTTGACGGAAATGCGGCGCGATCACATCCTGCAGGATGCGTTTCGATTGCGCATCGGTGAGCGAGCCCTGTACGCCGCGTCCGGCTTCGATGCGCAAGCGCCGCAGAGATGGCGGATTGTCTTTCGCCACCAGCAGCAGCACGCCGTCATCGACGCCCTTGCGGCCTAGCTTCCATTCATCGGCCACGCGTATGCTGTACTGCTCGATCGCCTCGGGTTCAGTCTTGCTGACGAGCAGAATCGCGATCTGGCTGCCGGTGCGAGTTTCATATTCCTTGAGGACGTTTTCCAGCGTGGCGCGCTGGCTTTCCGACAGCATGCCGACCTGGTCGGTCACGCGCGCCTGTAGCGGCGGCACCGGCACGAATTCCTGCGCGCCGGCGGATGCGAAGGCAAGGGCAAGGATCACGCCAAGCAGAGCGCCGGACAGCAATCGCAATAGGGAGGTCGGCATGTGCTTGACGTTACTTGCCGAAATTGACGGCCGGCGCGTTCGAAATGGCCTTTTCATTCTCGACCGTGAATGACGGCTTGACGTCATAGTTGAACATCATTGCCGTCAGATTGGTCGGGAAACTGCGCGCCAGCACGTTGTATTCGCGTACGGACTGGATGTAGCGTTGACGTGCCACGGTGATCCGGTTTTCCGTTCCTTCCAGTTGCGACTGCAGGTCGCGGAAGCTGGTATCGGCTTTCAATTGGGGATAATTTTCCGATATGGCCATCAGGCGCGACAGCGCTCCGGACAGTTCTCCCTGCACCTGCTGGAACTTGTTGAATGCTTCCGGGTTGTTCAATACCTCGGGCGTGATCTGGAAACTGGTCGCGGCGGCGCGGGCGCGGGTCACGGCTTCGAGCGTCTCGCGCTCATGGGAGGCATAGCCCTTGACGGTATTGACCAGGTTGGGAATAAGATCCGCCCGTCGCTGATACTGGTTGACGACTTCGCCCCAGGCCGCCTTCACGCGCTCATCCTTATCCTGGAAATCGTTGTAGCCGCAGCCGCCGAGCAGGGCGACTAGCAGGGAGATTGCCAGCCATCGGGTCCACCTTGTCATGATGTGTTTCCTCTTATCGTCCGGTTGAAAATCGCGCAGCCTGAGCAACGCAATTCTTGCATTCTATCCATTGTCTTTTATTTATGGGCGGCGTCTTTGGGTTTCAACAGAACAGTGCTCATTGCCACCAGAATCAAGCCCATCGCTGCATAGTCCTGCCAATGCGGCGTTTCCCCCAGGAACCATGCTCCGGAAAACACCCCAAGGACAGGAATCATCATCACTGACAGGCTGGATGCCACCGGAGGCAAGGTCCGCGCCAGCTTGAACCATACGACATGCGCAAAGCCGAAGATGAGGAGCGCGTTATATACGATCGCTGCCCATGCTGCTGGAGTCGGCCACTGCCATGCAGCGCTTTCCAGTAGGGTGGCCGCAATGGCCATCACCAATGTGGTCAGCGCCAGCATCCAGAAGGTGAGCGAGATGGTCGGCATATTGATGGACGAGCGTTTCATCACGACGGTTCCATAACCCCATCCGGCCGCGGCGACCAGCGCGAAGACCGTGCCGAGCGGATTGCCGGCAAGCGTGGAAAACTCGCTGGAAAGCAACAACAATGCCCCTGCGAATGCGCAAGCCACGCCGAGCCAGGCACTGCGCACCAGTCGTTCTCCAAAAAATGCCAGCGCAAAGAGCGTTGCCCACACCGGCATCGTGTAACCGAGAATGGCAGCA
Organism: Noviherbaspirillum saxi; assembly: GCF_003591035.1. Classification (NCBI taxonomy): domain Bacteria; kingdom Pseudomonadati; phylum Pseudomonadota; class Betaproteobacteria; order Burkholderiales; family Oxalobacteraceae; genus Noviherbaspirillum; species Noviherbaspirillum saxi. The sequence continues at coordinate 1,040,991 of NZ_QYUO01000001.1, forward strand.
CGTCCTGATGCCAGGAGCTTGACGGCAAGAATCATGAAGCTGTGCCAAATCAGCATGTTGGGAACCGCAAGCCAGGCAAGGTCACGAGCCCGCCCGGCGGGAATCGCGAGCGACGCGCCCTGCAGGCGAGCGGCAAGCCAGATGGTGGGCAGGCCGCCGAGCATGCTCAGGGTGCGGAAGCTGAGCGGAGGAAAATCCTGCACGCCGATTTTCATGATCGGCCAGTTGATGCCCCAGAATAAGGTCAGCAGGATGAGAAGGATCCAGTCCTTGCGCGTAAGGGTAGTCATGTCGGTCATGCCGGAACGATATCATGCCGGAACGGCAGGCCGGCACGTTACAATGCCCGGTATCGGTCATTCACTTCTTACTTTTCTGCCGTGACTTTCATAGAAAAACTTTCCGCCGCATGGACGGCGAACAACTCGCTGCTTTGCGTAGGCCTTGACCCGGATATTGCCAAGTTTCCCGCCGCGATCAAAACCAGGCCGGACCCGGTGTATGCCTTCTGCAAGGGCATCATTGACGCGACTGCCGACCTTGCCTGCGCGTTCAAGCCGCAGATCGCCTACTTCGCCGCCTTGCGTGCGGAAGACCAGCTTGAGGCGCTATGTGATTATGTGCGCGAAACCTATCCCCGTATTCCCATTGTGCTTGATGCCAAGCGTGGCGATATTGGCGCGACTGCCGAACAATATGCGCGCGAAGCATTCGAGCGCTACGGCGCCGATGCCGTTACGGTGAATCCGTATATGGGATTCGATTCGGTGGCTCCTTATCTGGAATGGAAAGACCGCGGCGCCATCATCCTGTGCCGCACGTCCAATCCGGGCGGCTCCGACCTGCAGTTCCTGACCGCAGACGGCAAACCCGTTTATCAGCATGTGGCGCAACTGGTTGCGGATAAATGGAATACCAATGGACAGTGCAGTCTGGTCGTCGGCGCAACCTTTCCCGACGAGCTTGCACAGGTTCGCCGCATCGTTGGCGATATGCCGCTGCTGGTCCCGGGGATCGGCGCGCAGGGCGGGGATGTACAGGCGACGGTGAATGCCGGACGCACCAGTGCCGGTACCGGCATGATGATCAATTCCTCGCGTGCCATCCTGTATGCGAAACCGGACCAGGCTGCTGGTGAAGACCATGCAAAGGCTGCGCGTCGCGTCGCTGCGGATACCAGGAACGAGATCAACCGTTTTCGCTAATACCAATCACGTTATGGACCGGGATTGGTATAAGTGTCAGGCGCTTTGCCTTCGTCAAAGAACGACGGCATTTTCCAGCATCATGTCTGCCCTAGAAAACGCAAAAGGCCCTGCAGCGCATGCTGCACGGTGCGCTCACGCACTTCCTGCCGATCGCCGTGAAATATGATGCGTTCGGTATGGGTGCGCCCGTCCAGCGCCCAGCCGAAACAGACGGTCCCGACCGGTTTGCCGGGCACTGCGCCGCCAGGCCCGGCAATGCCCGTGGTCGACAGCGCGACATGAGCATTGCTATGCGATAGCGCACCTGTCGCCATGGCGGCGGCAACTTCTTCGCTGACCGCTCCGCTTTCCTGGATCAGTATTGCGGGTACGCCGAGCATGTCGGTCTTCGCTGCGTTCGAGTAAGTCACGAATCCGCGCTCGAACCATTCCGACGAGCCGGCAATATCGGTCACCGCTTGCGCGACGCCCCCACCGGTACACGACTCGGCGGTTGCCAGCAGCATGCGCCTTGCCTGCAGGGCTTGGCCGACGCGTAGGGCCAGATCCATGATCTCGCTCATGTGATGATGCTCCTTGATCCAGATTCCGGATAAATGATGAGATAGCCTTACTTTACCATCGAGCCAGATTCACTTCGCCGGGCTTGCGTTTCCTGCGCCGCAATTCCAAAGCCGCCACCGCCGGGCGTCTCGATCACGAACACGTCACCTGCCTGCATCTCGGTGCTGGCTACAAAGCCGAGTTTTTCTATGCGCCTATCGTTGCGAATAACATAGTTCCGCCCACATTTGCCCGGCTCGCCGCCCGCGGCGCCGAATGGGGGAACGATGCGATTGTTGGACAGGATCGATGCATTCATCTCTTCGAGGAAGCGCAGCTTGCGTATCCCGCCGTTGCCGCCATGCCATTGGCCGTTGCCACCGGAATGCGGATTGATTTCATAGCTTTCCAGGCGCACCGGATAGCGCCATTCGAGAATTTCCGGATCGGTGAGCCGCGAATTGGTCATATGGGTCTGCACGACGTCGGTGCCGTTGAAGCCATCGCCCGCACCAGAACCGCCGGCGATGGTTTCGTAATACTGGTAAGTCGCATTGCCGAAGGTGAAGTTGTTCATCGTGCCCGGTGCCGACGCCAGTATACCCAGCGCGCCATAGAGCGCATTGGTGACGCAGCTCGATGTTTCCACGTTACCCGATACCACTGCAGCGGGATAGCGTGGATTGAGCATCGAGCCTTCCGGAATGATCACATTCAAGGGTTTCAGGCAGCCGGCATTCAGCGGTATTTCATTGTCCACCAGCGTGCGGAATACGTAGAGCACCGCGGCCATGCAGATTGCGCTCGGCGCATTGAAATTATTGTCGAGCTGCGGCGACGTGCCGGTGAAGTCGATGTCCGCAGCACGGTTTGCATGGTCCACGCGGATCGCGACCTTGATGACCGCACCGTTGTCGAGCCGGTATTCGTAGCTGCTGTCCTTGAGTGCAGTAATGACGCGGCGTACCGCTTCTTCCGCATTGTCCTGCACATGCTTCATGTAGGCCTGGACCACTTCAAGGCCGAAGTGATCGACCATTTTCAGGAGTTCATCGACGCCCTTCTGATTGGCCGCGATCTGTGCCTGCAGGTCGGCCAGATTCTGCCTGATATTGCGGGCAGGGTAGCGACCCGACGAGAGCACTGCGATCGCCTCTTCTTCCAGAAACCGTCCTGCCTTGACCAGCTGGAAATTGTTGATCAATACTCCTTCTTCTTCCACCACCGTGCTGTTCGCAGGCATCGAACCCGGTGTGATGCCGCCGATATCCGCATGATGGCCGCGCGAGCCGACATAGAACAATACGGTTTTACCCGCCTGGTCGAATGCCGGCGTAATAACCGTCACATCGGGCAGGTGTGTTCCGCCATGATAGGGATCGTTCAGCATGTACACGTCGCCGGGCTGCATGCTGGCTGAATTTTCCCGGATGATGGTTTTGATGCTTTCGCCCATCGAGCCGAGGTGCACCGGAATATGCGGCGCATTCGCGATCAGGTTGCCTGTGGCATCGAACAAGGCGCAGGAAAAATCCAGCCTCTCCTTGATATTCACGGAGAATGCGGTGTTCTGCAAACGCAGGCCCATTTGCTCCGCAATGCTCATGAATAGGTTGTTGAACATTTCCAGCATCACCGGATCGGCGGTGGTGCCGATGGCCTCGCGCTGCTTGCGCGCTTCGACGCGATTCAATACCAGATGATTGAGTTGCGTAACTTCCGCACGCCAACCCGGCTCGACGATATTCGTCGCATTCTTTTCTACGATGATGGCCGGGCCATGGATGATGTCGCCGGGACGCGTATCTTCGCGCCGGTATAGCGCCGTATCGTGCCATTGACCGCCCGAGAACAGGCGTACGGTTTCGGCTGCGCGCAAGGGACCGTCGCGTTCCGGGAGTTCTTCGAGGTTGACGGTGTGCTCGCCGGACAATCCGATCGCTTCGACCGAGATCGCCTCCACCACCAGATTCTTGTCCGGCATAAGAAAAGAATAGCGCTTCTTATAGGCAGTCTCGAATTGCGACACCATGGTGTCGACCGTGTCGAAGGGCACCACGATCACCGAATCGGTGCCGTCGTAGCGCAAGTGAACTCGCCGCACGACATCGATACGGGATGGTTCGACGCCTTGCGAAATCAAGTCGCCGCTCGCTTCTTCGGCCAGCAATTGCAGTTTGTCGCGCACGATAGGCAGGATCGCCGGCGCAAGCGTTAGCTCCATCGCCTGCTCGCGCATCGCCGTCTGGTCCGCCAGGCCCATGCCATAGGCCGACAGCACACCGGCAAAGGGATGGGCGAATACGCGTGTCATGCCGAGCGCATCGGCGACCAGGCAGGCGTGCTGTCCGCCCGCGCCGCCAAACGTCGTCAAGGTGTATTCGGTGACATCGTGACCGCGCTGTACCGAAATGAACTTGATCGCGTTGGCCATATTTCCGACCGCGATTTCGATGAATCCTTCTGCGACTTCCTCGGGCGTGCGGCGGTTGCCGGTCGCCTGAAATATTTCCTCGGCCATTTCGGCAAACTTGCGCACCACGATGTCGCGGTCCAGCGCCTGGTCGGCATTGGGCCCGAACACCGCAGGAAAATGATCAGGCTGGATCTTGCCAAGCATGACGTTGCAATCGGTGACAGCCAGCCTGCCGCCGCGACGGTAACTGGCCGGTCCCGGATTCGCGCCGGCGCTGTCCGGACCGACGCGATAACGCGATCCGTCGAAATGCAGGATCGAACCGCCGCCCGCCGCCACGGTATGAATACTCATCATCGGCGCACGCATGCGCACGCCGGCGACCTGCGTTTCGAATTGGCGTTCGAATTCGCCCGCGTAGTGCGAGACATCGGTCGAGGTGCCGCCCATGTCAAAGCCGATGACCTTGTCGAATCCGGCGCTTTGTGCGGTGCGTACCATGCCGACGATGCCGCCGGCCGGACCGGAAAGAATCGAATCCTTGCCCTGGAAGCGATGTGCATCGGTGAGTCCGCCATTGCTTTGCATGAACAGCAGCCGCACGCCATGCATCTGGCTTGCGACCTGGTCGACATAACGGCGCAGGATGGGGGACAGATAGGCGTCCACAACGGTCGTATCGCCGCGCGACACCAGCTTCATCATCGGACTGACCTTGCTGGACACGGAAACCTGGGTAAAGCCGATATCGCGCGCGATGCGTCCGATTGCTTCTTCATGGTGCGGGAAGCGGTAGCCGTGCATCAGCACCACGGCGACTGCGCGATAGCCTTGCGCATGCAAGGCTTGAAGTTCGCGCCTTATCTGCGCTTCATCCAGCGGCAGGATGACATCGCCTTGCGCGCTGACGCGTTCATCGACTTCCACTACCTTTTCATATAGCAGTTCGGGCAGCACGATGTGCCGGTCAAACAGGCGGGGACGGTTCTGATAGGCAATGCGGAGCGCGTCGCGAAAGCCTCTGGTGATGACGAGCGCCGTTGGATCTCCCTTGCGCTCCAGCAGCGCATTGGTGGCCACCGTGGTACCCATCTTGACCGCTTCGACCAGGGCAGACGGGATCGGCGCGTCGGATTCTATGCCCAGCAGGCGCTTGATGCCGGCCACGGCAGCATCCTTGTACTGTTCCGGATTTTCGGAAAGCAGCTTGTGCGTCATCAGCCTGCCGTCCGGCCGGCGCGCGACGATGTCGGTAAAAGTGCCGCCCCGATCGATCCAGAATTGCCAGCGTTTGTCCCGTTTTGGATGTTGCTGCATCATGTGGCTTCACCTTCCTGAAAGAATTGCGCCCGGCGGAACGGCGCGAGACCTTCTCGATGTGTTTTTCGATTGTGCTATTGCCGGAATCTTTGAAGCAGATGACGCCGAAGCCTAGCTGCTCGTGTCATAGGGATTCTACGACCGAGAGGTGCGCTCGGCGACCTCCATGTGATTTTCCTCAATGAGGAGACCGGTCGAAGCACGCACAATGAATTTGCACAGAGGTTGTCCTGATTGAGCGATCAGGCGGCCGGTTTGAGCAGCGATGTGCAGATTCGAGCTTTCGCGGTCTTCGGGCCGCGATTTTTTTTGTGCCAATCTTAAACCGGATACAGCGTGCGCCATAACGCAAACAGCAGCAAGGTATAAAACGCCGCAACGATATCGTCCCACATCACGCCGAAACCGCCCTTGAAGCGACGGTCGAAGTAGCGGATCGGCTCAGGTTTCATCATATCGAAAACGCGGAACCAAAAAAAAGCCAAGCACTGTGTCACCAAGTCCGCCGGTGAAAGAAATACCATCACTGACCAGAACGCAATGATTTCATCCCACACCATGCTGCCGTGGTCGGCGATGCCAAGATTGCGTCCGGTAATGCGGCAAGCCCAGATGCCGATAAAAAATCCGGCAACAATGATCAAAGTCCATATTGCCGGCGTGAAGACGCCCGGCCAGCGTGATGTGAGCACGGCATAGCTCAGCCATGAGAGCAAGGTCCCGGCAGTGCCGGGCATGATGCGCGACAAGCCGCTGCCAAAGCCTTGTGCTAGCAGGTGCGCCGGATGCGAGAGCATGAAGCGGGCGTTGGGCCTGACTATGACAGCGGTGCGCCCGGATTCCAGGGTATTCATGGGGTAGCGAAATGATCGAATGAAGCGGGTTGCAATGCCAGTGGCGCACCGTTGGCATCCAGGAGCCGCAGTCCGGCATCGGCGTCGATGCTGCCGACCCGCGTAACGGGAACGTTTGCTCGTTGCGCCGCAGTCAACACGGCATCGCGGTGATCGGCCGGCGCGGTAAAACACAATTCATAGTCGTCGCCGCCAGACAGCGTAAAGCGGCGCCGCAGCGCATCCGGCTGCAAGGACAGCATCGGTCCGGCAGGCAATGCGTCTACCATCAATGATGCCCCGGTGCCGGATCTGGACAGGATGTGGCCAAGATCGCCGGCCAGTCCGTCCGAGATATCGATCGCAGCATGTGCAATGCCGCTCAACGCCGTACCCAGTTCGACGCGCGGCGTCGGCCTATGCATGCGCTCGCCTGCCTTGTCCAGTGTCGCATCATCAAGAACGATTTCATTGCGGTACCCTGCCAGCGCAAGTCTGGCATCGCCCAGCGTTCCGGAAATCCAGATATCGTCACCCGGCAGCGCGGCATCGCGCCGCAATGTCAGGCCCGGCAGCGCTTCGCCGAATACCGTGATACAGATATTCAACGGGCCCTTGGTCGTGTCGCCGCCGATCAGCGCGCAGTGGTGTTGGTCCGCCAAAGCCAGCAATCCGGACGAGAAGGGCGCTAGCCATGCCGGATCGGCAGATGGCAGCGAGAGCGCCAGCGTGAATGCGAGCGGTCTTGCCCCCATCGCAGCCAGGTCGGAAAGGTTCACTGCCAGGCATTTGTGACCAAGCCTGCCGGCATCAGCCCCGGCAAAAAAATGGCGGCCTTCCACCAGCATGTCGGAGGAGATCGCCAGTTGCATGCCCGGCGAGGGGGTGATCAGCGCACAGTCATCGCCAATACCGAGCGCAACGGCGCTGCCTAAATTGTGCGAGGGGCGAGTGAAATAGCGGGAAATAAGGTCGAATTCTGACAGCATGCCCAGATTGTACCGAAGGAAATGCCATGTACATCGTCTTCTGTTGATGGCTCCTTGCGCATCTTCGCAACCATTTCGAGCCTCTCCTCTGTCTTATATATGTATGTGCAGACCATTTTCGCCATGCAGTATGAACGGCATGAGGTGGAATTGCGAGAATGGGGTGGGTCTGAAAAAATCCCATATCTGACTTATTCCCTATTTGGCATAGCAAAAAAGTGCGCCATGAGATCAGAGCCAATATTAATAAAATTAATTTAAATTAAAAAATCAATAGAAATCTTTATCGCAGACTGCGCAATTCTAGTACCAATGGTCAATCTATCTAGGACAAATACGTATGAATCGCGTCGATTCCCTCTGATAAAATCCAGTGTTTTCCGCAAGCTAAAAAGGAAGGCCACATCATGGAATCGTCGACCGATCAAAAAGAAGAACTTCGACAGCAGCTTCGACAGGCGGCGCTCGAGTACCATGAATTCCCCACCCCTGGAAAAATCAGCGTTACGCCCACCAAGCAACTGACCAATCAGCGCGACCTTGCCCTCGCATACTCGCCCGGCGTGGCTTCGGCTTGTGAAGAAATCGTCGTCGATCCCGCCAATGCGTTCAAATACACCGCGCGCGGCAACCTGGTTGCGGTAATTACGAACGGCACCGCGGTTCTCGGCCTCGGCAATATCGGCCCCCTGGCCTCCAAACCCGTCATGGAAGGCAAGGGCGTGCTGTTCAAGAAGTTCGCCGGTATCGACGTGTTCGATATCGAAATCAATGAAAACGACCCCGACAAGCTGTGCGACATTATCGCGTCGCTGGAACCGACCTTCGGCGGCGTGAACCTCGAAGACATCAAGGCGCCCGAGTGCTTTTATATTGAGCGCAAGCTGCGCGACCGGATGAAGATCCCGGTCTTCCACGACGACCAGCACGGCACGGCGATCATCGTCGGCGCGGCGATCCTGAACGGTCTCAAGGTCGTCGGCAAGGACATCAAGGAATGCAAACTGGTTGTCTCCGGCGCAGGCGCAGCCGCACTGGCCTGTCTCGACCTGATCGTCGACCTCGGCTTCCCGATTGAAAACATCTTTGTCACCGATTTGGCCGGCGTGGTCTACAAGGGTCGCACCGAGCTGATGGATCCCGACAAGGAACGCTTTGCCCAGGACACCAGCGCCCGCACCCTGGCGGAAGTCATTCCCGACGCCGACATTTTCCTCGGCCTGTCCGCCGGCGGCGTGCTTAAATCCGAGATGGTCGCCAAGATGAAGGCACGGCCGCTGATTCTGGCGCTGGCCAATCCGACCCCGGAAATCCTACCGGAAGAAGTGAAGGCGGTCCGCAACGATGCCGTGATCGCGACCGGCCGCTCGGACTATGCGAACCAGGTCAACAACGTTTTGTGTTTCCCCTACATCTTCCGCGGCGCGCTTGATTGCGGCGCCACGACGATCACGCGTGAAATGGAAATCGCCGTGGTCCATGCGATCGCCGACCTCGCGCAGGCCGAACAATCGGACATCGTCGCCACCGCCTACGGCATCAGCAACCTGTCGTTCGGCCCGGAATACCTGATTCCCAAGCCCTTCGATCCGCGCCTGATGATCAAGATTGCGCCTGCAGTCGCCAAGGCGGCGGAAGAGTCCGGCGTCGCGCTGCGTCCTATTCAGGACATGCAGGCCTATAGTAGCCGACTGCAGCAATTCGTCTATCGCAGCGGCACATTCATGAAGCCGATCTTCCAGATCGCGAAGAAGGCGCCGGCCGCGCGCAAGCGCATCGTGTTTGCCGAAGGCGAAGAAGAACGCGTACTGCGCGCGGTGCAAGTCGTGATCGATGAAAAGCTCGCGAAGCCGATTCTGGTCGGACGCCCCGCCGTGCTGGCGCAGCGCATCGAAAAATTCGGCTTGCGCATGCGTCCCGACGTGGACTTTGAAACCATCAACCCGGAATACGACGAGCGCTATCGCGAGTTCTGGCAGGAATACCTGGCGATGACGCGCCGCAAGGGCGTGACCGAGCAGTATGCAAAGCTGGAAATGCGTCGCCGCCATACGCTGATCGGCGCGATGATGATTCACAAGGGCGCCGCCGACGGCATGATCTGCGGAACCTTCGGCACCACGTCGCTGCATCTGCACTATATCGATCAGGTCCTGGGCAAGCGCGAAGGCGTCAATGTCTATGCCGCGATGAATGCACTGATCCTCCCGGATCGCCAGGTCGTCATGGTCGATACCCACGTCAACGAAAATCCGACCGCCGACCAGCTCGCCGAGATCACCATCCTGGCTGCGGAAGAAATGCGCCGCTTCGGCCTGTGCCCGCGTGCCGCGCTGCTGTCGCACTCGAACTTCGGCACCAGCAACAGCGAGTCGGCGCGCAAGATGCGTGCCGCGCTTGAAATCATTCGCGAGCGTGCGCCGGATCTGGAAATCGATGGTGAAATGCACGGCGACACCGCGCTCGATCCGAACTTGCTGAAGTCGGTCATGCCGGATTCACCGCTCAAGCGCGATGCCAACCTGTTGGTTCTTCCCAATATTGACGCGGCCAATATCTCGTACAACCTGCTGAAAACCGCGGCGGGCAACGGTATCGCGATCGGCCCCATCCTGCTGGGATGTGCAAAACCGGTCCATGTGCTGACGCCATCCGCGACCGTGCGCCGTATCGTCAACATGACCGCGCTGTGCGTGATGGACGCAGTGGCTGAGCGTTAATCGGCGGTTAAGCGCACCGATAAAAAAGCGGCTCTTCCATGCGGAAGAGCCGCTTTTTGCTATGGGGAAGGCCGTGTATTTGTGCGCGCACAATTGTTGACGCATGCCATCTATTCGGTGGTGAAATACATCCGCAGTCAGAGATATTGCCAAAAGCTTATTTTTGCCTGCCTATTTTGTCAGGCGGCCTTGCTCAAGCAAGGTTTTGAGCGGTACGCGCCCCGTCTGTACCAGGGGTGCAGCGCGATCGCAATGGCCGGGCTGGTCATCGAAGAAGATATGCGGCTTGAAGGCTGCCAGCACGTCTGACTTGCCAACTCCACCCATGAAGAAAGTCTCATCGATCGCAACATTCCATGCACGCAGCGTGCGGATAACCCGTTCATGCGCGGGTGAAGAGCGCGCGGTCACCAGTGCGGTACGAATAGGCGCGGAGCGTCCGTCGGCCGACTTGAAATTGTTCTGAATATACGAAAGGGCTTTCAGCAGGCGGGCGAATGGCCCTTCCGGCAGCGGCTTGAGGGCATTCTCGCGTTCGTGGTTTTCAAACGCTTCAATCCCTTGGGTTTGATAAATCAGTTCGGATTCATCCGAAAAAATCACGGCATCGCCATCAAAAGCGATTCGGATCTGATCGAGTTCCTCAAAGGCATTGTCCGGCTTCTGATACAGCAGTGCAGACGCCACGCCTGAATTGATCGCCGCCTGTACGTCGTCTTCATGCAGGGACAGAAAAAGACTGACATTGAACGCGTGCAGGTAGGGTGCGAGAGGCGCGCCACCCGACAGTACCGCCCGCGTAATGTCGAGATCGTAATGGCGAATGGAATTAAAAATACGCATTGACGTCTCAGACGAATTGCGCGACATGATGACGACTTCGACAAAGCGCTGATTGTGAACGAGTACGTTCAGCTTCAGCAGGGCACGCACGAGCGCAAAGCCGGAGCCCAGTTTCAGAATTTCGTTTTCATTATCAATCTGATGTTTCCTGTAGGCTTCGAGCCCCTGCGTACGGAAAATCGTTTCCTCGGCTTCGAGGTCAAACAATGCACGCGAGGAAATTCCTACGACCAGCAGGTTATCGAGAGAGACAGGCATGAAGTCGACTAAAGGCGAATGAGGGTGGTGACCGGTCAGTAAGTATAAACCGGGTGTCGAGCTGAGCTGGAAAGACCTGAAGAACAGCCAAAGAAAGACTGTATTGAACAACGAGACCAGAAATGAAAAACGCACCTCGAAGGGTGCGTATCCACTGTTATTGCGATTGGTGCCGAGAGCCGGAATCGAACCGGCACGCTGTCTCCAGCGCGGGATTTTGAGTCCCGTGCGTCTACCTATTCCGCCATCTCGGCGACGCGCCCGCTATTATCACCGATTTGCAGCAATCGAGCAACACGGGCTCCGCGCGATTGCATTGTCATACCGGAATCGAAAGGCGTATCATCGCCTACTTCCTGCCAATTACTATGCATAACAATAATGAAGCCCGCCAAAATCCGCGAAATCGTGCTCGGCAAAGCACTTGACCCGATGAAAACCGAGACCCGGCATTCCCTTGCGCTGGTCGCCTTTTTAGCTTGGGTCGGTCTCGGCGCGGACGGCTTGTCGTCATCGGCCTACGGACCGGAAGAGACATTCCGTGCACTCGGCGAGCACAGTCACCTCGGTCTCTACATGGCGCTTGCCACGGCCATTACCGTGTTCATCATCGCGCTTGCCTATAACCAGGTCATTGAATTGTTTCCCACCGGCGGGGGCGGATATCGCGTTGCCTCCATCCTGGTCGGTCCGTATCTCGGGCTCGTTGCCGGATGCGCGTTGATTCTTGATTACGTGCTGACCATATCGATCTCGGTCGCGGCGGGGGTCGAAGCGCTTGCTTCGCTGTTACCACTTGGATTCCACCCGTACAAATTAGCGGCGGAAGTCTTTTTCGTCGGACTGCTGATCATCCTTAATCTGCGCGGCATGAAGGAAGCGATCCGCATCCTGCTGCCGATCTTCCTCGGCTTCGTCATCACGCATTTTGCATTGATCGTCTACGGCATCTTTGCGCATGCATCTTATCTGCCCGATCTGATTCCCAGCACCTTGTCCGAAACCACTTCGCTTGCCAGCAACATCGGATGGATTAGCGTGGCCGGCATGCTGCTGCTGGCATATTCCCAGGGCGGCGGTACCTACACCGGCCTTGAAGCGGTGTCGAACAACGTCAACATCCTCGCTGAGCCGCGCGTATATACCGGCAAGATGACCATGTTCTACATGGCGCTGTCGCTTGCATTCACCGCCAGCGGCATCATCCTGTTATATCTGCTGTGGGATGCCAAGCCTGTTGCCGGGCAAACCCTGAATGCATCGACCTTCCGCGCCATCATCGAAAGCCTGGGCATGAGCGCGTGGAGCAACCAGATCATACTGACGCTGGTGCTGGCTTTCGAAGCCGGCCTGCTGTTTGTCGCCGCCAATACGGGATTTCTCGGCGGACCGGCAGTCTTGTCGAACATGGCAGCCGACTCCTGGGTACCGCATAAATTCCGTTATCTGTCCACGCGCCTGGTCACTCAGAACGGCATACTGGTGATGGGAATCGCCGCCCTCGCGATCCTGTTCTGGACTGGCGGCAGCGTGACCCTGCTGGTGGTGCTTTATTCCGTGTCGGTGTTTCTGACCTTTGCGGTCTCGCTGTTCGGCCTCTGCCTGTACTGGTGGCGTAATCGCGATCAAAAATACTGGGTACGCCGGCTGCTGCTCTCATTGACCGGTTTCATTATCTGCGCCGGCATTCTTGTAGTGCTGCTGGTGGAAAAATTTACCAAAGGCGGCTGGGCCGCCGCAGTCATCATCGGCGCCATTGCCGCGCTTTGCATCTATATCCGTAATCACTACCGCGATACCAAGAACGCCATTCATTCGGTCGACCAGGTATTCGCCAACCAGCCTTTCGGCGCACGTACCGGCGCGATCGATCCTGACCCCGATAGTCAGACCGCAGTGTTTATTGTCGGGTCATCGCGCGGTGGCGGCCTGCATGCCTTGCTCTGGGTGCAGCGCATGTTTCCCGGGCACTTCAAGAATTTCATTTTCGTGAACGCACGCACGGTCGACTCGCATGCCTACGGCGGTGAAGGTGCGGTGGAGCACATGCGCGCCGAAGCAAATGCCACTCTCAAGTTCTTTGTCGACTTCTGCCATAGCCATGGCATGGCATCCGCCGCCTACCTTGGCTTCGGTACTGATGTGGTGGATGAAGTGACCAAACTGTGTGAAACGGTGAGCAAGGAATATCCGAGTTCGATCTTTTTCACCAGTAAACTAATTTTCGAACACGACAACTGGTTCACCCGGCTGTTGCATAATCAGGCGGCATTGGCGATTCAGCGGAGACTGCATTTTGAGAGTTTGCAGATGGTGATTTTGCCGATGAAAGTGTAGGACCGTGCAGGCTGTTAGGAAATCGCCGATTCTGCGAATTCCAGGCGCATCAAACAAAAACGCCGCTCTTTAGGCGGCGTCTGTTTTAGTGCAAGCAGTATTAGTTGACGTTTGCTGCCTTACCGCCGCGAGCAAGGCGGGAGCCTGCGTTGCTGCCGTTGGTCAAACCTGGATACTGGCCGTCGAACTCCTGGTGCGCCAGTGCGTACGAGCCATCTTCCTGGGCTTGCTTGAGTTCGGCCATTACTTGCGCCCGTGTCTTGGTCGAAGCGAACCGGGCATCGGGCGCGGTAAATTCGTTGCCGCCAGCGACGTAAGTCCCTTGAGCTTGCGCATCCTTCAGTTCTGCGATCACTTCAGCGCGGGTTTTTGTCGATTGGAAGTCGATGAAGTCTACCCATTCAGCCGCAAAAGCGGAGCTTGTACCAGCGAGGATAGCGATAGCGGCAATCAGATTTTTAGCATTCATTTTGATTCTCCAGAAATAACGGTTAGTAACTCAGTCTCGGCGATTCAGGCAAACGTCTGCCGTCGGGGCCTGCCTCGGTGCGTCGCACTCGTTTTGTCGTGTGCTCATCGATGAAGCACAGTTTATTCATTGCGGGAATGGAGATAAACAGCGACTGTAGCAATTGGTTATTTCGAAAAGCGAAATGAAGTTCATCTAAAGGCTTGTTGATTCACAACCATTTGGCTACCAGTAATTGCGGGAGGGGCTATTCACTATTAACTGACCGTGCCTGCCGCCTTGACACCCTATTGCCCTAAAATGGTGTCATGAAACGACTCGCCGCCGCCGCGCTTACGCTCGCCATTCTGCTGGTCCTGGCAAGCTACTTCAGTCCGCACTGGACGCTATATCGCATGCGTAGCGCAATTGAAAACCGCGACTATGAATCCTTTTCCTCCTACGTTGATTTTCCGGCGCTTCGCAGTAGTTTGAAGGAGCAGGTGACCGGTACAACGGGTAGGAAGCCAGGCGTGAACCCGAACCACGGCAATTCCCTGGAATCGCTGACGGAGACCATCGTCAACGGTCTGGCCGGGCCGTTGATCGATGTCATGCTGACGCCGCCGGGCATCATCGAGATGCTCCATGTGGGCAAACCAGGCATCACACGGAATGTTGTTGTCAGCACGCTTACCCAAGTGCCTGATGCGACCGTCTTGCCCGCGATGACGGTGTCTTACCGTGGATGGGAGCGTGTCGTGTTTCGAGGGGCTAACTTGCCGGCCGAGAGCGGGAACTTCGTGCTTCGCCGTCAGAACTTGTGGACATGGAAACTGGCCGAAGTCGAACTGGAGCGTCAGTCCGGGAAAGCAGAGCCCGGATAGCCCATGATAGGGTTTCGCCTCCCATAGACATGGCATGTCATTGCCCGTCGTATACGCTTTAATTGCTCTCTTTGCAATTGCGTGTCGCATGAATTCCATGGAATACAAATTATTGCAGCTCTTGGGCGTGATCCTTCTGGCAGGTGGTTTGATAGCGGCCAACATGGATGCTGCCATGATATCGATTGCCGGGGTCATGATAGGCGCCATTGTCCTGCTATGCGGCCTGGCCGGCGCCTGGTTCAACGATGAATAGCGCAGCCTTCATCGGTGCGGGCGTCGAACCCGACTATTCTCCATCCGCTGTCCATCCAAGGTTTTCTCTTTTCAATGCCACTTCGCCAACAGGCATTGCCCGCCACTTTAAGCTATATTCTGCAGCGGCCGTATATGAAGCTATGAAGCGATCTGTATTGCTTTACGCAATCATGGTTGTCAGCCGACGCATACGGGCAAAGCTTATCAGGCATAAACAAGGAAAATCATGAAGGAAAAGGGCTGGACCATCATTCAAACCATGATCGCACTGCTGATCGCCGGCATTATCGGCAGCATCGCGGTGCGAGCCATTATCGATATGCGTTGCGAAGAGGATCCATCCAGATCGTTTTGCGCCAAGCGATAGCCCTCCCACCACTGCAAGCGTGAAGCGTCCTGCATTGCCAGGATGCGCTTCGCATCACTCCCCCACCGGTATCAACGAGCTTCCTCATTCACCGTAGCGGTCTTCACGGCGTGGTCATGACCCTTGAGTTTGCCGCGCAGGCGGCGCAATACCAGTTCAAGATCGTCGATATAGGTATAGACGGAGGGCACCACGAGCAGGCTGAGCAATGTTGAAGTAATCAAGCCGCCGATGACGGCAATCGCCATCGGTGACCGGAAGCTCGGATCCGCCCCCCAGCCCAGCGCCAGCGGCATCATGCCGGCGCCCATCGCAATGGTCGTCATGACGATCGGACGACTGCGCTTGTGGCAGGCATCGACCAGCGCATCGAAGCGATTCATGCCGGTGAAGCGCGCCAGGATTGCATAATCCACCAGCAGGATGGAATTCTTGGTGACGATCCCCATCAACATGATCAGGCCAATCATCGATGGCATGGACAAGGCTTTTCCGGTAATGAGCAAGGCGACGAAGGCGCCGCCGATCGATAGTGGGAGCGCGGCCAGAATAGTGATCGGCTGCATGAAATCCCTGAACAACAACACCAGCACGCCATAAATGCACAACACGCCGATCAGCATCGCAATACCGAAACTGGCGAACAAGGCCTGCATTTCCTGGGCGTCGCCAAGTTCGGCGATCTTGACTGAGGGCGGCAGATTCTTCATCGAAGGCAATGCTCTGGCTTCGGTATTCAGCTCGCCGAGCGAGCGGTTGCCGAGTTCCACTTCCAGCGTTACATTGCGGCTGCGGTTGAGCCGGTCGATCTGCGCCGGTCCGCTGTCGATGCTGACGTCGGCTACGGTGCCCAGCATGACGGGGCCATGGCGGCCGGGCACGGTAAGGCGTTCGATGGCCGCGAGATCGGCACGCACGGCGTCAGGCAGCTTGACGCGAATCGGTACCTGGCGCTCCGACAGGTTCAGTTTCGGCAGACTGATGTCATAGTCGCCGGCCGTCGCGACGCGGACTGTTTCACCTATGCTTGATGCGGTGACGCCGAGATCGGCCGCGCGCGCGAAATCGGGCCGCACGATGATTTCCGGTCGCACCAGTGAAGCGCTTGAACTGACATTGCCGATACCTTCCAGGGTGCGCAGGTCGCGTGCCACTTTTTGCGCAGCATCTTGTAACGCGACGGGATCTTCACTACGCAAGACCAGCTGCATCTTGACACCGGTATCCGGCGGACCCACGTTAAAGCGTGCGCCGGGAATGTCGGAAAGGCGCTGCCGCAACTCTTGCTCAAGGTCGGTCAAGGATTCGGCGCGCTCGGTGCGATGCACTGTCGACAAGGTCAATACCGCACGGCGCGCTTCCGCTGCAGCGCCGGGCACAAAGGCATCCCCGCTGGAGCCGCCGCCGATCGAGCTGAACACGCTGACAATGCCTTTGACTTGCATGGCTTCGCGCCGTGCACGTTCGGCGACCTCGGCGGTTTCCGCCAAGGTGCTGCCGGGCGGCAGTTCGAGGTTGATCTGTGTCTGGTTGCGGTCGGCGGAAGGAACAAAGCCGGTCGGCAGCAGAGGAACCAAGGCAAGCGATGTGAAAAAGAACACCGCCGAGCCGATCGCCGTTATCAGGCGGTGACGCAGGCACCATTGCATCACGACCAGGTAACGTCGCATGATCCAGCCATCCGTGTGTTCAGTCGGTTTTTCCGGTTTCAACAGGTAAGCCGCCATCATCGGCGTCAGCAATCGCGCGACGACCAGCGATGCAAGGATGGCGATCACCGCGGTCCAGCCGAACTGTTTGAAGAACAGGCCGGGAATGCCGCCCATAAATGCCGTGGGCAGGAACACTGCCACCAGCGCGAACGTGGTGGCAATAACCGCCATGCCGATTTCATCGGCTGCATCGAGTGCGGCCTGCATCGGGCTCTTGCCCATGTGCAGATGGCGTGTGATGTTCTCGATTTCCACGATTGCGTCATCAACCAGCACGCCAACCACAAGTGCTATGGCGAGCAGTGTCACGGTGTTGAGCGTATAACCGAAATAGGAGAGGCCGAGAAAGGTGGGGATGACCGACAGCGGCAGTGCCGCAGCCGAGACAAGTGTCGCACGCCAGTCGCGCAGGAACCACCATACCACCAGCACGGCGAGGAGCGCGCCCTCATAGAGCAGATGCATGGAACCGTCGAAGTTTTCTTCAACCGGCATGGCGTTGTCGATCACTTGCTTGAGCGCGATGTTCGGATACGCCTTCTGCAATTCTTCAATCGCATCGCGCGCGTCGCGTGCCACGGCAACTTCACTCGCACCCTTGGTCCTGAAGATTTCAAAGCCGACTACCTTTCGCCCGTCCTGAGTGGCTTCCGATCGCTGTTCTGCAACGGTATCGCTGACGTTGCCGATCTGGTCCAGTCTGATCCGGCGGCCATCGGCCAGTGGAATATGCAGAGAGGCAAGTTCGGAAGCGGTTTTCACCGTCGCAATGGTGCGCACGGCCTGCTCGGCGCCGCTCACATCGCCGCGTCCGCCCGGCGCTTCCTGTTGCACCAGCCGCAGCTGGCGCGATACATCGATCGCCGAGACGCCAAGCGCCGTCATTTTGCCGGCATCCAGTTCGATACGGATTTCACGCGTGGCGCCGCCGATCCGTTTGATCGCACCCACGCCAGGTACGGCAAGTATTCGCTTGGTGACGGCGTTATCGACGAACCAGCTTAGTTCTTGCTGGTCGAGACGGCTGTCGGCTCCGGCCGCGGTACTGGCAATGAAGCTTAGTACCGCGCGGCCGGCGGTGGGGTTCTTGGTTACAGTCGGATCACGCAGCTCGCTGGGCAGATCGGCGCGGACTCGAGCGACGGCGTCGCGCACATCGTTAACCGCATCGGAAATCTGCTTTTCCAGGATGAACTCGATCGTTATCTGTACTTCGCCGTCGAGCACCTTGGTATGCAGATTCTTCACACCCTGTACCGAAGCAATCGAGTCCTCGATCTTTCGCGCGACCTCGGTTTCGAGCTGGGCCGGCGCCGCACCCGGCAGCGAAGCATTTACGGTGACGATCGGCAGTTCAATATCGGGAAAGTCCTGCACTGCGTTGAAGCGATAGGCGAGCAAGCCGCCCAATGTCAGCAGGGCAAACAGCATGATCGCAGGAATAGGATTGCGGATGGAGAGGGCGGAAAAATTCACGCTACGTTCCTTATTTTGCTTTGGGCGACACGACCTTGACCAGATCGCCGTCATTCAGGAAGCCGGCTCCGCTTGCCACGATGGAGGCATCTTCGGCAATGCCCTCAAGTATCTCGACCCGGTCTGCAAGTCGACGACCGGTCTTTACCTTGACCTGGCTGACCCGATTGTCCTGATTAAGGCGGAAAACATAGCTGAACCCGTCGCGCACGACCAGTGCCTGCTGTGGCACGGTCAAGGCGGACGAGATGCCCAGATCGAATTCGCCTTTGGCAAACATGCCGGCTTTCGCCGGTGCGACATTGTCCGCCGTTGGCGTGAGGTCGACGTAGACGAGCGCGGAACGTGTTTGCGGATCGACCGTCGGCGCGAACTTGCGCACCCGGCCCTTGATTTCGGTGCCGTTGGCCGCAGTGATCAGCGCGGGAGTGCCGGTGCGCAGCTTGCCCAGTTCGGTAGAGGTGACTTCCGCCCGCCATTCCAGCCGACCCTGCCGGATCAGCCGGAACAGCTCGGTGCCGGCCGGTACCACGGCACCGACCGTCGCGTTGCGCGCGGAAATAATGCCGTCATCGGGTGCGATCAGGCGTGCGTATGTCAGCCTGAGTTGCTGCGCTGCGAGCGTGGCCTTTGCCGCCTCGACCTTTGCCTTTGCGGTTTGTTCGGTAGTCAGATATTGGTTGATTTGTTGCGTGCTGAGCGCGCCGGTCTGCTGCAGCGTACGGGCGCGCGCGGCGTTGCCCGCGGCATCGGCGGCATTCGCTTCGGCTTCCATCAGGCCTGCGCGCGCCTGCGCGACATCGGCCTTGACGGTATCTTCCGCGAAGGTGGCCAGCACCTGCCCGGCGCGTACCGTGTCGCCGACATTGACACGCACATCGGTCAGGCGCAAGCCATTGGATTCGCTGCCGATGATGGCTTCCTGCCAGGCGGCGATGTTGCCGTTGGCCGTCATGCGGACTGGCACCTTGGCCTGTGTCGGCTTGACTGTGGTGACTGTCAATGCCGGCTTGGGTGCGGATGGTTTTTTATCTTCAGCGGCGGCGCCCGGCCTGCCGGCGAAAAGCGCAATCCCGACTGCGGCCAGCACGGCGGCGACGATCAGGCCAATGGTCAGCGGCTTGAATTGAATACGTTTCATGTGATGTTTTTGCTCATCGTCATCGGAAATTTCAGGGTTGCGCAATGGCGTTCCAGCCGCCGCCGGCCGCGCGGTACAGGGCGATCCATGCCGCGATGCGTTCACGCTGAAGCGAGACCACGGCGAGTTCCGCGGCAAGGCGGGTGCGGCGCGATTCTTCCAGTTCGACCAGGCTGGCCAGACCGCCACCATACAGCGCCTCGGTAGCCGCAAATGAACGACGGTAGCCTTCGGCCGCAATGCGGGCATCGTCGCTGCGGGAACTGGTGCTCTGAAGACTGACCAGTGCTTGTTCGACTTCGCGCACCGCTTGCCGCACTTGCGCGCGATAACGGACGACCGCATCGTCGTATCGGGCCCGTGCCGCCTCTGCAATGGCGATGCGCCGGCCACCGTCGAACACCGGCACCGACAGCGCAAGCGGTCCGATCGACCAGGTCGTCAAATCCACTTCCGCGCCGCCGGTTCGGAACCGGGTCGCGCCCAGCGAGCCGCTCAGGGTCAGCCGCGGATAGCGCTGCGCCTGTGCACTGCCGAGATCGGCGCTGGCGGCGGCGACTTCGCGTTCCGTATTGAATATGTCCGGACGCTGGGCCAGCACGTTGGCTGGCAGGCGGTCTACCGAAAGCATAAAGCTCTGGGGTAGAACGGCCGACATTGCGCCGAGCCGCTGGCGCAGGGGCGTTTCGGATATTGCTGTGAGGGCGACCAGCGCCTTGACATCCAGCTCGCACTGCGCCTGTTGCTGGGTCGCGCGGCTATTCGCATCCGCCGCGCTGGCACGTGCAAGCGCGGCATTGGCCGGCGACTGAAAGCCGGCTTCGGCACTCAGCTTGGCAAGACGTGCAGTTTCGGCGCGCGAACCGGCATCGGAGCGGGCGATGGCCAGCAGCAGTTCACAGCTGCGCAAGCTGTAGTATTGGCTGGCGAGTTCGGCGGCAACGGAAACACGGGCTTCATGCCAACCTGCTTCCGCGCCTGCCAGACGTTCTTCGGCTGCTGTGCGTCCGGCGCGGTTGCCGCCGAACAAATCGATTTCCCATGCTGTTTGCATGCCTGCCTGTAGTGCACTTCCGGTGGGTGTAGGAGGCTGCGAACGCGCCCGGGTGGCGCTCAGCGATGCATCGGCCGTCGGCAGCAGGGCAGCGGCCGCAGCCACGCGATTGGCGCGCGCCTGCGCAATGCGGGCGCTTGCCGCGGAAACCGTTGGGCTGGCTTCCTGCGCAGCGGCAATCAGCTCGGTCAATAATGGGTCGTTGTGCTGGTTCCACCACTCCGCCAGCTTGTGCGGGTTGCCGTCATGCGGCAAGGGCGCATGCCATTGCGCCGGCGGGTTTGCATCGACCTTGGTCGGCACCGGTTGTATTGCGCAGGCCGTCAGCAAGGGTGTCAGGCAGGCAAGGGCAATGGCTTGAAATATATTCATGCGCTTTTCTTGAGAAGACTGCATGCATGGTGGCAGACAAAATAGCGGCCGCTGCCGGCGGGGGCGGCCTTGCCATTCATCATCGAAAAAGGCGAGTTGATGAAACTTCGCCATGGTATAGGCAAAGATTGTCGGTGACCATGGTCTTCATGCCGTCTGAGGTCGGCTATTCCGCTGGACAGTCCTCAGATACCAGAGCAGCCCGGCGGCGACCAGCGCCAGACTGGCGCTATTTCCCAGCCAGAAGCCAGCTGCACCATGCAGTGCGGGCGGGCTGATGCCGAACGGATCAAGACCGAGCACGTAGCCGCCGCCCAGCCCTATGCCCCATAACGCCACTGCATAAATCAGGGTGGGCACCACCGCGACCTTATAGGCTCGCAGCACGAATGCGGCGGTGACCTGTACCGAGTCGAACAACTGATAAAAGGCGATGAAGAAAAACAGCGGCAGTGCCGCAGCCACCACTGCCGGGTCAGGTGTGTAGGCTTGCACGATCAGACCGCGCAATAGCCAGACCATGCATCCTATGCTTACCGCCAGAATGGCAGCCAGCCGTATGCCGGACACCCCTACGCGGCGCGCGGTTTCCGGTTGGCCTGCACCGATCGCCTGGGCCACCAGTGTGCCGGTCGCATTGGCAATGGCTAGCGGCAGCATATAAAGGACGGTCGCAAAATTTGCCGTAATCTGGTGCCCGGCCAGAGAGGTGGCGCCCAGCCGGGCGATGAACAAGGCCATGAACGTAAAGGCAGTGACTTCGATCAGATAGCTCAGGCCCATCGGGATCCCGAGCCGCAGCAGCCCACGCTGCGCTTTCCAGCTTGGCCTGATAAAGCCGGTACCGAACAAGCCGTAGGCGCGATAAGCCGGGTTGGTATGCAAGATGACGACGCTGGCTATAAAGATC
Source organism: Noviherbaspirillum saxi (assembly GCF_003591035.1). Lineage (NCBI taxonomy): Bacteria > Pseudomonadati > Pseudomonadota > Betaproteobacteria > Burkholderiales > Oxalobacteraceae > Noviherbaspirillum > Noviherbaspirillum saxi. The sequence goes on from NZ_QYUO01000001.1 coordinate 1,063,083, forward strand.
GTCCATGCAATGAGCGTAGTCGCGAGTGCGCATCCTGGGCCTCCCATTGCCGGTATGCCAAATCCGCCGAAAATGAACAGGGCATTCGCGGGAATTTTCAAGGCCAGACCGGCCACCTGCAGTCCCATGACCATCTTGGGCCGGCCGATTGCCGTGTTGAGCGATGCATATAAACGGAAGCCCATGGTGGCTGGCAGTGCCAGTGCCAGCGTGCGCAGGTATAGCGTCGCCTTGTCATTGAGTTCGGGCGAGGCATGTGCGAGCGATAGCAGCGGCGTAGGAAAAAGCAGGGCCATACAACCCGCAATGGTCAGAAACAGCCCCAGCCATGCACCCTGTTTCATTTCCACGCCGATGTCTCTGAACCGGCCGGCGCCGAACAGCTGGCCGATGACAGGAGAAATCGCCGCCAGCACGCCATTGAGTCCGACAAAAATGCTGACGTAAATGGAGGCACCCAGCGCCAGGGCAGCCAGATCGGTTGCCGAAAAGCGCGACGTCATCGCGGTATCGATGACGCCATTGGCGATCACCGCCAGTTGGCCGACGAGTATCGGCCATGCCAGCGCTGCGATCCGGGTCGTGTTGTTGCGCGTTTCTTTCAATTCAGCCGTTCATAAAGGCGAAAACGTTCATCCTTGTCGGACGGACGGCGACCTTCCCACAGCAGGCGCCACTGGTTGCCGGAATGCCGGATAAGTTTGGCGGCATCGCCACTGCGTCTGTTGTCCTGCAGAAGCAAAAACCTGCATGTGTCGTTATCAGAGCGTGAGAACGGTACCTCGCCGAAATACACAAACGAAGTACGCTGCGCTGGGCCGACATTGGTATCGATGCAATAATCCCCGGCCGGCAGGCGCTGTGCAAGCTGATAGGCCACACCAGCATAACTCTTGCCGTAATTAATCCAGGGCAGCCACAACGTCATCAGCAGCAGCCAGCACAGGATGACGCCGCCCGACGACAGCACGACTGCACGCCACAGCACGGATGGACGCCGCGATAACCGCCAGCGTACCAGCATGACCCATCCTATGCTGGCTCCCACCGCGACGATGAATGCGAGCAGGTTGAACTCCGGCTTGAATCCGGGCGCCAGCTTGAAGGCGTTCTTTGCAAGCTGCGCCGGCCAGCCGGTCTGCTTGGCGATCCAGCCGAGCCAGATGAACCCGGCACAAGTGGTCAGAGTCATGACCGAAAACCAGTCGACCGCATTGATCGCGCCGCGCTTCATGGTCGGCAGGCCGAAGGCGGCAAGAATTGCCAGCGGCGGCAGCATCGGCAGCAATACGCCTTCCTCCGAACGGGTATGGAACAGCGCCAGCAGCGCGCACGCGACAAAGAAGGTCAGCGGCAGGGTGATGTGCGGCGCCTGGTATTGACGCCGCCAGGCATATACCGCCCAGCCCGCGAATGGCCAGGCAGGCCATGCAAACCAGATGCCATTCTTGAAGAAGTTGCGCAGCGTGGTGTAGGAAGGCAATCCCAGCTGCCGGTAATTCCACAGCATCCATGCGTCATAAGGGGAACTGTCGAATGGACGCATGATGTTATTCGCGATAATCCACGGACTGGCAACCGCGATCGCAATCGGAAAGGATACCGCCGCCAGTCGCAACACGACGGCGCGCTCGCGAAACGATGCCAGGATCAGTAAGCCTAGCCACAGGGCAAGCGGCACGACCCAGCCGCGCGACAGGATCAGCAGACCGAGACTCAGGCCGAGCAGCGCAGCGGCGCGCAGGGAACGGGTATCGAACAGTAAGGTCGCGGCATACAGGCAAAGGGCGACCATCGATACCTGCAGCGCTTCGGTACTCGTACTATGGCTGTGCAGCAAGAGCCCCAGGCAGCCGAGAAAAATCAGCAGTGCGCCGTCGGCAAGCGTGCGGCCATAATCGCTGGGTTCGGGCTGTCCGCCAAAGGCCAGCTTCAGCGGCTGCGCTTCCGGCCGCCGTCCAAGCAGATACGTGGTGTACCAGACCGCGGACGACCCGAGCAAGAAGAATGCTGCCGGAGCGATGCGCGCGGCGCGTGCATCGCCCACCAGCCAGCCGAACAGCTTGATACAGACCGCACCTATCCAATAAGCAAGAGGCCCTTTTTCAGCCGCCGGCAAACCGACGATGTTCGGCCACAACCAGTCCTGGAGCGAACCATGCGCCATGGTCCACATGATGCCGAAGCCGACCGCATCGTCGGTTTTCCATGGATCGCGCCCGAGCAAGCCCGGAAGAATATACAGCAGGCACAGCGCGAACAAGGCCCAGCGGGGAAGCGCATTGGTAGCCGAGGCTGGGAGACGGACAGGCTTCATGATGGAAACGGGATTGTTCTTTATGCACCGGCCGTGGAATGTTGCCCGTATGAATAACACGCAAACGGGTTATTGGCAGGAAGCTGTTATTGAGTTCGGCGTCATTGTGCCGGAAAAGCCACACCCATGCTGCCTGAAAAACAAAAAAGGCAGCCAAAGCTGCCTTTTTGGGAGTCACGGAAGTACAGGGAATCAGCCTGCTGCTTGTGTCTTCGAACCGCGAGTGCCGAACTTCTGGCGGAATTTTTCCACGCGGCCGGCGGTGTCGACGATCTTGTGCTTGCCGGTGTAGAACGGGTGCGAGCTCGCTGTTACTTCGAGCTTGACGAGCGGGTATTCCTTGCCGTCAACGCTGATTTTTTCTTTGGTCTGGATAGTCGAACGGATGATGAATTTCTCGTCGTTGGACATGTCTTGGAATACGACTTCGCGATATTCCGGGTGTGCGCCTTCTTTCATGCTTTTCCTCTGATTAGTTTGGTAGCCAATCGGCACTTCGTCGGTCGTCCTGCTTCTTGACCCGATTGCCGGTCACTTGCCGGGGGGTGAAAACCGGCGATTATACAATGGAAGAAGGGCGACGCGATACGGTCTCCTATCTCTTGCCATACGATTCTAGCAATGAAGGCTTGTCAGTATTTCAATGACTTTGTCCAATTGCTGTTGAATATTGTTTTGCTGAGCAAATAAAAAGGGCGCCTGCAAAACGCCCTTGTCCCAGCATTCAGGAATGATACGGATCAGTTGCCGCCGCGTCGCATCATGTCGAAGAATTCCAGGTTATTCTTTGTCGACTTCATTTTGTCGAGGATGAATTCCATCGCCTCGATTTCATCCATGCCATACAGCAGCTTGCGCAAGACCCAGATCTTTTGCAACTGGTCTGGCTTGATCAGCAATTCTTCGCGGCGCGTGCCCGACTTGTTCAGATTGATGGATGGATAGACACGCTTTTCGGCCAAGCGTCGCTCAAGGTGGACTTCCATATTGCCTGTGCCCTTGAATTCTTCATAGATCACGTCGTCCATGCGGCTGCCGGTTTCGATCAGCGCGGTGGCGATGATGGTCAGCGATCCGCCTTCTTCGACATTACGTGCTGCGCCGAAGAAACGCTTCGGGCGCTGCAGCGCGTTGGCGTCGACACCACCGGTCAAGACCTTGCCGGAGGCTGGAATGACGGTGTTATAGGCGCGCGCAAGGCGGGTGATCGAATCCAGCAGGATGACCACGTCACGTTTCATTTCAACCAGGCGCTTGGCTTTTTCGAGCACCATTTCAGCGACTTGCACGTGGCGGGTAGCCGGTTCGTCGAAGGTCGACGCCACCACTTCACCGCGTACCGAACGCTGCATCTCGGTCACTTCTTCCGGACGTTCGTCGATCAGCAGCACGATCAGGACGGTGTCGGGATGGTTGGTCGTGATCGCATGCGCAATATGCTGCAGCATCACTGACTTACCCGATTTTGGCGATGCCACCAGCAAGCCGCGCTGGCCGCGTCCGATCGGCGCAATCATGTCGATGATGCGCCCGGTAATATTTTCCTCGCCGCGCATCTCGCGCTCCAGGTGCAGGAGCTTGTTCGGATGCAGCGGGGTCAGGTTTTCAAACAGGATGCGGTGCTTGGACGCTTCCGGCGGTTCGCCATTGACCTTGTCCACCTTCACCAATGCAAAATATCGTTCGCCGTCTTTCGGCGTGCGCACTTCGCCTTCGATCGAGTCGCCGGTGTGCAGGTTGAAACGGCGAATCTGGGACGGCGAAATATAAATGTCGTCGGTCGATGCCATATAGCTGGCATCGGGAGAGCGCAGGAAGCCGAAGCCGTCAGGCAATACTTCGAGGGCGCCATCGCCGAAAATCTGTTCGCCAGCCTTGGCGCGTTTCTTCAGAATGGCAAACATCAATTCCTGTTTGCGCAAACGTGCGGCGTTGTCGATTTCCAGGCCAATGGCCATGTCCAGCAGAGCCGAGACGTGGAGCGCCTTGAGTTCAGATAAATGCATAGTGGGTGTCCCGGGATGGGAAATAAAAGGTGGGGGAGGGAACTGCGAGGAGGGTTAAGCTAATTTATTAAATCAAAACAGTGCAAAAAACAGCGGCGGTGCAAATGCACCGCCGCGGCGATCTTAAATGTTGCTATCGATGAACGAAGTCAGTTGACCCTTTGCCATGGCGCCGACCTTCTGCGCTGCCGGCACGCCGTTCTTGAACAGGATCAGGGTAGGGATGCCGCGAATGCCGAATTTGGCAGGCACCGCTTGATTGGCATCCACGTCCATCTTCGCGATCTGCAGCTTGCCGTCGTATTCCTTGGCAACTTCTTCGAGGATGGGAGCGATCATTTTGCAAGGGCCGCACCATTCGGCCCAAAAATCGACCAGTACCGGCTTGTCGGACTTGAGTACGTCCGAATCGAAGGATGCATCCGTAATGTATTTGATGTTTTCGCTCATGGTTTCCTCGAAAGAGGTTCAAAGGTGTAAATCAGCGCCTGCAACTGACTGTTCTTGCTCGATCCCGTTGACTACTATGTCCGGAATTGCAATAAGCAAGTGGAGACGTCATTGCGCGATTTCAAGACCTTTGAAGGGTCTGCAAGACGTAGTGCGGCGGGGAGTTGGTAAATCATAACCGATTTTCATGAAAAGTGTAGCCGGCGCCTCAATTTTTGCCTTGGCTCACATAAAATGTAGAGCCTGTTATGAACTATCGCAGGGGTCGCGCAGCCCCGGGAACCAGTCGCATGCAAGGCGCAGCGACGCGTCGTAGCGGTGCTACGGCAAGGAGTTGCAACGCCGCAGGCGGCTGGTTCCCGGGGCTGCCCGCAGGGTTCCTCCCAAAAGGGTGCCCCGCGGTGTCGCAGGCCGCTTGCAGTGCTCGCACTGCGGCGCGTCCTGCTCCTAGCGGATGCATCCCTTTTGGGAGGAACCCGACCCCTGGGATAGTTCATAACAGGCTCTAGAGGCGACAGCGGATACATCGTCCTTACCTTCGCCACCCTTCGATATTTTTGAGACCCGATGCTGCCTACGCCCCTACTCATTCCTCCTTCGGCCGACTTCTGGCCGGTGCTTGCGCGGACATTGCTCAGGCAATGGAGGGAGTCGGGGTCGGACAGCGATGCCGGCGACTTCTCCAGTGTCCGGGTGCTGGTACCCAACTTCGTTCATGCGCAGTTGTTGAAGAACGCCCTGGCGAACGAATTGAAGCGCACCTTTATTCCGCCACGGATCACCACGCTGCAGGCATGGCTGAAGATGCTGCCGCCTGACCCGACGGAGCATGTCGTCAGCTCGAGTACCGAGCGAATGATGGCGTTGTATGCGGAGTTGCGTCAGCACGGATGGCTGAAAAAACTGTTTGCCGCACGGCGCAATGTCGATCTGCTGCCGCTGGCGCAAACCCTGATGACGCTGTTCGATGAATTGAGCGAGGCCTTGCTGCCCGCAATGCATCTTGAACCGGAGGCGGCGGAAGACAAATGGCAGGCGGCGCTCGAACACTTGCCATTGCCGGTACGAACCATATTGTCCGACGAGTCGCAGCTCGTATGGTCGCTCTGGAAGAGCCAGCTCGGAAGCAGCGATCCAACCGCCGCCTGTCTGGTACGCATGATGCGCCTGGCTGCCGAAGCCGACGCGCCGCTGGTATGGATCAGTCACGCGCCGGCCGATGCATTGCATGAGGCCTTCCTGAATGCCTATGCTGAATACCAGCCGGTTCTGCGCGTGATGCCCGACTGGCATAAGCACAGTGTTGCAGCGGCCTATGCGGCGGCATGGCCGGAATTGCCGGAACAGGCCCGGCATGAGAACGGCTCGCTTTTCGATACCGACGTTGCAGACATTGCGGCACCGTCCGGCGTCTCACTGCAGGCATGCGGCAGTCTCGAAGACGAAGCGCAGCGCGCCGCGAATACGATCATCAACTGGCTGCAGGCGGGCAAGACCTGCGTTGCCATCATTGCCCAGGACCGCGTGGTGGCCCGGCGCATGCGCGCGCTGCTTGAGCGGGCGGCGATCTATGTGTCCGACGAGACGGGATGGAAGCTGTCGACAACGCGCGCGGCAGCGTCCATCGCGGCGCTGCTCGATGTGGTCAGCACCCGCGCTGAAACCATTGCCTTGCTCGACTTGCTCAAGTCGCCATGCGTGTTTGCCGATATGCCGGACAAGGCCGATCGGGTCATGGAAATCGAACATGCGCTGCGCCGCTTCAATATTCTTGGCGGCTGGGATGCGGTACTGGGTGTACTGGACGACTCCCCGGCGGCGCGGCAACTTGTAGAAGTCATTTTCGAACAGGCGCGCACCTTCGCCGGCAGGAAGACGCTCAGTGAATGGGGTGCAGTCACCGATGACGCGCTGCGGGCGCTGGGCATGCGAGATGCACTGCAAAACGATGGTGCCGGCATACAGGTTGTGAAGCTGCTCGACATGCTGATCCATGATTGCGGCGGCATGCTGCATGCGTTTTCATTCGCCGAATGGCGCGCCTTCCTTAGCCTGCAACTGGAGTCGACGCCATTCGTGCCGGAAGTGTTCGACCGCCGCGTGGTCATGTTGCAGCTCAACGGCGCGCAGCTGCGCCGCTTCGATGCAGTCATCATGGTGGGCGCGGATGCCGACCATTTGCCTTCGCAATTGAATGACGTACTGTTCTTCGCCAATGCGGTGCGCCGCGAGCTCGGATTGGCGACCAGGGAGATGCGGCAACGCATGCAACTGCGCGATTTCGCCGAACTGCTCAGCGTCAATCCGGAAGTCGTACTGTCCTATCAGTCGTACCGTAATGGCGAACCGAACGCCGTCAGCAGCTGGATCGAACGCCTGCAGTTGACGCTTGAGCGGGCGGGCGCCGGCATGCTGCCGGTACATCGTGCCGATATGGCACTGCGTTCGTTGACGACTGCGCTGCCCCACATGCCGTCTCCGGCCGCGCCGCATTTGTTGCCGCGCAAATTGTCGGCCAGCGCGTACAACAGTCTCGTGGCCTGTCCCTATCAATTCTTTGCGACTCGCATGCTGGGGCTGGCCGGTCTCGACGAATTGTCGGACATGCCGGAAAAGCGCGACTATGGCGACTGGCTGCATGCGATTCTCAAGACCTATCACGAATCGATCCGGGATCACAAGGTCGCGCCGGCGGCACGCGAAGGATTGCTGCGCGAGATTTCGCAAAAGGTTTTCGACGAGGCGCTCGCGCGCAGCGCCGCCGCACTCGGGTACTACGCGCGCTGGCAAAAGGTGATCCCGGCCTATCTCGACTGGGCCAATGAGCGCGAGGAAAAAGGCTGGCGTTTCGCATTCGGAGAGCAGCCGTTTGAAAAGACCCTGAACTGGGATGGCGGCCAGATCACCTTGCGCGGATGCATCGACCGCATCGACGAGCATGAGGATGGGTCGCGCGCAATCCTGGATTACAAAACGCGCAGCCTGCAAGCCTTGCGCGACAAGGTCAAGGAGGCCGAGGATCACCAGCTCGCCTTTTATGGCGTGCTGTCGGATCTGCCGGTGTCGGCCGGGCATTTCGTCGCGCTCGAAGTCACGAAAGACAAGACCGGCGACGCGGAGGCAAAAAATTTCATTGAATGGCAGGCGATGCTGGAACAGCAGATTGTGAAAAACGTGCGCGCCATCGCTTCCGGCGCCCCACTGAAGGCCAGTGGCATTGAGCGCGTCTGCGTGTACTGTGAAGTGCGCGGGCTGTGCCGAAAGGGAGCCTGGTGATGAAACAAGCTGCATCGTCGCCGCGCGCCTATGAAGCCAATGGCGAGGCGGTCGGCACCGCGTCATTTACAAGCATGGCCTGCGATCCCATGCGTTCCGTCGTGGTCGAGGCGTGCGCCGGCAGCGGCAAGACCTGGTTGTTGGTTGCGCGCATGCTGCGGCTGCTGCTGGCCGGCGCCGAGCCTGCAGAGCTGCTCGCCATCACCTTCACCCGCAAGGCCGCGCAGGAAATGCGCGAACGTCTGATGCAATTGCTGCACGACCTCGCTTTGCATCCGGCGGATGCCGTGTCGGTATTGCTGCTGGAACGCGGCGTTTCCGAACACGACCTGCCGCGCCTGCTGCCCATGGCGCGCGGTCTGTACGAGCGCGTCCTTGCCAGCCCGCACAGTCTGTCGATCGATACCTTCCATAGCTGGTTCGCAAGGCTGGTACAGATCGCGCCATTGTCTTCCGGCGTGCCGCACGGTTACACACTGACTGAATCGACGGGCGAACTGATGCGCAGCGCCTACAGTCGATTCATGCAGGCGCTGACCGACGAAGAAAACGAGCATATCAAGTCGGCATTGATGCAGTTGTACCAGATGGTCGGCGACTGGAATGCAAGACGCCTGCTGGATGCATTTGTCGACAAACGTGCCGAATGGTGGGCCTCTACGCAGCAATCGGAGGAAGCGCCGATCGAGTGGCTGCGCGACCTATGCGGCGGAGACGGCATCAGCGATGCGCGCCTGAGCGTGTGGGAAGACGACAAGCTTCGTGCACGACTGCTGAATGTTTCCTGGCTACTGGGGCAGGGCGCCAAACGCAACCAGGAACGCGCGGTGGCCATTGAAAGCGCGCTCACGGCCGGCGCCTCCATCGAAGGCTTTGAACAATTGCTCATGCAGTTCTGCGACGACAAGGGCAATCCGCGCGGAAATGACCATCGGCGCGGCAAGCTGCTGACGGCCCTGGAAGCGCATATCGGTCCGGATGGCTGCAATGTGTTCGAAGAAGAATTCGCGGCGCTGGCCGAGACCTTTCTGCAATTGCAGCGGCGTAGCTGCGAACGGCAGGTACTGGCATTGAACGAGGCACTCTTCATCGTCGGTCCGGCGTATCTGGAACACTATCAGGCCGCCAAGGCGGAACAGCGGGTATTCGACTTTAGCGATCTCGAGTGGCAGGCCTATCGCCTGCTGACCGACAATGATCACGCCGCCTATCTGCAGAGCCGCCTCGATGCGCGTTACCGGCATATCCTGCTCGATGAATTCCAGGATACCAACCCGCTGCAATGGAGTATCGTGCAGGCATGGTTGAACGCCTATGGCGACGATGAGCAAAAACCGAGCGTCTTCGTGGTGGGCGATCCCAAGCAATCGATCTACCGCTTTCGGCGCGCCGAACCGCGTGTCTTTACCGCCGCGCGCGACATGCTGGCAACGCAAGGCGCCAGCGTGCTGCGCACCAATCAGACCCGCCGCAATGCGGCGGTCATCGTCGATGTGCTGAACACCGGCTTTATCGGCAACCCGATCTATGCGCCGCAGACCACGCTCGGCGCGGAAGGCGGCACGGTCTGGCGCTTGCCGCTCATTCGCAACGAAGCGGAAGCGCCGGTCGCGGCCGGCGGCTTCACCTTGCGCGATCCCTTGACCGAGGCCCGCGAAGAGGAAGAAGACGCCCGTCGCGTCGATGAGGGAAGCGCGGTCGCACGCGCCATTCAGGCTGCCATGGCTGAACTTGCCGCGTCGCAGGAACGTCCGGCGAAATGGTCTGACGTGATGTTGCTGGTGAAGAAGCGCAGCTACCTGAGCGCGTATGAAAGCGCCTTGCGCGCCGCCGGTATTCCCTTCGTATCCGACAAGCGCGGAGGCTTGCTTGAATCGCTGGAAGTGGCCGATCTGATCGCGCTGCTGAGTTTCCTGATCACGCCGGGCGACAACCGTGCGATTGCCCACGTACTCAAGTCGCCGATTTTCAGCGCGTCGGACGATGACCTGATCGTACTGGCACAGCGACCTGAACCCACATGGTGGAGAAGATTGCTGGCTGCCGCGCCGACCGCGTCACAGGCCTTGCAACGCGCGGTCCTGCTGCTGGAACAATGGCTGGCCGCGGCGCCACGCCTGCCTGTGCATGACTTGCTGGACCTGATTGCGCACCAGGGCGAACTGATCGCACGCTATGCGCAGGCGGCACCGCCCATCGTGCGCGCGCAAGTACTCGGCAACATCGATGCCTTCATCGAACTTGCATTGAATCTGGACGCCGGCCGCTATCCCAGCCTGCCGAAATTTATCGAAGCGGTACGGTTGCTGCGCCGGGGCGCGGAAAACGAAGCGCCCGACGAGGCCTCGGTCGACAGCGCGGTCGACGCAGTGCGTATTCTGACCATCCATAGCGCAAAGGGACTCGAAGCACCGATCGTTGTGCTGGTGGATGCCAACCATAGCGAACCGGCGCGCGACGATGCCGGTATTCTGTGCGACTGGCCTCAGCATGCGAATGCGCCGACGCACTTTTCCTGTTTCGGACGCAAGGCCGAACGCGGCGCCGCGCGCGATCCATTGTTCGCAGCCGAAGAAACTTTCAAACAGCAGGAAGACTGGAACCTGTTATATGTCGCGGCGACGCGCGCAAAGCAGATTCTGATCGTCAGCGGTGTCGCCGGAACTAGAGGCGCCCTGGATGACGGCTGTTATGAAGGCAGCTGGTACCACCGCCTGCAGGCGGTACCCGAGGTGGTGCCGGAGGTCACGGGTTCCGTGCGTGCACAGGCCGCATCGATGGAAACGGAATTCCTGCTTGCGCTCTTCGAGCCGCCGACGCTTCCCGGCGCATCGCGTCCTCCGCAGCAGTTCAGCAATCAAGCGATCGAGGAGGGGCTTGCGCTGCATGCCTTGCTGGAGCGGATGACGAGCGGACGCGACTGGCCACTGAGTCTGCCGGATACCCGCCAGCTTGCCCGCTGGCTGCGCTGCACCCCGGCGATCGCCGCAATCGTCCGCGACCAGGCCAAATGCATACTCTCGCATCCGGCGCTCGAACGGTTCTTCAATCCCGCGCATTTCCATGCCGCGTACAACGAACTGGAAATCATCACTTCTGACCAAGTCATGCGCTTCGACCGCGCGGTAATCAGCAGTGATGAAGTGTGGATCCTCGACTACAAACGCGACTTGCTGGATGCCGAACGCGCGGGATACCAGGGCCAGCTGGAGCGGTACCGAAGGGCGGCGGAAGAGGTTTTTCCCGGCAAGGTGCTCAGGGCGGCATTGATTACCGCCGATGGGCAGTTATGGGATATCGAGGAATTGTAGTCCCTGGCTACTGGAATAAAATTCAGCCGTCGCGCCGTAGTCGCTGGCGCAGCGTTGCGCCGATGTCATCAAGCGGAAGAATAAGGTCAGCAGCGTCGAGGTCCGCCGCGGCGCGTGGCATGCCATACACCGCGCTGCTCGCCATACACCGCGCTGCTCGCCTCCCGAATTTAAGGTAGGAGCATAATTTTGCCGTACCCGTTCCGCAAGCATAACCTTGCCTGCCCGGCAAACTTATTGTTCCAGCGACAGATAGGGCAGAAAGGAGAAGCCGCCATGGTGGAGCGGAGGAGGATCGAACTCCCGACCTTCGCATTGCGAACGCGACGCTCTCCCAGCTGAGCTACCGCCCCATCGATTCGATTGTAGGACGAGGCCGGCAGGGCGGCAAGACAGGCTGCCGCTGTCTTTAAAGAGACGACCCAAGTATTTGAATCTATTGACGGAAATTCCTTTGCCCCACTATAGTGGCAACATGATTGCCGAATTTCATCAACTATCCGACAAAATCACCCAGCTGGCCGAACTGGCGAAATCGCTGCGGCGTGAAAATGCCGACCTGCGTGCCAACCTGGCGTCGACGGCGGCCGAGAATGCCGATTTGTCCAGGCGTATCGAGGAAGCGTACCAGCGCGTCTCTGCGTTGCTGGAAAAGATTCCTGCGTCGGATGAAGCGAACGAGGAGCCTGCATGATCCAGCTTGACGTCACCATCATGGGCCAGCCCTACAAGCTCGCCTGCAAGGAAGGCGAGGAAGATGCGCTGAAGCAGGCGGTCGACTACCTGGACCGGAAAATGTGCGCGATCCGCGACGCCGGCAAGATCAAGGGGACTGACCGGATTGCGGTCATGGCTGCGCTGGGCATTTCGGCGGAATTGTTGTCGACGAAGTCATCCGAGGGGCCATTCGCCGGGATGACGCTGGCCGACGTGACGCAGAAAATTGCCGCGATGCATACAGTTCTCGATACTGCGCTGGCGCCTCAAGAGAACCTGTTTTAGTTCAATGGAAATATCGTCAAAATTTACTGCAAAGTCTTTGACATGCCGCTCGATTGCGGTACACTAAAACCTCCTGCCGTGTTCGCGATTGCCATATATTCCTTGAACCATTTATGTGCATCGGTTGCGGAATTTTGTTCGATGGGCGTGAGCGTCGCTAGTCCGATGGACCCGAAATTGAACTAACTGTGACCACCTTTGAACCGTAAGGTTCGGGATGCCGGCAAAGACGGCACAGGCGGGGCTAATTCCAGAGCGGCTGCATTTATGCAGCCGCTTTTTTGTGCGCGTCGCATTTGTCGCTGCGTGCCGTTTTTAGAGTCGGCGGTTTTGCTGCACTGCCGGATGCGCGCATACTGATCAATTTTCATTCAGGACAATAATCAATCCATGCAGTACTGGCTGATGAAATCGGAACCGGACGAAGTCAGCATCGACGATGCGCTTGCCGCACCGGGAAAAATCGTACCTTGGGTAGGCGTGCGCAATTACCAGGCACGCAATTTCATGCGTGATGCGATGCGCGTCGGCGATGGCGTGCTGTTTTATCACTCGAGTTGCGCCGAGCCGGGCATCGCCGGCCTTGCCGAAGTAGCGAGCACCGCCTACCCCGATCCCACGCAGTTCGATTCCGGCAGCAAGTATTACGACCCCAAATCCACACCCGACAATCCGCGCTGGATGCTGGTCGATGTACGAGCCACGCACAAGACGCGCTTGCTGTCGCTGCCGGAACTGCGCAGTTTGCCCGATCTCGCCGAGATGCAGATTCTCAAGCGTGGAAACCGCCTTTCGATCACACCGGTATCGGCTTTTGAATGGCGGTGTATCATCCAGCACATTCAATAATCTTCAGAAAGACCCGGATGGATATCTCCCTCGTCGCCGGCTTGCTGGCGCTTGGAGCTGCGGTTGGTTTTGCAGCCGGCATGCTCGGCATAGGCGGCGGCATGCTGCTGGTGCCTTTCATGACCATGATCCTGACGGCCAAGCAATTCCCGCATGAGCACATCGTACACATGGCGATTGCCACATCGCTTGCCACCATCATGTTCACTTCGATTTCATCGGTTCGTGCGCATCATGCACGCGGTGCGGTGTTGTGGAATGTGGTCAAGCTTCTCGCGCCCGGCATACTTATCGGCTCATGGATAGGACCGTGGATAGGCGCGCAACTGAATTCGTCGGCGCTGGCCTTGTCGTTCGCGGTCTTCGTCGCGTTTTCGGCCACCCAGATGCTGCTCGATAAGAAACCAGCCGCGGCGAGGAATCTTCCGGCCGCGCCCGGCATGTTCGCAGCGGGTGGCGGAATCGGCGTGTTAGCGGGACTGGTCGGCGCAGGCGGTGGCTTCGTGTCCGTTCCTTTCATGACCTGGTGTAATGTAAAAATTCACAATGCGGTCGCAACCAGCGCCGCGCTCGGATTTCCGATCGCGCTTGCAGGCACGCTGTCGAACGTGTATTTCGGCATGCGCGAGGCAAACCTGCCGAGCGGTTCGCTCGGCTTCATCTATCTTCCCGCACTGCTGGTCATTGCCCTTGCGAGCGTGATGACTGCGCCGCTGGGGGCGCGAACCGCGCACAAGCTGCCGGTCAAGACATTGAAAAAAGTGTTCGCCGTCATGCTGTACTCGCTTGCCGGGTACATGCTCTACAAGTCATTCAATTGATGTCTGCGGACGGCTATGGATGCCCCTTGAACTGATCGCGTAATACGTTCTTCTGTACCTTGCCCATCGTATTGCGCGGCAGGTCGTGTACGAAGAAAACCCGTTTCGGCACCTTGAAGTTGGCGATCCGAGACTTGAGATAGGCAATGACATCGTGTTCGTCCAATGCGGTGTCGGTCTTGGTCACCACGACGGCGATCACGGCCTCGCCAAACTCCGGATGGGGCAGGCCGATCACCGCGGATTCGACGACTTCATCCATCTCGTCGACAAACGATTCGATTTCCTTCGGATAAACGTTATAGCCGCCGGAAATGATCAGGTCCTTGCTGCGGCCGACGATGCTTAAATAGCCCCGTGCGTCGAAGCGACCTACATCCCCGGTCTTGAAATAGCCGTCCGGCGTGAATTCTTCCGCAGTCTTTTCCGGCATGCGCCAGTAGCCCTTGAACACATTCGACCCCTTGACCTGAATGTCCCCGATCTCGTCCATCGCGCAAGCCATGCTGTCGCCATTGACGACCCGTATCGACACGCCCGGTAGCGGCAAACCGACCGTGCCGCCGATGCGGTCGCCATCGTAGGGATTGGAGACCAGCATCGTGGTTTCGCTCATGCCATAGCGTTCGAGGATGGTGTGCCCGGTGCGTTCGGCAAAGCTGTTGAAGGTATCGGTCAGCAACGGCGCGGAACCGGATATGAACAGACGCATGTTCGCGCACAGGGCACGGTCGAATGCAGGCGCGGCCAGCAAGCGCACATAGTAGGTGGGCACACCCATGAATACCGTTGCGCGCGGCAGGGAGCGAAGCACTTCCGCAGTTCCGAAGCGCGGCAAAAAGATCATCTTGCTGCCGTTGAGCAGGGCGCCATGAGATGCGACGAACAAGCCATGCACGTGAAACAGAGGCAGGGCATGAAGCAGCACGTCGCCTGGTTGCCAGCGCCAGTATTCGTGCAGCACCAGGGCGTTCGACGCGAGATTGTCATGCGTGAGCATCGCGCCTTTGCTGCGTCCGGTGGTGCCCGAGGTGTACAGGATTGCCGCAAGATCGTCGGGATTGCGTTCGATTGTCTCGAAACTATTGGATTGCAAGGCCGCGCGTGTGAGCAGGGAACCGGTACGGTCGTCGCCTAGCGTGAAAACATGCTTTGCGTGGCTGGAAAAGGCGATTTGCGATACCCAGCCGAAATTCTGCGGCGAGCAGATCACTACTGAAGGCTCGGCATTCTCGATGAAATAGGCAACTTCGGCAGCACGATATGCGGTATTGAGCGGCAGATACACATAACCGGCGCGCAGCGTGGCGAGATAAAGAATCAGCGCTTCGGGCGACTTTTCGACCTGGGCCGCGATACGCGCGTCTTCCGGCAGGCCCAGGCCGGCAAGCAAATTGGCCATTTTGGCGCTGGCCCGATCGATATCGTTCCAGCTGTAGTAAAGACCGTCATGCGTCTCGATGCAGCATGCCGTCATGTCGCTCGGGAAATGGGCCTGGAACAGAGCGTACAGGTTTGCGTTCATTGTTTCATTTTCCTCTGAATACGGGTCTGCGCTTGGCGAGAAAGCTGTCCACGCCTTCACGGTAATCTTCCGATTCAAGCAGCGCAAAAGTATCCAGCAGTTCCTTGTCGTCCATGGGTGCAGCCGCCACGGAAAGACGCCGCGCCAGCTTTTTGTTCATGCGGGCCGCAAGCGGTGCACCTGCGGCAATACGCTGCGCCGCCTCATGCGCAGCGAGCGCGGGCTCGTCGGCAATGCGGGTAAGGAGCCCCTTTTCCTTTGCCTCGGTTGCGCCGAATACGCGGCCTTCGAGCAGGATTTCCAGGGCGGTGGCTTTGCCGACCAGCGCAAGAAAATGCTGCATCTCGCGTGGAGCCAGCGAAAAGCCGAGCCGGTTGATGGGAATGCCGAACCGCGCATCAGGCGCAGCGATCCTCAGGTCGCAGGCACTGGCGATTTCCAGGCCGCCGCCGACACAAACGCCTTCAATGGCTGCAATCGTCGGGTGGATGCAGCTTACGATGGCGTCCAGCGCCTTGGCAATTGCCTCTTCATGATAGTAAATGCCTTGCTGTACCGAATTGCGGACCTGGCGGAATTCTTCCACATCGGCGCCTGCGGCGAACTGATGATTTTCTCCCTGCACAATGATGCAACGCAGGCTCTCGTCGGCCGAGAGTTCCGTAAAAACCTGTTGCAGGGCCAGCCACATCGATAAGCTAAGCGCGTTCAGCTTTTCCGGGTTCGACAATGTGACGGTTGCGATGAGGTCCTGTCGATGGACGCGTATTTCTCCCATGCTGCTCAAGTGCGATACCTGCGATAAGTAATGATCAAGGCGATAACACCGAATGCGACCATCGGCAATGACAGCATCTGGCCTGCAGAAATCGTGAAGCCGGCAAAACTGACTTCGTAGTCGGGTGTGCGGAAATATTCGGTAAAGACGCGCGCCAGACCGTATAGCCCGACAAACATCGCGCCAACCGCAAGAGGAGGGCGCTGCTTGCGCGCATACATCCAGAGGATGATGAACAGCAGCAGTCCATCCACCAGCGCCTGGTAGATCGGCGACGGATGACGCGGAATCGCGTCGACATTCGGCCAGATCATCGCCCATGGCAGAGAAGGATCGGCAGGGCGGCCCGGCAGTTCGGCATTGATGAAATTGCCGATGCGGCCCGCGGCATAGCCGAGCGGGACCAGCGGAGCGATGAAATCGTAGACGGCGACGGTGCTGCGCCCCATTTTGCGTGCCCACAAGGCCATTGCGAGCAAGACGCCGAGAAAGCCGCCGTGGAAGGACATCCCGCCCTTCCAGATCGCGAAGATTTCCAGCGGATTGCTGAAATAGTATGCCGGGTTGTAGAACAGGACTTCCCCCAGTCGGCCGCCCAGCACGACGCCAAGCACGCCATAAAACAGCATGTCATCGAGATCATGCGGTTTCCATCCCGCCGCCGCCATGTGCGGCTGATTGGCCCGGATGCGGCCCAATATCAGAAATTGCACGAAAGCCAGCAGATACATCAATCCATACCAGTGAACGGACAACGGTCCGATAGAAAAGGCAATCGGGTCGGGAAGCGGGTGAGTCAGCATCGATCTTTCATCTCTTTCGCAGTAGTTCAAGGAAGGCGCGCAAGGCGGGCGACGGGTTGTCCCGTCGCCAGGCTAGTCCGGTTTCCACGGATACGGTCTTGTTGGACAAAGGTTTGTATTCCACCCCGGGCCGCTTGAGGTTCGACACCGATTGTGGCACAAGAGCAACGCCCATGCCGGCGGACACCAAACCCACGATAGTCTGCATCTGTATTGCTTCCTGGCCAATGCGCGGCGTCAACCCGGCATCACGAAAGCTGCCGAGGATCGTGTCATGAAAAGCCGGCGCGATGCGCCTGGGGAAGATGATCAGCGGCATGTCGGCGACTTGCTGCAGGCTTGCCGTCTTTTTCCCGCGCAAGTTCTTGATTCCCTGCGGCACGGCAAGGATCAGCGGTTCCAGCAATACGACCAGGTAATCGAGTTCAGCCTTCGCCTTGTCGTGCAGAGGCGGAATCAGCAAGCCGGCATCGATGCGACCTTGCATCAGGTCGTCAAGCTGCACATCGGTGGTTGCTTCGCGCAGGTCGATCTGGACACGCGGGTAGCGCTCGCGGAACTCGCGCAGCAGAGGCGGCAGCACGCTGTAGTCGGCGGTCGAGACAAAGGACAGGGATAACAGCCCGGATTCGCCGGAAGCGGCGCGGCGCGCGATGTCGGGCAAGCCCTCGGCCTGCAGCAGCAGGCGGCGCGCTTCTGGCAGCAAGGCGGTTCCGGCCGGCGTCAGTGCGACGCTGCGCTTGGTACGCTCGAATAGAGGCGTGCCCAAGGCGGTTTCTAGCGATTGTATGGTCTGCGACAGGGGCGGCTGAGTCATGTGCAGGCGCGCCGCAGCCCGGCCGAAGTGCAGTTCTTCGGCCACCGCTACGAAATATCGCAACTGTCTGAGTTCGATGCTCATCCGGTCTTGGGTTCAGCTTGGCGTTCGGCCAGTACGCTGATATGCAATTCGTCTTAATAAGGAATGAATCATATATTTGACACCTTACTGAGGGCAAGGCAATCTATCGTTCTTTGCCGCCATTTCTGCCGTTCCGGCCGGAATGGCGCGCCCGCCCTGACATCTCTGGAGATGAACATGCCGCAATACCGTTCCCGTACCACAACCCACGGCCGCAATATGGCTGGCGCCCGCGCTCTTTGGCGCGCCACCGGCATGAAGGATGGCGATTTTGAAAAGCCGATCATTGCGGTGGTCAATTCGTTCACGCAGTTCGTCCCGGGCCACGTTCACTTAAAAGACCTCGGCCAGATGGTGGCGCGCGAGATCGAAGCGGCCGGCGGCGTTGCCAAAGAATTCAACACCATTGCTGTCGATGACGGTATTGCAATGGGTCACGGCGGCATGCTGTATTCGCTGCCTTCGCGCGAACTGATCGCCGACTCGGTGGAATACATGGTCAATGCCCACTGCGCGGACGCGATGGTGTGCATTTCGAATTGCGACAAGATCACGCCCGGGATGTTGATGGCTGCCATGCGGCTCAACATTCCCGTCGTCTTCGTGTCTGGTGGACCGATGGAAGCCGGCAAGGTCATCGAGGCGCTGCACGGCAAGCAGGAAGGCATGCAAAAGATCATCAAGGTCGACCTGATCGATGCAATGATCCAGGCTGGCGATCCTACGGTGTCAGACGAGCAGGTGGCCAATATCGAGCGTTCGGCCTGTCCGACCTGCGGTTCCTGCTCCGGCATGTTCACCGCCAACTCGATGAACTGCCTGACCGAAGCGCTCGGCCTGTCCCTGCCGGGCAATGGCACCATCCTTGCGACGCACGCGGACCGCAAGCAATTGTTCCTGCGCGCCGGTCGCCTGGTGGTCGAGATCGCGAAGCGCTATTACGAGCAGGACGATGCGTCGGTCCTGCCGCGCAATATCGCGACCAAGACTGCATTCGAGAACGCAATGGCGCTCGATGTATCGATGGGCGGCTCCACCAATACCGTGCTGCACCTGCTGGCGGCGGCGCAGGAAGCAGGCGTCGACTTCACGATGGCCGATATCGACCGGATCTCGCGCAAGGTGCCGTGTCTGTGCAAGGTTGCGCCTGCGACTCAGGACTACCACATTGAAGACGTTCACCGCGCCGGCGGCATCGTCGCCATTCTCGGCGAACTCGATCGTGCAGGTTTGCTCGATACCAGCGTATCGACGGTGCACAGCAAGACCATGGCCGATTCCATTGCCAGCAACGACATCATGTTGAACAAAGGTGAGGCAGTACAGAAGCTGTTCCTGGCCGCACCGGGCGGGGTGCCGACCCAGGTCGCGTTTTCTCAGGACAAACGCTTCGACAAGCTGGATGACGATCGCGCGCATGGCTGCATCCGCGACAAGGAACACGCGTATTCGAAAGATGGCGGCCTCGCGGTCTTGTACGGCAATCTGGCTGAAAAAGGCTGTATCGTCAAAACAGCGGGCGTCGACGAAAGCATTCTCAAATTCACCGGTACCGCGCGCGTATTCGAAAGCCAGGACGCTGCGGTCGATGCGATCCTGGGCGATGTGGTCAAGGAAGGCGACGTCGTGATCATTCGTTACGAAGGACCGAAGGGCGGTCCCGGCATGCAGGAAATGCTGTATCCGACTTCGTATATCAAGTCCAAGGGCTTGGGCAAGAAGTGCGCGCTGTTTACCGACGGACGTTTTTCGGGCGGCTCGTCCGGTCTCGTGATCGGTCATGCATCGCCAGAAGCGGCAGAGGGCGGGGCGATCGGACTGGTCAACGATGGCGACATCATCGAGATCGATATTCCCGAGCGCCGTATGCATCTCAAGATCAGCGATGCCGAACTCGCGGCACGCCGCGCGGCGATGGAAGCGAAGGGCGACAAGGCATGGAAGCCGGAGAACCGTGATCGCGTCGTATCGCAGGCTTTGCAGGCATACGCGGCATTGGCTACATCTGCAGATCGCGGTGCGGTGCGTGACTTGTCGCAATTGAAGCGATAAGCAGGGCGCGCAAGCGCTTGAGGCATAACAATGGGGCGCCGCGGCGCCCCATTGTTATTTTGATACGTCTAGCTGGCTATTTTTTGAATGCCTTTCCAACGCGCTCCTTGCGTGCTTTCTCCAGCTGTTCGTGCGCCTTGCGCTTGTCGAGCCCTAGCATGCGCTCGATGAATTCGAACCAGATGAATGCCAGTAAAAACAGGCCGCCAATCCACCACCACGAAAACTCGGCAAAAGGTCCGACCTCGAAATAGCGCAGGATTGACAAGAGAACAATGGCAATGATGATGGGCATGACGACTCCTTTCCTGCAGGATAGAAGGAAACTTTGTAACGGTCAATTGCGACCGTCAACCAGCGTTTGATACGATGCGTTTCATTTACACGCGTTACGTGACCCGGATGAACGCTGTAAAATGATGCGGGTTTTTCTACTGGAGAAATGAATGAAACGTTCGTTGTTGGTATTCTTGGCTGCGGGTGTATTGGTGTCCAACGCCGCGATGGCAAACGCCGATCTGGCGAAGGCGAAAAACTGCATGGCCTGCCATGCGGTTGCTAACAAGGTTGTCGGTCCCGGCTTCAAAGAAGTGGCTGCAAAATATGCAGGCCAAAAGGATAGCGAAGACAAGCTCATGCAAAAGATCCTCAAGGGTGGTTCAGGTACGTGGGGCGCGGTCCCGATGCCGGCCAATCCACAGGTCAGCGAGGCCGAGGCACGCACGCTGGTCAAGTGGATTATGTCCCAGAAGTAGTACACGCACATACCGCGGTAAATACTGCGGTCAAGGCAGTTGGAACTGAAAAGCGCTCGAAAGGGCGCTTTTTGTTTTTGATGCGCTTGGTGCAGTGCCATTGGAATTGGTATAAGTACATTGTGCTGCCTGCGCGCCATGCGATAAGCAGGACGAAAAAAAGCCCCGGTCAATCGACCGGGGCTTTCAATCAGCGCGATGCAGATTACTTCACGACTGCCATTTGCGTACGCTTGCCACCCTTGTAGGTGTACAGCGTCAGAGTGCCGTCCTTGATATCGCCTTT
Organism: Noviherbaspirillum saxi; assembly: GCF_003591035.1. Classification (NCBI taxonomy): domain Bacteria; kingdom Pseudomonadati; phylum Pseudomonadota; class Betaproteobacteria; order Burkholderiales; family Oxalobacteraceae; genus Noviherbaspirillum; species Noviherbaspirillum saxi. The sequence continues at coordinate 1,084,215 of NZ_QYUO01000001.1, forward strand.
GTCATCAAAAACGATATTGCCGGTCACGCCCTTGTAAGTGATCTTCTTCAGTTCAGGCAGGTACTTTTCCGGATCCGCGGAATTGGCTTTCTTCATCGCCTCGACCATGACCATGACGGAGTCATAGACGTACGGTGCATAGATCTGCACATCGACGTTGAATTTCTTCTTGAAGGCCGCACGGAAGTCGTCCATGCCTTTCTTCTGCGATTCTTCCACACCGCCTGCTTCGGCGCAGACGACCTGGCCTTCGCCGATCGCATCGCCAGCCAGTTGTGCCAGCGCTTCGGAACAGATACCGTCGCCGCCCATGAACTTGGCATTGATGCCCAGCGCCTTCATCTGGCGCAGCATCGGGCCGGCAACCGCATCCATGCCGCCGAAGAAGACGGTGTCAGGATTCTTGGCCTTGATGGCGGTCAGAATCGCGTTGAAGTCGGTGGCCTTGTCGTTGGTGTACTGCTGCGCAACGATCTCCGTGCCGCCGCCCTTGCTCTTGACACCCTTGATGAATTCTTCTGCCACGCCCTGGCCGTAGGCGGTACGGTCGTCGATTACCGCAACCTTCTTCGCCTTGTTGATCTGGACTGCATAGCGGCCCAATGTGCCGCCGAGCTGGCCGTCATTGGCCACCACGCGGAAGGCCGACTTGAAGCCTTGCTGGGTGTACTTGGGGTTGGTTGCCGATGGGGAGATCTGCGGAATGCCTGCATCGTGATAAATCTTCGATGCCGGGATGGTGGTGCCGGAATTCAGGTGACCGATCACGCCATTGACCTTGGCGTCGACCAGCTTCTGTGCTGCAGACGTACCCTGCTTCGGGTCCGCGCCGTCGTCTTCCGCCAGCAGTTCGAACTTGACCTTCTTGCCGCCGATGGTCACGCCCTTGGCGTTGAGTTCGTCGATCGCCATGCGGGCGCCGTTTTCGTTGTCCTTACCCAAGTGTGCAATCGCGCCGGAGATCGGGCCGACGTGGCCGATCTTCACGACTTGTTCCTGTGCCGACGCTGCGCCTGCAAAGGCAAACGCTACTGCACCAGCCAACGGAATCATTTTTGTAGTGAACTGCATAAAATATCCTCCTAAGGATTGATAAAACGCGGGGTAACTGCAACACTCACCTCTCAGGCCGCTGCATCGCTCATGCGTGCTTCGAATGGCCGGTTATATCCCCTTACCGCCCATTCGCTTCGCACGCACTGCCTTGCGGCAGCCCGTTGTCTATTCAGAAATCTGAACAGGCAGACGGTACAACAGAAAAAACGGTTCGCAAAGAGTTTTTCTGCGGTTTTTCGTAATTTTCGACAATTTTTATATGCCTAAATTTCATGCACTCGACAAGGTCGATCGCAAGCTTCTGAACCTTCTGCAGAAGGACAACCAGATACCGACCAGGACGCTTGCGGAGAAGGTGCATATCTCCCAGCCTACTTGTCTGAGGCGTATTCGCGAGCTGCGCGAAGCCGGGGTCATCAGTGCCGATGTCGCGATGGTCGATCCGTTCGCGCTCGGGTATGGAATGCTGGCGTTTCTTGAGGTGTCGCTGAACAACCAGTCCGACGAGCATATGCAGGAATTCGAGGCACGCATGGCCAAGGAAACCGAAGTCATGCAGTGTTATTTCGTGTCTGGCGACTATGATTATTTCCTTGTGGTCCATGTAGTCGATATGGATGCGTACTACCAGTTCGTGCGGCGCGTGATCTCGGGTTCGGGCAATGTCAGACACTTCCAGTCGCGCTTTCCGATGAAGCGCGCGAAATTCGCAACGCGCATCGCCTTCGACGAAAAGCAGGCCGAGGTACAGGTCCGCGTATCGAAGTGAACTGCCATGTCTTCGTTCTTACTCCCGCCGTTATCCCCGCCGTAATCCCATAACGCGCTGGCATGGCGACGGATGACAAAAGCCCTCTGAACTTCCATGCTTATCGCAAAAAGAAATTCAGAGGGCTTAATTTGGACGACGCAGATTAGGCGCGTGCCGGTAAGCTAGTAGTGAATTGTCCGGGCGCGCGGCGCGGAACGCCGATGAACGCAAAGTCGACCTCAGGCTGACGGCCGGACACGATATCCGCGATTGCACGTCCGGAACCGCAGCCCATGGTCCAGCCCAACGTGCCGTGGCCGGTGTTGAGGAACAGATTGCCGATGCGCGATTTGCCGATATACGGCACGTTCGACGGTGTAAGCGGACGCAAGCCTGTCCAGTACACGGGATTGTCGTAGTCGCAGGCGCCGGGGAACAATTCCCGGGTACGGCGAGTGATCGCCTCGCAGCGCATGGTATTCAGTTCACGCGTGTAGCCATTGAGTTCGCAGGTGCCCGCTACACGCAGGCGGTCGCCAAAGCGCGACACGACCAGCTTGTAGCCATCATCGGTCAGAGACACGGTCGGTGCGGCGTCGGGATTGGTGACGGCATACGTCGCTGAATAGCCCTTGCCGGGATAGATCATCAGGTCAATACCCAGCGGTTTCAGCAGCGGTACGGAGAAGCTACCCATTGCCATCACGAAGGCATCGGCATGCAAGACCTGATGCCGGCCATCGGGATGAATCACTTCCACGCCTGTTACCTTGGCCGATGCGCCGGAACCTTCGGTAATCAGGCGGGTAATCGTGGTGTTGAACCGGAATTGCACGCCTGCAGTTGCTGCACGCGCAGCAAGCCCGGTGGTGAATTTGTAGACGTCGCCCGATTCATCGGTCGCGGTGAAATCGCCGCCGACTATCTTGTCGCGAATACTCGCCAGCGCCGGTTCGATGCGCACCACTTCATCCGCGCCGATGGAGTCGCGCGGGCAGCCTAGATCGCGCATCAGCTTCGCAGCTGGCAGCGAATCGTCGAACTCTTTCTTGTCGGTGTAAAAATGCAGGATGCCGCTGGTCAGATGGTCGTAGTCAACCCCGGTTTCAGCGCGCACGGCTTGCAGCGTCTGGCGGCTGTACTCGGAAATGGCGACGATCTGGCGGATATTGTCTGCGGTACGGCCGGGCGTGCATTCGCGCAGAAACTGCAAACCCCAGTTCCATTGCAGCCATTCCGGACGGAAGCGATAGAGCAGCGGAGCGTCTTCCTTGCCCAGCCATTTCAGGATCTTGAGCGGCGCAGAAGGATTGGCCCATGGTTCGGCATGCGATACCGAAATCTGGCCGCCATTGGCAAAGCTGGTTTCCTGCGCGACGCCGGGTTGGCGCTCGATGACGGTCACTTCATGGCCTGCCTTGTTCAGAAACCATGCAGAAGCAGTGCCGATAATGCCTGACCCAAGTACGATAACTTTCATGACGACAGAATCTCCGGTTGACGATGACGGAATTGTAAAAAGTTATCGTTATTTTGGGTAATCAAGAAAGGCGTTTGAATTTTTATTCATGAACGCCCGTATAAAAATCTTGTTCAAAAACGTAAAAAACAGAGATCTGTTTTTATTTTTTTGAATTCTGCAGTTTTGTGATTTCCTGCGTGACCGCGCGCCTGACGACGTCCTTGATGGAATTGTGCAGGCCGTCCTTGATTTCCGACGCGAGCCGTTCCACTGCTACCTGTAGCGCATCGGCCAAACTGTCGCGCACACGTTGCTCAAGGACGAAGTCGACCCGTTCCAGGATCTGCACTAGCACGCGCTCCCTGACTTCACGCTCAAGTCGCTCCCATTCGGCCTCATCCCTGATGCTCTGCGTCTGCAAGGCTGGTGTCGCGAGACTTTCTTCGATCGGAGCCGGAACGCTGGTGTCCGAAAGAGGTGTCGCAATTGTCGCCGGCGCGGGAATGATTTCGGTCAGGACCGGGATGCCGGCATCGAGGGTAGGATTGCTCATGCCGGTTCCGCGACAAAGTGAGTAAGTGGATAACCGCGCTGCTGATAAAAGCGATAGCGATCCCGTCCGGCAGTCTTGTCCGCGTCTTCGCCCGAAATGATTTCAAACATGCGCTCGAAGCGAGCGAAATACGTAGGCGTAGTGCTCGACAGATTGATCAGGATCTGGTGATGCGGCAGCTCGGCATCGTCGTTATCGGTAAGGATGATCGGTGTGCTTGCAGCAAGCGGATCGCCGGCCGTCACATGCGGCAGAAAATCCAGTTCGGAAAAGGTCCAGAGCGTCTGGTCGAGGGTATCGAGCAACGGCTTGCCATCGACGCGCAGCACGATATTGAAGTTTGCCGCGCGCGCCTTGCGCACGAGCCGGCAGGCATACAGCAGCTTGTCCGGCACATTGCTATGGAAATCGATGCGGGTCATGGGCGCACGCCTGCGCCAGAGAGGCGGCCCATGTCAGAAGCGGAAACCCGGCGGGGCGTTGCCGATCGCGGGGGGAAGATCGGTCACGACCGGACGCGAGGCCGATGTTTCGGCCGTCTTGTTGCCGGTGATGCTGACGCTTCTCGGCGCGGGCGCAGCTGCCTGGGCCGGTGGATTGCGGTACGTCTTCGGCAGCTTGCTGGTTTCGGGATAACCGGCCGCGGTCAATACATTGCCCCACGCGCCTGCCTCAAAACCTTTTTCTTTGTTGCGTCCGACCGTCATCATCGGCAACTGGCCCTCGCCGCCGGCCTGCTTGTATTGCGCAATGTCGTCGTTGGTAGTGACGGTTTTTTCGCTGAACGGAATCCCGCGTTCGGACAGGAATTTGCGCGCCTCGTCGCAGGCCGCACAATCGCGCGTCGTGTAGAGCGTAACCGGATGAGCCTTGACAGCTTCCGCCAGTTCGAATGGCAGGTTGCTGCCGCCTGCTTCCCCAACCGCTAGCGCCTTGTTTTCAACCTTCGCTGCGTTCGATCGCGGCGGCACGTCGCTATAGGTGACCTTCCCATCCGGGCCGACCCACTTATACAGCTGTGCATGCGCTGCTGCGCTGCACAGCAACAGCAGTATCGAGCAGCCTTGCAGAAAAGCTTTCATTTCACTCCCTTGATGCTTTTTTTATGTCGTCATTCCGTTGTGTCGAAGCAACGCATCGATGCTGGGCTCGCGGCCGCGAAACGCCTTGAAGGAGTCCAAAGCGGGGCGTGCGCCGCCCATCGCCAGGATTTCTTCCAAAAATCTGCGTCCCGTATCGGCGGAAAGGATGTTGCCGCCCACGGCGCCAGCCTCTTCGAATGCGCCATACGCATCCGCGGACAATACTTCGGCCCATTTATAGCTATAGTAGCCTGCCGCGTAGCCGCCGGCAAAGATATGACTGAAGGAATTCTGGAAACGGTTGAACGGCGGCGGGACCATGACCGCAAAGCGATTGCGCACATCGTTCAAGACATCCTGTGCAGTCCGGTTGCCGTACGGGTCATGATCAAAGTGCAAATGCATGTCGAATAGAGCAAACTCGACCTGACGCAGGGTTTGCAGGCCGGACTGGAAATTCTTCGCGGCCGTCATCTTGTCAAACAACGCACGCGGCAGTGGCGCGCCGGTGTCGGCATGGGCAGTCATGTGCTGCAGCACATCCCATTCCCAGCAAAAGTTTTCCATGAATTGCGACGGCAGCTCGACCGCATCCCATTCGACGCCAGCGATACCTGATACGCCCAGTTCGTCGATCTGGGTCAGCATGTGATGCAAGCCATGGCCGAATTCATGGAATAGCGTGATCACTTCCCCATGCGTGAACAGCGCGGGCTTTGCCTTGCCGTTCATGACAGACGGCTCGGTGAAGTTGCAAGTCAGATAAGCGACCGGTGTCTGGATCGCCTCGCCGGTGCTGCGCCGGCCGCGCGCATCATCCATCCATGCGCCGCCGCGTTTGCCGTGACGCGCATACAGGTCGAGATAGAACTGGCCGATCAGCTGACCGTTGCGCTCGATGCGGAAGAACTTCACGTCCTTGTGCCAGGCGGCTGCGGTATCCGGCTTGACCTCGACGGCGAACAGGCTTTGGATCACGCGGAACAAACCTTCAATCACTTTCGGTTCCTGGAAGTACTGCTTCACTTCCTGTTCGGAAAACGCATAACGCTGCTGGCGCAGTTTTTCCGATGCATAGGTCACGTCCCAGGCTTCGAGCTTGTCGATGCCGAGTTCGGACTTGGCGAAGACGCGCAATTCCGCCAGATCGTCTTCGGCGAACGGACGCGCGCGTTTGGCGAGGTCTTCAAGAAAGCCGATCACCTGCTGCGGCGTTTCCGCCATCTTCGGCACCAGCGACACTTCGGCGAAATTGTTGAAGTCGAGCAACTTGGCTTCCTCGTCGCGAAGCTTGAGGATGTCGGCGATGTTTTGCGTGTTATCCCATTCCGGCTTGGCGCCGAGTTCGGACGCCTTGGTCACATTGGCGCGGTAGATCGTCTCGCGCAGTTCGCGCTTGTCCGCATATTGCAGAATCGGGAAGTAGGAGGGAACGTGCAGCGTGAACTTGTAGTCCGGCTTGCCATCCCTTTCGGCGGCTGCGCGCGCGGCATGTTTGACATCGTCCGGCAATCCGGCGAGATTGGCTTCATCGTCGACGAACAATGCGTAATCGTTGGTGGCGTCCAGCACGTTTTCGGAAAACTTCGTTGCGAGCGCTGCCTGCTTTTCCTGAATCTGGCCGTACCGTACTTTCTTGTCATCCGACAGTTCCGCGCCGCCAAGCCGGAAATCGCGCAGTGCGTTTTCAATGATTTTCTTGCGCGGTTCCGACAGTCCGGCGTACTCGCTGCCTTGCTTCAATGCCTTGTACTTTTCGAACAGCGCCAGATTCTGTCCCAGCTCGGTCCAGAACTCGGTGACCTTGGGCTGGTTCTCGTTATAGGCGGCACGCAGTTCCGGCGTGTCCGCCACCGAGTTCAAGTGGCCGACGATACCCCAGGCGCGGCCGAGTCTTTCGGTGGCGTTTTCAAGCGGTTCGACAAAGCTGGCCCAGCTCAGCTTTTCGATAGGCGCTTCAAGGCGCGTCACCACATCACGGGCTTGTTCCAGCAAGGTGGCAATGGCGGGAGTGACATGTTCCGGCTTGACCGCGTCGAAGCGTGGCAGATCGGAAAAATCGAGCAGGGGATTCAGGGCGCTATTCATCAGGTCAGGTTCTTTCCGCAGCTTCAATGGTGTTGACAAGCAGCATCGTAATCGTCATCGGACCGACGCCGCCGGGTACCGGAGTGATGTAGCCGGCGACTTCCTTGGCGTTGGCGAAATCGACGTCGCCGCACAATTTGCCTTCGTCGTCGCGATTCATGCCGACATCGATCACGACCGCACCCGGCTTGATCATGTCGGCGGTAACGATATTACGTTTGCCGGTGGCGACTACGAGGATATCGGCCTGACGTGTGTGATGGCCGAGGTCCCGGGTCTTCGAGTTACAGATGGTGACGGTGGCGCCGGCTTGCAAGAGCAGCATGGCTTGCGGCTTGCCGACGATGTTGGAAGCGCCGACCACGACCGCGTTGGCGCCGCGTACCGGAAAGTCGATCGATTCCAGCATCTTCATCACGCCATAGGGGGTGCATGGGCGGAACAGCGGTTGTCCTGTCATCAGCAGGCCTGCATTGCTGATATGAAAACCGTCGACATCCTTTTCCGGCGCGATGGCTTCGATCACCTTATGAGCATTGATGTGTGCAGGCAAGGGAAGTTGCACCAGGATGCCGTTAATTTTCGGGTCATTGTTCAGCGCATCGATGCGCGCCAGCAGCGCTTCTTCGCTCATGTCGGCATCGTATTTCTCCATCACCGAATGCAGGCCATTGTCTTCGCAGGCCTTGACCTTGTTGCGCACATAGACCTGCGATGCGGGATTGTCGCCGACCAGTACGACAGCCAGTCCCGGCTGCTTGCCTTTCGCGGTGAGCGCGGCGGCGCGGGCGGCGACATCGGCGCGGAGTTGTTGGGAGAGCAGGGTACCGTTGATGAGCTGAGCGGACATGGCGAATATGAAGAAAGGGTGAGAAGAGATAAGGACAGCCAAAGCGGGATTATAAAGCGCCGCGCTTTCAAGGCGTTCGCAGCGAGGATTAAAATGCTGCACTGCCGCAGTATATTTCACATTATAAAAAACCATATCGTAATTTGAAAAGTTGAAAAAGTGCTGTTAGAATCTTTTCACCGCGCACCATTCCGGCTATTTCTTGTCAAAAAAGCCCGACCGCCAACTCGGTCGGAAGGCCCATAACCAGGAGACACACATGTCCGCCCAGCTCGACCAAGTGTTGGCCCAAGCCGCCAACGATCCCGATGTAATGGAAACGCAAGAATGGCTCGACGCGCTCGAAGCCGTCATCGAAACCGAAGGTCCCGAGCGTGCGCATTACCTGATGGAGCGCATGGTCGATCTGGCCCGCCGCCGCGGCGCCCACATCCCGTTTTCCAGCAATACCGCCTACGTCAACACCATCCCCGCCCATCTCGGCGAACACTGCCCCGGCAATCTCGAATACGAAGAGCGTCTGCGCTCCTGGATGCGCTGGAACGCGATGGCGATGGTGGTCAAGACCAACCGTGCCGACGGCGATCTCGGCGGCCACATTTCCAGCTTCGCCTCGCTGGCCAACATGCTGGGCATCGGCTTCAACCACTTCTGGCACGCGCCGACCGAAGACCATGGCGGCGACCTGCTGTATATCCAGGGGCACTCTTCTCCCGGCGTCTATGCGCGCTCCTTCCTCGAAGGCCGCCTGACCGAAGACCAGCTGCTCAACTTCCGCCGCGAAGTCGACGGCAAAGGCCTGTCGTCATATCCGCACCCGAAGCTGATGCCGGATTATTGGCAGTTCCCGACCGTGTCGATGGGTCTCGGCCCGCTGATGGCGATTTACCAGGCGCGTTTCCTCAAATACCTGCACGCCCGCGACATCGCCAAGACCGACAACCGCAAGGTCTGGGCATTCTGCGGCGACGGCGAAATGGACGAACCGGAATCGATGGGTGCGATCGGCGTAGCCGGCCGCGAGCGTCTCGACAACCTGGTCATCGTCGTCAACTGCAATCTGCAGCGCCTCGACGGCCCGGTGCGCGGCAACGGCAAGATCATCCAGGAACTGGAAGCCGATTTCCGCGGCGCCGGCTGGAATGTCGTGAAGGTGATCTGGGGCAGCTACTGGGATGAATTGCTGGCGCGCGACAAGGAAGGCATCCTGCAGCGCGTGATGATGGAAACCGTCGACGGTGAATACCAGAACTACAAGGCCAAGGATGGCGCTTATGTGCGCAAGCATTTCTTCGGCAAGCATCCGAAGCTGCTCGAAATGGTGTCCAAGATGTCCGACGACGATATCTGGCGTCTGAATCGCGGCGGCCATGATCCGCACAAGATTTACGCTGCCTTCAAGCAGGCGCAGGAACATAAGGGCCAGCCGACCGTGCTGCTGGTCAAGACCATCAAGGGCTTCGGCATGGGCAAGTCCGGCGAGGCGCGCAACACCGCGCACCAGACCAAGAAGCTCGACGACCAGGCCGTGCGCGAAATGCGCGATCGTTTCAATATTCCGATTCCGGACGACAAGCTGGCCGAAGTGCCGTTCTTCAAACCGTCCGACGACTCGCCCGAAATGAAGTATCTGCACGAGCGCCGTCAAGCACTCGGCGGTTATCTGCCGCAGCGTCGCCAGCAAGCCGACGAAACCCTGCCGGTGCCGGAACTCAGCGCATTCCAGGCGGTGCTCGATCCGACCGCGGAAGGGCGCGAGATTTCGACGACACAGGCTTACGTCCGCATCATCACGACCTTGCTGCGCGACGCCAACCTCGGCAAGCGCGTGGTGCCCATCCTGGTCGATGAAGCCCGTACCTTCGGTATGGAAGGCTTGTTCCGCCAGATCGGTATCTTCAACCAGCAAGGTCAGCTGTACGAACCGGTCGACAAGGACCAGGTGATGTACTACCGCGAAGACAAGGCCGGCCAGATCCTGCAGGAAGGCATCAACGAAGCCGGTGCGATGAGTTCGTGGATTGCCGCGGCAACCTCGTATTCGACCAACAACCGGGTGATGATTCCGTTCTACATCTTTTACTCGATGTTCGGTCTGCAGCGCGTCGGCGACCTGGCATGGGCGGCGGGCGACATGCGTGCGCGCGGCTTCCTGCTCGGCGGCACCGCCGGCCGCACGACGCTCAATGGCGAAGGCTTGCAGCACGAAGACGGCCACAGCCATGTGCTGGCATCGACCATTCCGAATTGCATCCCTTACGACCCGACCTTCGCGCATGAAGTCGCCGTGATCATTCACGATGGTCTCAAGCGCATGATGGAGAAGCAGGAGGACGTGTTCTACTACATCACGCTGATGAACGAGAACTACAGTCATCCAGGCCTCAAACCCGGCACCGAGCAAGACCTGCTCAAAGGCATGTACCTGCTGCAGGAAGGCGGCAAGACAGGCAATCAGCGTGTGCAGCTGATGGGCTCCGGCACCATTCTGCGTGAAGTGATCGCGGCGGCCGATCTATTGAAGAACGACTGGGGCGTCGACGCCGATATCTGGTCCGCGCCTTCGTTCACACTGCTGGCGCGCGACGGGCAGGATGCCGATCGCTGGAACCTGCTGCATCCTACCGACGAGCCGCGCTTGTCGCATGTCGCAAAGCTGTTGCAAGGCACGATCGGTCCTATCGTTGCATCCACCGATTACATGCGCACCTTTGCCGAGCAGGTCCGGGCGTACATGCCTAAGGGACGCAACTACAAGGTACTCGGTACCGATGGCTTCGGTCGCTCCGACAGCCGCACGAAATTGCGCGAGTTCTTTGAAGTTAACCGCTACTATGTAACAGTCGCCGCCCTCAAGGCCTTGGCTGAAGACGGCGCCATCAAGCCGGCCGTTGTCGCGGAAGCGATTGCCAAATACGGCATCGATCCGAACAAGCCGAATCCGGTAACGCTGTAACTCTCACTTAACAAGACAAACAACCCCCTCCCCAGAGCGGGAGGGTCGGGTAACGATGGGTGCAATCGTCGCAATGACATCCTGTCTTTCCCGGCCTGCGCCCGATGGAGAGGGTGAGAACGGAGCAAACGCTATGAGTACAACGGTCAAGGTCCCGGATATCGGCGATTTCAAGGAAGTCGAAGTCATTGAATTGCTGGTCAAGCCGGGTGACACGGTGAAGGTCGACCAGTCGCTGATCACGGTCGAGTCCGACAAGGCCAGCATGGAGATTCCCTCCAGCCATGCCGGTGTCGTCAAGGAAATCAGTATCAAGGTCGGTGACAAGGTATCGGAAGGCAGCGTGCTGCTGGTGCTGGAAGAAAGCGCCGCGGCACCTGCGCCTGCAGCTGCATCTCCCGCGCCCGCACCGGTCGCCGCACCCGCGCCGGCCTCTGCGGCCTCCGCACCCGCCGCCGGTCCATCGACAGTTGAAGTACAAGTGCCCGACATCGGCGACTTCAAGGATGTCGAAGTGATCGAACTGATGGTCAAGCCGGGTGATGCGGTGAAGGTTGACCAGTCGCTTCTTACCGTCGAGTCGGACAAGGCCAGCATGGAAATACCATCGAGCCATGCCGGTGTCGTGAAAGAAATCAAGGTCAAGGTCGGCGACAAGGTATCGAAAGGTTCGCTGATCCTGACATTGAGCGCGGAAGGCGGCGCAGGCGCTGCCCCGGCACCGGCTGCCGCCGCACAGCCGGCACAAGCGGCTGCTACACCTGCACCGGCACCTGCACCGGAAGCGCGTCCCGCACCAACCGCGGCGCTTGAGCCGGTGCCGAGCAATGGCGCCAAGGCGCATGCATCGCCATCGGTACGCAAGTTCGCGCGCGAACTCGGCGTCGACCTCGGTCGCGTGAAAGGCAGCGGACCGAAAGGCCGCATCCTGAACGAAGACGTGCAAGGCTTCGTCAAGTCAGTGATGTCCGGCGTAGCTGCCGCACCGGGCGCTGCCGGCGCGAAAGGCGCGGGCGGCGGTCTCCAGGTGTTGGCATGGCCCTCGCTCGACTTCTCGAAATTCGGCGAAACCGAACTGCAAGCGCTGTCGCGCATCAAGAAGATCAGCGGCCCCAACCTGCATCGCAACTGGGTGATGATTCCCCATGTGACGCAGTTCGAGGATGCCGATGTCACCGAGCTGGAAGAATTCCGCAAGGATTCCAATGCGGCGATGGCAAAATCCGGCGTCAAGCTGACCATGCTCGCCTTCGTCATCAAGGCCAGCGTGTCCGCCTTGAAGAAATTCCCGGCCTTCAATGCATCGCTTGATGAAAAAGGCGAGAACCTGATTCTCAAGAAGTTCTACAACATCGGCTTCGCGGCCGATACGCCGAACGGCCTGGTCGTGCCCGTCATCAAGAACGCCGATGCCAAGAGCATTTCGCAGATCGCGCAGGAAATGGGTGACCTGTCGGCCCAGGCCCGCGACGGCAAGCTCAAGCCGGCCGACATGCAGGGCGCGACCTTCACCATCTCTTCGCTGGGCGGCATCGGCGGTACGGCATTCACGCCTATCATCAATGCACCGGAAGTCGCGATCCTGGGCCTGTCGAAATCCGCGATCAAGCCGGTATGGGATGGCAAGCAGTTCGCGCCGCGCCTGATCCTGCCGCTGTCGCTATCCTACGACCATCGCGTGATCGATGGCGCAATGGGCGCGCGCTTTGCGGCATACCTTGCCGAAGTGCTCGGCGACATGCGCAAGACATTGCTGTAATCCAATAGTGAAGGAAGGGCGCCGGGCCCTACGGAAAGTGAGAAAATCGCTCTCTTTTCCCTGAAGACCTGGCGCTTCAATCCTTGCTTACGGAGATCAACAATGACCACATGCGTCGTCGTCAAAAAGAACAATCAAATCGCCATTGCGTCCGATTCCCTGGTGACGTTCGGCGACACCCGCCTGTCCCACGCTTACGAAATCAATGAAAAGATTTTTCCGGTAGGGGATTCGTACGTGACGCTGGCCGGCACCGCCGCCCACTTCCCGGTGATGCGCAAGCTGCTGACCGGCATGGGCGAGGAGTGCAAGCTAGGCAGCCGCGATGAAGTGTTCGAGACGTTTTCGCGGGTGCATGAAATATTGAAAGAGAAGTACTTCCTCAATACGAAGGAAGACGAGGACGATCCTTACGAGTCTTCGCAGATCACAGCGCTGATCGCCAATCCCAACGGCATCTTCGGCGTCTATTCGTATCGGGAAGTATTCAGCTTCGACCGCTTCTGGGGCATAGGCAGCGGCCGCAATTTCGCGCTCGGCGCGATGTATGCAGTGTATGACAAGGCAGGCAGCGCACGGGAGATCGCCGAGATCGGCGTGCACGCCGGCGCCGAATTCGACAAGAGCACATCGGGACCTTTCCGGATCTATAGCATCCCGATGAGAGATTAATAATAAATCCCTTGCCCGATCGCGAGGGAAGAACGGAGCGAAAGCTATGAGCACGATTGAAGTGAAGATCCCCGATATCGGCGACTTCAAGGAAGTGGAAGTCATCGAGTTGCTGGTCAAGGCCGGCGACACCATCAAGGTCGACCAGTCGTTGATCACCGTCGAATCGGACAAGGCCAGCATGGAAATACCCTCGAGCCATTCCGGTGTCGTGAAGGAAATCAAGGTCAAGGTTGGCGACAAGGTATCGGAAGGATCATTGCTTCTGGTGCTGGAGGCCACCGAAGCGACGGCCTCCGCGTCCGGGCCGGCCCCTGCGAACGCTGCTGCCTCCGCTCCCGCACCTGCGGCCGCCCCGGTGCCTGCTCCTGCTGCCGCAAGCTTCAGCGGCAGTGCCGACGTGCAATGCGACATGCTGGTGCTGGGCGCAGGCCCCGGCGGCTATTCCGCGGCTTTCCGCTCGGCCGATCTCGGCATGAATACCGTACTGGTCGAACGCTTTGCCACACTGGGCGGCGTCTGCCTCAACGTCGGCTGCATTCCGTCCAAGGCATTGCTGCACGTGGCCGCCGTGATCGATGAAACCGCTTCCATGGCCGACCATGGGGTCACGTTCGGCAAGCCGCAGATCGACATCGACAAGTTGCGCGAATACAAGGACAAGGTCATCAAGAAAATGACGACCGGCTTGTCCGGCATGGCCAAGGCACGCAAGGTCAATGTGGTGCAGGGCATCGGTCAATTCGTCGGCGCCAATCATCTGGAAGTCACGGCCGCCGATGGCAGCAAGAAAACCGTGCAATTCAAGCAGGCGATCATTGCCGCCGGTTCGTCCGTGGTCAATCTTCCTTTCGTTCCAGAGGATCCGCGCATCGTCGATTCCACCGGTGCGCTCGAATTGCGCCAGGTACCCAAGCGTATGCTGGTCATCGGCGGCGGTATCATCGGCCTGGAAATGGCAACGGTGTATTCCACGCTCGGTGCGCGCATCGATGTGGTCGAAATGATGGATGGCTTGATGCAGGGCGCTGACCGCGACATGGTCAAGGTCTGGCAAAAGTTCAATGAAAAGCGTTTCGACAAAGTCATGACCAAGACCAAGACGGTTGCGGTCGAGGCATTGGCCGAAGGTATCAAGGTCACGTTCGAAGGCGCCGATCCTTCGGTGACGGCACCGGAACCGCAGGTCTACGACATGGTCCTGATGGCTGTCGGCCGCAGCCCGAACGGCAAGAAGATTGCCGCCGGCAAGGCTGGCGTCGCGGTGACCGATCGCGGTTTTATCAATGTCGATTCGCAGATGCGCACCAATGTGCCGCACATCTTCGCCATCGGTGACGTCGTCGGTCAGCCCATGCTTGCGCACAAGGCAGTGCACGAAGCGCACGTGGCAGCGGAAGCGGCAGCAGGGCAGAAATCGCATTTCGATGCGCGCGTGATACCGTCCGTTGCCTATACGGATCCAGAAGTCGCGTGGGTAGGTATTACCGAAGACGAGGCGAAAGCGAAAGGCATCAAGCTGGAGAAGGGCTTGTTCCCATGGGCGGCAAGCGGACGCGCGGTGGCCAATGGGCGCGATGAAGGTTTCACCAAGCTGCTGTTCGATGCGGAGACACATCGCATCGTCGGCGGGGCGATCGTCGGTACCGATGCCGGCAACATGATCGGTGAAATTGCGCTGGCGATTGAAATGGGCGCCGATGCGGTCGATATCGGCAAGACCATTCACCCGCATCCGACCTTGGGCGAATCGATCGGCATGGCGGCGGAAGTGTTTGAAGGCGTGTGTACGGATTTGCCGCCGATGCGGAAGAAGTAAATTTTCGCGGTACAAATAAAAAGGCGACGTGGGTTCACGTCGCCTTTTGTTTTTGACTGTTGTGCGGAAGAAAATAGGTGAGAAAAATCTGAGGTATCTGAAGGCGGGCTGCGTTGGTTGAACATCTCGCTTACTTTTCTCCGCCATTCCCACGAAAGTGAGAATCCATACTGAGTTTGCGCTTCAAGTGCCGATATTGAAAAGGACACTCTGAGCAACCGGGTTATGGATCCCCGCTTCCGCGAGGATGACGTGGAAAAGCAGGAAGATGGATGGACCGCAAATGACCGCGTGCGAAAGTCTGTGTTAATGCTCAAGTCGCATCTTCACAGACTCACACCGCGATGTCAGTTCCTGCAAGCCTCTCCAACGAGAGGCTTCCTTGCCCAAATCCTTAATGTCCCAGCTTGGTCAACACCTCCGACAACATATTCACCATCTGATCAATCTCTTCCTTGCTCACAGTCAAAGACGGCATGAAGCGCAACAGATCAGGCCTCGGAGAATTCAACAACAAACCCACCGGCTCCATATCGCGTGCCATCTCGACGATCTTCGGTCCGATATCCTTGCCGAGCTTCAGCGCTCGCAGCAAACCTTCGCCACGCTCGCCATCCAGTCCATGCTTTTCGCTCAGCTTGAGCAGTTCGGCACGCATGTAGGCGCCCTTGTCCTTTACCGACTGCAGGAATCCCGGCTTGAGCAATTCGCTCAGCACCGCAATGCCGACCGCCGTCATTACCGGGTTGCCGTTATAAGTGCCGCCTTGCTCGCCCGGCTCAAATACGGAAATCTCTTCTCGCGCCAGCAATGCAGCCAGCGGTACGCCTCCGCCGATGCCTTTACCCAGCGTCATGATGTCGGGTTCGATATTCGACAATTGGTAAGCAAACAGTTCACCGGTCCGTCCCATGCCAGCCTGCACCTCATCAACGATCAGTAGCATATTGCGTTGTTTGGTCAGAGCGCGCAGCGCCTGCATGAATTCGCGCGTAGCCGGGATCACGCCACTCTCACCCTGTACCGGCTCCAGCATGACAGCGACAGTCTTGTCAGTGATCAGACGTTCAACGCTGGCGATATCGTTCAACTCCGCTTTCAGAAAGCCCGGTACCTGCGGCGCGAACATCGTGTCCCAACCGGTCTTGCCGCTTGCCGACATGGTCGCCAGCGTGCGGCCATGGAAGGCGTGGTTGAAGGTAATGATTTCATAGCGGTTTTCACCGGCCGCATTCTTGTTGACCTTGCCCCATTTGCGCGCCAGCTTGATCGCCCCTTCATTTGCTTCCGCGCCGCTGTTGGCAAAGAACACGCGGTCGAACACCGAGTTCGCGGTCAGCAGCGAAGCCAGCACGATGGAAGGCTCGTTGTAGAAAGCCGGCGAGGGATTGAGCAGCTTGCCGGCCTGTGAAGTAATCGCATCGACGACGCATTGCGGCGAATGGCCAAGGCAGTTGACCGCCCAGCCCTGCAGGTAATCGAGATAGCGTTTGCCGTTATTGTCCGTCAGCCACATGCCATGACCCTCGGTAAATACCAGGTTTGGCCGGGTGGTAATTTGCATAAGGGCGTTGACGTCGTACTGGCTGAATTCCATCTCGAAGCTCCTGGTGAATGGCGATGAAGGTAAAAATCAAAATAAAAACGGGATCAAAAAAAAAGCCACAGGGTGGACCTGTGGCTTAGTGAGCAGCTAACACTTACACGCACGGTTTCCCTGGCTGAGGCAGCAGGGTACGGCGTCGCAAAAGTTTGGCTGTCGTATTCATGGCGGCAATGTTAAGACGTTTTGCGCAATGCGTCAAAAACTATTTCGCTCTCATTGGCTTATCAAATCGGCATCTGCGAGATCCGCTTCCGAGGTGAAGGCATCCGCATAGAACTCTTCTTCCGGCAGCTTGCATCGGGCGATAAAGTCGCGCTTGGCCGAATCCACCATCACTGGTGCGCCGCAGGCATACACTTGGTGCCCGGACATGTCCGGCAGGTCGGTCATGACCGCCTGATGCACAAAGCCGCTACGCCCTTGCCAGCCGTCTTCCGGCAAGGCGTCCGAGATCACCGGAACATAGGTGAAATTCGGCAGGGTGGCCGCCCATTCCTCGCACAGCGCATGCATGTAAAGATCATTGGGCCGGCGGCCGCCCCAGTACAGCACCATGGGCCGTGTGGTCTTGTTATGAATCGCCTGTTCGACGATCGCCTTGATCGGGGCAAAGCCCGTCCCGGAAGCCAGCAGCACCATCGGCTTGTCCGATTCTTCACGCAGGAAGAACGTACCGAGCGGACCTTCGAAGCGCAGGATGTCGCGTTCTTTCATGTTGTTGAACACATGGTCGGTGAACACGCCGCCGCGCATGTGGCGGATGTGCAGCGTTATGTGCTCATCGAGATGCGGTGCATTCGCCATGCTGTAGCTGCGGCGCTTGCCATCCTTCAGCATGAATTCGATGTACTGTCCGGCCTTGTATTGCAGCCGCTCGTTCGCGGGCAGCTGCAAGGCCACCACGGCCACGTCATCAGTCAGCTTGTCGATTTTAGCGACACGGGTCGGCAGTTTCTTGATCGGGAATTCGCCGATGCCCAGCACTTCACGCGCTTCGATCACAACGTCGGAGTGCGGCGTTGCGCAGCAGAACAATGACAAGCCTTTTTCTTCCTCGGCCACCGACAAAGCCTTCTCCTGATGTGCCCGGTGCGTGACCGAGCCATCGAGCAGCTTGCCCTTGCAGCTGCCGCAAGCGCCGTTCTTGCAGCCATAGGGCAGGCCGACGCCGGCACGAATGGCCGCGCTCAATACGGTTTCGTCTTCTTCGCAATGGAACTGCCGACCGCTCGGCTGAACTGTTACCTGGAAAGTCATACAATCCTGATCATGAAAAAAAATGAAATAAAGACCATGCCAAAGCTGGACCGCCCTCGGCTGCTGATCGTTGGGTGTGGCGATGTCGGCATGCGCCTGTTACCGCTGGTGCGTGACCGCTTTCGCACCTTTGCCGTCACCAGTCAGCCCTCACGCTGCGCGGAACTGCGCAAAGCCGGCGCCATTCCGCTGGTCGCCAATCTTGACGACCCGTCCAGTATTGCCCGTCTGGCAGGACTCGCCCACACTGTCGTGCATCTCGCGCCGCCGCAGCCCGAAGGGGTCACCGACCGCCGCACCCGGAATTTGACCGCCATTTTACCCGACGACGCGTCTCTGGTTTATGTCAGCACGACCGGCGTGTATGGCGATTGCCAGGGCGCATGGGCCGACGAGACGCGCCCGGTCAATCCGCAGAATGCGCGCGCCAAGCGCCGTGTCGATGCGGAACGGACCTTGCGGAAGTGGGCGGTGCGTTCCGGCTCGCGCCTGGCGATCCTGCGCGCGCCCGGAATTTATGCCGCCGACCGGCTGCCGATCGAGCGCCTGCAAAAAGGTACGCCGGCGCTGCATGCGGACGACGATGTCTATACCAATCATATCCATGCGGACGATCTTGCGCGCATCATCGCGCTGGCCTTGTTCCGTGCGCGATCCAATCGTATCTATCACGCGGTGGATGATACGGATATGAAGATGGGGGAATACTTCGATACGGTTGCCGATGCATTCAAGCTGCCGCGACCGCCGCGATTGAAGCGTGTGGAACTCAGTCAGGTGGTGTCGCCGATGCTGCTGTCATTCATGTCGGAATCGCGGCGGCTTGGGAACAAGCGTATTAAAGATGAATTAGGCGTGCGCCTGCGCTACCCAACAGTGCAGGCCACGCTTGATCGTGCAGCGCGGTGATGCGGTTCAAGATACGGTTGTCCGTAACACCGGATAGCCGGCTTCCTCTACCGCAGACTTGATCCGGTTAATGTCGGCTTGCGAAGCAATCGATACTTTTTGCTCCGCGAGCACGATATTGACCTTCGCCGCGGCATCGACGTCATGCACCGCCTGCGTCACCGCATTGATGCAGTGATTGCAGCTCATTCCTTCGACTTGTAGTTCATACATTGGCGCGATTCCTTTCGGCATGTTGATCGCCAGTCCATCAGGTCCTCGCCAGGCCAGAAAAATTAACCACCTTCAATCAGACGCCCGTGACTCATGCGTGGCAGCGGTTGGCATGGAGGTCTGCCGCAACAAACTCCTGACCGGCGTGTGTCGGATACTCCTCATGACAGGATATGCGACATGCCACAATCTGGAAAGCGCTCCGCTCTGGAGCTGAAACTGAGTGCGAAAGTTGACCGGGGTGGCGCCGTCATAACACGTGCGAGGAATCTGCTGCAGGGAAGAAGTGTTCAGGAATGCCGAACGGGCAACCGTGTACTGGTAAATAAAACCGCATTTCCTGGCGATCCCGCGCGCCTCTTCATCGGAATAGCCCCATGGCCAGGCGAGATGCCTGAAGTACGAACGTGGAAGACCCAACTCACCAGAAAGAAGCTCAAGCGAGCAGGATAAATCCGACGCCACCTGTGAACTGGTCTGGTCCGACAACTGCGCATGGGCATGCGTATGTGATTGAAATTCGATGAATCCGCCAGTCTGAAGCTCACGCACTTGCTGCCATGAAAGAAAAGCCGTCTCGGCCTCTTTCGGTGAGTGGGTTCGATTGACGGAGCGACGCATCTGCTTTGTCGCAGCGAAGCAGATCGACTTGAAGTTCAGGTTTTTCAAAACAGGAAGCGCTGCCGATGCAATGCTTTCATACCCGTCATCGAAGGTCAGCAGAAAGGACTTCGACGGCATACTGTTTTTACGATTCGCATAAAAGGCAAATTCCTCCGACGATAAGGATCTCCAGCCGTTTTCGGCAAGCCAATGCAAGTGCCTGGCGAATATGGATGGGCTGGTCGAGGTTGATAGTTGGTCGTCATCAATACGGTGATAAGTAAGAATCGGAATCCGTGTCCCCATTGAAAGTCTCCCTGGTGGTTGTTATTTTTCAATTTTAAAAATTAACGTCTGGTTACATTTGTCCATAGTCAATGTTTCTCAATAACAGCTTTCATTTAGGTCAATGGGATAGTAGGCACGTAAGGCACCGCACTTATTTCGCTCGGCGCCGGCAGGGAAAATTCTGATCAAGGATTGATGCGGTAACGTAAAAGACCCTGATCGCTTTCTCGATATGGAAAGCGGGCTTATCCGTCAATGCTTGTCGACGCCTTTGGCGTGCTTTGAGAACAGGAACTGCCACAACCAGCCTGCATGCCTGTCTTCTCCGGTAAGGATGTATTCCAGGGCATTTGCATTCTGCAAGGTCAGGCTGAGGGCAGAGCGGGCATCGTGCTGGCCGACAAGCAGCAGTGCATCGTCCGCTCTCAACAAAAAGTCATCGTCGGGAAGAAGATAGGATTTCCCCTCCCGCACAATCATGAGCACAGCAGCTGGTAATGCCACCTCGCGGTCCGCGTTGTCCCGCATCAATTGGCCAACACTAAGGGTGTGGTTTTCCATCAGAGCCTTGTACACCGCTGGCCCGACGCTGTTTTCAATCTTGATGTCCCAGACTTCCGGCACGATGCCTTCGCAGTTGCCTTCCAGAAGTGCAACAAGCCGTTGGCTCCAGCTTTCTTCAGTGTCACGCAAGGCGCCGAAAAATTGTGCCAGAAGGGGCGTGGTAAGAACAGAAACGCATTCCTGCGCGACCACCCGTGTGTGCACCATGCTGAAATCCGCGCGGAAGGTATCGAACAGCACATCGCTGGCAGCCTGGTTCTGGCGCGCCACAACAAAAATTTTCGGGTTCAGTTTTTTAGCCATCATGGCGATGGACAGGTTCTTCACATCGTTGTCGCTGCCTGCCACGATACCGCTTGCGACCATGATGCCGGCTTCTTCCAGCACACTCGCTTCAGTTCCGGTGCCGCGTACGGTGTGGCCATTTTCAGGCCCCTTGCCGTCCGGTTCGATGACGGTCATGTCTATGCCGGGTAGCGCCAGGTAACGCCCAATGGCCTTCCCGAATAGTCCATAGCCGCAGATGATCCAATGCCCTCGTGGCGGACGGTGTACCTCCGGAAGAGGCGTTCCCGGCAGTCCGGTAAGGATTTCGATAAGGCGAAAGCGTGCCGGGGATGCGACCGCCAGCGCAAGGTATTCGGCGAACCGCTCGTAGGCATTGACAATATGGTTCGTGCCGAACGATGCCATATTGGCTGATACCAATGGACTTCGGACCCGTGCCAGAACAGGAATCTCCGGATTGAGCAGGCGGACATTGATCGCAATGGCGAGGTTCGCCTCGTCGTCGTTGGTCACCGCCAGCACACCTCGACATTTCGGATGGCGCAGGCCCGCCATCAGCAGGTTGGTCGACAGGCGGCCATCGGCCGCAATGGCCGGATCATTGGTGATAAAGTCTTCCAGGTCCAGCTCTTCGACCCGCTGTTCATCTTTCTCCAGAATGACAAAGTCCCGACCCAGGACATCCAGGGCGCGACAAATCAGGCTGCCGGTCTCGCCGCATCCGCAAACGAGATAAAAGGGCGTTGTGATGCGCGCCACCCTGCGTGCGAAACGGGTAGCAACCACTGTCTGGTGAAACGCCTTGTCCTGTACCAGCGCCAGTATGGTCAGAATGGAGTAAGACCATGCGATGACCGTCATGTAGATGCATGCGGTGACCCACAAGCGCTGTCCGTCCGAGAATGCCTGCGGTATCTCGCCAAAACCGATGGTGGTGGCGGTATAGCTGATGAAGTAAAAAGCGTGAAAGAAACTTAAAGGCGGCGCCGGCGTGCCGTCTTCGTTCTCGCCAGGCACCAAGGTCAATCCCAGAACGGCAACCGCGTAAAAAACGATCAGCACGATGAGCGGCGCTCGCATGCGCCGCAATACCAGGAAAAAGACGCTGTTCACGCTTAACGCCGCATCATGACTGTTTCTACGATGAGGATGACGAGGGAGACTATATTTGCGAGCAGGGCGCCGCCGGATAAGGAAACAACACTGGACGTGTGCTCGGGCGTCATGCCGGTGCCGGTCACGTGTACCACCACGGCCCAGACAACCGCAGCCGCGATCAATTGAATATCGGCAACTAGACTGGTAGAAAGAAGCACTGCGCCGAGTTGCGTGCGGTCGCCAAACTTCAGCACCGTCGCAATGATGTTCACAACAATCGCGGCGAAGAGTTCATAGATATTGTGCAACTCCGGGCGATCGATTTCGCCGATGAAAAAGCCAAAGTTAAGTGTCGCGGCAAAAACAATGAAGAACGCAAAAATGACTTTTTCCAGGTTCATGCTTGGCTCCCGCCGGGTAGGAATGGATCATTTACTGTTTTGATTTATGCTGCTTCAAGAACAAGACAATTGTATTTAGTATAAGTTTTGCGTTTCTTGAGTTTCCGCCAAGTGGGTGATCGCGAAAGCGGAATGCGAACTCATGTGATAGTCGGGTTTATTTTTACGGAT
The DNA here is from genome assembly GCF_003591035.1 of Noviherbaspirillum saxi. NCBI lineage: Bacteria > Pseudomonadati > Pseudomonadota > Betaproteobacteria > Burkholderiales > Oxalobacteraceae > Noviherbaspirillum > Noviherbaspirillum saxi. The sequence continues at coordinate 1,106,661 of NZ_QYUO01000001.1, forward strand.
GGAAGCCCCGTTAATGGAATAGCGCCTTTACGCTATATCAAGCAAGCGCCGGAACGTGCCCAATTGGGTTGCTGTCTTAATTATTTAGCGCCGACGAACCATGAAATCCATTCCGACACTATTCAGCTATCTGCCGGCTATCATTGTCGTCGCCCTTTTTAGCTTGATAATTCTGTTCTTGCCTGACGTCCAGAATACGCTCGACGTTTCCGAGCAGTCGGTGTCTACTGAAAAGCAACCAGTACGTGTTGCACCTGGAACAGAAGGCACTGAAGAGTTAACTAGCTAACCACCCCCATTGCCTTGCTGAACCGGAAGACATCATGGTCGCGCGACTATCTGCAGCAACGATTGGTTTCCTTTTGGTGGCCACGGCTCTGGCCGGATGCGTTACACGAACCAGCTATCTCGATCTCTATGGCATGCCGGCCGATCCGCGCGCAGCTATACGTACGATAAACATTTTCCCTACTACGAATTACGTGAATGTGGAAGGCGGCGAAATCATCCGATTTGTATCTGGCAATCAGGAGTTTGGATGGCATTTCCTTGTCGCAAGAACGGTCAATTCATTCTCGCTGAACGAAGTCGCTCCGCCTGGTGCGCTAAATCGTCCGGTGGAAGCCTATGTCTCGCCTGATCCAAGATATATTAGTGTTCCGGGTGACTAAGTCGCTAGACAATCACGCGCTTGAGGACGGCATGCCAGCCACAAATAGCATGGCGGTTGATATAAAAGCCCTTCGGCGACCTCTTTTGAGTGCCAGACCGGCAATCTTCTCTTGACCGCTAGTTGAAGATCAACCCTATCCCGTGCCTGCCGTGTATCCCAGTTTTTTGTTGTCCGTATAACTAAACTGGCTGCGGAAAACTCAGGCCGGCCACCATTTCGTGACTTGCCGTTTGCAGTGCATAGCGGACAGCCCACTTGCTTATCCGCTTAACGCATCCGTATAAACTCTTTTTGTTAGGCATCTAAGCAATGTACGAATTGCTGTCATATCAGTTGTTGGCAAATGTCGTTCTGTTGCTGCATGTCACCATCGTCTTGTTTGTCATCGGCGGCTTGGTCTTGGTGGTAGTCGGCAATCTGCGATCCTGGCCGTGGGTCAATTCACTCTGGTTCAGGCTCGCTCACCTCGCCACCATCGCCATAGTTGCCGGGGAGGCTTGGCTTGGTTTCCTGTGCCCGCTCACTACGCTCGAAATGTGGCTGCGAGCCAAAGCGAAAACCACAACTTATGCGGGCGGTTTTATTGAGTACTGGCTCCAGACGCTTCTGTTCTGGCAGGCGCCGCCGTGGGCATTTACAGCGGCCTATACAGCCTTCGGTCTGGCGGTTGCTGCAGCCTGGTGGTACTTTCCCCCAAGGTTCGGGCGGCATCGGAGCAAAGCAGATGCCTAGCCCTTCCATCGAGAGGGCTCGCCCCGGCAAGCCGGGTAGAGACTCTCATGTCAAACGTTGGGCATCGCCGGAGGTGAGTAGTGCAACAATGGCTTGAAATAGGCCCGTTCAGCAAGGCGAAGGAAACGGCAACGCGATGTGGGGAAATTTCCGCGCGGAGTGTGAGCACAAGATTGGCAGTGGCATTGGCTGGGGAATGGGCAACTATACGCCCGCCATGGCAATGGCAAGTGGCGACTGATCGCTGGATTTCAAAAATGACTGCGTGCGCTCTTTAATAGCCGAACAGAGGTAGGGGTGGCAAAGGGAGTGCTGGTTAGAGATGGACGTTCGCGTGCGCCAGCAGTCCCGGATGTCTACATTGTGCCTACATGCCTTCTAGAAGCAAAAAGCCCAATCACATGGACTGGGCTAAGTGCTTGAATTCGTTGGTGGGCCGTGAGTGGCTCGAACACTCGACCTACGGATTAAGAGTCCGCTGCTCTACCAACTGAGCTAACGACCCAACGAGGACGGAATTATAGCAACAATCCGTCTAAACGGAAGAGTGTTTTCAACAATACTTTGGCAGCATACTTTTCATTGCGACTGCCTCTTGAATTGACGACTTGCAATGCTTTCTATCATTTCGCCGGACACGTGGGAAGACCGGGTCGGACATTGGCAAGTGCGGGCAGATCGTCAGGACCAGGCGTATTGATGACGTAGGTGCAACCATAATTCAGATGGGCAACGACAGTCGGTGTCAGCACGTCGTCCCCCGCAGGCTTGACAGCACGCTGTCACCCTCCGTCATTGCCTTGAACGCCTCTATCTGTTCCGCAACTGGAAAAGCGCTCTAGGCGGCCCGGATCACGTGTTGCGCCAGCAAAGTGTCCGTCTTTTTCTATCGCACGCTTGCGATAAATCTGTTCCATATGGAAAGTCGCGTACATATCGCCCAGCATATGCAGAGTGACTACCGGGCGCGTTGAATTCGGCATTGATCTTCGGTGCCCTGCACAAGCCGTCGCTGCGCAGGCCATTGGCATCGCATCGGCCACTGCCTTGGCGTAATACCAATCCCAACCCATAGCACGACATGAAATTACGTCTTTTTCCGGGGGCGCCGAGCCGCCTTCCTGCGTTGCACTCGTCGTCAATAGCACCGCTATTGACCCCCCCTGCGCCTTGCCGGTCAAAAAAAATGCATCGATTTCATTTTTCACGTTACCGGTCAGGGCTGGCATAACTTAGTATTAACGTGTAATTACTTTGTTTTCTTTGGTGAAAACTTTGTAGGTACATCACGCTGATTTCAATTGCAGCGCTCCGGCACGCAAAATAGTTCTGAAATATCGCGTGTAAAAGCTAACTCATTCGGCACAGGCCATCAAACCGGTGAAGGCGATAAGTAGGCGTGCAGAATGCCGTGGCTTTCGGGCGACGGTTGCGGAAATTGATCGAAGGGGCATCGTCACGGCTTCCGGCCGTGACGACATTCAGGTAAGGGTCGACGTGACCTTCAGCACTTCGTCAGCGGTGGTCATGCCTTCGGCGATTTTGAGCGCGCCCGCAATGCGCAGCGGCTTCATGCCATCGTGAATGCTTTGCTTGCGCAAGGCATGGATATCGGTCTCTTCCTTGATCAGCTTGGAGAACGGTTGCGTGATGTTGAGCAGTTCATACAGGCCGGTACGCCCGCGATATCCGGTCTGCCGGCATTCTGGGCAGCCGACCGGGCGGTAGATCGTCGCCGGTTTTGGCAGCGTCCAGCCTTCGATCAGGTTGTTCCATACATCGTCGTTCAAGTCGCCGTCGGGTTTCTTGCATTCATGGCACAGCGTGCGCACCAGGCGTTGGGCCATGATGCCGATCAGGGTGGCTTCCAGCAGGTAGTAGGGCACGCCGAGTTCAAGCAGGCGCATGACGGCCGATGGTGCGTCGTTGGTATGCAGGGTCGACAGCACGAGGTGGCCGGTGAGCGCGGCCTGTATTGCCATCTCGGCGGTTTCGAGGTCGCGGATTTCGCCGACCATGATGATGTCGGGATCCTGTCGCATCAGTGCGCGCACGCCGTCGGCGAACGACAGGTCGATGCCGTGCTGCACCTGCATCTGGTTGAACGAGCCTTCCACCATTTCGATCGGGTCTTCGACGGTGCAGACGTTGACCTCCGAAGTCGCCAGCGCCTTGAGCGTGGTGTAGAGCGTGGTGGTCTTGCCGGAGCCGGTCGGGCCGGTGACCAGGATGATGCCGTGCGGGCGGGTGGTCAGCGCATCCCAGCGCCGTGCATCGTCGGTCGGAAAGCCAAGTTCGGGCAAGGTCTTGACCACGACATCGGGGTCGAAGATACGCATCACGAGTTTTTCGCCGAAGGCGGTGGGCAGGGTCGACAGACGCAGTTCGATTTCCTGGCCGCCGGCCGTGCGCGTCTTGATGCGACCGTCTTGCGGACGGCGCTTTTCGATCACGTCCATGCGGCCCAGCAGCTTGATGCGGGCGGTCATTGCGATCATGACCGCGATCGGCACTTGATACACCTGGTGCAGGATGCCATCGATGCGGAAGCGGATCACCGCAAGTTCGCGCTTGGGCTCAAGGTGAATATCCGAAGCCCGCTGCTCGAACGCGTATTGCCATAGCCAGTCGACGATGTTGACGATGTGCTGGTCGTTCGCATCGAGTGTCTTGTTGGCCTTGCCCAGTTCGACCAGCTGCTCGAAGTTGCTGCGCAGCGCGACGTCCTGATTGCCGAATTTGTTTGCGCCCTTGATCGATTTGGCCAGCGTGAAAAACTGGCTGGTGTACTGGGCGATATCGAGCGGATTGGCAATCACCAGGCGAACCTTGCGGCGCGTGATCTTGGCGATCTCGGCTTCCCATTCGATCGATAGCGGTTCGGCGGTTGCAACCACGACTTCGGTTTGGGTGAGTTCGACCGGAAGGATATTGAAGCGCGCTGCATAACTGGCCGACATCACGTCGGCGACCCGGGTGAAGTCGATCTTGAGCGGATCGATGCGGAAGAACGGCAGCTTGACCTTGCCGGCCATCCACTCGGTCAGCCAGTCCAGCGTCAGCAGCTTGTGCGGCGGCTGGGCGGACTGCACCTTGCATTGCGCGAGCGCGGTCAGCGGATGCATGGTCATCGTCGCGTTGCGCAGCAAACCCTGCGCCTGGTTGTACAAGGCCTTGGCCTCGGCCTTTGCGATGATGCCGTCCGCCAGCAGCCAGGTAAAGATCTGCTGCAAGTCGGTTCCCTTGGAAGCGGTCTTGCTGCTCTGGCCCACTTGTTCGAGTCTGGCGTTCATCGCGGTGCTTCCTTTATTTTGCCTGCCGTGCCGTTTGCCAAGCCTTGAGTCCGTTCACCCATGATTTGGTCGGAAGTTTGGTCGCGCCGGTGATCTGCTTGGCGCGTTCGTGCAATGCGGCGAAATCCAGTTCGCGCGGGGTCTTGAAGCCGATCGCGACGACGTTGCCTTCATGTACCGGCGCCAGACACATCGTGTCGGGAAAGGCATGGCGCATGGACTTGTAATTCCTGGTGTAGCTGGGGTGGTCGCCGAACAGGTTAACCGTCAGGATGCCTTGCGGCGTCAGGCATGCGGAGCAAGCTTCATAGAATTCCGCCGTGTCGAGCACCGGGCCTTTTGCCGTCGCGTCGTACAGATCGACCTGCAGCGCATCGACGGTGCCGTGATTGCTCGGATCATTGACAAAGTCCAGCGCATCCATTTCAAGTACGGCAAGGCGTTCATCATCGTCAGGTAGCCGGAACATGGTGCGGCACACGGCGATCACGCTAGGGTTCAGGTCTACCGCGGTGATCTGCGCCTCTGGAAATTGCCGATAGCAGAATTTTGTCAGCGCGGCGGTGCCGAGTCCTAACTGCACGATGCGTTCCGGCTTTTCGATGAACAGCATCCACGCCATCATCTGCTGCGCGTATTCGAGTTCTATCCAGTCCGGCTTGCGTACCCGCATCGCCCCCTGTATCCACTCGGTACCGAAATGAAGAAAGACCACGCCATCCTGTTCGGACAGCGTGATCGGTGCAAATTTGGCCTTGCGCGGTTTGGGCTCGGCCTTGGCTTTGCCGGGACCTGCCCTGCGATTGGCCTGCGCTTCCATGGAATTGCGTTTGATGAGCATGAACTGGTCTGCCTGGGCAGAAAATGTTTCTGCCATTCTACAGAATGATGTTCTTTCATTGCGCCAGTTTTTCGGCAAACGCAACCGGGCGTTGACTGGATAAGACGAAGGAAGGAACGATGTTTCCAATCTGGCATGGCAAGCCGGCTTCATGTTTATCTGGTACGCGGCTGAAACCGCAGTTACCTTTTCATTTGTCCTTCATTTGTGCAATGAAGCGTGGCACTGTTTGCAGATGTAGTCTGCGAGTTTTTGCAAAACATGGGTCATGTCGCGTTGCACGTCGGCGAACCGCTCGTTCGGTTCCCGTGTCTTTTCATCCATATAGATAGGGCGGCGCGCCTCGATTTGCAAACTGTTGCGGCGCTTTGACGGATCGCCAATCCGCGCGATTAGTTCGACACCTTTGTATGGATCGTTGATTGCCACCGAATATCCAAGCGATCGCAATTCGGACGCCACTAGTTGTACAAACTCCGCATCACACGTGGTGCCGTCCCGGTCGCCCAGCACGAAGTCCGCCAATGGGTGTGGGCTGTTCATGCCGAGCCGCTCGTATGCATTGTTCGGCATCGAATGCAGGTTCAGGTGCCATACCGCACCGAACCGCTGGTAAGCCGTGTCAATCGCAGCGGACAAGCTCGCATGGTAAGGACGGTAATACTGGTCGATACGTGCCCGCACTTCATCCACCGTCAACTTGCGGCCATAGATGGGCGTGTTCTTGTCGATATTGCGCCAGATCAGGCCAAAACCCAGATGGGTTTTCGGTCCAGGTTGAAGTGGCTCCGGCCATGGCGTTTCCAACAGACTCTCATCCAGGTCGTCAAGCGTGCGGTTGGCATCGATATACACCCGTGGGAAATTCGCGGCCAGCAGAGTAGCGCCAAATTCTGGCGCCGCACGCCACAATGCGTCAACGTGCGTATCTTCGCCCTCGCGCAAGCGCGCCTGTGGGATCGCAGCCTGAAAATCGTCCGGATAGTACACGCCACTGTGTGGCGAATCGCACACCAGCGGGATAGCTTCTCCCGCAGGCAGATACAGCTCAAAAGGCTTCACAATCTTGTTCATCCGATCAATCGAGACTGATATTGGCTTTCTTTGCGACTTCGTCGTAGCGGGCAATTGCCGCCTTGATCTGAGCAAGGAACTGATCCGGCGTGTTCTGCACCGGTGTGCCGCCCATCTCTTTCAACTTCCGCTTGAATTCCGGCGCTTCCATGCCCTTGTGGATGGCTTGGTTGAGACGGTTGGCGATGGCTGCGGGAGTGCCGGCTGGCGCGACAATACCGAACCATCCTGCTTCTTTCATGTTGATGCCGAGTTCCGCGTAAGTCGGAATATCCGGCAGTTCAGGCGAACGCGTAGCGCTGAGAACGGCCAGAGGGCGCAGTTTGCCCTGCTTGATGAACGGCAGGCTCGACGACAGATTGTCGGTGAGCGCGTTGACTTGACCGGTGATCGCGTCGGTCACTGCCTGCCCGGCACCCTTGTAAGGCACATGCAGCAATTCAAATTTACCCTGCATCATCATGTTTTCGATGTTGACGTGCCCCAGCGAACCGATACCGGGGGACGCAAAGGTGTACTTGCCGGGGTTGGCACGCGCCAGTTCTATGAATTCCTTCATGGTCTTTGCCGGCACGTTCGGGTTCACGGAAAACACACTGGGTACTGCCGCGACGTTGGTGATCGGGACAAAATCCTTGATTGGATCGTATGGCAGCGCCTTGTACACAGCCGGGTTCGAACCATGCGTACTCACCGATGCCATGCCGATCGTGTATCCGTCGGCCTTGGCGCGCTTTACAAAGGCCATGCCCAGGCTTCCACCTGCGCCCCCGCGGTTTTCCACCACGATGGTCTGTCCCAATTGTTCACCAGCGTGCTGCGAAATCAATCTTGCGATCAAATCGGTGGAGCCACCGGCAACAAAGGGCACAATCAGCGTGATGGGGCGGTTCGGATAGTTTTCCTGCGCGAGGACGGACGTGCCTGGCAGGACGGAAAGAGCGAGGGAGGCGAGCAAGCTGCGGCGTATTGCGCTAGGACGTGGCATGGCAATTCCTTCTTATCGGATTTATTGGGGCTGCACCGGATACAGACTTGCAACTGCAGGCTGGAAACTTCGTGCAAACCGCTCTAGTGTCGCTTCTTTTATTCTTATAGAAAAGTAACGAAACGGTACAATCGCATTACCAAAGGTTATTCAAGAATTGCCATCGTGAAAATTCGCTCGCCGTCGATGTCGGAATTGCATGCATTTGTCACCGTGGCGCGCGTTGGCAGTTTTACGCGGGCAGCGGAGGAACTCTGCGTGACCCAGGCCGCGGTCAGTCGTGCGATCAACAGGCTTGAGTCTCATTTCGGCCAAGTGCTGTTGCGCCGCTCCGCCCATCTTCTGACCATAACGCCTGCCGGATGCGCATTCCTCGAGGCGATTCGCGGGCCTGTTGCAGCGATTGAAGAGGCGAGCGCAACGTTGATGTCCGGGAGCGACAACAAGCGGCTCACTTTATCGGTGGTGCCCACGCTCGCCGGTGTCTGGCTGTTGCCCCGGCTGCCGATATTCTCGCAGCGCCATCCGGGTATCGAGATCATTTTTGCACCGTACCGCCGCGATGAAGACTTCGCCGGCCCCCAACCGGACGCGGCCATTCTTACCGGCGCTGCTGGCGAATGGCCTGCCCGCTGGGATTGTGATTACGTCATTGGAAGGGAAATGGTGCCAGTGGCGCATCCTGCGCGACTGAGCCGGCGCCGCGCCGCAGGGCAATGGACAACGCCTGCCGAACTGATGAACGAGCAGTTGCTTTACCACACATCCACACCCACCAGGTGGCAACTGTGGTTGCGCGAGGCAGGCGTGCTGGAGGCTACACCAAAACTTGCGTCCGGCTTTGATCACGTCTCCATCCTGATACAGGCTGTCAAGACCGACATGGGAGTCGCGGTATTGCAGCGCTGCTTAATACAGGAGGAATTGGCGTCGGGCCAACTAGTGATACCGTTTAATTTACCGATCAGTCTCCCTAGGGGTTATTTTCTTTGCGCGCCCGTGCAGCGCCGCAACCACCCGGCACTCGTCGTGTTTCGTCAGTGGCTGCTCGAGACCGCAGAAGCAGACCGGACGCTGCTCATGCAAAATACGATGACTACGGCCTGACTTATCTGTTACGGGCCCTACCGAGCTGCGTTCATCGTTCAAGTTTGTATGCTGGAGAGCTGCAGTCCCGCAGGCTCCGCCAGGCAACCAATTTTTCAGGATAGGGCAGGGTATATGCCGGACTGCTCGACGGCAGCTTGATGATTTGATAGCGATCAGCGTAATTCGCAAGCGCCTTCAAACCGATGCGGGCGGCGGTTCCTCCATTGAATGCGATTGCAGCCAGATCAGGGAGTGCAGTTATCAGGCTGACGAGATCATTGCGGGCATGATCCCGGATTCTGCTGTCGAGGCTGCCTTCCCGATGCGTCTCAGCCACCACGTCCCACAAGCCGATGCCGTTTGCCAATAGCACTTCCAGGCGAAGCGGATAGCTGAGTGCCGATAAATTCGTGCCGATGACTTCGGACATCAACAACCAGAACTGATTGCGAGGATGGGCATAGTACTGTTCGGCGGCGAGCGAGGCCACGCCGGGAAAGCTGCCGAGGATGAGGATGCGGGTGGAGTGATCCAGCACCGGAGGAAATCCGGTGAGCAAGACAGGGGCGACGGAAAGTGACATGAGGCAATTGTATCGGAGCAGTTATGCGGGGCGCAGGCGGTTGATGTTATCTTTGGGGTTCTCTAGGATGTTGCAAGTTCCGCTTTTGTCGAGGGGATAAAGATGTCTAGAAAAGTCATGTTGATTACCGGCGGCAGCCGCGGCATCGGCGCCGCCACCGCCCAGTTGGCGGCAACGCGCGGTTATGCGGTATGCATCAGTTATCTGCGCAACCGGGACGCCGCCGACGAAGTGGTGCGGGCCATCGAGAATTCGGGCGGCGAAGCGATCGCGACTCAGGCCGACGTATCGTCGCAGGACGATGTGATCAGACTGTTCGAATCGGTCGACCAGACCCTGGGGTCCATCACTGCGCTGGTCAACAACGCCGGCATACTCGAACACCATATGCGCGTCGAGGAAATGGATGCCGGCCGCCTGAACCGTATTTTTGCCACCAATGTCACCGGCAGCTTTCTCTGCGCGCGTGAAGCGGTGCGTCGCATGTCGACCGCGCGCGGCGGCAACGGCGGCGCGATCGTCAATGTGTCGTCGGTCGCGGCCCGCCTCGGCTCGCCGAATGAATATGTCGACTATGCGGCGTCCAAGGCGGCAATCGACGCCATGACCATCGGTCTGGCCAAGGAAGTCGCAACTGAAGGTATCCGCGTCAATGCGGTGCGACCCGGCGTGATCTATACCGAGATCCATGCCAGCGGCGGCGAGCCCGGACGGGTCGACCGCGTGAAGGACGCAGTACCGATGAAACGCGGCGGCGATGCGGTCGAAGTGGCGAATGCCATTCTCTGGCTGCTGTCGGATCAGGCTTCGTACACCACGGGCGCCTGTATCGACGTGGCCGGCGGGCGATAACCCAAGTAGATGCCGCACCCCGCGCAGTCCATCACGGAGCAACGCCACGCCAGCATGTATCTGTGGCATGGGCACGCGCTGGTCATCGGTCCGGGAATCGACTCGACGCCACACGCGCATTTTGCGGTGCAGCTCACATTGGGTATCGACCGTCCTTTCCGCGCCCGGCTCGGACCGGACCAGAACTGGATCGAAACCCGTGCAGCCGTGTTTGCGCCTAACCAGTTTCATCAGATCGATTGCGGCGGCGACATGCTCGCTCATCTGCTGGTCGAACTGCCGCAGCGCCAGCAGACGGTTGCCACTGTCCTGCCCGCGCAATTCGATGCATTACCGCACTTTGCGCCAGTTCGCGCGGCAATCGATTCGGCGAAAGAGGGTACGCTCGATGCCGAGCTTGCCCGTGAGACTGCCCAGCAATGGCTCAATTGCGCGATTCCGCAGGCCCTGGTTCCGGCCGGCTTCGACCCGCGAATCGCAACAGTGCTGGACTGGATAGGCGCCAATCCCGGACAGGAGCCTAGCGGCGCATCGCTGGCCGACATGGTGCATTTATCCGAAAGCCGCTTTACCCACTTGTTTCGCCAGCAGACCGGCATGTCGCTCTCGCGCTATCTGTTGTGGACGCGCTTGCTGGGTGGGGTTGCGGCGGTAGCGCGCGGCGAAAACATGACCAGCGCCGCCCACTTCGCGGGCTTCGCTGACCTTGCGCACATGAGCCGCAGCTTCCGCAAAACTTTCGGCGTCGTCCCGTCGGAACTGCAAAAAATGACGATTGCGTTCAAGCAGAACGCCGCATGACGCACTAAGATGATTTTCAGAACGGCCCTGCAAAAAGCCGTCGCATTCATCAAGGAGACTGTCATGGAAACTGTAGCGCAACGTCAGATTCATAGCCTGCTGGCAAAGTATGGCGAGAGTCATCTCAATCACACCAATGAGTTGATCCACTTCATCTGCATTCCAGCCATTGTGTTTTCCTTTCTCGGCATGATCTGGGCGCTTCACCCGTTGGCGGCGATAGCGGTGACAGTCGTGTCCCTGTTGTACTACTTCCGCCTGTCGGTACCGTTCGCACTCGGCATGCTGCTGATGTCGGGCGCCATGCTGTGGATGCTATCGGTACTCTCGCAAGACCAGGTGCTGAAGGTGTCGCTCGCGGTGTTCGTGGTGGCCTGGATAGGGCAGTTCATCGGACACAAGATCGAAGGCAAGAAGCCGTCGTTTTTCGACGACCTGCGCTTTTTGCTGATCGGCCCGCTATTCGTGCTGAGCTTTCTGTACCGCCGTTTCCATATCGCCTATTGAGGCGTAATTCAAGATGAAGATTGCAGTCTTTGGCGCCGGCTCGATCGGTGTCTTTGTCGGTGCGTCGCTATCGGCGACCGGGGCCGATGTCGTGCTGATCGGACGCGCTTCCATGGGCGCGCGTATCGCCCGGCATGGCGTCACGCTCACTGACTTGCACGAATGGGAAGCGCGACTTCATCCTTCCAGCCTGACATATTGCGAAGATCCGTCCGCTCTTGCCGATGGAGAGCTTGTCCTGGTCACGGTGAAGAGCGCGGATACGCAAGCCGCGGCACAGGCGATTCGCGCGCACGCCAAGCCCTCGGTGCTGGTGCTCAGCCTGCAAAACGGAATAGGCAATGCGGATTTGCTGCGCAAAGAACTCCCGGGAGTTGCCGTCATCGGTGGCATGGTGCCGTTCAATGTCGTGCAGATGCCGGAGAGCCGCTTTCACCGAGGCACCGAAGGCGAACTGATGGTGGAAGCGTCGCCATCCCTGTCGCGCTGGCATGCGGATTTCGCCGCCGCGCGCCTGCCGTTGATGGAGCGCGAGGATTTTCTTGCGGTCCAGTGGGGCAAGCTGCTGCTGAACCTCAACAATCCGGTCAATGCGCTGTCGGACTTGCCGTTAAAGGCTGAACTGTCGCAACGCGCCTATCGACGCTGCCTGGCCTTGCTGATCGATGAAGCGCTGGCTGTGCTCAAGGCTGCCGGCATCAAACCGGCGAAGCTGGGGCGCGTCGCCCCGCACCTGTTGCCCACCGTATTGCGGCTTCCGGATTTTCTGTTCCTGCGCCTGGCCGCGGCGATGCTGCGCATCGACCCGGAAGCGCGATCCTCCATGTGGGAAGACTTGAAAGCCGGACGCAAGACAGAGATCGATTACCTGAATGGCGCCGTGATACGCCTGGGACAGGCGCAAGGGCTGGATACGCCGGCGAACGAACGCATGGTGGCGCTGGTCCATGTTGCCGAAAAACGAGGGGATTGCCGGCTGGACGGCGCATCACTGCTCGCAGCGCTGTCCAACGGCGGCCAGGCGCTTACTCCGGCTTCATGACATTCCATGCCGCCTCGGCAAATATTTCGCGATAGGCCTTGATGTCGGTTTTTGCGCGGCCCGACAGCCACAGACGCGCATAGTCGTGCGCCGGTCCGGTCATCAGTGAGCCTAGCACTTCCACCGGCAAGGCTTTCAGTTTGCCGGTGTCCAGGTAAGGCCGAAACCATTCCAGCACTTCAGCCACATGGGCACGCGTGCGTTCGCGCACGTCGGTCGCCATCTCGTTTCGGGCCAGCGCGCCACGGCTATAGAGTACGAACCGCGCCTTTTCCGGATTGGCCGATACCCAGTCGACATAGGCATAGGTAATGGCCTTGACGCCGTCCTGCGCGGTGGTCGCTGCCTCCAGCAATTGCTGCTGGTAGGCATGATGCTCTTCCAGCGCTGCGGTATAGAGCGCCGCCGCGATGCTCTCCTTGTTGCCGAAATGATGGTACATGCTGCCGACGCTGGCTTGCGAGCGTTCGCGGATCATGTCTATCGTCGTCGCTTCGATGCCGTGCTCGGTGAAGCATGCGAGTGCAGCATCCAGGATTTCCTGTTTCCTGCTTTTCTTGGTGTCCGTCATGATGAACTCAATTGACTAGAATAATGTTCTAGAATAGTATTCTAGTGCGGTTGCTGCGGAAGGTAGAAAACCGCACCTTACCGCGTCCCGGACGCGGCGGCAAACGGAACTGGCTACAGGAGAGAGGCATGAATCAGACACTGGCGATGTACACGCAGATGGGCAATGAAAGCTTCAGCAAGGCAGTTACCAATTTCGCCCCGTATTTTTCAACGATAGATCCGACCTTTGTCGCGTTGCGACCGGGTTATGCGGAAGTCAGGTTTTCCAATCGCAGGGAAGTCCATAACCACATCGGTACCGTGCACGCTATTGCCTTATGCAATGCCGCGGAACTGGCGGCCGGCACCATGACTACCGTGTCCATTCCGGAAGGACGGCAGTGGATTCCAGTGGGGATGAATGTGCAGTATCTTGCCAAGGCAAAAACCGACATGCGCATCGTCGCGGATGGTGCGGCTGTCGATTGGGAACAGGCCGGTAATGTGGAAGTTCCGGTGGATGCTTTCGATACCGAAGGTAAGCGCGTGTTTACCGCACGCATCACGATGAATCTGAAGTAATCGGAAGGAAACCGCGATGAATCTCTTGCTGCGCATGCTGTATGTGCTTGTGCTGTCATGTTTCAGGGAACGCTTGCCGGCGAATGCGCTGATCAGCCGGTTGCGCCTGCGGACCCTGCCGAATGATCTGGATATCAACCTGCACATGAACAATGGGCGGTATCTGACGATCTGCGATTTGAATCGGGTTGACCTGTTCATTCGTTCCGGGCTGGCGAAGCTGATGCTCAAGCGCCGGTGGATGCCGGTAATCGCGGAACACACGATGACTTACAAGAAGCCGCTGAAGCTGTTCGATGCGTTTGAAGTATCGCTGACGGTGACGCACTGGGACGAGAAGTTCTTTTACATGACGCATACCTTCATGGCCAGCGACCGCGTGGTGGCGATAGGTACGTCGAAGGGCGTGATACTGTCGCGTCAGGGTGTTGTGGATCCGCTGACGGTGATGCGGGCTGTGGAAGAGTCGCGCGGGATAGTTAGTACGGTGGTGTGAGGTTGAGATAGCGATTCACCGTAGGGCTCCTTCCCCCTTGCAGGGGCGCCCGGCGTAGGGGGAAGGGATTTAGTGGTCTTGCCAACTTGCGAGTAGTGATCATCTGATTACAGGGAATGTCAGGGCAGGAGTGGATATCAATACCATCGCCTTTTAAGCTGATCCCTGCCCCAGTCAAACGCCAAACTTAGACGTTTCCCGCACTACCGTACTTACTTCCCAGCCATCCCCAACAACATCTCATTCAGCCGCTTCACAAACCCGGCCGGATCCGCAAGATTGCCGCCCTCGGCCAGCGTCGCCTGATCGAACAGGATGTGCGCCCAGTCGTTGAACTTAGCTTCTTCATACTTCAATCGCTGAACCAGCGCATGATCCGGATTGATTTCGAGAATAGGCTTGGACTCAGGCGCATTCTGGCCGGCGGCCTTCAGCATGCGCAACAGGTTGCCCGACAGTTCATGCTCGTCCGCGACCAGACAGGCCGGCGAGTCGGTCAGGCGGAAGGTCACGCGCACATCCTTGGCCTTGTCGGACAGGGCGGTCTTCATCTTTTCGACCAGTTCCTTGTATTGCGATTCGGTCTCTTCATGCTGCTTCTTCTCGGCTTCGTCTTCCAGCTTGCCGAGGTCGAGATCGCCCTTGGCGACGGAGGCCAGTTCCTTGCCGTCGACGTCCTGCAGGAAGGACAGCATCCATTCATCGACGCGGTCGGTCAGCAGCAGGACTTCGACGCCTTTCTTGCGGAAGATTTCGAGATGCGGGCTGTTCTTGGCCGCCGCATAGTTGTCGGCGGTGACGTAGAAGATCTTGTCCTGACCTTCCTTCATGCGGCCGATGTAGTCGGCGAACGACACCGTTTGCGCATCGCTGTCGTTGTGCGTCGATGCAAAACGCAGCAGTTTGGCGATGCGTTCCTTGTTTCCCTGATCCTCGCCTATGCCCTCCTTGAGCACCTGGCCAAACTCGGTCCAGAATGTCGCATACTTGTCCTTCTGCTCCTGCTCGTCGTTGTTGGCGAGTTCTTCGAGCAGGCCCAGCACGCGCTTGGTCGAACCTTCACGGATCACCTTGACGTCGCGCGATTCTTGCAGGATTTCACGCGAGACGTTCAGCGGCAGATCGGCCGAGTCGATCACGCCCTTCACAAAGCGCAGATAGACCGGCATCAGCTGCTCGGCATCGTCCATGATGAAGACGCGCTTCACATACAGCTTGATGCCGCCGCGCTTGTTGCGGTCCCACAGATCGAAGGGTGCGCGCGTCGGAATGTACAGCAGCTGGGTGTATTCGCTGCGGCCTTCGACGCGGTTATGGGTGTAGGCGAGCGGGGCTTCGAAGTCGTGCGAAACGTGTTTGTAAAACTCTTCGTACTGTTCCGGCGTGATGTCGGATTTGCTGCGCGACCACAGGGCGCTGGCCTGGTTGACGGTCTCGAACTCGTCCTTGACGACGGTTTCCTTTTTCTCTTCGTCCCATTCTTCCTTCTGCATCAGGATGGACAGTGAAATATGGTCGGAATACTTGCGGATCACCGACTTCAGCTTCCA
The DNA here is from genome assembly GCF_003591035.1 of Noviherbaspirillum saxi. NCBI lineage: Bacteria > Pseudomonadati > Pseudomonadota > Betaproteobacteria > Burkholderiales > Oxalobacteraceae > Noviherbaspirillum > Noviherbaspirillum saxi. The sequence goes on from NZ_QYUO01000001.1 coordinate 1,122,316, forward strand.
GACCGACAGGAATTCGTCTTCGCCTTCGCGCAGGTGCAGCGTGATGTCGGTGCCGCGCGATGCCTTGTCGATGGATTCGACGCTGAAGTCGCCTTCTCCGCCCGATTCCCAGCGCACGCCCTGATCGGCCGGAAGGCCGGCACGGCGGCTGTCGACCGTGATACGGTCGGCGACGATGAAGGCGGAATAGAAACCGACGCCGAACTGGCCGATCAGCGCCGCATCCTTCTGCTGGTCGCCCGACAGCCTGGAAAAGAATTCCTTGGTGCCCGACTTGGCGATGGTGCCGAGGTGCTCGATCGCCTCTTCGCGGCTCATGCCGATGCCATTGTCGGAAATGGTGATGGTGCGCGCCGCCTTGTCGAACGTGACCTTTATCTTCAGGTCGCCGTCGTTCTCGAACAGCGCATTATTGTTGATCGCTTCGAAGCGCAGCTTGTCCGCCGCGTCGGACGCGTTGGAGATCAGTTCGCGCAGAAAGATTTCCTTGTTGGAGTACAAGGAGTGAATCATCAATTGCAGCAGTTGCTTGACTTCCGCCTGAAAACCCAGGGTTTGCTTTTCGGCTACGACCATTTTTACCTCGAAATTCAATTGAAAAAAGTGTCACGGTCAACCGGCGACCCGAGCGCTTCAATGCGCGCAGCCAGGCCATGCCGGTATGACAACTCCTGCGAGTTGGGGACACTTTCTCCGATTTCAAGGCTTTGAGGGCAAGCCTAGCCGAGTTCACGCTCAAAAAAGCGCAATACCGCAATATCGCTGGTCGCGGCAACATTGATCCGCATCCGGGTCGACGGCAGCTGGCTGGGCGAAAACAGGCTGCCGGGCGCCAGCAGGATGCCTTGCTGCAGCGCCTTTTCGGTCAGGACGTTGGTATCGCGGCCGGTATCGGCCCAGACGAACATGCCGGCCGGCGAAGTGATATCGAGCTTGAGGCCGACCCGCTCCAGCTGCTTCAGCGTCTTGTCGCGGACGCTGTCGAGCTTGCTGCGCAGGCGGTCGACATGCTTGCGGTAATGGCCTTCGGACAGGATTTTGTAGATGATGCGCTCGCCGATATCCGACGTGGTCAGCGTGGACAGCATTTTGCGGTCGGACAGCTGCTTGGCCATGTCTTCGGACGTGGCGATGAAGCCGACCCGCAGGTTCGCCGCCAGGGTTTTCGAAAAACCGCCAAGATAAATGACCCTGTTCAACTGGTCCAGCGAAGCAATGCGCGTCGCGGGCTGGACCGCGCTGCCGGGGTGCAGGTCGCAATACACATCGTCTTCAACGATGGTGAAGTCGTGCTGCTCGGCGATCTTCAGGATTTGAAATGCCTTGGCCGCCGACAACGAGGTGGAGGTCGGATTGTGCAGGACGGAATTGATCACATACAGCTTGGGTTTGTGCAGCGCGGCCAGTTCCGCCAGCCTGGCGATATCGGGGCCATCCGGCAGGCGTGGAATGCCGACCACCTTGGCGCCAAGAGTGGCAAAGGAGCCGAACATCAGGAACCAGGCAGGGTCGTCGACAAAGATCGTATCGCCCGGTTGCGCGAAATGGCGTGCCACCAGATCCAGCCCCTGCGTGATGCCCGAGGTGGTGACGATCTGGTCGGGGGTGGCCGCGATTTCCAATTCTGCCAGTTTGAGTTGAAGCTGTTGGCGGAACGGAATGGAACCCTGCGGATTGCCGTACTGAAGCAACAGGTTCTGATTCTGACGGCTGATCGCACGCAAGCCGTTCGCGATCAGTTCGCCATCCAGCCAGTCGCTCGGCAGCAGGCCGGAACCGGGTGTATGTTGCGTCGGATGCTGACGAAACATGTTGCGCACCAGCCAGACCACATCCAGGCTTTTCGGCACCGCTTCGACCGGCAGGACGTTGCCTCCGGCCGCAATGATCGGCGAGCGTTCCCGCACATAAAAGCCGGACCCGCGCCGCGATTCCAGGAAACCCTTTGCCACCAGCCGGTCGTAGGCTTCGACCACGGTGAACCTGGACACGCGATGCGTCTCGGCAAATTGCCGGATCGATGGCATGCGCGCGCCGTTGCGCAGCAGCTTGTCGTCGATCCGCGCTTCGATCGAACGCACGATCTGGTCGACCAGCGATTCGCCGCCTTCGCGGGACAGTGCCTGTGGAGTGGCGACGCTGAGTGAGGTTTTACGCGAGTTGGCTGTATTGGTCATCTTGCCGTGACAGTGTTAAGGATTATTTGCGTAACTGTACTGGTACTGTATTGGTTTTGTCGTTTAGGATAGTCCAACCTTCCCTGAACTGCAACCGAGAGCCAGCCATGACCCTGCCTTTGCCCGATCGCGAACAACTCGAAATGACGGCTCGCATCGTGTACGACGCCATGCCTGCGACGCCGCAGTATTCATGGCCGTTGCTGAACGAAGCGCTCGGTACGGAAGTGTGGGTCAAGCATGAAAATCATACGCCGACCGGCGCATTCAAGGTGCGCGGTGGCCTGGTATACCTGCATGAACTGGCCCGGCGGTCGCCACATGTGCGTGGCGTGATTTCGGCAACGCGCGGAAACCATGGCCAGTCGGTGGCCTTCGCCGGCCGCCGTCACGGCTTGCAGGCGACCATTGTGGTCCCGCGCGGCAACAGCAAGGAAAAGAATGCCGCCATGCGCGCATTGGGCGCGAACCTGATCGAGCATGGCAATGAGTTCCAGGAAAGCCGCGAACACGCGATCCAACTCGCCGAGATGCAGCGGCTGCACATGATTCCTTCCTGTCATCAGGATCTGGTCTATGGCGTCGCCACTTACTGGATGGAGTTGTTGTCGGCGCAGCCGGATCTCGATACTGTATTCGTCCCGATAGGACAGGGTTCCGGCATCTGCGGCGCGATTGCCGCCCGCCACGCGCTGGGCTTGTCGACCCGTATCATCGGCGTCGTTTCCGCGCATGCGCTCGCCTACAAGCTGTCTTATGAACAGAAGCGCAAGCTGGAGTCCCCGGTCACCACGGTGACGGCGGACGGCATGGCTTGCCGTGTGCCGGACGAGGCATCGCTGGCGTGGGTTACGCGTTATGCCGACGACATTGTCGCGGTCACCGATGACGAAGTCGAAGAAGCCATGCGGCTCTACTACCTCGCAACGCATAACGTTGCCGAAGGCGCCGGCGCTGCGGCACTTGCTGCCGCCATGCAGATGAAGCAGCAACTGGCCGGCCGCAAGATCGGCGTCCCGCTCTGCGGCGGCAATGTCGATCATGACCAGTTCGCCCGCATCCTGAACAGACAACAACGCTGTCCCCAACCGCTCTCCTGAGGAACCGCTATGGAATCCCTGCTGCCGCTCGCACTCTTCGCATTCGTCTCGTCGATCACCCCTGGGCCAAACAACATCATGCTGACCTCGTCGGGCATTCTGTTCGGCTTTCAGCGCTCGATCCCTCACATGCTCGGCATCACCGTCGGCTTCGGCGTCATGCTGGCGCTTTGCGCGGCGGGCATCGGCAGTGTGATTCTTGCCGTTCCGGCGATTCATATTGTGCTTAAGGTACTGGGTTCGGCTTATCTGCTTTATCTGGCCTGGCAACTGCGCAGCATGGCGTTCCGCCAGGACCAGCAGGGCAGCGCCAGGCCAATGTCTTTTTTCGGTGCCGCGCTGTTCCAGTTTGCCAATCCCAAGGCATGGGTGATGGCGATCACCGGCGCTTCCGCCTTCCTGCCGCTGGTGCAGCCGGTATGGTTTGCCATCCTGCTGTTTTGCACGGTGTTTTGTGCAATCAATCTTCCCTGCATCGGCTTGTGGGCCGGTACCGGTGCCGCACTGCGCCGCTATCTCGCGCAACCGCAGTGGCAGCGCCTGTTTTGCGCGGTGATGGTACTGCTTACGATTTACTCCGCTATTGCTATCTGGCTGTAGACCACTACTGCGCGGCTTGCTTGCGAGGACCGAAGACTAAGCATGCAACCGTCCATAACCCGTCATCCTCGCGCAAGCGGGGATGACGGGGCAGAGTGGCAAGAAGGAATAACTGCCGGCGGCCGCAGGCAAATGCCGCAAGTTTAGAAACTTAGAAACACTATTTATTCCGCATGCCAGTGCACCACGGATGAGATGAGGAAAACACTATGAATGCAACGATGACGCAGGAAAGCCGTGGCATGTGGCTGGGCCTGGCCGGGGTCGCGATCTTTAGCCTGACCTTGCCGTTCACCCGCATGGCGGTGGCTGAACTCAACCCGGTGCTGGTGGCATTGGGCAGGGCGGTCGTTGCCGCGATCGCATCGGCTGCCTTGCTGTGGTGGATGGGTGCACCGCGTCCGACAACGGCGCAATGGCGCGCACTGGTCATCACTTCGCTCGGCGTGGTAATCGGTTTCCCAGTGTTTACCTCGATCGCGATGCGCTACGTACCGGCGTCGCACGGCGCGATCGTGATCGGCATCCTGCCGCTTGCCACCGCGCTGTTCGGTGCGCTCCGCTTCGGCGAACGGCCATCGATGGGATTCTGGATTGCAGCCCTGGTCGGCAGTGCGCTAGTCGTCGGTTTTGCGCTGTGGCAGGGCGACGGAGAGTTCCATGTCGCCGATCTCGCGCTGTTTGCGGCAGTCATCGCCGCTGCAATGGGTTATGCGGAAGGGGGACGCCTGTCGCAGTCCATGGGCGGCCAGCAAGTGATTTCCTGGGCCCTGGTGCTTTCCATGCCGGTATTGCTGCCGGTCACGGTATGGCTGGTCTGGACTTATGGGCTTGATGCGTCGCCGAAGGCATGGATAGGATTCGGCTATGTGTCGCTATTTTCGATGTTTATTGGGTTCTTCTTTTGGTATAAAGGGCTGGCCCTCGGCGGCATCGCCAGGGTTGGGCAGGTGCAACTGTTGCAACCTTTCCTGACCTTGCTGGCTGCGGCCTTGATGCTCGGTGAAGCCCTGGATGCGCGCAACTTTCTGTTTGCGATTGCGGTAATTGCGGTCGTCGCGGTCGGCAGGCAAATGGGCGTCCGGCGCTGAGCGGTAGAATTGCCGTCTTTTTCATCCCCGCCAATCCTTTTTTCGGAGACCATCTTGTCCTACTACGACAAACTGAAAGCCCTCAATATCGAACTGCCGGCCGTCGCCGCGCCCGCAGCCGCCTATGTGATGTTTGCACAAACCGGCAACACCGTCTTCCTGTCCGGCCATATCGCCAAGAAGGACGGCAAGCCATGGGTGGGCCAGCTTGGCAAGAACATGTCGACCGACGAAGGCAAGCAGGCCGCGCGCGCCGTGGCGATCGATCTGATCGCCACCTTGCAGGCAGCCTGCGGCGGCGATCTCAATCGCGTCAAGCGCATCGTCAAGGTGATGAGCCTGGTGAATTCGACCGCGGAATATACCGAGCAGCACCTGGTCACCAATGGCGCGTCCGAACTGTTCGGCGAAATCTTCGGCGAGCAGGGCAAGCATGCGCGCTCCGCATTCGGCGTGGCGCAAATTCCCTTGGGAGCCTGCGTTGAAATCGAACTGATCGCCGAACTTACCTGATTCTTTTTATCCCAACCCGCATCGAGGAGCATTCATGATCCAGCGCCGTTTTCGCCAAGTCGACGTCTTTACCGCCGTGCCTTACCTGGGCAATCCGGTCGCCGTCATCCTCGATGGTGATGGCTTGACGACGGAACGCATGCAGACCATCGCGCGCTGGACCAATCTGTCCGAAACGACTTTCGTTTGCTCCCCCACCGATCCCTCGGCCGATTACCTGCTGCGTATTTTTTGTCCAACCAATGAAATGCGTTTTGCAGGGCATCCGACGATAGGCAGCGCGCATGCCTTGCTGTCGTCCGGATTCATACCAAAGCAGGCCGGTACGCTGGTGCAGCAATGCGGGGTAGGGCTGGTACATCTGCAGACCGACGACGATGGCATTGCGATCGCGTTGCCGCCAGCTCTGATGACGCCGGTAGACGCCGCCACGCATAGGGAGGTCGAAGAAGCGATCGGCGCACGCCTGCTGGAAGCCCCCGTCATTGTCGATATCGGTGTCGAATGGCTGACCGGGCAGGTTGCAAGCGGCGAAGCCTTGCGCGCTTTGAAGCCGTCGATGGATGGTATGGCTGCAATAGCCAGGCGCGTCGGCGCCAATGTGAACATGTTCGGGCTGGACGGCGATACGGTGGAAGTCCGTTCATTCGCCCCGAATGAAAGCACGCCGGAAGATCCGGTCTGCGGCAGCGGCAATGGCGCGGTGGCGTACTACCTGCGCGAGCGTCGCGGAACGGTCGATTACCATGCGCGTCAAGGTCGCTGCGTCGGGCGCGACGGCCACATCCGCGTCAGCCATGACAAGGACACCATCTGGCTCGGCGGCCAGGCGGTCAATTGCATTGAAGGCATGATCCAGGCGTAATGCAGATTCGGCGCGGCCGGCTGATTCTGTCGCAATGATCGGAATCGGAACCGGGAGCGCGTCGCATGCACTACAATCTCAACTCCGGCCGGCATCTATCCGATGCTGTTCTGATAAAAGTCTGCCACGAGCGGACCTTCATAAGGTGAATGGTCGTTGCGACAACGTGAAGACATTTGCCATCAACCAAGCGAGACCAGTATGAAAATGGAAAATCCAACCCCGATCCAATGGCAATTCTCCGAGCGCGCTCAACAGCTGCAAAGCTCCGCAATCCGTGAAATCCTGAAGGTGACCGCGCGTCCCGAAGTCATCTCTTTCGCGGGTGGATTGCCTTCTCCCGAAACCTTCCCGGTCGAGCGCATGCGCGCCGCCTTCGACAGCGTTCTGGTCAAGCAGGGCAAGGTAGCGCTGCAGTACGGACCGACCGATGGTTACGGCCCGCTGCGGGAATGGATTGCTAATTCCTTGTCCGGCGACGGTGTCAAGATCGTGCCCGAGCAGGTGTTGATGGTGTCCGGTTCGCAGCAAGGCCTGGACCTGCTGGCAAAGGTGCTGGTCGATGAAGGCAGCAAGGTACTTGTCGAGACGCCCAGCTATCTCGGCGCGCTACAGGCATTTTCCGTTTATCGCCCCGAATTCGTCTCGGTGCCGACCGATGAGAACGGCCTGTTGCCGGATCGCCTGGACGACATCGGCAAGGGTGCGCGCCTGCTGTATGCACTGCCCAATTTTCAGAATCCCACCGGCCGCACGATGCCGGTCGAACGCCGCATCGCGCTGGTAGAAGCCTGTGCCCGCCTCGGCCTGCCATTGATTGAGGACGACCCGTATGGCGCATTGTGCTATCGTGGCGAACCCCTGCCCAAGCTGCTGGGAATGAACCCGAACGGCGTGATTTACATGGGTTCGTTCTCCAAGGTGCTGACGCCGGGTATTCGCCTCGGCTACGTGGTCGCGCCGGTACCGCTGATCCGCAAGCTTGAGCAAGCCAAGCAGGCGGCCGATCTGCACACTGCGACGCTGACGCAAATGGTGGTGTATGAGGCAATCAAGGATGGCTTCCTGACCGAACACATTCCGACGATCCGCAAACTGTATGCAGACCAGTGCGACGCAATGCTGGCCGCATTGACGGAATTCTTCCCGCCGTCCGTCACCTGGACCAAACCCGAGGGCGGCATGTTCATCTGGCTGACACTGCCCAAGCATATCGACAGCATGAAATTGCTCGATGAAGCGATCGAGCAACTGGTCGCCTTCGTGCCGGGCGCACCGTTCTATGCGAATGCGCCGGAACACAATACCCTGCGTCTGAGCTTTGTGACTGTGCCGCCGGCCAAGATTCGTGAAGGCGTTGAGAAGCTCGGCAAGCTGATCGCCGCGAAACTGTAATTGGCCTTTGCATCGGCTGTAAAAGCGCTCCGATCATGGAGCGCTTTTTTTCATTGTGACTTTTGCTACAAACCTGTCCAGACCCTGTTCGGGAGCGTGTTGTATAAAGGAATAATCTTTAAATTGCTTATAGAAAACCAATGGCTTGAGGCAATTGTTTTGCTAGACTCGGTTCACCGGCAAGCATATTTCCAGATTGAATGAATTTCTACGGCACCAGCGGCAACGATAATCTTACCGGCTCCACGGGCGATGACATGCTATCGGGAGGGAGCGGCAACGATACGCTGGACGGCGGCGCCGGCAATGATGAGCTGTATGGCGGCAGCGGTAATGATTTTTATATCATTCGCGACCGTTTCGATTTCGTCTACGACTCGAGCGGTACTGACAGTGGAATCATCTATGCGGATTTCTACAAGGCCGATGCGGACGTTGAAGGCTGGACCTGGGCAAGCGGCGTGCAAAAGCTGCCTTACTGGATAGATTCCATGCTACCGGGAAGCGCGTCGAGCTTTACTCCTCTGCTGGGCGGCAGCAAGACGATTTATTTCTGTTTTCCCACTGTAGCGCCGGCGCATTTTTCTTCAAGCGACGCTAGCGGATTCAGGGCATTCACCGCGCAACAGCAGGCATTTGCGAAACAAGCCTTTGCCTATATCTCCAGCGTCATCGGTATCCAGTTCGTGGAAACGAGCAATCCGGCTGCGGTGAACACCATGGTGCTTGCCAATAATATCCAGTCCGGGTCGGCCGGGTATGCCTACTATCCCTTCGACGATTACCAGGGCAGTGATGTGCTGCTCAACCATACCGGCAGCAGCGCACGCAATCTGACCCCGCAAGCCGGCGATTATTCCGCGTTGACGCTCATCCATGAGTTGGGGCATGCACTGGGACTGAAACATCCTTTCAAGGAAAGCGATTCGATCGGCAGCAGCAGCGACGGTCCTTTCCTGTCTGCGGCGGAAGATTCGTCGCAATGGACTGTCATGAGCTATAACAGCCGGCCGGCGGAATACAACCTGCTCTACTCGCCATTCGATATCGCCGCGTTACAGTATCTGTATGGACCAAGCACCGCGCAGACCGCGGACAATGTCTACACGCTGAGCGCCACGGCGCCCAACTTCATCTGGGATGGCGGCGGCAACGACAGCATCGATGCAAGCAGCATGACCCAGGGCCTTACCTTGTATCTTGAACCGGGTTACCACGGCTATGTCGGATCGCAATCCGCGCTGATGTCTTCGGCAGGTCAGGTGACCGTCAATTTCGGCACGGTGATCGAAAACGCGAGAGGCGGTTCGGCCGTCGACACGATTATCGGCAACGGCGCAGCCAATCATCTCTACGGCAATGGCGGCAACGACACACTGAGCGGCGGCGCCGGAAACGATATCCTCGAAGGCGGCGACGGCGATGACAATTTCATTGGTCTGTCCGGATGCGACGTCATTTATGGCGGAAACGGTTCCGACACGCTGTCGCTGGCTTCCGGCATCACGCAGGTACAGGTGCTGAAACTGCGTAACGATGCGCTGATGGTGAGCGACAACAATGGCAACGTGAACGTGTGCCGCAACGTCGAACAGATCCAGTTTGCAGATGGCGCGCTCGGAGCCAGCGCATTGAGCGCGACCGGTAACCTCGACGCTATTCTTGGGCAAATCTATGTGGCGGCTTTCCGCCGTGCGCCTGAAACCGAAGGTTATAACTATTGGTCGCAGGATGTGGCCGCCCGCGGCTATGCGGCGGTTGCCGAAACGATGTTTTCGCTGGATATTGTCAAGGTGATCTACCCAGTTGCAATGACGGCAAGCCAGTTCGTCACCGCCATCTACAACAACGTCTTCGACCGTGCTCCTGATGCGCAGGGCCTCGAATTTTGGATAGGGCATCTCGCCTCACGATCGCGCGGACAACTGGTGATCGATATGACCAATGCCGCCCTTACTACGGCCGATGGAACCAGCGGCAAGGACTTCTTTCAGAACCGGCTCGACTGGTCGCTATATGCGGTCAGTTATCAAAGCGAGCAACAGCGTGAAATGACGCCTGACCATCTCACGATGGTGACGAACAGCGTCAATGCAGATGCATCGACGCTGTTGACATTGATCGGGCAGGGCGAAAGCGGAATCGCCTTGTAGCGACGGCATCGCTCGCCGGGAAACGCGGATGAGTGGTCCCGGGAGACCTTACTGCAGCCGGAACCGTTTCCGGCCGGATCCGCTAGTTCGGCGCCAAGCCGGCAGGTTTGATCTTCGATTCCAGCGCCTTGCCCTTGCGCGCACGCTTGCCTATATGAGCCGCGAGTTCGTTCGCCGTCAATCGGACGTCCTGCGCCTTGCCGGCGCGTCCGGTACCGGACACTGTCACGCCTTTCTGGCTGATCGCTTGCGCCGCCAGGAGCTTCTCGTTCTTCTCCAGCTCCATCAGGATCACGCCGCGACCGCCACCCGACAGGGTCTTGATCTCGTCCATGCCGAATACCAGCAGCCGTCCCTTTTCGGACAGGCAGGCAATCGCGCTTGCATTGTCTGCAATCGTGCGCGGCGCGAGCGGCTCATCGCCATCTTCAAGAGTAATGAAGGCTTTGCCGGCCTTGACGCGGCTGACCATGTCGCCGGCCTTGGTGGTAAAGCCGTAGCCGGCGGTGGACGCGAGCAATAGCGCAGTCTCTGCCGGGCCGACGAAGTAGTGCAGCAGGCGCGTGCCGCTGGCCAGTTCGATCAGCGTGGTAACGGGTACGCCGTCGCCGCGCGCACCCGGCAGCGCAGTGACGGGCACGGAGTAAATCCGGCCGTTCGAGCCGAAAGCAAGCAGGGTATCGACGGTCCGGCATTCAAAGGTGCCGTACAGGTTATCTCCGGCCTTGAAGGTGAACTGCGCCGGATCATGGCCGTGTCCGGTACGTGCGCGCACCCAGCCCTTTTGCGAGATCACCACGGTGACCGGTTCGTCGATGACTTTCTGTTCGACGCTGGCCCGTTCCGCTTCCTTGATCAGGGTACGGCGTGCATCGCCAAACTGCTTGGCATCGGCTTCGATTTCCTTGATCACCAGTTTTTTCATCGACCCGGGATTGTCGAGCAGGTCGTGCAGCGATTCCTTTTCCTTGCGCAGCTCGTCCAGCTCCTGCTGGATCTTGATGGCTTCCAGCCTGGCGAGCTGGCGCAGGCGGATTTCCAGGATGTCTTCGGCTTGACGGTCGGATAGCTTGAACGCCTGCATCAACGCCGGCTTTGGCTCGTCCGATTCGCGGATGATCTTGATCACCTTGTCGATGTTGAGCAAGACTGCTTCGCGGCCTTCCAGGATATGAATCCGATCGTCGACTTTTCTGAGTCTGAACTGGGTGCGTCGGGTGATCGTCGCAAAACGGAAGTCTATCCATTCGCGCAGAATGTGGCCGAGACCCTTCTGGCGTGGCCGGCCGTCGCCGCCTATCATCACCAGATTGATCGAACTGCCGGTCTCCAGTGAGGTATGGGCCAGCAGGATATTCATGAATTCTGTCTGGTCCTGGTTCTTCGACTTCGGCTCCAGCACCAGCCGCACCGGTGCATCCTTGCCCGATTCGTCGCGCACGGTGTCGAGCACCGACAGGATCATCTGCTTGGTCGCGAGCTGTTCCGGTAACAGCGATTTCTTGCCGACCTTGACCTTGGGATTGGTCAGTTCCTCGATTTCTTCGAGGATTTTCTGCGACGATGTACCGGGTGGCAGTTCGGTTACGACCGCTTGCCACTGGCCGCGCGCGAGGTCTTCGATTTTCCAGCGTGCGCGCACCTTCAGCGTGCCGCGACCGCCTTCATACATTTCCGAGATTGCCGATGTCGGCGTGATGATTTGCCCGCCGCCCGGAAAGTCCGGTCCGGGTATGAACTCCATCAATTCCGCATGGCTCAGCTTGGGATTGCGGATCAGCGCGACGGCGGCTTTTGCCACTTCGGTCAGGTTATGAGACGGGATCTCGGTTGCCAGGCCGACCGCGATGCCGGATGCACCATTCAACAGGACAAAGGGCAGGCGCGCCGGCAGCAGCTTCGGCTCTTCGGATGTGCCGTCATAGTTCGGGGTGAAGTCGACGGTGCCCATGTCGATTTCATCGAGCAGCAGCCGCGAGATCGGCGTCAAGCGCGCTTCGGTGTAGCGCATGGCCGCCGCGCCATCGCCGTCGCGTGAACCGAAATTCCCCTGGCCGTCGATCAGCGGATAGCGCAGTGAAAAATTCTGCGCCATACGCACCAATGCGTCATATACCGACTGGTCGCCGTGCGGATGCAGTTTGCCCAGCACGTCGCCGACCACCGCCGCGGATTTGCGCGGTTTGGCGGTCGAGTTCAGTCCGAGTTCGTTCATTGCATACAGGATGCGGCGCTGTACCGGCTTCTGGCCATCGCTGACATCGGGCAGCGCCCGGCCCTTGACCACCGAGATCGCATAATCGAGGTAAGCGCGCTCGGCAAAGGTCGCCAGCGTCAGCGCCTCGCCGTCACCGGACGGCATCTCATCAAACAGGTTGGCTTGTTCAATCATTGTTGTCTGTGTTTATTCGAGTGCGGACACCGGCATGTTGCGGCGTCCGGGAATGGTCATGTGAATGCGTTTTGCCGTGGGAAGCGCGCCCGTCAGTTCGCCGGCCAGCGATGCAATTGCAAGCGTTTGCGCGCTTGGCTTGTACAGCTGGTAGAACTGCTTGACGATCTGCACGTAGTTGCGCGTCTCGGGGTAGGGCGGAATCGCATTCTTGTACTTCTGCACCGCGCCTTCGCCGGCGTTATATGAAGCGATCACCAGTTCAGGTTTTTCCGGAAACAGTTTGTGCAGGTCGCGCAAATAGCGCGCGGCCAGGCGGATGTTGGTTTTCGGATCGGTCAGTTTTTGCTCGATGCTGCGCTTGCGGTCGCCCTGCAAGCCGTAGCGCTCGGCGGTGGCAGGCATGATTTGCATCAGGCCGATGGCACCTTTGGGAGATACGGCCAGAGCATTGAACCCCGATTCGGCGGCCATGACTGCCTTGAGCATGGCCGGATCGAGCGAGAACTCCTGCGCTGTCTCGTGCACCAGAGTTTCGACTTTCTTCAGCCCCGGATGGCGCGAAAGGTAGCCCGACAGCGGTGTATGTACAGCTTGCGCCGGCATCGGCGCAAGCTGGGCGGTATCGAAGGACGTGCCTCCACGCAGAAAAAGCTGATAACGCTCGTCGATTTTTTCGGTCGAGAAATGCGCGATGCCCTCTGCATCGATATAACCGTAGACATCCGCGCGCGCGGACAATGCGGCGAACATCATGCACAGGGCAACGAGCAATCTCATCGGGCGCATGGAATCAGATATCGGCTTCCGCTTCGTTGCCGTGCTCTTCCAGCCATGCACGGCGGGCAGCGGCTTCGCCCTTGCCCATCAACATGTTGAAGCGCGATTCCGATGCAGCAAGGTCGAAGTCGCCCAACGCAACGGGCAGCAGACGCCGGGTATCCGGGTTCATCGTGGTTTCCCACAATTGCTCGGCATTCATTTCGCCCAGGCCTTTGAAGCGCGAAATGCTCCATCCGCCATCCTTCACGCCATCCTTGCGCAGCTTGTCTTCGATCGCTTCCAGTTCGCCGTCGTCCAGTGCATACAGTTTCTGCGCCAGTTTCTTGCCGCGCGCCGGCGCATCGACACGATAGAGCGGAGGCCGTGCGACACAGATATGGCCGCGTGCGATCAGTTGCGGGAAATGCTTGAAGAACAACGTCAGCAGCAGAACCTGGATGTGCGAGCCGTCGACGTCCGCATCGGACAGGATGCAGATCTTGCCGTAGCGCAGGCCGCTCAGGTCGGGTGTGTCGTTCGCCCCATGCGGGTCGACACCGATCGCCACCGCGATGTCGTGAATTTCATTATTGGCAAAGAGGCGGTCGCGTTCGGTTTCCCAGGAATTGAGGACCTTGCCGCGCAAGGGCAAGATGGCCTGAAATTCCTTGTCGCGTCCCATCTTGGCGGAACCGCCGGCCGAGTCGCCCTCGACCAGGAAGATTTCGTTGCGCGAGACATCGTCCGATTCGCAGTCGGTCAGTTTGCCGGGCAATACCGCCACGCCAGAGGATTTCTTTTTCTCGACCTTTTGCGCCGAACGCAGGCGCGACTGGGCTTGCTTGATGACCAGGTCGGCCAGTTTCTTGCCATAGTCGACATGGTGATTCAGCCATAGCTCCAGCGCCGGCTTGGTATAGGTCGAGACCAGGCGCACGGCATCGCGCGAATTCAGTCTTTCCTTGATCTGGCCCTGGAACTGCGGATCGAGCACCTTGGCCGACAGCACAAAGGAAACGCGTGCGAACACGTCTTCGGGCAGCAGCTTCACGCCCTTGGGCAGCAGCGAATGCATTTCGACGAAGCTCTTCACCGCGCCGAACAAGCCGTCGCGCAGGCCGGCTTCATGGGTGCCGCCGGCCGGTGTCGGAATCAGGTTTACGTAGGATTCGCGCACCACATTGCCGTCTTCAGTCCAGGCAACGACCCAGGCCGCGCCTTCGCCTTCGGCAAAGCCTTCCGCGTCGGCGCCCGCATACTGCTGGCCTTCGAACAGCGGGATCAGCGGCTCCGCATGCGAAGCCTGGGCCAGCGATTCGATCAGATAGCCGCGCAAGCCCTGGTCGTACTGCCAGGTTTGCGTGTCGCTGTTCTTTGCGTTGATCAGCGTGACTTTCACGCCGGGCAGCAGCACCGCTTTCGAGCGCAACAGGCGCTGCAGTTCAGCGGCCGGAATGATGGCGGAGTCAAAATATTTGGGGTTCGGCCAGACGGTGACGCGGGTGCCGGATTTCTTTTCATCCTTGGCCAGCGGGCGCGATTTCAGTTTCTGTACCACGTCGCCATCGGCGAACGTCAGCTGGTGCAAGCCGCCCTCGCGCCAGACCATGATTTCCAGTCGTGACGACAGCGCATTGGTGACTGACACGCCGACCCCATGCAGGCCGCCGGAGAACGAGTATGCGCCGCCGGAACCCTTGTCGAACTTGCCGCCCGCATGCAGGCGGGTGAAGACGATCTCAACGGTGGGTACCTTCTCTTCGGGATGCGGGCCGACCGGGATACCGCGTCCATCGTCTTCCACGCTGACGCTGCCGTCGGTGTTGAGGGTGACGACGATATTCTTGCCATGGCCGCCGAGCGCTTCGTCGGAGGCGTTGTCGATGACTTCCTGGATGATGTGCAACGGATTTTCGGTGCGGGTGTACATGCCCGGCCGCTGCTTCACCGGTTCAAGGCCCTTCAGGACCCGGATTGATGATTCGCTGTAATCGGAGGCAGAGGATTTTTTAGTTGCCATTCAAGTGAAAACGCCAAAGATACGATTATTTCCGGAGGGAATGTATTTAAACATAAGTCCCAGCATTCTAGAGCCAATCTAGAGCCAATTCAGTTCGACCTGCTCAGCCCGAAACGGCATAGACAAAAAGCTGTATAAGTGTACAGGTGTCGCTGTGTCTGACCAAGGCTATCTTGGGGATAAACCAAAGATTTGCAACATTGGAACTACAGCCCATGGCTGCCGTCATTAACGTTGGCGCGGGTTGCAGTCAGCCAGGTATTGAACTTTTTCATTCCTGTAAGAAATTTCAGTAGTACTACGACATGAAATATTTATAGAATGACATGCCATGTCGAATTCCATTTTTCCCTTTGCAGTGCGCTTGATCGGCTTTTCCGATGAGGAAACCGGCAGTTTCGACCTTGCGTTCGGCAGGCAGGAGGGAAAAGGATACGGCTATTTTCGTCTCGCGGAAGACAATCTTCAGGATCCTGACATGTATGTGGTCAATGCGGATCAACTGAAGGCCATGATTACGCTCGCTGATCTGCGTGCCAGCGAAGTGCGGCCGGCGTTGCTGGTCGGCAATCCACAAATCGATCTTTCGCATCCGCGCATTCCCCACCCAATTGTCTGGAATGTACTGTTTGCCGCCTTGGATGAGTTGGTTGAAAAACGGGCCGATGCGCTTTCCCGTCTGGAAGCGTCCGACATCGTGATCGTGCCGGAACGGCGTCGTCGCCATCGTCTCGATATCGACCTGACCGTCCCGGCCGAATACGAAAAAATGCGCGCAAAAATCCCGGAAGACGGCGCCGTCTTGATCGTCGACAAGAATACGGCTTCCCGCGATTACCTGTCGGATCTGCTGTCGCGCCAACAAGTGCCGGTACTCTGGGCCGGCGATGAATTGAGCGCAGTGGAACTGTGCAAGAAGCAATCGATCGCCGTCGTGATGATCAATACGTCAACCCCGGGCGTGGATCCGTATCGCTTGTGCTGGGGGGTCAAGGAAAAAAATTCCCCGGTAAAGATCAGCGTGATCCTTCTGGTCAGCAAACCCTTCGAATACGACGCGGAGCAGGCGCGCTACGTCGGCATCGAAGGTTTTCTGAACAAGCCGCTGGCCAGCCATCACCTGATCACCGTACTGAAGAAATTCCTGCCCCGGGGCCGCTGACAAACTGCCGGCTCGGGCACAGTTACTTGCTCAACAGCCGCATTCCACGCTCCAGGCCTTCGATCGTGACCGGGAACATCCGGTTGTTCATCAACTGCCGGATGACCGAGATCGATTGCCGGTATTGCCACAAGCCTTCCGGCTCCGGATTGAGCCAGATGAATTTCGGGAAGGTGCTGGTGAATCGCTGCAGCCATTCGGCGCCCGCTTCTTCGTTGTTGTATTCGACCGAGCCGCCCGGCTGCAGGATCTCATACGGGCTCATGGTCGCGTCGCCAACGAAAATCAGCTTGGTATCCGGCGTGTACTTGCGCAGGATATCCCAGGTCGGAAAGCGTTCCGCATGCCGACGCCGGTTGTTCTTCCACAGGTAGTCGTACACGCAGTTATGGAAGTAAAAAAATTCCATGTTCTTGAATTCCGTCTTCGCGGCAGAAAACAATTCCTCGGTACGGGCGATGTGGTCGTCCATGGTGCCGCCGACATCCAGCAGCATCAGCACCTTGATATTGTTCTTGCGCTCGGGCTGCATCTTGATATCGAGGTAGCCGGCATTGTTGGCGGTAGCGCGAATCGTATCGTCGAGCGCAAGCTCTTCCTCGGCACCTTCGCGCGCGAACTTGCGCAGGCGACGCAGCGCCACCTTGATATTGCGTGTGCCCAGTTCGCGTTCGTCGTCGTAGTCGCGATAGGCGCGCGCTTCCCACACTTTGACCGCCGAACGGTTGCCGCCTTCGCCGCCGATCCGTATGCCTTCCGGATTCTGGCCGCCGTTGCCGAACGGCGAAGTGCCGCCGGTACCGATCCATTTGCTGCCGCCTTCGTGGCGTTCCTTTTGTTCCTTCAGCAATTCCTTCAGCCGGTCCATCAGCTTGTCGTAGCCGAACTTCTCGATGGCGGCTTTCTGCTCCGGCGTGAGTTCGCGCTCCATGCGCTTCTGCAGCCATTCGAGCGGGATTTCAGGATGCTTTTCAAAGATCGCGTCGATGCCGCGGAAGTATAGTCCGAATGCCTTGTCGAACTTGTCGTAGTGCGCCTCGTCCTTGACCAGCGTGGTACGCGACAGAAAATAGAAATCGTCCAGCGAAGGACTGATCACATTCTCTTGCATGGCTTCGAGCAGGATCAGGAATTCCTTGATCGAGACCGGAATCTTGGCATCCTTGAGGGTAAAGAAAAAGTCAATCAGCATGGGAAGCTCCTGCCTCAAGTTTGAACTGCAGGTTGGTTTTCACGCCCGGCCATTCATTGCGGATGATGCTGTACACCACGGTGTCACGTACGCGGCCGTCGGCCATGATCATATGATTGCGCAGTATGCCATCGAGCTTGGCGCCGAGGCGCTCGATTGCGGCCTGCGAGCGTTTGTTGAACCAGTCGGTGCGGAACTCGACCGCGATGCAGTCAAGCTGCTCGAATGCATGCGTGAGCAGCATCAGCTTGCATTCGGTATTGATGCCGCTGCGCTGCATGCTCTTCGCATACCAGGTACCGCCGATTTCGACGCGTCGATTTACAGCATCGATGTTCAGGTAGCGTGTGCTGCCGACGATGCGTCCGCTTGCCTTGTCGCGTACCGCGAAAGGAAATGCCGAGCCGCGGTCGCGCAGGTCGAGCAATTGCGAGATGTAGGCGCCGACCGCTTCGGGGCTCGGTACCGTGGTAAAGAACAACTTCCACAGTTCGCCGTCTTGCACCGCAAGCCTGATCTCTTCTTCATGCTGCGGGCCGAGCGGCTCCAGCGTCACATGGCGACCTTCAAGCCGGACCTGTTCGACAAAGTTCATGGGCGGCTACCTTGTTCTTTCAACGGTTGGTGCGCGACATGAAGACCAGGCGCTCGAACAGATGCACGTCCTGCTCGTTCTTGAGCAGCGCGCCATGCAGCGGCGGCACGATGCTTTTCGTATCCTTGCTGCGCAGCGCTTCGGCAGGGATGTCTTCAGCCAGCAGCAGCTTCAGCCAGTCGAGCAGTTCCGATGTGGAGGGTTTTTTCTTCAGACCGGCGACTTCGCGCACTTCATAAAAGGTTTGCAGCGCCTGTGCCAGCAGATCCTTCTTCAGATCCGGGAAGTGCACATCGACGATCTGCTGCATCGTGTCCTTGTCCGGGAATTTGATGTAGTGGAAGAAGCAGCGGCGCAGGAAGGCGTCCGGCAATTCCTTTTCGTTATTGGACGTAATGATCACCAGAGGGCGATTCTTTGCCTTGACCATCTCGCGCGTTTCGTACACATAGAATTCCATGCGATCCAGTTCGCGCAGCAAGTCGTTCGGGAATTCGATATCGGCCTTGTCGATTTCATCGATCAGCAGCACCACTTGCTCGTCGGCGGTGAAAGCCTGCCACAGCACGCCCTTGACGATGTAATTGTGGATGTCCTTCACACGCTCATCACCGAGTTGCGAGTCGCGCAGGCGCGATACCGCATCGTATTCATACAGGCCCTGCTGCGCCTTGGTCGTCGATTTGATGTGCCACTGCAGCAGCGGCATGCCGAGGGCAGCCGCGACTTCTTCGGCCAACATGGTCTTGCCGGTGCCTGGCTCGCCCTTGATCAGCAAGGGACGCTGCAACGTCAATGCGGCATTGACCGCGAGCTTCAGGTCGTTAGTTGCAACATAATTTTGGGAACCTTCAAAGCGGGAATCTTGTCGCATAGCGTGGTGAAGTCAAGAAGAAGAAAGAATAAGTATAAGCGAGAACGCACCGCCCGGCAGAAAGCCTGCCGTAAGCCGAATTTGCACACTTTTCCTATTAAATAGCTACTGCATGAAAATTTCCCTGATGAAGTTGCGGGTGATCTGGCGTCGCTTCCGACGCTCTTCACCCGAGCACAATGAACACCATCTCCGATATGTCGCGCAAATCCAGGCCTTGATGCGCCGCGCCAACCCGTTCGCTTCATGGAATGAGCGCGCCAACTGGATGATCGATCTCGCGGAATGGCTGAGGCGAGCGCCGGCGCATTCTCGCCAGGATGCCGACGTATGGCAACGGGTCCGATACCAGCGGATACGCTTCCTGCTCGACTGGCTCGACAGGAATCGCGATACGAAAAGGGTAGTGCAGACCACTCTGCAAAAAACGCTGCGAGAGGCGGTCGGACCGGAACTGTTCTGCGCGACAGGTTTGCCGCGCGAACCGGCATTTTTCAGCGAACTATGGGAACGCGTGATCCGGTTGGCGTTGCCGCGGCCGCCGGGTCAGCAAGACCTCTCCACACTCTTCACGGCGATGTTTCCACGCGCTGCGGATGCCGACTGGCTGCTCGGCCTGGAGCAGGAAGACCTGACGCGCATCTGGAAGCTGTGTGCCGACGATGCGATTACACATAATTATCGCCAGCAGATCGACGAAGCCTTGACCTATCTGACGTCGATGATCATTGCCGTCGGCATCAGCTCCGAGTTTCGCCAGCGGCTGGAACCGCGCATGCCCTTGCAGGCGACGCCTTTTTTGGCCTTGCGGCGTGAACTGGAAAAATATCTGCTTTCCGGGACATACGACGAAGCTGCCTTGCGCAGCGTGCGCATGCTGATTGCGGTATGCCAGGCCCAAACCGATCGCATCTACGCGCATCTGGATGAATATGGCGTCTCAGTGAGCCTGGTCTATCGGGTCGAACGCATGCGCGCCCAGCTTGCACGGATGGCTCGGCTGCTCGACCTGCGTGCGGCGCCGCCGGGTGAGGAAGGCGCGGCGCAAGTTCATTCCCTCCTGGCCGATCTGATCGACTCCCATCATCATCGGTCCTCGGTGCATGGTCTGGTCAGTCGCAGCTTTTCCCTGCTGGCGCGCAAGATGGTCGAGCGCAATGCCGATCACGGCGAGCATTACATTGCGCGCGACCGCACCGAATATCGTGCCATGCTGACGGCGGCCATGCGCGGCGGCGCTCTTACTGCATTGACCGTATTGGTAAAGGGAGTGCTTCCTTCCGGTGGTGCCGCGCGTTTCTTTGAGGGCGCATTCGCATCGCTCAATTATGCGACGAGCTTCCTGCTGATTTCGGCCGTCGGCGGTACGCTGGCAACCAAGCAGCCGGCGATCACGGCGCCTGCACTTGCGGCACGCATGCAAGCGCTGGATACAGTGGAAGGCTTGCGCAAGCTGCTGCAGGAAATCGCCTATCTGCTGCGCTCCCAGGCTGCCGCCATTTTTGGCAATCTGGTCGCCGTCATCCCAACCATGCTGATGATTTCGGCGGCCTTCATTTTTCTGGCCGGTGTTCCGGTCATGCCGCCCGCCAAGGCGGTGGCCGCGATCCAGGGATTGTCGCTGGTTGGCCCCACGCCCTTGTTCGCCGCCTTTACCGGCATCCTGTTATGGCTGTCGAGTCTGATGGCGGGCTTTGCCGATAACTGGTTCGCCCTGCGCAACATGCGCGAAGCGATTGCCCATCACCGTCGGCTGGTACATGCGCTTGGACCGGCCCGGGCCGAGCGCTGTGCAAAATGGGTTGAAAGCGGCGTGGCCGGAGTGACCGGTAATATTTCACTGGCCCTGTTGCTCGGAATGTCGCCTGTGCTCGCGCAGTTCTTCGGCCTGCCGCTCGATGTCCGGCATGTGACACTTTCCACCGGAACTCTTACCGCAGCAGTTTCCAGTCTCGGATGGGGCGCCTTGCTGACGCCCGAGACCTGGCTGGCGATCTGTGGCGTTTTGCTGATCGGGTTGCTCAACGTCGGTGTCGCATTCGCCTGTGCGCTGGCTCTTGCCTTGCGTGCACGGGATGTTCCGCGCCGATTGCAGCGCCTGGTATTTCGAGCGGTGCTGCGGCGCTTTACCGCCACACCATGGCTATTCCTGTTTCCAGAGCGACGCGACGACAAGATGCCGGTCGCGCCGGAACCTCGCGTTGAGGAGGCGCCATCGGAGCGTCGGCGTACCGGATCGGATCGCTAGTGTAGTGTTTCACGTCGATTGAGACTTATAAAAGTGATGGATTTCGCGGCGAATCGAGGCGCACACCGCAGCAATAGCGAGCTATTGCGAGGATGTGCAACGAAGAGTCGGCGTGAAAGACGCACTTTTATGTCTCAAGAAGAGTGAAACACTACACTAGATCAGCCCCGGGGCGCCGCGTCATCTGTCGACGTGGACTCCCCGGGAGTCTTAATGTAGAATTAAACGGTTTTGGTGCGTGAAAGCAACAACCGACTGTATCAGCGGCCGCGCTCAAAGTTTATCCGTCAGCGATTCGACCGGCGCAATCCGCGAACCAGCTCCCAACCGGCCTTGGTGCTGTTGCCGGGACCGGCCGGATCCCTTGCGGATAAGTTTTGAAAATTCGTATTAATAATCCCCAGCTATCATGAAAAAACTCTTTGCGCTTCTCGCGCTTGCGGGTGTTGCAAACCTCGCCGCTGCAGCGGATGTGGTCGGCAACGCCAAGGCGGCGGAAAACAAGGTGGCCATGTGTATCGGCTGCCACGGCATTCCCGGATACAAGGCGACCTTCCCCGAGGTATATCAAGTGCCAATGATAGGCGGTCAGACCGCAAAATACATTGAGAGCGCGTTGAATGCCTACAAGAAGGGCGAGCGCAAGCACCCCAGCATGCGCGGCATCGCAGCCGGTCTGTCGGACCAGGATATCGCCGACGTCGCGGCGTACTACGCTCAGCAGAAATAAGAGGGAATCGATGATGAAAATGATTTTCGCAGGCGCAGCCGTATTGCTGTCGCTGAACGCATTTGCCGGCGGCAATATTGACGCCGGAAAGGCCGCCGCAGAGAAATTCAATTGTGCAGCCTGCCACGGCAAGGACTACAACACCCCGATCGATCCGAGCTATCCGAAACTCGCCGGTCAGCATAAGGATTACCTTGAGCAGTCCTTGATTTCCTATAAGCGCGGTGGTGATGGTGCCAATGGCCGCGGCAACGCGATCATGGGCGCACAAGCCAAACCGCTCTCGCGTCAGGACATCCAGAACATCGCCGCCTATCTGCATAGCCTTCCGGGAACACTGGTACTGCGTAAGTAATAACCAGGACGCAGCTTCTATGCGATACAAAAAATGCCACGCTAGTCGTGGCATTTTTGCGTTATGGCGATCCGATTCGGTTCGTCATACTCTAATGCTTCAAGTCTGCGCATTCCGGTTGAACACTGCACCTGCAAAGAAATCCAAGACTGTAGTCAGGCAGGCTGTCTCTGTTCACGACCGCCTGATACTTCACTCGCGGACGCAAGGAGGCAACGATGAAACTGGATGAACTCAAGCAAGGATTGTCGTCATTCTGGGATTCCATGGCAGAAGGGTGGCAACACATGCGACAGTCTGCCTCCACTGCACTGACTCGCTTCAAGCCTGGCGAAGCTACAAGTCTGCCTGTGAAGAGCGATGTTGACGACGCTTTCTTCATTCCATCCGGAACATGGTCCATGCTGGGCGGCGACATGTTCGAAGATGAGCGGCGTGTCGTGGTACGCCTTGAAATCCCGGGTCTGGACAAGAACGATTTCGTAATCGACGTGCAGGACGGTACATTGGTCGTCAGCGGAGAAAAACGCTTCGAGCGCGAAAGCACCGAGGGGCGCTATCGCGTACTGCAATGCGCATATGGCAGCTTCCGCAGGGCATTTCCCTTGTCTGTCGCGGTGCTGCCCGAGCAGGCGCAAGCCAGTTACAAGAATGGTGTGCTGCGCGTCGAATTGCCGAAGGCCAGCATGGAAGCGCCGCGCAAGACGTCGATCAAGGTAGAGTAATTTCGGCGACTGTATGCCGGAAAACGCGAGTCGCCTAGTGTAGTGTTTCACGTAGATTGAGACTGATAAAAGTGATGGATTTCGCGGCGAATCGAGGCGCACACCGCAGCAATAGCGAGCTATTGCGAGGATGTGCAACGAAGAGTCGGCGTGAAAGACGCACTTTTATGTCTCAAGAAGAGTGAAACACTACACTAGCGTCGTTTGACGCACTCGATATACGTGGCGCCATCCGGCGGCAAGCCGCTGCGCTGCGAATTCCAGATCATTTCACCCAGGCATTCCATCATTTCATGGTGGGCGTCATGTTCGGAGCCAAGCCGCTGCGCCAGGCTAAGAAAGGCGGAGCGAATGCCGGGCGGCTGGTCGATCGATATCTGCTCGGCGATCGACAAATGCATGGATAGATGGAGAAAGGGATTGCTTTGACCGCGCTCCACCGAGTAATCCGCCGCCAGGGCAGCTTCGGTATCTCCAAGTGCGTCAGCATATTCTTCGTGTTGCAGAATCCAGTCACGCGCGATCGCTTCGAGCGGAGTCAGAATTTCCCCTGAATGAACCTTGCGAAAGGTTTCGCAAAAGAAGCGTCGAACATCGTGCTGTGAAGGAGTGAACATCGGCGGTGTTTCGGAAGGGCGGAAAGCTTCATTGTATCGTCTGCGGCTGCCCGATGATGACAGCGGCTATACAGTCAGGACGATAGGACTCTAAATCCCCTTTTCCGGTAACGGTGTCTTGTCCTTGTATTCGCATAAATCGGCAATGATGCAATTCCAGCACTGCGGCTTGCGCGCAATGCAGGTGTAGCGGCCGTGCAGGATCAGCCAGTGATGCGCATCGTGCCGGAAATCCGTCGGGATGAACTTGAGCAGCTTGCGTTCGACCTCGTCGACGTTCTTGCCGGGGGCGATATTGGTACGGTTCGAAACGCGAAAGATGTGGGTGTCGACCGCAATCGTCGGTTCGCCGAATGCGGTGTTCAACACTACGTTCGCGGTCTTGCGGCCTACACCGGGCAAGGCTTGCAATGCTTCGCGCGAGCGCGGGACTTCGCCGTTGTGCTGCTCGATCAGCAAGCGGCAGGTTTCAATCACATTCTTCGCCTTGGTGCGGTACAGCCCTATGGTTTTGATATAGCTTTCGAGCTCTTCCGCTCCCAGCGCATGGATCGCTGCCGGCGTGTTTGCCACCAGATATAGCCGCCGTGTTGCCTTGTTGACCGATACGTCGGTTGCCTGTGCCGACAGGATCACCGCGATCAGAAGTTCGAAGGGCGTTGTGTACTCCAGTTCGGTGGTCGGCTGGGGATTCGCTTGGCGGAAGCGTTGGAAGATTTCCAGACGTTTTTCGGCGTTCATTGCTTGTCTTTGGCTTGTTCGTCGAGCTTGCTGTTGACTTCCGCTACCTGCTTGCGCACCGCAGGCGACAGATCTGCACATGTCGCCGTATCGGGTGCCGGCGTCGCAGCCATTTTTTCTTTTTGCAGGCGGGCGCGCTCCATAGCGGCCTGGATGATGGCTTTTTTCCGTTCCTGAGCCGCTTTTTCTTCAGGGTTTGGCGCCGCCTCGGCTTCCACTGTTTTCAGTTTCGCGGCAGCTTTGGCTGCGAGTCGCGCATCGTTTTCTTCCTTTTCGCGCCGCAGGCGAAACATGTGAAAGCGATGCCTTTCGCGCGCCGCATCGGCCTCTGCGCGCGACCATGCTCCCCATCCGCTCTTGCCCGGTGTGACATCGACCATGGAAATGCAGTCGACCGGACAGGGGGCTACGCACAGGTCGCAGCCGGTACACAGGTTGGCAACGACAGTGTGCATTTGTTTTGCCGCGCCAGCAATCGCATCGACCGGGCAAGCCTGGATGCACAAGGTACAACCGATGCACAAGGCATCATCGATCACCGCGACCGGGCGGACGCGTTCAACCCCGTTGATCGGATTCAGCGGAATGACGGGTTTGCCGAGCAGATTTGCCAGACGGGCAACGCCTTCGATACCACCCGGCGGGCATTGATTGTAGCCGGCGGTACCGGCCGCAATTGCCTCGGCATAGGGGCGGCATGCGGGATAGCCGCACTTCGTACATTGCGTTTGCGGCAGCAGGTCTTCGATCTGATCGGCGAGAGCGTTGGAGGAGGGCACGGCAGGGTTATGCAGGAAAAAACAGGATTATCCCGGTAAAACGGCGCGTCCACAAACGAAAAAGCCGTTCACCTTCACGGCGAACGGCTTGATGCGGGCGAAGACGCGGATCAGGCGTTGGCGCGGATGAACTCGCCGATCTTCGGGCAAATCACTTCACGCCAGCGACGGCCCGAGAAAATGCCGTAATGACCGCATTTGGGTGCAGTGAAATGCTGCTTCTTGTCTTTGGGGATGTTTGCGCAGAGATCATGCGCGGCTTGTGTCTGGCCGGTACCGGAAATGTCATCCAATTCGCCTTCGATGGTGAACAAGGCGACATTTTTGATATCTTGCGGACGTACCAGCTTGCCTTCGACTTCCCAAGTGCCTTTGGGCAACCGGAACTCCTGGAAAACCGTCTTGATGGTTTCCAGATAATATTCGGCCGGCATGTCGAGCACGGCATTGTATTCATCGTAGAACTTGCGATGCTCTTCAGCCGACTCGTTGTCGCCTTCGCGCAGATGCATGTAGAAATCCCAATGGCTTTGCGCATGGCGGCTCGGGTTCATCGCGACGAAACCTGCATGCTGCAGGAAGCCAGGGTAGACCTTGCGCCCGAATGCCGGATAGTTGGCCGGCACGCTGTAGATCACCTTGGTCTCAAACCAGGAAAACGGCTTTTCGGTTGCCAGGTTGTTGACCTGGGTCGGAGACTTGCGGGGGTCGATAGGGCCGCCCATCATCGTCATCGTTTTCGGCAGCTTCGGATCATTGGCACTGGCCATCAGCGAGATGGCGGCAAGAACCGGTACTGTCGGCTGGCAAACCGAAATGACATGCACATCAGGGCCGAGGCGGCGGATGAAATCCTGTACGTAGTAAATGTAGTCATGCAGATGAAACGCGCCTTCGCTCATCGGCACCATGCGTGCATCGGTCCAGTCGGTGATGAAAACGTCATGTTCCGACAACAGGGCGCGTACGGTATCGCGCAGCAGGGTGGAATGATGGCCGGAGAGCGGAGCGACCAGCAGCACGGTGGGCTGCTTCAGATTGGCGAATTGCTTGTCGCTCAAGTCTTTCTTGAAATGGATGAGTCGGCAGAACGGTTTCTGTTCGGCGATTTCTTCAAATACGCCAACCGATTTACCGGCGACGGGCACGGTCTTGATGCCGAATTCCGGTTTTTCGTAATCTTTGCCGAGGCGATAAAGTAGTTCGTAACCAGCCGCTATGCGCTGTGCATAGGGTGTATGCGCGAGAGGCGAAACTGGATTGGTAAAGAGCTTGGCCGAGGCTTCCGCCCATTGAATGAGCGGGTTCAGGAAAGTCCGATTCAACTCGTGAAATTGATAAAGCATAGTGGCCTCGTTCAAATGGTACCGGTGTCGCTAGATTCTGCAGTGAAATTTTCCGTGCTGCAATGCATCAACAACAATTTTTAGGTGTTTCTGTAAAAAAAGATGAGGCGGTAAATGTCGTACTCGTTTCTTTGTCAAGCAATTAAAGTTGGGACGGGAAACATCATTTCGAACTCTGCTCCTTTCCATAAAGTAACATAGCTTGAAAGCCTGCAGATACAAGTTTTCCGTATCGTTTTCGCTTTACGACAAACGACCTCACTGCAATGCACATAGGCGCCATGCAGTTTATTTAAGACCTATAAAGCGGCTGTCAATGTGATCTTCTACAGAGCAGCGGCATTTCCCGCTCCGCATGTCACTAAACGACGCAATATCGCAACACGGTGTATCGGTAAAGCACTACTTGATGAAAATTGCGGCTCTGACATTTGCCTTGCAACCAAAACCCAGCATAAGTTATGCCAACTTTTATCCAAGGCGTTGAACGCTCTTTTTCAGCTATTTATGCGCTTTTTCTTCGCTTGGCTGCGACATTAGACGATAATGTTGCGGTTTCGGTATCGGCCGGGTAAAGGCGTTAGCAAAGTCAATGTAATTTTTACTTCCATGATGTTCGCGGCAAACCAACATATGAAAATTAGGGTGTGGGCAGCAATCTTCATGCTGCTCATTCAGGCATTGCTGCCTTCCTTGATTCAGGCTGCTCCGAACTCAGGCTCGCTGGTCGAAATCTGTACCGCATTCGGCATCAAGAAAACAACGGTTTCCGAAGACGGTTCATCATCCTTTTCAAGCAATCCCTGTCCGATTTGCAACTTTGCGGACGCGTTTGCTTTGCCGGACGCTGCGCCGGCCATGCACGCGCCCACAGGTATTGCCAGGGCCTGTATTGCACCGATATCCACCGGTTACTCGCCGCACCCCATACTTTCACTGCATTTACGCGGTCCGCCCGCGACTCTCTGACTGGCAGTTGGCAAGCTCGTGTGCGGGTCGCGCTTCGATCTTGCGCATTACGTTTTCGACACACTGCCAAAGCCTTAACGAATTGACTGATATTCCGACGTTTGCGGAATGTCGGTTCCGCGTCATTTTGCTGGAACCCGGCGCGACAATTTCAATCCTTTCAACGACGTCTTGCTGCGCTGGTTGGCTCGGCGGGGCTTGTTGATGCTCAGTCTGAGTGTGGGCACATGCGTGATTCTATAAATCCTTCCCTTCGGCGGCAGCGGCGCTGCCTGCTGGTCTTTTCCATTTCTCCCTTATTCGTGGCGTCCGGATGGGCGCAAGGTATTGCCACTGAAAGAGCGCTGGAGCCGGTCACGGTTACCGCAACGCGTTCTCCCTTGGATCCGAATCTTCCGACCACGACGGAAAGCAGGACAGCGCAACAGTTACGTGAACAGAATTTCGTCAATGTGGAAGATGCGCTGCGGTATATGCCGGCGACGACTATCCGGAAACGCTATATCGGCGACCGCAATTCACTGATAGGCGGTCGCTCTTCGAGCGAGCTGCAGGCGCCGCGCGGTCTGGTGTATGCCGATGGCTATCTTGTCTCTCAGTTTCTCGGTCAGTTCAATGCACCGCGCTGGAACGTCGTTGCTCCGGAAGAACTGGCACGCATCGATGTGTTGTATGGGCCTTTTTCCGCGTTGTATCCGGGAAACTCGATCGGCACCACGGTAGTCATGACTACCCGTCAGCCCAAGCAATTCGAGGCATCTGCGCGCGTTCAGTACTTTACGCAAGACTTCGATGACGCCGGTTTTTCCGGGACTTATAGCGGCCATCAGGAAAGCGCATGGTTGGGGAACAAGAATGGCGACTGGAGCTATACGATCAGTGCCAATCGGCTCAAAAACAAAAGCCAGCCCATGCAGTATGTGACCCTGCAAACGCCGGCAACGGCGCGTGAAATTGCGGCAGCGGGTGTTATCCCAGCAGTAACCGGGGCGGTGGCTTCCACCGATCCCACCGGAAAACCCTGGTACCTCGCCGGTCCTATCGGCAGTGCAATCGAAGACAGCACCCAGGAACAGGTGAAGCTCAAGCTCGGCTACGATTTCACGAGCACGCTTTACGGAGAAGCCCTGTACACCTATTGGCATAACGACAGCCGGCGCAGCGGCGCAAGCATCTTGCGCGACGCGGCTGGCAATCCGGTGTACTCCGGCGTGGTGTCGATTGCCGGCACTCCCTATAACCTGCCGGCCAATGCCTATTCGCCGCAAAACGTGGAAGAAGGGCATGGCATGTTCGGCTTCACGCTCAAGACGCGTCACAAGACAGGCTGGAATGCTTCTGCCGTCGCAACGATCTACGACATTACTACCGATCTGACGCGCAGTGCGACCACCGCACCGCCCCTTGCATTGTCTGGCGGGCCAGGCACCTATGCCGACAACAGCGGCACCGGGTGGAAGACACTCGACCTGCAAAGTACCTACACGCCGGCGCTGGGCGAGGCGCATGCGATTGCGCTTGGCTACCACGTCAATCGTTATGACTTGCAGAACCGCACATCGGCAACTGTCGATTGGCGCAATGCCGGCCCGGCCAACAGCCTGTCCGCATTCGCCGGCAAGACCAGCCTGCAAGCCCTGTTTGCCCAGGATACCTGGAAGATCTCATCGCAATGGCTAAGCACTCTCGGCGTGCGCTATGAGGAATGGAAGGCGATGGAAGGCCGGCGAGAGAATGCGTCAGCGGTCGTGCCTTATGCGGACCGTAAGGAAAGCGCGTGGTCGCCCAAAGCCTCGCTGTCGTATATGCCGGGTGGAGATATCGTCGTGCGGGCATCGGTTGGCAAGGGTGTGCGCTTCCCGACCGTCGCGGAGCTGTTTCAGGGCTCCATCGTCGGCAATGTCCTGGTCAACAATAATCCGTTGCTGCAGCCGGAGAGTTCGCTGGCGAAAGAGCTGAATGTGGAAAAGGGATTCGGCTGGAATGAAATTGCCGGAACCTTGCGCGCATCGATATTCGAAGACGATATTCACGACACCATCCTCAGCCAGACCAATACCCTGGTTTTTCCCAATATCACCAACATCCAGAACATCGATCGCGTGCGCACACGAGGCATCGAATTCTCGGGCAACCTCAATGACTTCCTGCTCAAAGGCCTGGAGTTGACGGGAAACATCACTTTTGCCCGTTCCGTCATTCTGGAAAATACCAACAATCCGGCAAGCATAGGCAAAAAATGGGTGCGCGTGCCGCGCGTTCGTGCCAATCTGATTGCAAGCTATCGTGCGGGTGAACAATGGCTGGCCAGTGTCGCACTCCGTCATTCAGGCCGTCAGTACAATAATCTGGATAACAGCGACATCAATCCGAATACCTATGGCGGTACGTCCAGCTATACGGTGTGGGATGCCAAGGCGCGCTACCGCATCAACAAGCAGCTGGAGGCTTCGTTCGGTGTGAACAACCTGTTCGACAAGAAGTACTACGTGTTTCACCCTTATCCGGGCCGCAGCCTGTTTGGAGAATTGCATGCAAGCTTTTAAACGTGGCGCCGTCATCCTGCTGGGCTTGGCTGCTGCATGGATGTCGACTCAAGCTGCAACCGCCCAGCATCAACACGGCACGCAGCCTGCAGCAAAGGTGGAGTTGGGGACGTCTGCTGCAGTCGATCGCGAAGGCAAGCTCTGGATCGTCGGCAAGGAAGCATCCGGGCAAGCCCAATATGTATTCGTGCAGACGTCTAGCGATGGCGGAAAGACATGGTCCGCTGCGCGACGTGTACAGCAGCATCCGGAACCTGTATCGGCCGAAGGTGAGAATCGTCCCAAGATCGCTTTCGGTGGCGGAAACGACATCTACATTACCTACACCAAGCCCTTGGACAAACCCTATACCGGCGAAATCCGGATGGTGCGTTCGGTCGATGGCGGCAAGACCTATCTGCCGCCCGTTACCGTACATGCGAATCGCGATGTCATCACGCATCGCTTTGAATCCCTGATTGTCGACAAGGAGGGCAGGGTATATGTCGCCTGGATAGACAAGCGCGACATGCACGCCGCGCTCGCACGCAAGCAGAGGTATGCGGGTGCCGCGCTCTACTACGCGGTGTCGGAAGATGGCGGCGCGAGTTTCAAGGGCGACTACAAGATCGCCGACCATTCCTGTGAGTGCTGCCGCATTGCACTTGCACTCAATCCTCAAGGCCGCCCGGTCGCATTGTGGCGGCACGTGTTCGAACCCAATGCACGCGATCATGCATTGATGGAGCTGACGCCGGATGGCAAACTGAGCACTCTCTCCCGTGCCAGCTTCGACGATTGGCGTGTGGATGCATGTCCTCATCATGGGCCGGGTCTAGCGTTTTCCGCCGACGGCACGCGTCATCAGACCTGGTTCAATGTGTCGCAAGGGGAAGGCGGCGTGTTCTATGCGAGCACGGATGCAACGGGAAAACTTGGCAAACCGCAGCGCATCGGCTCGGCACAGGCCGCGCATGCCGATGTTGCCGTACACGGTGATAACGTCGTCGTAGTGTGGAAGCAGTTCGACGGCAAAGCCACCGCTATCCTCGGGAAAATGTCGTCGGATGGCGGCAAGGCTTGGGCGGAAACGACGCTCGCGCAAACTACGGGCGCATCCGATCAGCCGCGCCTGGTGGCGAGTGGCGCCGGCATAGTGCTGGTATGGCGCACGCAAAACGAAGGCGTGCAAACCGTGACGGTAGACAGGAGGCAGGCATGGCGATAAAAGCGCGTAATCTCGTGGCAAGCTTGCTGCTGGCAACAACGGCGGCAGCGGCACACGCTGCGACGATCCAGGCTTTCGAGCCCGATACGCTTGAGCGGATCGTCGCACAGCAAAAAGGCAAGGCCTTTGTCTTCGTGGTCTGGTCGCTTGACTGCGAATACTGTCAGGCGAGCCTGAAAACGCTGAGCCAGGAAAAGCGCAAGCGCAAGGATTTGCAAGTAGTCACGCTCGCCACCGATCCGGTAGCAGATCCGCAGGCGGTCGCGCTGATGAAAAAGAAACTCGAATCCGTCGGCATGAGCGCCAATGCCTGGGCATACGGCAATGCGCCGCCCGAGCAACTCAGATATGCGCTCGACCAGAAATGGCATGGTGAAAAGCCACGCAGCTACTGGTTCAATGCCAGGGGCGAACGGGTCGCCTACTCTGGAGTTATTACCGCGGAAACCATTGCGAAAATGACAGCGCGTTGACCGGTGGGGGAGGGCGCACGTGGTCAGCGGCGCTCGGCGTGCGCGTAACCCCGCATTGCGACATCGCCCGGCAGGGGGAAGGATTTGCGATTCGCTGCTTGCCAAAAGCCATGAATTCCTGCACTATTGGTCCAACCCGGCTATAACACTGCTGAAAAATCCATGTCTTTCGCACGCTTTTACTTTTATTTTCACTTTAGCTATTCCAGCCCAACGGCGGTGGAGAAGCGGTAAGCGCACGAAATAAAAGAGCCAAACCGAATCCTAGAAAAACCGCCAGTGATGGCGGTTTTTTCATTTGTACAGTTTTAAAACTTTTTACTGGAGAAGAAACATGCCGCGCACCGACGACTTACGCATCCGAGAAATGAAAGAACTGATTCCGCCTTCACATCTCATCCGCGAGTTTTCTTGCAGCGAGCATGTCGCCACCACGGCCGCGAATGCGCGACTGGCGTTACATCGCATTTTGCATGGGCAGGATGACCGGGTCATGGTCGTGATCGGCCCTTGCTCAATCCACGACACCAAGGCTGCGATGGAGTATGCGCGCCGCCTGGTCAAGGAGCGTGATCGCTTTGCCGGCGAACTCGAAATCATCATGCGCGTGTATTTCGAAAAGCCACGTACTACAGTTGGCTGGAAAGGCTTGATCAACGATCCGTACATGGATAACAGCTTCCGCATCAATGATGGTTTGCGCATGGCGCGCGAGCTGCTGATGAACATCAATGAACTCGGTCTGCCGGCAGGCACGGAATTTCTCGACGTGATCAGCCCGCAGTATGTGGCCGACCTGATCAGCTGGGGTGCGATCGGCGCACGCACCACCGAATCGCAGGTCCACCGCGAACTCGCATCCGGCTTGTCTTGCCCGGTCGGCTTCAAGAACGGCACCGACGGCAATATCAAGATTGCAGTCGATGCAATCAAGGCGGCATCGCAACCGCACCATTTTCTCTCCGTCACCAAGGGCGGTCATTCGGCCATCGTCTCCACTAGCGGCAACGAAGACTGCCATATCATTCTGCGCGGCGGCAAGGCGCCGAACTATGACGCGGCGAGCGTTGACACCGCCTGCAAGGAAATCGCCGGAAACGGTCTCGCATCGCGCCTGATGATCGACGCCTCGCACGCAAACAGCTCGAAGAAGCCCGAGAACCAGGTGCCGGTATGCGCCGACATCGGAAAGCAGATCGCTGACGGCGATACGCGTATCGTCGGCGTGATGATCGAATCGCACCTCGTCGCGGGTCGCCAGGATCTGGTACCGGGCAAGGAACTCACCTATGGTCAATCGGTGACTGATGGCTGCATCGACTGGGAGTCCAGTGTCAAGGTGCTCGAAGGGCTGGCGGAAGCGGTCAGGCAGCGTCGCTTGCAGGAACGCGATTAATATCGCCGTGCGATTGAGGCTGCGGATCGCGGAAACAATAGCGGTCCGCAGCCCAGCGTCTGCTGATGATGGAGACGGAAAGAGTCAGACGCTTAAAACCGCTTGGTCAACGTCATCTGCTCACCTTCGCGACGCATTTCGGTGCGGTTAAGGAACGACATGCCAAGCAGGATGATGGGCAGTCCCTGCTCCTGCACAACGGCGTCCACCTGGTTGAGTTCGATGTCGCCGACCTTGACCGTATTCAGCTTCACGCGATAGGCGGGGACTGCGCCGTTGGCCGTGTTGAGGTAAGCGACTTGTCCTTTGCGGTAATCGATGCCAAGTCGCACCGCATCGGACGCCGGCATGGCGATCATCGTCGCGCCGGTATCCAGCAACATGCGTACGCTGCCGCCATTGATCTGACCCGGAACCATGTAATGTCCACGTCCGTCGGCCTGCAGCGTCACGCTGGCACGGCCGGTTGACGACGAATTGCGGTTCACATGCTCGCCGATCGAGATCGTTTGGCGCTTGCCGTTGGCTTCAATCGTCGCCGACGACTCGGTCGCACTGACCAATCGCATTCCCTCTGTAATCGTGGCCCCGACCGAAAAGGTCTTCGGCGATCCGCCATCGATGACGAGTACCGCCTTGTTCGGAAACAGACCGACAACGCTGACGTCGGCCGCCTGGGCGAATGCTGTGCAACAGAAGAGACCGGCAAGGAAAGTCGAGCGCATGAGCTGGTGACGGCAAATTGAGTGAATGAATCTGGCGGCTGGCGCCGAACCTGCTCAAAGAATAGCATTAACTCTTGCCCATCAACAACTCGATCCAACGGACAATAATTTGCCGCCGTGTTCATTTCTGACTGGCTGACGAATGCCGGCCATGCCGGAAATGTTTGTCCTATCCGGTCAATCGCGGAAATTATTGAATTCCAGTGGTAGCTCGCTCACTTCCTTGCGCAGCAGTGCCATTGCCGATTGCAGGTCGTCACGCTTGGCGCCGGTAATGCGCACTGCATCGCCCTGAATGCTGGCCTGGACTTTCATCTTGCTGTCCTTGATGATGCGGACGATTTTCTTGGCCGCATCCGACTCGATGCCCTTGCGGATCTTGATGACCTGCTTCACCTTGTCGCCGCCGATTTTTTCAACCTTGCCAATATCAAGAAAACGGACGTCGACATTGCGCTTGACCATCTTTCCGGTCAGGACGTCGCGTACCTGACCGAGCTGGAATTCGCTGTCGGCATAGGCGGTCAGTTCATGTTCCTTTTGTTCTACGCGGGCATCGCTGCCCTTGAAGTCGAAGCGGGTGGTGATTTCCTTGTTCGACTGATCGATGGCATTCTTGACTTCAATGATATTGGCTTCGGAAACGACATCAAATGACGGCATGGCTATTCTTTCTTGCGATATATATGAGGATGTATAACCCGGCGGCGTAGTGATTTTTTTATTGCGCGCAGACTTGTCATGCTGAAAACACCGGCTCATTCTAGCTGACAAAAAATCGGGTGGCTAGATTCGCGACCCTCTATAATTTCAGCCCTATGACTGCAGCGCTTCCTATCCGGCACAATTTTCCCCTCAGGCATTTGAATACCTTCGGTATCGATGCGCAGGCTCACGCCTATCTTCCGGTCACATCGAACACCATGCTCGACATCATACGGCGCGATGCGCAATGGTCGACCATGCCACGCCTGGTATTGGGAGGCGGCAGCAATCTCATACTGACCGGCGACTATCCCGGTCTGGTGCTGCATATGGCAACCCAAGGCATAGCAGTGATTGCTGAAGACCAGCGGTTCACTTACGTGAAGGCGGCGGCCGGCGAGAACTGGCATCGCTTCGTATTGTGGACGCTGGACCACGGCATGGGCGGGCTGGAAAACCTGTCACTGATTCCGGGAAGCGTGGGGGCTGCGCCTATCCAGAACATCGGCGCCTATGGGGTTGAAATCAAGGACTGCTTCCATGCATTGACAGCCTATGATTTTAAGAGCGGCGAGCTGCTGACTCTCAACGCTGCCGATTGCGGTTTTGCCTACCGCGACAGCATCTTCAAACATGCATTTCGCGATCGCGCCGTCATCCTTGACGTGACGTTTGCGTTGCCTAAGCAATGGCAAGCGAATCTGCAGTATGCCGATGTCGCGCAGGAGCTTGCTTCAAGCGGCATTGCAACGCCGAGCCCGTCGCAAGTCAGCGACGCGGTGATTGCCATTCGCGCACGCAAATTACCCGACCCTGCCAAGATAGGCAATGCCGGAAGTTTCTTCAAGAACCCGGTCGTATCCAGGGAGCAGCGCGATGCATTGCTGACGCAGCATGCGCAATTGGTCAGCTATGCGCAGGCCGATGGTACATTCAAGCTGGCGGCCGGTTGGCTGATCGATCAGTGCGGCTGGAAGGGCAAGACGCTCGGCGCAGCTGGCGTCTATGAAAAGCAGGCTCTGGTGCTGGTCAATCGCGGCGGTGCGAAGGGCAGGGATGTGACCAGACTGGCAGAGGCGATCCAGGCGGATGTGATGGCACGTTTCTCAGTGAGGCTTGAGCCCGAGCCCGTATTCGTATGAACCGCCTTGCTGCATGATTGGTATAAGAATGTAAAAAAGGGCAAGCCTGAGCTTGCCCTTTTTTGTTTTCATCTCCCGCCGAGGGGACAGAATTTTACGCAGCTACAAAGTGGCAAACGTAATCCAGCGTTTCCAGCGTTTCGATATCGAAGCTGGAATTGCCTGGCACATTGAAGCTCTGGCCGCCTTCATAAGTGTTCCATGCCTCTTCACCCTTGAGACGAATGCGGCATTTGCCGGCATTCAGTTCCATCACTTCCGGTGCGCCGGTATTAAAGGTCAGCGAGGACGGAAAAATCACGCCTATGGTTTTCTTGGTGCCGTCCGCGAACAGAACGGAGTGCGAAACGCACTTGCCGTCGAAGTAGATGTTGGCTTTCTTGACGACGGAAACGTTGTCGAATTGTGTGCTCATGGTGTCGTGTCTGATGTTGAAATGGTTTTCGTTATTTATCGCCGTCATTGTCCAGGCGCGGCAGCGCAACGGACGGATTTGCCGTCAGCAAGCCGGCTTTGCCGTAGATGCCGAGCTTTTGGCGTGTATCGGTGATGTCCAGATTGCGCATCGTCAGTTGTCCAATGCGGTCTTGCGGCGTGAATGCACCTTCGCCTTTTTCCATCGTCAGGCGTTCCGGTTGATAGGTCAGGTTGGCCGATTCGGTGTTCAGGATCGAGTAGTCATTGCCGCGGCGCAGTTCCAGCGTGACTTCGCCGGTGATCGCGCGCGCGACCCAGCGCTGCGACGCTTCGCGCAGCATGATCGCCTGCGGATCGAACCAGCGGCCCTGGTAGAGCAGACGTCCGAGCTTGCGGCCGTTATCGCGGTATTGCTCGATCGTGTCTTCGTTGTGGATGCCCGTGACCAGACGTTCGTAGGCGATGAACAATAGCGCCAGACCAGGTGCTTCGTAGATGCCGCGGCTCTTCGCTTCGATGATGCGGTTTTCGATCTGGTCGCTCATGCCGAGTCCGTGGCGGCCGCCGATGCGGTTCGCTTCCATCAGCAGATCGACCGCATTCGAATAGGCGATGCCGTTCAGTGCGACCGGACGTCCTTCCTCGAAACGGATGCTGACTTCCTCGCGCTTGATCTCGACGTCGTCGCGCCAGAATGCGACGCCCATGATCGGCTCGACGATCTTCATGCCGCTGTTCAGGTGTTCGAGATCTTTCGCTTCATGCGTGGCACCCAGCATGTTGGAGTCGGTCGAGTAGGCCTTCTCGACCGACATCTTGTAGTTGAAGCCGGACTTGATCATGAACTCCGACATTTCCTTGCGGCCGCCGAGTTCCTGGATGAAGCGGTCATCGAGCCAGGGCTTGTAGATTCTCAGCGCTGGATTCACCAGCAAACCGTAGCGATAGAAACGTTCGATGTCGTTGCCCTTGAACGTGCTGCCGTCGCCCCAGATATCGACCTTGTCTTCCTGCATGGCGGCCACCAGCATGGTGCCGGTGACTGCACGGCCCAGCGGCGTGGTGTTGAAGTAGGTGATGCCGGCGGTCGAAATGTGGAATGCGCCGCTTTGCAGCGCGGCGATGCCTTCCGCGACCAGTTGTTCGCGGCAATCGATCAGGCGCGCCTGTTCGGCGCCGTACTGCCTGGCTTTTTCCGGGATCGCGTTGTAGTCAGGTTCGTCGGGCTGACCCAGATTCGCGGTGTACGCGTAAGGGATCGCCCCCTTCTGGCGCATCCAGTGCAGTGCTGCGCTGGTGTCTAGCCCGCCGGAAAAGGCGATGCCCACTTTTTGGTTGACGGGAACGGACTGAAGTATGGTCGACATGATTTTTGCTTCGCTTGCTGGAATTGTGATTGTGAATGGGACGATGGGAAACGTTACCGATTAATTGAGTTTGCCCAGGACCAGGTACTCAAGCAGCGCCTTCTGCACGTGCAAACGGTTCTCGGCTTCGTCCCACACCACCGATTGCGGGCCGTCGATCACTTCGGCGGCGACTTCCTCGCCACGGTGCGCCGGCAGGCAATGCATGAAGAGGGCGTCGGCATTGGCGCGCTTCATCTTCTCGGCGTCGACGATCCAGCCGTCGAAGGCTTTCAGTCGCGCCGCGTTTTCTTCTTCGTAGCCCATGCTGGTCCAGACGTCGGTGGTCACGAGATCCGCGCCCGCGCACGCATCGGACGGATTGGCGAAGAAGGTGTAATTACTGTTGCCCGATGCAACCAGCGACTGGTCGATTTCGTAGCCCTTCGGCGTCGAGACGTTGACATGGAAGCCGAAGATCTGCGCTGCCTGCAGCCAGGAGTAGAGCATGTTGTTGGCGTCGCCGATCCACGCGACAGTCTTGTCCTTGATGGAGCCGCGATGCTCGATATACGTGAACACGTCGGCCAGCACCTGGCAGGGATGATGTTCATTGGTCAGGCCATTGATGACCGGTACGCGCGAGTGGCCGGCAAAGCGATCGATGATGTCCTGCCCGAAGGTGCGGACCATGATGATGTCGCACATGCGGGACATGACCTGTGCCGCATCTTCTACCGGTTCGCCGCGGCCGAGCTGGCTGTCGCGGGTGTTCAGGTAGATCGCCGCGCCGCCGAGCTGATGCATGCCGGCCTCGAAGGACAGGCGGGTCCGCGTCGAGTTCTTTTCGAACACCATCACCAGAGTGCGGTCGAGCAGCGTGTGGTGCGGCTCGTAATTCTTGAATTTGCGCTTGATGATTCGGCTACGTTCGATCACGTAGTCGAATTCATCAAGCGTAAAGTCAGAAAACTGCAGGAAGTGTTTGATAGCCATAAATGGAAACGGCGGCAAGTGCTTGGTTGGCTCCTGCCGCCGGATGGTTGTAAGCCGTTCAATTATAAGAGATTTTCTGTCGAAAGGATAACAGACCGGTATCCTGGTCGGTACCTTGTAGCTTAGTAAAGCTTCTGCGAAGACTCATGCACCAGCTGTTGGTAAAGAGCATGACGCAGCGGCACAATCTCGCCCGATTCGACTGCTTCCAGCACGGCGCAACCCGGTTCGTTCAAATGATGGCAGTTGTAGAACTTGCAATTTCCCAGGCGTGGTCCGAACTCGAGGAATGCTCTTTCCAGCATGCCCTCGGTCAGGTGATACAGCCCGAACTCCTGGAATCCCGGTGAATCGATGATGGCGCTGTGGTCGTCAATGGCGAACAGGCGGGTGAAGGTCGTGGTGTGCTTGCCGGAATCAAGTGCCGCGGAAATTTCGCGCGTCGCCAGCTCGGCGTCCGGAACCAGCAGGTTGATCAACGACGACTTGCCCATGCCCGACTGTCCAATGAGAATCGTCGATTGACCGTCCAGCAAAGGCTTGAGCGTTGCGCAAGTCTGCTCGGGGTTCCTGCGGGCCGACACCTCATGGATCGGATAACCGAGCCGTGCATACATGCCCAGGCGCTCGCGGGTTTTGGGCAGCAGCTCCGTCACATCGACCTTGTTGAGGATGATGTGCGCATCGATGCCGCCCGCTTCGGCGGCTACCAGGGCGCGCGATACCAGATCGTCCGAATAGCCTGGCTCGGTCGCAACCACGATAAACAGCTGGGTCACATTGGCTGCAAGCAGTTTCGATTTGTATTGGTCGGAGCGATAGAGCAGGGTTTTGCGCTCGCCGATCGACTCGATCACGCCCTGATTGGCCGAAGTCTTTTTCAGTTCGACCATATCGCCTACCGCGACATCGCTTTTCTTGCCTCGCGTGACGCACTGCAATTTTTCATCGCCTGCCTGCACCAGGTAATGCCGTCCATGTGCGGCGATCACGGTGCCGGTACCGCATGCTCCTGCTACTGTCACTGCGCGGCTTGCCGGTAGATCGCGTCCAGCTTCGCGGCGCTGATGAAATCATTTTCCGAAATGCCGCCGCGTCCTCCATTGACGGAATGCGTATCGAACTTCGCGACGCAGCGGTTGTAGGTGATAATCAATTCCGGATGGTGGTCGTCGGCATGAATCACGTAGGCAATTGCATTCACGAACGCCAGCGTCTGGTAATAGTTCTTGAATGCAAAGGTCTTGACGACCTTGCCATCCTGCAGCGCCCAGCCGTCGACGGCGGCAAGGTGCTCGGTGATTTCGGCTTCGGTAAGCGCGGTTTCGGTATGCCGGCCTCGTTTTTGAATCAGTTCTGCAGCGGTGACCATGATGAATTCCTTATTGGCTGGCGAGTAGATGTTGGATGCGCACGCTCGCCGGCGGATGCGAATCGTAGAAGGCGGAATGCAAGGGATCCGGCGTCAGCGTGGATGCGTTGTCTTCGTACAGTTTGACCAGGGCCGATACCAGATCGTTGGCATCGGTGTATTGGGCGGCGAAGGCGTCCGCCTCGAATTCGTGCTTGCGCGATGTGATCGATGACAGCGGCGAAAACACGAAGGTAAAGACCGGCAAGACAAGCATGAACAGAATCAGGGCCATCGCGTCGTTATTTCCCAGCAGCATCGGGTCGACGCCAAGTCCGGTGTAGAACCAGACCTGCGTTTTCAGATAGCCGAGCAGTGCCAGGAAGGCGAGCGATATCGCGAACATCACCACGATGCGCTTGACGATATGCTTGAGCTTGAAATGCCCCAGTTCATGGGCGAGCACCGCTTCAATTTCCTGCGGCCCCAGGCGGGCAAGCAGAGTGTCGAAAAACACGATGCGCTTGGCCGCGCCAAAGCCGGAAAAATAGGCATTGCCATGCGCGCTGCGCTTGGAGCCGTCCATCACGAACAGGCCCTTGGACGCAAAACCGACACGCTGCATCAGGCCTTCGATGCGCGCACGCAGGCTTTCATCCTGCAGCGGCGTGAACTTGTTGAACAGCGGCGCAATGACAGTCGGGTAGAGCACCAGCATCAGCAACTGGAAGCTGATCCACACGATCCACGCATAGAGCCACCACAGATCGCCGGACTTGTCCATCAGCGTCAGGATCACCCACACCAGCGGCAATCCGATTACGACGCCGACGACAGTGTTCTTGATGAGATCGGTGATGAATAGACGCAATGTCATCTTGTTGAAGCCGAATTTTTCTTCCAGCACAAATTGCTTGTAATAGTCGAAAGGCAGCTCGATCAGCGCGGAAATCAAACCGAAACTGGCGAGCAGGGCAAGCTGGTATCCCATGCCGGGACCGGTGAGCTTGAACAGGCTGACCGACAGCCACTGGAGACCGCCAAACAGCGTGAAGCCGATCAGCACGATGGTATTGACCATCAGAGTGATCATGCCCAGCTTGGTCCGGGCGACCGTGTAATCGGCCGCTTTCTGGTGTGCATACAATGGAATCTTTTCCGCAAATTCGGCCGGAACCGCAGCGCGATGGGCCAGCACGTGACGGATGTGCCGCGAGCCAAGCCAGAAGCGCAGTAGCACGGTAAGTCCGAGGAAGCTGACGAACAAGACGGAAAACGCAAATGAAGACATGCTGTGCCTGTGAGAAAATGGCGGTTTACCAAGGAACAAATTATGTCACAAGCTACTGAAACCAATACCAATAACAGCACCGGCGCAAACGTTCGCCCGAATGAATTCAATCTGGTCTGGGTCGACATGGAAATGACCGGACTGGACCCCGACTCCGACCGCATCATCGAAATTGCGGTGATCGTCACCGACTCCAATCTGAATGTCCTGGCCGAGGGCCCGGTGTTTGCAATTCATCAACCCGATGAAGTGCTGGACAAGATGGATTCCTGGAACAAGGGCACGCATGGCCGTTCGGGGCTGATCGATCGCGTCAAGGCTTCCACCGTCACTGAAGCCGATGCAGAGGCAGCGCTTATCGAGTTTTTGAAGCGCTACGTGCCCTCGGGCAAGGCGCCGATGTGCGGAAATTCGATCTGCCAGGACCGTCGCTTCATGGTGCGCGGCATGCCCAAGCTGGAAGCGTTTTTCCATTATCGCAATCTCGATGTGTCGACGCTCAAGGAATTGTGCAAGCGCTGGAAGCCCGAGATCGCGTCCGGTTTCAAGAAGCACCAGAAACATACCGCCCTGGCCGACATTACCGAATCGATCGAGGAACTGCGCTATTACCGTGAGCATTTCATCAAGGTTTGAACCGCCTGCGAGTTGTCTTCCTGTTCATCGGCTTTTGGCATGACTACGCCGGATTCGACTTCGGGTCCGGGAGCCGGTAAACTTCAGTCCCCTTTTTTCAAAGCCGAAACATGGCCTCCGCTCCAGATACACCGTCGACCGAAGCGCTCGACGTCACCCCCGACACCCGCAAGGTTCCGACCGAACTGATCGCCAGGGAGGTCGCACGCCGTCGTACCTTCGGCATTATTTCCCACCCGGACGCCGGTAAAACCACGCTGACCGAAAAGCTTTTGCTGTTTTCAGGCGCGATCCAGCTTGCCGGTACCGTCAAGGCACGTAAAAGCGGCCGCCATGCGACTTCCGACTGGATGGAAATCGAAAAGCAGCGCGGCATTTCGGTTGCCAGTTCCGTCATGCAGTTTGAATACCGCGACCATGTGGTCAATCTGCTTGACACGCCGGGGCACCAGGATTTTTCCGAGGATACCTATCGCGTGCTGACGGCGGTGGATTCGGCGCTGATGGTGATTGACGCCGCCAAGGGCGTCGAGGAGCAGACGATCAAGCTGCTGAACGTCTGCCGCATGCGTGCGACGCCCATCCTGACGTTCATGAACAAGATGGACCGCGAGACGCGCGATCCGCTGGAATTGCTGGATGAAGTCGAATCGGTGCTGAAGATACAGTGCGCGCCGGTAACTTGGCCTATCGGCATGGGCAAGAATTTCCGTGGCGTCTACCATCTGTTGCGTGACGAAATCCTGTTGTTCAAGGCAGGCGAGGAACGGGCCGACCAGGAGTTCGAAGTCATCAAGGGCATCGACAATCCGCGTCTGACGGAAATGTTCCCGCTGGAAATCGAACAGCTGAAAATGGAAGTGGAACTGGTGCACGGTGCTTCGCATCCGTTCGACCTCGACGCTTTCCTGGCCGGTACCCAGACCCCGGTATTTTTCGGCTCGGCGATCAATAACTTCGGCGTGCGCGAGATTCTCAACGCGCTGCTCGACTGGGCGCCAGCCCCGCGTTCGCGCGATGCTTCCGTGCGGGCTGTCGAGCCGGTCGAAGCGCCGTTCTCGGGCTTCGTGTTCAAGATCCAGGCCAATATGGATCCCGCCCACCGCGACCGGATTGCATTTCTGCGCGTCTGTTCCGGGCGTTTCGAACGTGGCATGAAAGTCAAGCACCTGCGCCTGAACCGCGAAATCAAGGTCTCTAGCGTGGTCACCTTCATGGCGTCCAGCCGCGAACAGGTGGAAGAAGCTTATGCCGGCGACATCATCGGCTTGCCCAACCACGGCAACATGCAGATCGGCGACAGCTTCTCTGAAGGCGAATTGCTGCAGTTCACCGGCATTCCGTATTTTGCGCCGGACTTTTTCCGTTCGGTACGCATTCGCAATCCGCTCAAGATCAAGCAGTTGCA
Source organism: Noviherbaspirillum saxi (assembly GCF_003591035.1). Taxonomy (NCBI): domain Bacteria; kingdom Pseudomonadati; phylum Pseudomonadota; class Betaproteobacteria; order Burkholderiales; family Oxalobacteraceae; genus Noviherbaspirillum; species Noviherbaspirillum saxi. The sequence continues at coordinate 1,165,356 of NZ_QYUO01000001.1, forward strand.
TAAAGGCTTGCAGCAGCTGGGCGAAGAAGGTGCGGTGCAGGTGTTCAAGCCGGTGCATGGCGGCGACCTGGTATTGGGCGCGGTCGGCGTGCTGCAGTTTGAGGTGGTCGCCAGCCGCTTGCTGAATGAATACGGCGTCGATGCGGTGTTCGAGGGTACAAGCATCAGCAGCGCCCGCTGGATTTCCAGTGACGACAAGAAGGCCCTGGCTGACTTCGAGAGGTCGTCGGCCGGCGCCAATATTGCGTTCGACGCGGCAAACAACATGGCTTATCTGGCAACGTCCGGTGTCAATCTCAAGCTGACGCAGGAACGCTGGCCGCAATTGACCTTCCACGCAACCCGCGAGCATGCGGTAAAGGTCGGCTAGTGACTCACTAGAAAATAAGGCCGGCAGTCGTCAGGCTGTTCACGGTGAGAGTGCATGACAGACGTGGCATGCACCTGGTTTTCATAACAGTGCCTTGTTTACTGCAAGGCACTGTTATTTTAAGAGCAAGCTTTATTTCCTGGCGAAATTTTGCGTGTTCCCTACAGATATTTAGAGCGCTTTCGTCCTGACTATACCGTCAATCCCGGGCGATTTGCTTGCGGCACTGCGTTGCGCCTCCTTGCCATGGCTCGCCATGTCGCGTCGCCACGCCTTGTTCCGCAAGCAAATCGCCTCGGGCTTGCCTGATCCACTCAGGACGAAAGCGCTCTAGTATTTCCCTTCTATATACGGGGGAATAGGCGGACCTTGAAGATGCGTTTGAGGTAAATCAAACAGGCCGAAAGGCCACCGCCTATACTCTCCCAACGTTTTAAATCCTGCCATTTTCGCAATTATTTGATGCGTCGAAGCCGGCACGCTTCTCGCTCCATCTTTGCTATTGCGCTCCAACAGTCAAAGGATATGCATGCTTACTGCAACCTACGCCACTATTGCCATCGCTACCGAACAGGACAAAACCCGCAACATGCTTTGCCGCCTGCAGCAATACGTCGAGACGGCGTGGAAGAGTCTGCACAATCTTGATCTTGCCTTTCTGGATACGGCATTCGGCAAGCTCACTCAATTCGACCGCTATTTCCGCTCGCGCAAGATCGACTTGTACCTGATTCCTACATTGCAAGGAGTCAACAGGGAAGCCGACATCATCATCACCGAGATCGCGGGAAGCAGTTCGAAAGCGGGCAGCGTACTGCGTTCTGTCGGCGAGCAGCTGGGGAGCGTTTTCGAATTCCGCAGCGCCAAGGCGAATGAGTTATTCCATTCCATGTATATGTATTGCCGTCATGTGTCGGTGCGTATCGAGAGGGAAGAGAAAGAACTGCTGCCGCTATCGCGCAGGCTGCTTTCCGTCGACCAATGGTTTTCGATTGCTGCACAATTTCTTGCCGATGATGCAACCGGCCCGGGCAATCGGCATGGCCATGCTATAGGATCGTCTTCATCGTCTTCCTCCAGGAGCTCCCGCTCCACTATCAATCTGCATTAAGTCAGCATTAACAACGCTTCTCTCACTACCTGACTGAATCGTACTGACGTTCGGTTCAGTCAAGGCATGTACGCCGCGCGTAATTGATCGTGCTTTGTTCGCGGGTGTTTCTGCGCTTGCATAGTCATGTGTTTCTTGGCATGGTGTGGCCCATGATTTCAATCAGGTCACGCATGCCCAAGATGCTCAAGTTCACCCGGTTTTCCCTGCGCGATTTTCTGGTCGCTGCGGGACCGGCTGCCGTCGCCGTGCTGGCGACCTGCCTGCTGGCTTACTGGCTCGTCGATCCTTCGCCTCCGTCCAGCGTGACGCTGGCCACCGGTCAGGACAACAGTGCTTATCAGGCATTAGGAAAACAATATGCGGGCGCGCTGGCCAAGGTGGATATCCGAGTCGTGCAGCAGCCATCGCTGGGTTCGCAGGAAAACCTGCAGCGCCTGAAAGACCCGGCGTCGGCCGTCGATATCGCATTCGTTCAGAGCGGTTCGACCGAGCATGAGGAAGCCGAGCGTGTCGGTTTGGTGTCGCTTGGTAGTCTATTCACAGAACCGGTATGGCTTTTCCTTCGCAACGGCCGGAATGTGAGCAAACTGAGTCAGTTGAAAGGCATGAACATCAACGTCGGTCCGGAGGGTACCGGCGTGCCCAGTCTGTTCAGAAAAATCCTCTCGGTCAACGGCGTTGAAGCCATGGAGCTGAAACTTGGGGCACTGGAAGATACCCCGGCAACAGTGGAATTGCTCGCCGGCCGTATTGATGGCCTGGTATTCAGTTCGGCTCCCGATGCGCCGCTGATTCAGATGCTCTTGCAAACTCCGGGAATCAAGCTGTTCGACTTTGCCCAGGCCGAGGCCTACACCCGCCGCTTTCCCTTCCTGTCGCATGTAGTGTTGCCAAGGGGGATTGTCGATCTTGGTCGTGATCTGCCGCCGAAGGACTATCATCTGATCGCGCCGACCGCGACGCTGGTGGCCAAGGAAGATCTGCATCCCGCGCTGATTAACCTGTTCGTACAGGCGGCATCGAACATTCATGGAAACGCCGGCTGGTTTAACAAAAAGCAGGAATTTCCCACAGCGAGCTATACCGAGATTCCGGTATCGCCTGTCGCACAAAAATTTTACAAGGATGGGCCGCCGCTGCTGCAGCGTTATCTGCCGTTCTGGCTCGCTAATTTCTTTGAGCGCATGTGGGTAGTGGTGGTCGCGCTGGGTGCGCTGATCCTGCCGTTGTCGCGGATTATCCCTCCGTTGTACGTCTGGAAAGTGCGTTCGCGCGTGTACCGCTGGTATGGGCAGTTGCGCGCGGTCGAACAGGCGATCGAAGAGGTGGCGCCGGAAAAGCAGGCCGAAGTTTATCCCGCACAGCTGCAGCGTCTCAACGATATCGAAGAGCGCGTCAACCGGATTTCGATACCCTTGTCATTCGCGGACGAGCTCTATGGGTTACGCAGTCACATCAACTTTGTACGCCGGCGCGTCGCCGGCTTGATGCGCAGCGAGGCACAGTAGTAATACCAATCCCATGCCATAACGCGCCATGACATTGCGTCTTTTTCCGCCTGGCGGCGTTGCACTCGTCGTCAATAGCTCGCTATTGACTCCTCTTGCGCCTTGCCAGTCGAAAAAATCCATCAATGTCATCCGGCACCTTATGACATGGGATTGGTATAACTCGCCCACACCTGAAAGAGCGCAAGACGATGCACCCGGTTTGCCTTTTCAAGCGCCGATCCAGGGAAGCCCGGCCTTGCACCATCCCCCTTGGGTCTTGCGGTGACCGTCTGCATCCTTGTCGCCTTCAAAGCCTTCCAGGACGTCAAAGGAATTCGCATAGCCGTGCTCGGTCGCCATTTTTGCGGCATAGCGCGAGCGCACGCCGGACCGGCACAGGAACAGAAGCACATCGTCCTTGTTTGCTGTTTTTTCCAGTTCCTCGATGAAGGCGGGGTTTTGCACGCCGCCCGGATAGGTGTTCCATTGCACAGCCGCGTGCTGGTTTTCCGGCACGGCCACGCGGCCAACCCAGTCCCGTTCTGCATTCGTGCGTACGTCAACTACCTTGGCCTTGGGATTTGCCTGAAGTAGCGCAAAGGCTTCAGCTGGTGTGACGGCGCCTGCGTAAGGAAGCTTGTTTTCCTGCCCGCGTGCGCGGGCCTTGCCTAGTATGTCCATGACTGCTTAAAAAAGAGGTGAATGAATGATCAATATTTTATATTGGACTTCGGACCAATCGTCTTAGATCCTGAAATGTCCATAGACGCACAAAAACGGTGCGTTATTGTGCGAGTGAAGAAGCGAAACGTCCAAAAAGGTGCGTTAGGTAAATTTCGCACCGATTTGGTGAGTGGGGGGGTTGCTTAAACGCTAGCAAATTAGTTTCAACTTCGCACTATTTCCGTCAATTAGCATGCATCACGACGGTGCGCAGGGTTTGTGATTTCTCAAGTTGATGGCATGGAATCTGCTATCATTCCGGGCTGAGTTCTGGTCGCACTTCGATGTGTACCGCGGCTTCGTTTGACCGCGAACACCGTCGGCTCAAATCAACCACATAAACAAGTATCACTTTGCTCATCTTAGGAGATTCGCATGGCACGTACGGCCGCAGAGGTCTTGAAGTTGGCGAAAGACAACGAAGTCAAATTCGTTGATTTTCGTTTTGCAGACACCCGGGGCAAGGAACAACACGTTACTGTTCCTGTTTCGCAGTTTGGCATGGATAAATTCGACTCGGGCCACGCCTTCGACGGTTCCTCGATCGCCGGTTGGAAGGGTATCGAAGCTTCCGACATGCTGCTGATGCCGGATCCGAACACTGCCAACATCGACCCCTTCATGGAAGAAACCACACTGTTCATGCAGTGTGACGTCATCGAGCCGTCCGATGGCAAAGGCTACGATCGCGATCCGCGTTCCATCGCCAAGCGCGCCGAAGCCTATCTGAAATCGTCCGGCGTGGGCGATACCGCCTACTTCGGCCCGGAACCCGAATTCTTCATCTTCGACAGCGTACGCTGGAAGATCGACATGTCCGGCTGCTTCGTGAAGATCGATTCCGAAGAAGCTTCCTGGACCACAGGCGAAAAGCTCGAAGGCGGCAACACCGGCCACCGTCCGACCGTCAAGGGCGGCTACTTCCCGGTTCCTCCGGTCGACAGCTTCCAGGACATGCGTTCGGAAATGTCCCTGATCCTCGAAGCCATGGGCATCCCGGTTGAAGTTCACCACCATGAAGTTGCTGGCGCCGGCCAGAACGAACTCGGCACCAAGTTCTCGACACTGGTCGAGCGCGCCGACTGGACACAGAACATGAAGTATGTGATCTGGAACGTTGCTCACACCTATGGCAAGACGGCGACTTTCATGCCGAAGCCTATCGTTGGCGATAACGGTTCGGGCATGCACGTGCACCAGTCCGTCTGGAAGGACGGCCAGAACCTGTTCGCAGGCGACGGCTACGCCGGCCTGTCCGACTTCGCGCTGTACTACATCGGCGGCATCATCAAGCACGCACGCGCGCTGAACGCGATCACCAACCCGGGCACCAACTCGTACAAGCGTCTGGTTCCTGGCTACGAAGCACCGGTCAAGCTGGCTTACTCGGCTCGCAACCGCTCCGCATCGATCCGTATTCCGCACGTTGCCAATCCGAAGGGCCGTCGCGTTGAAGCGCGCTTCCCGGATCCCCTGATGAATCCATACCTGGGCTTCTCCGCACTGCTGATGGCAGGTCTGGACGGCGTGCAGAACAAGATCCACCCGGGCGAAGCAGCTTCCAAGGACCTGTACCATCTGCCGCCGGAAGAAGACAAGCTGATCCCGACCGTGTGCTCCTCGCTCGATCAAGCGCTTGAGTACCTGGACAAGGACCGTGAGTTCCTGACCCGCGGTGGCGTGTTCAGCGATTCCATGATCGATGCCTACATCGAGCTGAAAATGCAGGAAGTCCAGCGCTTCCGCATGACGACGCATCCGATCGAATTCGATATGTACTACTCGCTGTAATCCGCGATTCAAGGTAAATGTTGTGAAAAAGGGAGGCTTCGGCTTCCCTTTTTTGTTCTGTGGAACTGTTGTGCTATAAGACGTTCTGAGTACGAATGTTTGTAAAGACCTGTTTCTTCGCCTAAACTAAGAAGCACCTTTACTGTTTCCATGCAGAAAGATTATGAAACAACTCATTGTTGGCCTGTTGACCATTGGGGCTATGGCAGGGCAGGCGCATGCACAAAGCGAAGTGTTTCTTTGCGTCGATGATTTCGGCAAGAAGGAATACAAGAACACTGGCACCACCAAGGGATGCAAAAAGATCGACTTGCCGGGTATCACGATGATTCCCGCACCAGCATCCGTGCGCAAACCGGTTGTGCAGACCGCCGCCGCCAAGCCGGCGAATTCCCCCTCGGACTTTCCGAAAGTCGATGGCGATACGCAAAAGACACGCGACAACGATAGACGCCAGATTCTTGTCGATGAAATGAAGAGTGAAGAGCAGAAGCTTGCGAATCTGAAAAAGGAATTCAATAACGGTGAACCGGAGCGCCGCGGCGACGAGCGCAACTACGCGAAATACCAGGAGCGGGTTTCGGTCATGAAGGATGACATCGGCCGTACGGAAAAGAATATCGACGCGCTCAAACGCGAGATCGGCAATCTAAAATAGTCGAGCGCGCTGCGGGTATGACGCTTGCATGACAAGGGCCGCATATTGCGGCCCTTTATATTTTTGGACCACTGTGAAAACAACTCGAAACACCTTCGACGGCCTGGACCTGCTGTCGTCCGCCGTCATCATTCTCGATGCGGAAAGCCGGATCACCTATGCCAATGCGGCCGCCGAAAACCTTTTTGAAAGTTCGGCCAAGGCGCTCGTCGGGCACAAGCTGGAAGAGCTGTTCCTCAACGGTAGCCACCTGTCGGAAATCTTCCATGAAGCGGTCCAGCACCGCTTTGCGGACAAGCGGCTGGACCTGACGCTGGAGCGCGCCGGCCGCGAATCGCTGCAGGTCCATGTCATCGTCACCGCGCTCGACAATCCGGTGACGCCTGTCCTGATCGAGTTGCGCGAGAACGTGCAGCAGCTCAAGCTCGATCGCGAAGAGCGGCTGCTGGATCAGAGTCAGGCCAACAAGGAATTGATCCGCAATCTGGCGCATGAAATCAAGAATCCGCTCGGCGGCATACGCGGCGCTGCGCAGCTGCTCGAATTCGAATTGCCGGAACGGCAGCTGAAAGAGCTGCGCGAATATACGCAGGTCATCATCAAGGAAGCCGACCGTTTGCAGACGCTGGTGGACCGTCTGCTTGCCCCGCACCGTCGGCCGCATATCGTCGGCGACGTCAATATCCATGAAGTTTGCGAGCGTGTGCGCAGCCTGATCATGGCCGAATTCCCGACCGGCCTGACGATCAGGCGCGACTACGATTTGTCGGTTCCGGAATTCCGGGGCGACAAGGAGCAGCTGATTCAGGCCGTGCTCAACATCACGCACAACGCCGCGCAGGCACTATCGGATCGCATGAAAGCGGGCGATGCACTCATCACCTTGCAGACGCGCGTCGCGCGACAGGTCACGCTGGCGAAGATACGTTACAGGCTGGCATTAGACTTGCATATTATCGACAATGGACCGGGCATCCCCCCCGACATCCAGGACCGCATCTTCTATCCCTTGGTTTCGGGACGCGAAGGGGGTAGTGGATTGGGCCTGACACTCGCGCAGACATTCGTGCAGCAGCATATGGGCGTGATCGAGTGCGAGAGCAGGCCGGGATGTACCGACTTCAGGATACTGATACCGCTGCCTTGAACACCGGGCCGGGTTTGACCAATGTCTCATGACGCAGGATGCACAAGAAAATATGAAGCCGATCTGGATTGTCGATGATGATGAATCAATTCGCTGGGTACTAGAGAAAGCGCTGGCCCGCGAAAATCTCGCTACGAAAAGCTTCTCCAATGCGCGCGAGGCGCTCGATGCGCTGCAGACCAGCGTGCCGCAGGTGCTGGTGTCCGATATCCGCATGCCGGGCGAGTCAGGGCTCGAACTGCTGCAAGCGGTCAAGGCCAAGCATCCCGGCCTGCCGGTTATTGTCATCACTGCCTTCTCTGACCTCGATTCGGCGGTCGCCGCGTTCCAGGGTGGCGCATTCGAATACCTCGCCAAGCCTTTCGATATCGACAAGGCCGTCGAGCTGATCCGGCGTGCGCTGGAAGAAAGCCTGCGGGAATCAGGCGTCGAACAGGCGGCAGCCGAAACACCCGAGATTCTCGGGCAGGCGCCGGCCATGCAGGATGTGTTCCGCGCGATAGGCCGGCTGTCGCAATCCAATGTGACCGTGCTCATCACCGGCGAATCCGGCACCGGCAAGGAACTGGTCGCCCGTGCATTGCACAAGCACAGCCCGCGTGCGACGCAACCCTATATTGCGCTCAATACCGCAGCGATTCCAAAAGACTTGCTCGAGTCGGAGCTGTTCGGGCATGAACGCGGTGCGTTCACCGGCGCGCAGGCGACACGGCGCGGCCGCTTCGAGCAGGCGGAGAACGGCACGCTCTTCCTCGATGAAATCGGAGACATGCCGTTCGACCTGCAGACGCGCTTGCTGCGCGTGCTGTCCGACGGCCATTTCTATCGTGTCGGCGGACATCAGCCGCTCAAGGCAAATGTCCGTGTCATCGCTGCAACCCATCAGAACCTGGAACAGCGCGTCAAGGAAGGCTTGTTCCGCGAAGACTTGTATCACCGGCTCAATGTCATCCGTCTGCGTTTGCCCAGCCTGCGCGAACGGCGTGAAGATATTCCCTTGCTGACCCGGCATTTCCTTGCGCAGAGCGCCAAGCAGCTCGGCGTCGAGGCCAAGCGCATGTCGGACAGCGCCATGCATTTTCTCGCCAGTCTCGACCTTCCCGGCAACGTCCGGCAACTCGAGAATCTCTGCAACTGGATCACCGTCATGGCGCCCGGACAGACCGTCGAGGTCAAGGATATGCCGCATGACTTGACCCATGGACAGGAATTTTCCACAACGCCGGTGGCCTTGTCGTCTGCCCCCGCCGCCATGCCAATGCCGATGATGTCGGCTACGGCCGAGAATTCTTCGGCCAGCAGTCCAGAGTCGAATTTTCCGGCCTTTCCTCAATCCGCACCACCAGTCAATGGTCATGCCAATGCGGTGGCCGACAAGGCTGGATGGATTGCCTTGCTGGAGTCCGAGGCCGCGCACATGCTTGCCGCCGGGCAGCCTGAAGTCATGGACGCCCTGGGTCGCCAATTCGAATCCGCCCTAATCAAGACAGCGCTCAAGCATACGCATGGTCGCAAGAACGATGCCGCTATACGACTCGGCATCGGTCGCAACACCATTACACGCAAGATCCATGAACTTGGCATAGACGGCGCCAAGGAAGAGTAACCGACCTTGTCACAGGACGGCGTATTTGATAGTGCCGTCCCGTGCAGCAGTTCCCGGAAGTATTTCGCATCGGCAAGTACCCTTACGAATTGAAACCTTCTTCACGCATGCTCCAAATCGGGCACCTTTGCGCACCGGCATGAAGCTTTACAAATCGCAAGGCACCAGGATGTTGCAGGTAATACAGTAGTCCTATCGGTCTGTTATTCCCATGTAATGCATCCAGGTACTCTGCTTTTGTGAAACGCCGCTTCCACCTCATTCACCTTGGAGCCGCAGTGCTTCTTACACTGGCGGCGACACTGCTTGCGGTGAACCTGGCCGAGGGCGAGAAACGCATCGAAACGCGGGTGGAAAGTCTTTACGGCGTTACCGATGCGCAGTACCTGCGCTCCATGGGCGTGCTTCTCGGGCCAACCATCATCGAGGGCAATTCGGTTCAGCATCTGGAAAATGGCATTGAAATCTTTCCAGCGATGCTGGAAGCGATTCGCTCCGCGCGCAAGACCATTACCTTTGAAACCTATATTTATTGGTCCGGCGATGTCGGCAAGCGTTTTGCCGAAGCGCTGCGCGAGCGTGCCCAGGCTGGCGTCAAGGTGCATGTGCTGCTCGACTGGATAGGCAGCGCGAAAATGGATGAATCGCTGCTGGAAGAAATGCGCCGGGGCGGTGTCGAGGTCGAACGCTATCACGAGCCGCACTGGTATAACCTGGCGCGCTTGAATAACCGAACCCACCGCAAACTGCTGGTGGTCGACGGACTCGTCGGCTTTACCGGTGGCGTAGGCATTGCCGACCAGTGGGATGGCGACGCGCAGGACAAGGAGCATTGGCGCGACTCGCATTTCCGCGTGCAGGGACCGGCCGTATCCGAGTTCCAGGCGGTGTTTCTCGACAACTGGATCAAGGCGACCGGGCGCGTGCTGCATGCGGAGGATTACTTCCCCAAGATCGACAATGCCGGCACGATGCCGGCGCAAATGTTCAGCAGTTCGCCAACCGGCGGCAGCGAAAGCATGCATCTCATGTACTTGTTATCGATTGCATCGGCGCAGAAATCGATTCTGCTGTCGAGTTCCTATTTCGTTCCCGATGAATTGGCGCTCAATGCACTTTCTGCCGCCGCGAAGCGTGGCGTCAAGATCAGGATCATCACGCCGGGCGAAAAAATCGACGCGAGTGTCGTGCGGCGCGCGTCACGGGCGCGTTGGGGACAGTTGCTGGAGGCAGGCATCGAGATCTATGAATACCAACCGACAATGTTTCATTGCAAGATCATGATCGTGGATGGATTTCTCGTGTCGACCGGTTCGACCAATTTCGATAACAGGTCGTTTCGTCTGAACGACGAGGCCAACCTGAATATTTACGATGCGGGCTTCGCGGCTGAAATGACGAAAGAGTTCGAACAGGATGTGATGAAGGCGCGTCGCGTCACGCTGGAACAGTGGCGCAATCGGCCATGGAATGAAAAGCTGATGGAGCACGCATCTTCGCTGTTAGGCAGCCAGCTCTGACGGCTGTCAAGGCAGGTTTGCCATTCAGGACTGCCGGCGCGGATAACCTTCTGCCGTGATCCGCGTCCACACCTGTGCTTTTTCTTCTTCAGTCATGAACACCCAGTTTGCCACTTCGGCAACCGTACGACCGCACCCGCGGCAGATATCATCGAAGGTGGTAGAACAAACGGCAACACAGGGCGTGTCAGGGCGGGAAGGTTTTTGCATAGAATAGAGGTCCCAAACCACCAATGATAGGGCAAAACCTTGTACCAGCTCTACTACTATCCCGGTAACGCGAATCTCGCGCCACACATGCTGCTCGAAGAATTGTCAGTTCCGTACCAGCTGGTGCTGATTGACCGGGACAACAATGCGCACAAAGGCAAAGAATATTTGCGGTTGAATCCGACCGGGCGTATTCCCGTGCTGGTTGATGGCGACCTGGTGCTGTTTGAAACGGCGGCCATTTGTCTCCACCTGGTAGATCGGCATCCTGAAGCCGGGCTGGCGCCGGCACTCGGCACGGCTGAACGTGCGCATTTCTACAAGTGGCTGATGTATCTGACCAATACCTTGCAAGCCGAGTTGCTCACCTATTTCTACCCTGAGCGGCTGGCCAGTAGCGAGGCTGGTGCCGCAGATGTCAAGCAGCATGCTGAACAACGGGTAAGTGCGATGCTGGACCTGCTTGACCGGACGCTGGCTGAGCACGGTGGGCCTTATCTGCTTGGCCAGCAGTATACGGCGGTGGATCCCTATCTGATGATGTTGTCGAGGTGGACCAGGATGATGATGCACCCGGCGCGCAATCGCACACATCTTGGCCGCTTCCTGCAGCGGATGGTGGAGCGGCCAGCCGTCATGCGCGCATTCGAGCAGGAAGGTTTAAGCGAGCCGTTGTTTTAATCCCGTTTCATCGCGGATCATCTCGACTCAGGCGACGCCACAAGGTAGTACGGCTGATCCCTAGATGTTTCGCGGCGGCTTCCCGGTTGCCGCCAAAGCGCGCAAGTACCGTGTGAACCGTTTCCGAATAGCTAGCCGGCAAGGGCGGTGATGATGCGTTGTCCAGCGTCACGGCCGTTGGCCGAAACGCTGGCGCAGCCGTCGGACTTGAAACGGAAACCAGTTCAGGCGCGACCGCCGTAATGAACCCCGGCGACAAGGCCTGCAGCGGTTCCGCTGCAAGAAACAGGGCCACGCGCTCCATCAGATTGCGCAACTCGCGCACATTGCCCGGCCACGTATAACTGGCCAACAGCGGCACACAGGCGAGAATTTCCGCGTGCAGATTCGCATGCGGCCGCGTGCCCAGCGAAGCCAATGCGTTTTTCAATCCCCATTCGGCCAGCGATGCCAGGTCTTCCGTGCGCTCGCGCAGCGGAGGCAGCGTCAGGCGCAGTACGCCGAGCCGGTAGAACAGGTCAGCCCGAAAGCGTCCATCGCGCACGCGCTGGTCGAGATCGCAATGCGTGGCACTGATGATGCGCACATTCACCGCGATCGGGCGGGTGCCGCCGACGCGAACCACTTCCCGTTCTTCCAGTACGCGCAACAGACGCGTCTGCAATTGCAGCGGCATCTCGCCGATTTCATCGAGGAACAGCGTGCCGCGATTGGCGGCTTCGAACAAGCCGGCATGGCCTCCACGCCGCGACCCGGTAAACGCGCCTTCTTCATAGCCGAACAATTCCGACTCAAGCAGGGATTCGGCCACCGCGCCGCAATTGATTGCAACAAACGGTTGGCGCGCGCGCTGGCTTTCGCGGTGGATCGCCTGGGCTGCAAGCTCCTTGCCGGTGCCGGTTTCACCGTGGATCAGTACGGTCGCCGGGGATTTGGCAAATAATTCGATCGAGTGGCGCACCGCCTGCATCGCCGCGGAGTCGCCGCGCAAGTCGTTCAATCCATGCTTGGCGCGCAAGGCATCGGCAAGCGGATTGGCGCGCGCCCGTCCGGATTCGAGCTGCGTGAAACGTGCCAGTTCCAGCGCGTCTTCGAAGGCTTGCCGTATCGATGCCGCCGAGTACACGAAAACACCTGCAAGGCCGGCTTCTTCCGCCAGATCGGTGATCAGTCCGGCGCCGACGATGGCCTTGATGCCTGCGGCCTTGAGCTCATTGATCTGCGCGCGCGCATCTTCTTCGGTCACATAGGTGCGTTGCACGATTTGCAGACCGAAAGTGGTCTGGAATTCGACCAGTTCCGGCATCGGCTCCTGATAGGTGATCAGACCGATTGCCGAGGTGATCTTGCGCGCCCGGGCTAGTGCCTGCATGACATCGAAACCGCTGGCTTTGGCAATGACGACGGGCAGCGATAAACGCCCCTTCAGGTAAGCCGCGTTCGAGCCGGCGGCAATGACCGCATCGCAGCGCTCGGTTTCCATGCGTTCACGAATATGGCGTACCGCGTCTTCGAAGCCGAGATTGATCGGTTCTATGCTGGCCCGATCGTCGAATTCCAGCGTGATATCCCGAAACAGGTCGGATAAACGCGAGATGGCCACGGTCCAAATGACCGGTTTCTCATTCGGATCGGGTAAGGGATGGCTGCGCGGTCTCATGTTTCATGTTTCATTGCGATGTTTCAAGTGTAACGTGGATTGAAACATGGCTGCTCAGATATTTTTCAGATTACCTTTTCTTTAATCTATAACATATTGATTTTTAATAAAAATAAAAATATTCTGCAAAAACTTTCCTGTGTGGCACACCGCTTGCAATAAGGAGGCAGCATGCAAACTCATGAAACATCTCAGGAAGGTAAAAACATGACTGTCCAATCCGCTGGAGCAGCGTTTCGTCAGGCCGTAAAGGAAGAATCCCCGCTGCAAGTCGTCGGCGCAATCAATGCCAACCACGCTCTGCTGGCCAAGCGCGCCGGTTACCGTGCAATCTACCTGTCCGGCGGCGGCGTCGCGGCCGGCTCGCTCGGTTTGCCCGATCTCGGCATTTCCAATCTCGACGACGTTTTGACCGACGTGCGCCGCATTACCGACGTTTGCGACCTGCCATTGCTGGTCGACGTCGATACCGGATTCGGCTCTTCCGCATTCAATGTCGCACGTACGGTCAAGTCCATGATCAAGTTCGGCGCGGCCGCCATCCACATTGAAGACCAGGTCGGCGCCAAGCGCTGCGGCCATCGTCCCAACAAGGAAATCGTCAGCAAGCAGGAAATGGTCGACCGCATCAAGGCCGCTGTCGATGCGCGTACCGATGAAAACTTTGTGATCATGGCACGCACCGATGCGCTCGCGGTCGAAGGACTGGAAGCTGCGCTTGATCGTGCCCAGGCATGCGTGGAGGCGGGTGCCGACATGGTGTTCCCGGAGGCGATCACCAAGCTCGAAATGTACAAAACGTTCGCGGACGCAGTGAAGGTGCCGGTGCTGGCGAACATCACCGAGTTCGGCGCAACGCCGCTGTACACGGTCGAACAGCTCAAGGCCGTCGACGTGGGACTGGTGCTGTATCCCTTGTCCGCCTTCCGCGCGATGAACAAGGCTGCCGAGAACGTGTACAACGCAATTCGTCGCGACGGCACGCAGCAGAATGTGGTCGACACCATGCAGACCCGGATGGAACTGTATGACCGCATCAATTATCACGACTTCGAGCAAAAGCTCGACGCGCTGTTTGCCCAGCAAAAAGCCAAATAACTTAGTAACGCCTAGTAATACGCAAGATTATTTTTGATCCAGGAGACTTTTAATGAGCGAACAACAAGCCGCAGGCTTCAAGCCCAAGAAATCGGTTGCACTGTCCGGCGTTACCGCCGGCAATACCGCCCTTTGCACAGTAGGCAAGACCGGTAACGACCTGCACTATCGCGGCTATGACATTCTCGACGTGGCGGACACTTGCGAGTTCGAGGAAATCGCCCACCTGCTGGTGCATGGCAAGCTGCCGAACGCAGCCGAACTGAAAGGCTACAAGGCCAAGCTGAAATCGCTGCGCGGTTTGCCGGCCAATCTGAAGGCAGCCCTTGAGACGCTGCCCGCTTCCTCGCACCCCATGGATGTGATGCGCACCGGTGTGTCGGTGCTCGGTTGCGTGTTGCCCGAAAAGGATGACCACAACACACCGGGCGCGCGCGACATCGCCGACCGCCTGATGGCATCGCTGGGTTCGATGCTGCTGTACTGGTACCACTTCAGCCATAACGGCAAGCGGATCGAAGTCGAAACCGACGACGAATCGATCGGCGGCCACTTCCTGCATCTGCTGCATGGCAAGAAGCCATCCGCCATGTGGGAAAAGGCAATGCACACGTCGCTGATCCTGTATGCGGAGCACGAATTCAATGCATCGACGTTTACCGGACGCGTCGTGGCTGGCACAGGCTCTGACATGTATTCGGCCATTACTGGCGCGATCGGCGCGCTGCGCGGTCCCAAGCATGGCGGCGCGAATGAAGTCGCATTTGAAATCCAGAAGCGCTACGACAATCCGGATGAAGCGGAAGCCGACATCCGTCGCCGCGTCGAGAACAAGGAAGTCGTCATCGGCTTCGGCCATCCGGTGTACACCATTTCCGATCCGCGCAACAAGGTGATCAAGGAAGTGGCGCGCAACCTGTCCACGGAAGCCGGCTCGACCAAGATGTTCGACATCGCCGAGCGCCTTGAAACCGTGATGTGGGACATCAAGAAAATGTTCCCCAACCTCGACTGGTTCTCCGCTGTGTCGTACCACATGATGGGTGTACCGACTGCGATGTTTACACCGCTGTTCGTGATCTCCCGTACTTCCGGCTGGGCTGCGCACATCATCGAGCAACGCATCGACAACAAGATCATCCGTCCGAGCGCGAACTACGTCGGGCCGGAAGATCTGAAGTTCGTACCGATCAAGGAACGCAAGTAAATGAACACCGCCTACCGCAAAAATTTGCCCGGTACCAATCTGGATTACTTCGACACGCGCGCCGCGATCGAAGCCATCCAGCCGGGCGCTTGGGAAACGCTGCCGTATACCTCACGTGTGCATGCCGAGAACCTGGTGCGCCGCTGTGACCCCGCGATCCTCAACGACTGCCTGAAGCAGATCATCGAGGTCAAGCGCGAGCGCGATTTTCCGTGGTTCCCCGCGCGCGTCGTCTGTCACGACATTCTCGGCCAGACCGCGCTGGTTGATCTCGCCGGCTTGCGTGACGCGATTGCCGACCAGGGCGGCGATCCCGCCAAGGTCAATCCCGTCGTCCCGGTGCAGCTGATCGTCGACCACTCGCTGGCTGTCGAGTGCGGTGGCTACGATCCGCAAGCGTTTGAAAAGAATCGCGCCATCGAAGATCGCCGCAACGAAGACCGCTTCCACTTCATCGACTGGACCAAGCTGGCGTTCAAGAACGTCGACGTGATCCCGGCTGGTAACGGCATCATGCACCAGATCAATCTGGAGAAGATGTCGCCGGTGATCCATGCGCAGGATGGCGTTGCCTTCCCCGACACCCTGGTCGGCACCGACAGCCACACGCCGCACGTCGATGCGCTCGGCGTGATCGCCGTCGGCGTGGGCGGCCTCGAAGCCGAGAACGTCATGCTGGGCCGCGCCTCCTGGATGCGCCTGCCGGAAATCGTCGGTGTGGAACTTTCGGGCAAGCGCCAGCCGGGCATCACTGCCACCGATATCGTGCTGGCGCTTACCGAGTTCCTGCGCAAGTCGAAGGTGGTTGGCGCCTACCTCGAGTTCTACGGCGAAGGCGCTTTATCGCTGACGCTGGGCGACCGTGCAACCATTTCCAACATGGCCCCCGAGTACGGCGCTACCGCCGCGATGTTCTCGATCGATCAGCAAACCCTCGACTACCTGAGGCTCACTGGTCGCTCTGACGAAAACGTGAAGCTGGTCGAGACCTATGCCAAGGAAGCCGGCCTGTGGTCCGACACGCTGAAGAACGCGCAGTACGAGCGCGGGCTGACGTTCGACCTCTCGACCGTCGTGCGCAATATGGCCGGCCCGTCCAACCCGCATGCACGCGTGGCGACGACCGACCTCGCTGCCAAGGGCATCGCCGGCAAGTGGGAACAAGTCCCCGGCCAGATGCCCGACGGCGCAGTGATCATCGCGGCGATTACCAGCTGCACCAACACCAGCAACCCGCGCAATGTGATCGCCGCCGCCTTGCTGGCGCGCAATGCCAACAAACTTGGCCTCACCCGCAAGCCATGGGTGAAGAGTTCGCTGGCGCCCGGCTCCAAGACCGTTGAGCTGTATCTGGAAGAAGCCGGACTGAAGCAGGAACTGGAAAACCTGGGCTTCGGCATCGTGGCCTTTGCCTGCACCACCTGTAACGGCATGTCCGGTGCACTCGATCCCAAGATCCAGCAAGAGATCATCGACCGCGACCTCTACGCGACTGCTGTGCTGTCCGGCAATCGCAACTTCGACGGCCGTATCCATCCGTATGCGAAGCAAGCCTTCCTGGCTTCGCCTCCGCTGGTGGTGGCCTATGCGCTCGCCGGCACGGTTCGCTTCGATATCGAGAAGGATTCGTTCGGTACCGATGCCAATGGCAAGCCGATCATGCTGAAGGACCTCTGGCCATCGGATGAAGAGATCGATGCCATCGTCAAGTCCAGCGTGAAGCCGGAGCAGTTCCGCAACGTCTACATCCCGATGTTCGAGAGGAAGGGCGAGGCTACGGAATCGGTGAGCCCGCTGTACAACTGGCGCCCGCAGAGCACCTATATCCGCCGTCCGCCGTACTGGGAAGGTGCGCTGGCTGGCGAGCGGTCGCTCAAAGGCATGCGCCCCTTGGCCGTGCTCGGCGACAACATCACCACCGACCACCTGTCGCCGTCCAACGCGATCCTGCTCGATAGTGCAGCGGGCGAATACCTGGCGAAGATGGGTCTGCCGGAAGAAGACTTCAATTCCTATGCAACGCATCGCGGCGATCACCTCACCGCGCTGCGTGCGACCTTCGCCAACCCGACGCTGATGAACGAGATGGCAGTCGTGGATGGCAAGGTCAAGAAGGGTTCGCTGGCGCGTATCGAGCCGGAAGGCGAGGTCACGCGCATGTGGGAAGCCATCGAGACTTACATGGAGCGCAAGCAGCCGCTGATCATCATTGCCGGCGCCGATTACGGCCAGGGCTCGTCGCGCGACTGGGCCGCCAAGGGCGTACGCCTTGCCGGTGTGGAAGCCATCGTTGCCGAGGGTTTCGAGCGCATTCATCGCACCAACCTGATTGGCATGGGCGTGCTGCCGCTCGAGTTCAAGCCGGGTGTGAACCGCCTGAGCCTGAACATCGACGGTACCGAAACCTTCGACGTCATCGGCGAACGCAAGCCGCGCGCGGACCTTACCCTCGTGATCAACCGCAAGAACGGCGAGCGCGTGGAAGTGCAAGTGACCTGCCGTCTCGATACTGCGGAAGAAGTATCGATCTACGATGCAGGCGGCGTGTTGCAGCGTTTCGCGCAGGACTTCCTCGCATCGTCCGACGCGAAAGCTGCTTAACAAGCAACATGCGTAGGGCTCCTTCCCCCTAGCAGGGGGAAGGCTGGGATGGGGGTAGGGAGGTACAAATTTCGTACTGCGATGGTTTAACGTCACTACCCCCACCCTAACTCATGCGGGAGTAACTACCTCTCGAATTTCAGGAAATCATACGATGCCCCACACCCCCCAAATCAAAATCCCCGCCACCTACATCCGTGGCGGCACCAGCAAAGGCGTGTTCTTCCGCCTGCAGGATTTACCCGAAGCCGCACAGGTGCCGGGCGCGGCGCGCGATGCCCTGCTGATGCGCGTCATCGGCAGCCCCGACCCTTACGGCAAGCAGATCGACGGCATGGGTGCGGCCACCTCCAGCACCAGCAAGACGGTCATCCTGTCCAAGAGCAGCAAGCCCGATCACGACGTCGATTATCTGTTTGGCCAGGTGTCGATCGACAAGCCATTTGTCGACTGGAGCGGCAATTGCGGCAACCTTTCTGCCGCCGTTGGACCATTTGCCATCAGCAACGGCCTGATCGACGCCAGCCGCGTGCCGCAGAACGGCACCGCGACCGTGCGCATCTGGCAGGCGAACATCGGCAAGACCATCATTGCGCATGTGCCGATCACCAATGGCGCGGTGCAGGAAACCGGTGACTTCGAACTTGACGGCGTCACTTTCCCGGCCGCAGAAGTACAACTTGAATTCATGGACCCGGCAGCCGAGGAAGAGGGCGCAGGCGGTGCGATGTTCCCGACCGGAAATCTGGTCGACGATCTTGAGGTGCCAGGCATCGGCACGCTCAAGGCAACCATGATCAATGCCGGTATTCCCACTATCTTCGTAAATGCCGACGCGATCGGCTACACCGGTACCGAATTGCAGGATGCCATCAATGGCGATGCAAAGGCTCTCGCCATGTTCGAGACGATTCGCGCTTACGGCTCACTGCGCATGGGTCTGATCAAGAATGTCGATGAAGCCGCGAAACGCCAGCACACGCCGAAGATCGCGTTTGTCGCGAAACCGAGCGATTACGTATCCTCCAGCGGCAAGCAGGTCAGCGCCGGCGATATCGACTTGCATGTGCGGGCGCTTTCCATGGGTAAGCTGCACCACGCCATGATGGGAACGGCCGCCGTTGCCATCGGTACCGCCGCGGCAATACCGGGCACGCTGGTGAATCTTGCCGCCGGCGGCGACGCGCGCAATGCAGTGCGCTTCGGCCATCCGTCGGGCACCTTGCGCGTCGGCGCGGAGGCTACTCAAGCCGACGGCGAATGGAGCGTGACCAAGGCCATCATGAGTCGCAGCGCACGCGTGCTGATGGAAGGATGGGTACGCGTGCCCGGCGATGCATTCTGATCTCATCACCGTACGGTGGTGAACCGGAAAAAAGCGCCCCGGCAAGTTTGTCGCGGCGCTTTTTTTACGTTGACGGCCGCTGTGCGTAAGTGCTTAGTAAGTGATCGAATCCATACTTGAAGAATGAGAAACCGCCGGCATCCCGCCACGCACGGATGTCAATCAAATAGGAGACGCCATGAATTTTTCGGATTTCTACCAGCAATCGATCGATGATCCGCAAGCATTCTGGGACCAGGAAGCCAAGCGTATCGACTGGAACGAGCCTTACACCCAAGTGCTGGACCATTCCAAACCGCCTTTCGCGAAATGGTTTGTCGGCGGCAAGACCAACCTGTGCCATAACGCAGTCGATCGATGGGTGGCAAGCCAGGGCGACAAGCCGGCATTGATTGCGATCTCGACAGAGACCGACACGGAAAAGGTTTACAGCTTTAAGGAACTGCAGGCGGAAGTCATGCGTGCGGCAGCGATGATGCAATCGCTTGGCGTTAGCAAGGGCGATCGCGTTTTGATCTACATGCCGATGGTCGCTGAAGCGGCGTTCGCCATGCTGGCCTGTGCGCGTATCGGCGCAGTACATTCCGTCGTGTTCGGCGGCTTCGCGGCCAACAGTCTCGCCACGCGTATCGATGATGCCAAGCCGGTGCTCATCGTTTCGGCCGATGCGGGTTCACGCGCAGGCAAGGCAGTGGCATACAAGCCCTTGCTCGACGAGGCAATCAAGCTTGCGCAACACAAGCCTGCCCATGTGCTGCTGGTCGATCGAGAGCTCGTGCCCATGTCCATTGTTGAAGGGCGCGATGTCGCGTACGCAGCGCTGCGCGAGCAGCATATGCATGCCGAGGTGCCGGTCACCTGGCTGGAGTCCAACGAATCCTCCTATATCCTCTATACCTCAGGCACCACGGGCAAGCCGAAAGGCGTGCAGCGCGATGTCGGCGGTTATGCAGTCGCATTGGCTGCTTCGATGAAGCATATCTTTTGCGGTAATCCGGGCGAGACTTATTTTTCCACCTCGGATATCGGCTGGGTCGTGGGGCATTCCTATATCGTCTATGGCCCGCTGATCGCAGGCATGGCGACCGTCATGTACGAAGGCTTGCCGATCCGTCCCGATGCCGGCATCTGGTGGAGCATCGTCGAAAAGTACAAGGTTACGCGGATGTTCTCCGCACCGACGGCAGTGCGCGTACTGAAAAAGCAGCCGCCGGAATTCATGAAGAAGTACGACCTGTCGTCGCTGAAGGCGCTTTATCTTGCAGGCGAACCGCTCGACGAAACAACGTCGCAATGGATCGCATCGGAACTCGGCGTGCCCATCGTAGACAATTACTGGCAAACCGAAACTGGCTGGCCGATCCTGTCGATTGCACGCGGTATCGAAGACAAGGCAACACGACTGGGCAGTCCAGGCGTTCCGATGTATGGCTACAAGGTTAAGCTGCTCAACGAATCGACCGGCGCCGAATGCGGCCCGAATGAAAAGGGTGTGGTGGTGATCGAAGGCCCGCTGCCGCCGGGATGCATGCAAACCGTATACGGCGACGACGAGCGTTTCGTCAAAACCTACTGGTCGAACTTCAAGGAACAGGTGTACTCGACCTTCGACTGGGGCATACGCGACGCTGACGGTTATTACTTCATTCTGGGCCGCACCGACGATGTGATCAACGTCGCCGGGCATCGGCTGGGCACGCGCGAAATCGAGGAAAGCATTTCCAGCCATCCGAACGTCTCCGAAGTTGCCGTGGTCGGCGTCGAAGACAAGCTCAAGGGGCAGGTTGCGGTTGCTTTTGCGATTCCGAAAAACGGGGATGCCGTCGCGACCGCCGAGGGACGCAAGGCGCTGGAAGCAGAGGTGATGGCCGTGGTAGACAAGCAGTTAGGCGCAGTTGCCAGACCGGCGCGCGTGCACTTCGTCTCGTTGCTGCCCAAGACACGTTCCGGAAAACTGCTGCGTCGCTCGATACAGGCGATCTGCGAAGGCCGCGATCCCGGAGACCTGACGACGATCGAAGATCCGGCATCGCTGCAGCAGATTCGGTCGGTGCTGACGGAATAGCATTCTTTCATCCATGTCGCTGTATCGACTATACGAACGCCTGCGGCGACGTTGCGTCCCGCCGTCCGGCAACAACCGGTCTTTTCTGGTGCAGCAGCATGCCGTCGGACAGGTTCGTCACGAGACCGCTGAGAGGTTAAAGCGCTGGCCGGATATCTTTTCGGTCATGCCGCACCAGGTCGAATTCGCGCCGGGTTTGACAACGCCCACGGCGCGCACCGACGCCATTACGCATGTAGCGCATGCGATGCATCGCGACGGATTAGTTGCCGGCTGGCGGAATGAAAGTGTCGCCGTAGCTGCGGTTTTTGGTGAGGCACCGTTGTTTCATATCGAGCGTGCTGCCTTAAGGCACTTCGGACTAACGCTACATGCGGTGCACCTGAATGCGCTTACTGACTTCGATCGATCCGGTGAAATGTGGCTGGCGCGCCGCAGTCACAATAAGGCTACCGATCCCGGATGCTATGACACGATCGTGGGCGGCGGCCTTGGTAACGGCATGGGCATCACTGCAACCTTGATAAAGGAATGCTTCGAAGAAGCCGGCATGCCCGCCGACCTGGCGAGCCAGGCACGACCTGCCGGCGCGGTTCATGTCCGACGCGAAGTGCCCGAGGGCGTGCATGACGAAATTCTTTTCACGCACGATCTGGTAGTGTCGAAAGACTTTGTACCCAATAACCACGATGGCGAGGTCCAAGAGTTCGTGCGCCTGCCTTTGCAGGATGTTATCGAGCTTATCGGCAGCAGCGACGAGGTGACTGTCGAAGCAAGTTTCGTCATCACCGATTTCTTGCTGCGCAGCGGATTTATATCGCCCGACGTGCCCGGCTATCTGCCGCTATGCAAGCTGGTTCATCGCGGTGAAAAAAGAGCGGGATCGTGAATGACCCCGCTCCAAGCTCCGAAGACACTGGAGAACACCACTATGGAGATCAGGCAGCGATCGCTTCGTTGATACCTATTTCCGTCAACGCATCGCGCATGGCATTGATTGCCTGGCGTATTTCCGCTACACCGATAGCCCCAATACAACCGACACGGAAAGTCTCGGCTTGCGTCAGTTTTCCAGGATACAAAATGAAGCCTTTGTCGCGGACACGATTGTAGAAATCCTTGAAGCTGTAGCGTTCACTGTCAGGCGCATGAATGGTGACGATGATCGGCGCTTGGATCCCTGGATCGAGGAACTGCTTCAATCCCAACTCGTTCATGCCTGCCATGAGCGTTTCATAGTTCTTGGTATAACGGGCCAGCCGGGCGCGTTGACCGCCTTCCGCAAAGAACTGGTTGAGCGCCTCCTGAAATGCCAGCACGATATGCGTAGGCGGCGTAAAGCGCCATTGCGTGGTTTTTTCCATGTATGTCCATTGATCGTACAGATCGAGCGACAGCGATAGGGAATTACCCTCGCAGCGTTCGAGCACGCTTTTGCGTGCCAGCACGAATCCCATTCCCGGCGGGCCTTCGATGCATTTGCCGCTGGCAGCAATCACTGCGTCGAAGGCGACCTTTTTCGCGTCGATTTCGAGTGCACCGAAAGAACTCATTGCATCGATGATCAGGCTTTTTCCATGGAGCTTGACCACGTCCGCAATCTCTTGCAGCGGGTTCAGGATGCCGGTACTGGTTTCGCAATGGATCAGGCCGACATGGGTAATGGTCGTGTCGCTGGACAGCAGACGTTCGACGTCCTGCGATGTGGTCGGCACATGTTCCGGTGTTTCGAAGATAGTGACTTTGCGACCCATCATGCTGACCAGTTTTGCCATGCGTTTGCCGTAGGCACCGTTGATCAGTACCAGTACATGACCATCGCGCGGCACCAGCGTATTGAATGCAGCTTCCACCGAAAACGTGCCGCTGCCTTGCATCGGTACGCAGACATGCGTTTCATGGCCGTTCACGATATCGAGCAACTGCTTGCGTATCTTTGCGGTTACCGCATTGAACGCGGCATCCCATGATCCCCAGTCGCGCAGCATCGCGTTTTTTGTCTGCAGAGAAGTGGTCAATGGTCCTGGCGTGAGTAGTACGGGATCGCGGCTAACTAAACTCATGATTTTCATCCTTGATTAAAAAACAGCGGGGTGAAACAAACTGAATGAGCTACGGTGCATGCTCGGCCTATGTCATCCATGTGTGCGACGCCAAGCTTGTGTCCTCAGCAACAGAACGCGGGTGATCAATGCATACAGCAGACAGACGCCGGTGGAAGTGAAAACGATCAGGGTCGCCATCGCCGCTGCGGGACCGATTTCACCGGCTTCTTCCAGATTGAGGATGGCAACCGAAGCCAGCGTCGAATCGGGCGAATACAGAAATACGACTGCCGAAATGGTGGTCATCGCGTTCACGAACAGATAGCGCCCAATATCCAGTATGGCCGGCAGACATACCGGCACTGTGACCCTGAAGAATGTCTTGTAAAACGGGACCTTCAGCGATGCCGACACGGCTTCGAATTCGTTATCGATCGCTTTGAGGGCGGTGACTGCGGTCAGGTGCGAGGATGTGTAGTAATGGATCACGGTGGACACCACCAGGATCGCCATCGTGTGGTACAGGAAATTGAGGGGATTGTCTGGATTGTTGAACGCCAGGATGTAACCCAACCCCAGCACCAGTCCCGGGACGCCCATCGGCAGTACGGCCAACAGGCGCACGATCGGACGCACGCTTTCCATGCCGCGTGTTTTTTCTGTCAGATAGGCTCCCCCGAAGACCAGCGTAATTCCGGCAACGACTACCCAGAGGGCCATCTTCAGGCTATTGAAATACGATTCCAATACGCCGCCCTCCACCAGTCCGAAGTAATAATGGCGCAGGCTGAACGACAGGTCGTATGGCCACAGCTTGATGAAAGAAGTAAACATCGCCATGCCAAGTACTGCCAGCATGAAGAGCGAGATCACCGCGCAATACAGGAACATCAGGGTATCGAACAGCGGACGTTTCTTCGGCGCATAGGGGACCGCGCGCGCCGAAAGCTGAGCGCGCAATTTGCGGCGAACCACGATGTCGATGGCAAAGGCGACCAGCGCCGGCAGCAGCAACAACAGGCTCACGACGGCACCCTTGTTGAAATTTTGCTGTCCGATGACTTGCTTGTAGACATCGATCGACAGCACGTTGAAATTGCCGCCGATGACTTTCGGTACGCCGAAATCATTCACCGTGTAAGTGAAGACGACCAGCGCAGCGCTGATCAAACCGTATTTGGCGCCGGGCAGTGTAATGGTCCAGAACTTGCGCAGACGGCTGGTTCCTAAGGATTCGGCGGCTTCATACAGACGGCCGTCCGCCATCGAAAGTGCCGTGATGAGGATCATCAACGCATGCGGAAACACGCCGTAGCATTCGCTCATCACAATACCGACCGGACCGTAGATCGATACGCCGCCCAGCAGATCCTTCAGTATGCCTTGCGTGCCGAACCACTGGACAAAGGATATCGCCGCCAGCAGCGAAGGCGCCAGGATGGGCACCAGCGAAATGGTGCGGAACAGGGACTTGCACGGCATGGTGCTGCGCGTAAGCGCATAGGCAAACAGGAATGCCGCCGGAATCACGATGACGGTGACCGAACCTGCCATCAGCAAGGTGTTGACGATGGATTGCTGGAGCGCCGGCGTCGACATGTATTCGACAAATTGATGCAGGCCGACGAAGCGACCGTCCTTGTCCTGCACGCTCTTGATCAGGATCGCAGCGACCGGCAGCACCAGGAAAACGGAAAGAAACACGCAGACCAGCAGCAGCAATCCATGCGCGATCCGATCATGCCAGTGGTTCTGCTGGCGACCGGCGGTCGCCGAGCTGGGAGCGGCGGGCGGGGTGGCGGCAATCGTTGCCGCATTGGTGTTCACGCGGCCCTCGCGGCGGTTGGCGCTTCAAACACGCGGGCGCGGTCGGGCACGATATCGATCGCGGTCCGGCTGCCGACGGTAAATCCGTATTCCTCGAGCTGGCTGAGCGGAATCGAAGTCACCACCGGTTGGCTCTCTGCACCGTCGAGCGCCATCGTCAAATAGCTGTGCGCACCGAGAAACTCGATTTTTTGTATCTGCGCATGCATGTGGCACGGCATTGCTCCATCGACCTTGCGTGCTACCAGATCTTCCGGCCGCAGGTAAATCTTCACCGCTTGTCCGGCAGGCACATGGGCGTCCGAGCCGCAATGAAAGTCCATGCGGCCGAGCCGGAAGCGGCCGCCGCCGAGAGACTCGCCCTGTAATGTATTGATCTTGCCGACAAAAGAGGCGACGAACGGCGAACGCGGCTTGAGATAGATATCTTCGGGTGTGCCGATCTGTTCGATTGCGCCATGGTTCATGACCACGATGCGGTCTGCCATGCTGAGCGCTTCTTCCTGGTCATGCGTCACCATGATGGTGGTCACACCGAGGCGTTGTTGCAACTGGCGGATCTCGCCGCGCAGACGCACACGTTCCAGCGCGTCGAGCGCGGACAGCGGTTCATCAAGCAGCAGCAGGCCGGGTGACGTGGCGAGCGCGCGCGCCAGCGCGATGCGCTGTTGCTGCCCACCCGACAACTGGCCGGGATATTTGTTGCCGCTGCTCGGCAGGCCGGCGAGCGTCAGCAATTCCTGCACGCGCGCCTCGATCTTCGCCTTCGGCTGGCTGCGATTGACCAGACCGTAGGCAACGTTATCGTGGATGGTGAGATTGGGAAACAGCGCATAAGACTGGAACACGATGCCGTAGTCACGCTTGATCGGCGGCAGCCAGGAGATATCCTTGCCGGCCTGGCTGATGCGACCGGAGTCCTGTGCTTCAAGGCCGGCGATGATGCGTAGCAGCGTCGTCTTTCCGCAGCCGGAAGGCCCGAGGAAGCAAACGAATTCGCCTTTGTTGATATCGAGGTCGATGCTGCGCAGCGCCGTGAAACTGCCGAAGGATTTGGAAATGCCTTGCAGTGAAAGGTAGGTGGATTGCTTCGTCATAGGTGCTGTCTCCTTTGAATCGGTGATGCCGGTATTTCCTCTTCACCAAAGGGCGAAGGGAAGGAGAAGAGGGCGCAGCAAGGATTCACGCGTCTTGGTGCGCCCTCTTCTCCTGATGGAAGAGGGCCTACCCTTACTTGCCCGGCTCTGCCTTTGCGTTATAGCGCTTGCTCCACTCGGTCAGTATCCGGTCGCGGTTCTTTGCCGCCCAGTCGAAGTCATTCGGCTTCACCAGCAATGCTTCATAGTTTTCCGGAATTCCTTCCATCTTTTTCGCCACGCCCGGATAGGCGACGATTGCCCACCAGTTGGCGCTGATCTGGTTGGCTTCCTTGCTGGCCATCCAGTCGACCAGTTTTTTCGCGGCGTCGACGTGTTTCGTCTGCTTGATGATGCCGCTGCCTTCAATATCCCAGCCCAGCCCTTCCTTGGGGAAGATCAGTTCGATCGGTGCGCCGCTGCGCAGCACCTGATGGGCGCGGAATTCAAAGGAAATGCCGATCGGGAATTCGCCCGAACCGGCTTGCTTGCACGGCTTGGATCCGGAATGCACATACTGTGCAACGTTTTCATGCAATGCATCCATGTATTGCCAGGCTTGCTGCTCGCCCCACATCTGCAGCCAGGCGGTGACATCGAGATAGCCGGTGCCGCTCGATGCGGGGTGGGGCATGGTGATCTTGCCGCGATACACCGGCTTGGTCAGATCTTTCCAGCTTTCCGGTTTAGGCAAATTCAGTTTCTTGGCTTCGACGGTATTGAAGCAAACGACCGCGCCCCAGACATCCATGCCGACCCAGTGCGGCGGACGTTTCTGGTCGGAGAACATCTGATTCAGTTCCTTGAAGCCGGCCGGTTCATACGGGAGCAGCATGTTTTCCTGCGACAGTAAGGCAAGGCTGCTGGCGGCGACGCCGAGCACCACGTCGGCTTGCGGATTGGCCTTCTCGGACATCAGTTTGGCGGTGATCACCCCGGTGGAATCGCGGACCCAGCGGATCTCGATGTTAGGGTGGGCCTTTTCAAAAGCGGTCTTGTACATCTTCATCGCGTCGGTCTCGATGGCGGTATAGACCAGCAACGAGGTTTTCGACTGGGCGGAAGCATCGGCGGCAACCAGACCAAACGCCGACAAGGCGACTGCGCACGACTGCAAGAATTTAGCAAAGGGATGTTTCATCGCAAATCTTCTCCAAGTGGTTAAAACACATCATCAGAAGTAGCTACGTCCTCTATTTCTACTTATTTCCTGTCACCTATCATGGCTGTCATCAGGATTATTTATAAGTTTCCTGAAGGTACGTATCGAATACCACAATACCCATGAATTATTACCACAGGATGAATTGTATATCGTAGATTGTAGACAATCTACATTTTTTCACATAAAATTGTTTTCACTGATTTGGAGCATTCATGAATTCAACCATCCCTGACAACAACGCTATTGCCCTCTTGCAGCAGCATTCCCTTCCTTCCCTGGTGCAAAAGGAAATCGAGAAATTGATTTTGTCCGGCGAGCTGACCGCCGGGTCCAAGCTCAACGAAGTCATGTTCGCCGAACTGCTTGGCGTCTCCCGGGGGCCGGTGCGCGAGGCATTCCGTGCGCTGGAAGGCACCGGCCTGGTGCGCCAGGAAAAAAACCAGGGTGTGTTCGTGCGGCAAATCTCGATAGAGGAAGCCGATGAAATCTATGAAGTGCGCGGCGCTCTGGATGAACTGGTCGGGCGCAAGCTGGCAGAGATCATTACCGATGAGCAGATCGTGGAACTGCGCGATCTCTTAAGCAGTATGGACATGCAGGTCGAGGAAAAAAATGTGGATGGCTACCACGCCCTCAATCTTGAATTTCATGACCGGTTGGTCCGGATGACCGGCAACCGCAAGCTGCTCGATACCTATCGCCGCCTGGTCAATGAACTGAATCTGTATCGCCGTACGGCGCTCGCCCAGAAAGGCACGCTGCCGGTATCGACCCGTGAACACCACGAGATCGTGGACATGATCGCCAGCCGTGACATCAACGCGGCCGGCGAAATAATGCGTGCGCACGTCATTGAAAGCCGTCATCGAATGCATCGCGCGCAGGCCAGTACCACCCCCGATTGACTTCCCCATCTACCCTTGAAAGGTAATGCAATGACTGCCACTCCCCTTACCGTGAACGGACGTGCCTACCAATGGATGGAGCACCCCGTCGTCATCGTCTGCGTAGACGGTTGCGAACAAGAGTACATCAACCAGGCCATGCAGGCCGGTGCGGTACCTTTCCTGCAAAAACTGGCGGAGAGTGGCACGGTGTTGTCGGGCGATTGCGTCGTCCCAAGCTTCACCAATCCGAACAACCTGTCCATCGTCA
Source organism: Noviherbaspirillum saxi (assembly GCF_003591035.1). Lineage (NCBI taxonomy): Bacteria > Pseudomonadati > Pseudomonadota > Betaproteobacteria > Burkholderiales > Oxalobacteraceae > Noviherbaspirillum > Noviherbaspirillum saxi. Next base: position 1,193,970 of record NZ_QYUO01000001.1, read on the forward strand.
CCGGCGTGCCGCCTGCGGTCCATGGCATCTGCGGCAATTACTTTTACGATACGCAGGCTGATGCTGAAGTCATGATGAACGATCCCAAATACCTGCGCGCGGGGACGGTACTCGCTGCGTTTGCCGATGCCGGCGCCAAGGTCGCGGTCGTCACGGCAAAGGACAAGCTGCGTACCTTGCTCGGCTACAAGATGAAAGGAATCTGTTTCTCGGCCGAGAAGGCCGATCAGGCGGACCTTGCCGAGTACGGTATTCCGGACATCGTCAGTCTGGTCGGCATGCCTGTGCCATCGGTATACAGCGCGGAGCTGTCGGAGTTTGTCTTTGCTGCGGGCGTCAAGTTGATGGAAACGGCCAGGCCCGACTTGATGTATCTGTCCACCACCGACTATATCCAGCATAAGTATGCGCCCGGTACCGATGGCGCCAACAAGTTCTACGCGATGATGGACCGCTATCTCGCACAGCTCGATGCGCTAGGCGCGACGATCGCGCTGACCGCCGACCACGGCATGAACGCCAAGACCGATTCGGCCGGAATGCCGAATGTGGTCTTCCTGCAAGACGTACTGGACGAAGCTCTGGGCAAAGGCAGGACGCGCGTTATCCTCCCGATCACCGATCCGTATGTGGTGCACCATGGCGCACTTGGCTCGTACGCTACCGTGTATGCCGGCGAAGACATCGATCTTGGTGCACTGGCAAAACGCATCGCTGCTATTCCTGGCATCGAACTCGTGCTCGACCGCAAGAGTGCCAGCGAGCGCTTCGAACTGCCGCCGGATCGCATCGGTGATTTGGTCGTCGTCAGCGAGCGTCTGGCCGTGATCGGTACATCGTCGAGCAAGCATGACCTGTCTGGCCTGGAGCTGCCGCTGCGTTCGCATGGCGGCATCTCGGAACAGCGCGTGCCCATCCTGTTGAACCGCAAATTGCATGGCATGCCCGGCGCACAGCGTTTGCGCAATTTCGATGTGCTGCATCTGGCATTGAATCACGCACGGTAAGGACCCCGCAGCAGTGCCCGAAGCGCATGCGGTTGCAGCGCTTTCGGCAATCACATTCAAGACACCTGTTCAGGAAAAGGAGAGACATCATGTCATTGCTGACACAACTCGGCGCACTGCGCCGGGGCGAACCCTTGCACCAGAAAATGCGCATTGCCGGACAACTGATGGGCGGCGAACGCGTCATCGATGTGACCAACCCCTACACCGGCGCGCTGATCGGCACCATTCCCAAAGCGAGTGTCGCCGAGATCCAGCATGCATTTCGTACCGCGAAAAATTTCAAGTCGACGCTGACGCGTTATGACCGCTACAAGATCATGCTCCGCGCGTCCGAACTGCTGCGCGCCAACGCGGATGCGATCTCGGATCTGATCACCGCCGAATCCGGTCTGTGCAAGAAGGATACGCTGTACGAAGTTGGCCGCGCGTGCGACGTGTTCCAGTTCGCCGCCAACCAATCGTTGGTCGACGATGGCCAGGTTTTTTCCTGCGACCTGACACCGCACGGCAAACAGCGCAAGGTATATACGATGCGCGAGCCGCTACTCGGCGCGATCTCGGCCATCACGCCGTTCAATCATCCGCTCAACCAGGTTGCGCACAAGGTTGCGCCGTCGATCGCCACCAACAACCGGATGGTGCTCAAGCCGACGGAAAAGACGCCTTTCTCGGCATTGCTGCTTGCAGATATCCTGTACGAAGCTGGCCTGCCGCCGGAAATGTTTTCCGTGGTCACCGGCGACCCGCGTGAGATCGCGGATGAAATGCTGACGAATGCCGATATGGATCTCGTCACTTTTACCGGCGGCGTCCCGATCGGCAAGTACATCGCCGGCAAGGCAGTGTACAAGCGCCAGGTGCTGGAGCTTGGCGGCAACGATCCCATTATCGTGATGGAAGATGCCGATATCGAAGAAGCGGCGACACTTGCCGTTTCCGGATCCTACAAGAATTCCGGTCAGCGTTGCACCGCCGTCAAGCGCATGATCGTGCATGAAAAAATCGCCGACCGCTTTGTCGAACTGCTGGTGGAAAAGACGCGCGCGATCAAATATGGCGACCCGATGAATCCGGACAACGATATGGGTACGGTCATTGATGAACCAGCAGCGCGTGGCTTCGAATCAAAGGTGAACGATGCGATCGAGCATGGCGCCAAACTTTTGTATGGCAACGTCCGCAAAGGCGCGCTGTATTCACCGACGGTGCTCGATCATGTGCCGGAAACCTGCGCGCTGGTCGCCGAGGAAACCTTCGGTCCGGTGTCGCCGGTCATCCGCTGCAAGGATATTGCCGATGCGATCCGCATTTCGAACTCTACACCGTATGGCCTGTCATCCTCGGTCTGTACCAATCGCCTCGATTACATTACCCGCTTTGTGCGGGAGCTGGAGGTTGGCAGCGTCAACGTACGCGAGGTACCCGGCTATCGTCTGGAGCTGACGCCGTTTGGCGGCATCAAGGATTCCGGCCTCGGGTACAAGGAAGGCGTGCAGGAAGCGATGAAGAGTTTCTGCAATACCAAGACCTATTCACTTCCCTGGGCGTAAGCCATGCTGACGATAGAACAGATCTGTCATTTGTTCGAAAAGGGAGGCGACCGGACCTACGCCGGCGAGCCGGTTACGCAGCTCGAGCATGCGCTGCAATCGGCGGCGCTGGCGCAGCAGGCAGGCGCTGATGTCGAGCTGGTATGCGCCGCGCTGCTGCATGACCTCGGGCACCTGGTCAACGACAAGGGAGACACTCCCACTGCGCGCGGTATCGACGACCTGCATCAGTACTGCATGCTGCCGCTCCTGCGCAAGCTGTTCCGGCCGGCGGTACTGGAGCCGATCCGGCTGCATGTCGAAGCAAAGCGCTATCTGTGCGCGATCGATTTCGAATACCTGTTGCACCTGTCGGCCGATTCTCGCCGCAGCCTGCATTTGCAGGGCGGAGTCTTTACTCCGGAGCAGGCGGCGGAGTTCAGCAGGAAGCCGTTTGCCCAGGACGCACTGCGACTGCGTGCATGGGACGATCGTGCCAAGATGGCTCGCATGAAGACGCCGGCACTATCCGAGTTTGTTCCAGTCATGCAGACTTGCGCCGCGCTCAAGGCTGCCGAACAACCGCAATACTCCTGATACGGGAAACTTCATGATGCGTCCCTTTTGGATAGAGCAAGCACTGTTCCGCGACGGTGAATTGGCGCCGGCGCTGCAAGGCGATCAGACCGCTGATGTCTGTATTGTCGGAGGCGGTTTCACCGGCCTGTGGACAGCCTTGCAGTTGAAACAGCAGAATCCCGAGTTGGATATTGCGCTTATTGAAAGCGACTTGTGCGGCGCCGGCGCCAGCGGCCGCAACGGCGGCTGCATGCTGACCTGGTCGACCAAGTTCTTTACGCTGCGGCGCCTGTTCGGTGAGACCGAAGCGCTGCGCCTGGTCAAGGCATCGGAAGCGGCGGTCTATCATATCGCTGAGTTTTGCCGTCAGCATCATATCGATGCGGAACTGCGGCTTGACGGCACTCTATATACCGCCACTGCGCCGGCGCAGATCGGCGTGCTCGATCCGGTACTGCGAGAGCTTGAGGCGCATGGCATCAATTCCTTTCATCAGTTGCCGTCCCATGAGGTGCAGCGCCGGTCGGGATCCGCAAAAAATCTTGCCGGAGTCTATTCGCCGATCGCCGCCACGGTGCATCCCGGTAAATTGGTGCGCGGCTTACGCCGTGTTGCCATTGAAATGGGCGTTCGCATTTATGAACGTAGCCAGATGCTGGACTTCACTCCAGGGCCGACTGTCACGGTGCGTACACCGTCCGGAACCGTGCGTGCCGGGAAGCTGGTCTTTGCAATCAATGCATGGATGGCAAGCCGCTTTCCACAATTTGAGCGCACCATTGCCGTCGTATCGAGCGACATGGTGATCACTGAAAAATGTCCAGAACTGCTGCAGCGCATCGGGCTTGCCGATGGCGTGTCGGTGCTCGACTCGCGCACATTCGTCTATTACTACCGCACTACCGAAGACGGGCGTCTGATGCTGGGAAAGGGCGGAAACACCTTTGCCTGGCGTAGTCGGGTTTTGCCGGTGTTTGACCAGCGCTCGCCCTATGAAGCCGCGCTCACCGACAGTCTGCGGGCATTTTTTCCGGCATTGTCCGCGGTACCGATTACGGCAAGCTGGAACGGTCCATCGGATCGCTCGGTAACCGGCTTTCCGTTCTTTGGGGTGCTTAACGACGAGCCGAATATTTTTTATGGCTTCGGTTATTCCGGCAATGGCGTCGGTCCCACCTACATGGGAGGCCAGGTCTTGTCGTCGATGGTGCTTGGCGCGGACAACGAATGGACGCGTAGTCCGATCTCCAAGGGGCCGCGCGGCTATTTCCCGCCGGAGCCAATACGCTACATCGGTTCGATCATGGTGCGCAATGCGATACGGCGCAAGGAAATGGCGGAAGACCATCACCGGAATCCCTGGCTGTTCGACAAGATGCTAAGCAAATTTGCCAATGCCGCAGGCAAGGCCGATAAGGCCTGATACCAACTGAAGCGTAATCGTGAAACGCTTCTTCAAGGCGAATACCGACCCGTTTCATTCAACCGTCGCTATCACCGGCGTATGGTCTGAAGGCTGTTCCCATTTGCGCGGCACCTTGTCAACGATGCATGCAGTACAGCGGGCGGCAAGCGGCAGCGACAACAAAATATGATCGATGCGCAGCCCCATGTTGCGGCGGAACGCCATCATCCGGTAATCCCACCAGGTATATATTTTTTCCGGTTGTTCGAACAGCCGGAAAGAGTCTTTGAACCCTAATCCGATCAAGCGCTGGAATGCCGCGCGCTCAAGCTCGGAAACCAGCACCTGTCCCTGCCATGCGACGGGATCGTGCACATCGCGGTCTTCCGGTGCGATGTTGTAGTCGCCGAGCAGCGCCAGGTTTTCATGCACCTTCAGTTCATCGGCCAGCCAGTCATGCAGCGCTTCCAGCCAGCGCAGCTTGTACTGGTATTTGTCGGAGCCGACCGACTGTCCGTTAGGAATATAGGCGCATACCACACGCATTCCTTCGATGGTCGCGGCGATGAAGCGCTGCTGTTCATCTTCGAAGCGCGGGTTGTTTTTCACGATCTCGCTCATCGGATGTTTGGACAGGATGGCGACGCCGTTGTAGGTCTTCTGGCCGGTGAATACGACGTGGTAGCCGGCTGCCTCGATCTCGGCGGCCGGGAATTTGTCGTCGGTCAGCTTGGTTTCCTGCAGACACAGAACGTCGACCGGATTTTCGGAAAGCCACTGCAAGACTTGGGGGAGACGAACCTTAAGAGAATTGACGTTCCAGGTGACTAATTTCATATGTCGGTGAAAAGTAGGATGTATATCGGGCGCTGGCTATCGGCATCGATTTCCGCCTTCAGGCAACAGGCCTTTCAGAGGTGCATGCATTCGTGAACAGAATGCGCATATTACTCTGAGACCAGGGCGTATGCAGAGAGTCTTCCGGAAATCGCGCGCGCCTCGAAAGCCGGGCCGACGATGATCTACTTTCTTTCGACTGCTGGATGGACGCTACACCGTAAATTCCATTCCATTTTGCATGACGCCGATCAGAGCGGCTTTGTTCTCGGCGCTTTCACTGAACCCGAGCAAGACATCGGCCCGGCTCCACTGGTTCGATCCAAGAACAGTCGTCCAAGTGCTCATCCCGCCTGCATCGGGAGCCCGATGCAGGACGTTCTGATATAGCAGTGTTACAAAGCTCGACACTGGCACGTTGGAACCGTACTTCGATATGAATTCCGGTGTGGTCTGGAAGAATGCCGCAGCGTCCCTGAGGGCATTGCCCTGGTCGAGCCAGCCTATCCACGAACCCAGGCCGCCATTGTCCGGCTTCCGGTCGAATGCAGCCTGATAAAGCCGATATGCCTGACCGGCGGTGCCCTCGGTGTCAAATGCAAGATACTGATCCTGAAACTTGAGCCGCTCGATTCCGGACAGCGAGTCGCTTCCTTCGTTACCGGCCCTTGCGTTGACAGTCATGCCGGCGGTGTTCCGTGTAACGGTGAAATCGCTGCGGTTACGGTAGAACACGGCATAGTCCGTGCCCGTGCCGCCGGTGATGTTGTCATTGCCGCCCCAGCCGGCAAACCACTCATTTGCGCTTGAACCGGTGATGGCATCCGCGTAACCGGACCCCATGACTCCCTCGAAGCTGCCATACAGCCAGTCCAGCGTGGTGGAGGTGGCTGCGCCGTCTCTTGGCTCTGCGACCCCGATAGAAAAGGGCAGACCTCCACTTTGTTCTACGATACCCAGGTTGATGTTCCAGCCGTATTGCGAGGTGCTGGCATCGACATAGTCGGACCCCGACGGATCAAAGAATGTCTGAAACACGCCGGTGTTGGTCAGCATATGCCGGGTGTCGCCCGCATTTGTCGCAAGATTGGCACCGTAGATGGATTGCAGGGCAATCACATCCAGAATCATGGGAGAGGCAGGATGCAGGCTCAATGCCGAGAGCGGATTCGTCTCGTTGTACGACATGATGGTTGCTGCATCGATGTCCAGGAGCGACCCGCCGACGTCGTTGAAGGTCGGATGACCCGTGCCCCCATTGTCGTGGGGATGCTTGAGCCCCAGCGTGTGGCCTATCTCGTGCAGCAAAACATAGAATCCGGCCGCGCCTGGGGTGTAGCTTGCGGTCACGGCCGAAAAACTGGAAAGATTCATCCAGATGTCCCCGGGTGCGTTCGTGTAAACGGCCCTCAGGCTGGGCGGCAGCAAGGCCTGCGTCAGCTGGGAATTTGGAAAATATCCAAGTGCCCAGGTATTTGCACTGCTGAAGATGGTTCCCGTTCCATCAAGAGAGAAGACCATATCCGCATTTGCGGTATTCGGATCGGGGTAATGGCCGGTATATCGAAAATTGATATGGGCGAAGTAAGAGAAGGTATTGAATGCCTGCGTGATGGATGCCGCGGTAGCAGATGGGTTCGGCCAGGATTGGGAACCGAAATTCGCGAGAGCCCATGTGATGGTGCGTGACGGATCGAGATTCCAGTAGGTGCCGTTAGTCAAGGCATCTATACCGTTGGATCCTGTAAGAGGAAGAAGCCCAATACCCGGTGTCGCCATGTGCTCTCCTTGACCGGCTATGCAATGCGGGCTATCAGTCTATTTTTTCTTGCCACTTACTCCTTTGATTTGTCACAAGCGGTTCCTATCCACCCATGTCCTCGTATTCTTGATTGACGGCAAATGCCATGTCTCCGATTCATTGATGGCCGGCCAAGATGGCCATCAATGAACTGTTCTTAAGCCTGTTTCTTGCCGTTGCCGTTCGCACGATTCAGCAGGAAGGTGGTCAGCAAGGGCACCGGACGTCCGGTCGCGCCCTTTGCCGCGCCGCTCTTCCATGCCGTTCCGGCGATATCCAGATGCGCCCAGGTGTACTTGCGGGTGTAACGCTCAAGGAAGCAGGCCGCGGTGATGCTGCCGCCCGGAGGCCCGCCGATGTTCGCCATGTCGGCGAAGTTGGACTTGAGCTGCTCCTGATAGGCGTCCTCGATTGGCATGCGCCATGCGGTATCGCCGGTGGCCTTGCCGGCGGCCAGCAGTTCTTCCGCCAGGTCGTCATGCGCATCGTCGTGGCGCGTGAACAGGCCGGTGTTGTGGTGGCCGAGGGCTGTCACGCATGCGCCGGTCAGGGTCGCGATGTCGATCACCGCCGCCGGCTTGAAGCGCTCGACATAGGTCAGCGCGTCGCACAGGATCAGGCGGCCTTCGGCGTCGGTGTTGAGAATTTCAATGGTTTGTCCGGACATCGAAGTAACGATGTCGCCGGGCTTGGAGGCACGGCCGGACGGCATGTTTTCGCAGGCCGGGATCACGCCGATGACATTGAGCTTGAGGTTCATTTCACCAATGGCGCGGAAGGTTCCCAGCACCGATGCTGCGCCGCACATGTCGTATTTCATTTCATCCATGTTGGCGCCCGGCTTGAGGGAGATGCCGCCCGTGTCGAAAGTGATTCCCTTGCCCACCAGCACTATCGGCGCATCCTTGGCCTTGCCGCCCATATGCTTGAGCACAATGAATTTCGGCGGCTCGTCGCTGCCCTTGGTCACGGACAGGAAGCTGCCCATCTTCAGGGCTTCAAGCTGCTTGCGGTCGAGGATTTCGATGCCGAAGCCAAAGTCCTTGCCCAGCTGTTTGGCAGTATTGGCAAGATAGGTCGGCGTGCAGATGTTGGGTGGCAGGTTGCCGAGATCCTTGGTCAGCGCCATGCCGTTCGCCAGCGCGATGCCCTGCGCGATGCTGCTCTTCGCGGCAGCATCCATGCCGAGGAAGGCGATTTTCTTGACGCCGTTCTGTGGCGCATCTTTCTGGCTCTTGGTCGTATCGTAGCGGTAGCCGGCGTCACGCACGGCCAATATCGCGCCGCGAATGGCCCAGGCGGCGTCGCGGTTCTTGATCTGGTCAAGGGGAAGGGCGATCGCGCCTTCGCTTGCGCCCAGCGTCGAAAACGCCTTGGCAATCGACTGCATTGCAGAGGTAAAGGTTTTTTCCGAAAAATCACCTTCCTTGCCCAGGCCGACCAGCAGGATGCGCTCGGCCGTCACGCCATCGACGCCGCGCAGCAGCAGCGTCGAGCCGGCCTTGCCCGTGATGTCGCCGGACTTCAGCGCCGCGGCGATCTGGCCCTTGCGGTCCAGCGATTGCGCGGCTTGCGACAGTTTCTTATCTTCAAATACGCCTACTGCGAGGCAGCCGGTCTTGAAACCGGAGAGGCCGGTTTTTGCGTCGTATGGTTTTATGCTAAAGTCCATGGTCACTCCTTCTTGAGACGCAATTATAGTCTTCAAATCAATGATTTTTCAGCGCGCTCTTCGTCGCGAACTGGTAAGTACCGCCGGCGCTGTGTTCACCACGCTTTTCACGATCACGATTACCGTGATGCTGATCAAGATCCTCGGACAGGCTGCCGGCGGTCGGGTCGCATCGCAGGACGTCATTGCCCTGATCGGTTTTGCCGCATTGAGGTACCTGTCCGTGATCCTGATCCTGACCGGATTCATTTCGGTGCTGGTGGTCGTCACGCGAAGTTACCAGGATTCCGAAATGGTGGTGTGGTTTGCCTCGGGCATGAGCCTGACGAGGTGGGTCGTGCCCGTCATGTCATTCGGCGTGCCTATCGTCATATTGACTGCCTTGCTTAGTTTCGTCGTGACGCCATGGGCAAACCGGCAGAGCGCCGAGTTTCGCGAGCGCTTCGAAAAGCGCGAGGATATCGCCAAGGTTTCGCCCGGCAAGTTCCAGGAATCGTCGTCGGCCGACCGGATCTTCTTCGTCGAAGGCGTCAATGGCGACGCCGCCAAGGTCAGAAATGTATTCGTCAATACCATCCAGGACGGGCGGACCAGCGTGGTGGTTGCCAAGGAAGGCACGATCGGCATCGACGAACGCGGCGACAAGTTTCTGTTGATGGACAAAGGCCGGCGCTACGACGGCGTCGCCAATCAATCCGATTTCCGCGTGATCGAATTCGAGCGCTACGGTGTGTTGGTGTCGCGGCAGTCGAAGGCCGTGGTCGGCGATATGTCGGCACGTTCTCTATCGACTCCGGCACTGCTCGCCGATCTCAACAATTTCAACAGCGGTGAGTTCGTATGGCGGTTGTCCTTGCCCATCATGGGACTGCTGCTGATGCTGCTCGCGATCCCGCTGGGATTCGCGAATCCGCGCGGTGGTCGTTCGGCCAACCTGCTGATTGCCTTATTGCTCTTCATTATCTATAGCAACATGGTAAGCGTGTTCCAGGCAGCGGTGGTGCAAAAGCGGCTTCCGCTGGACATGGCCTGGTGGCCGCTGCATCTGCTGGCCGCCGTGCTGATCGCCTTCCTGTTTTCATGGCGGCTGTTCGTCAATCATCCCTATCACCCTGCAAGCATGTGGGCTACATTCAAGCGCGCCTGTTCGTTCAAGAAGGCGGTGGCGCGATGAAAGTCCTGCATCGTTATGTCGCGCGCGAAATCATCGGCGCAGTTATCTTTGCGCTGGTAGCGTTTCTCGCGCTGTTCGCATTCTTCGACCTGATCGGCGAATTGCCGCAGGTAGGGCGAGGCAACTACAAGCTGCAGCATGCGTTTCTGTATGTGACGATGGGTTTGCCGGGATATGTCTATGACCTGATGCCGATCGCGGCGCTGATCGGTAGTATCTACACACTGGCCCAACTGGCAGCGAAGTCCGAATTCACCATCATGCGCGCTTCCGGACTGTCGACCGGCATGGCCGGGTGGATGCTGGCTCGTGTCGGCATCGTCTTGGTGCTCATCACCTTTCTGTTCGGTGAATTCATTGCGCCGGCCAGCAGTGCAATGGCGGAGAAATGGAAACTGCAGGCGCAAGGCGCATCCGTATCGCAGGAATTCCGCACCGGGCTTTGGACCAAGGATGTGGTTCGCGAGAACGGTCTGGTGGGCGAAACCGTGGGCACACGCTTTCTGAACGTGAGAGAAGTGACGCCCACCGGACGGCTGCAGCAGGTAAAACTTTATGAATTCGACAAGGAATTCCGGCTGACTGCCGTGGTGACTGCCGCATACGCCGACTATCGCGACCAGAATGTCTGGCGTCTTGCCGATGTGGTCGAGACCAGCTTTGCCACGAATGCAACCGATATAACGGCGACGGTATCGACCAAAAGCATGCCGACGAAAGAACTCGTTTCGGAAATCACGCCGAACATCCTGTCGGTACTGTTTGCTGATCCGGACCGCATGTCGGCTTACGGGTTGGCGATGTACACCCGTCATCTTGCGGAAAACAACCAGACCACCGAGCGGTATCAGATCGCCTTCTGGAAGAAACTGTTTTATCCATTCGCAGTATTGGTCATGATGGCGTTGGCGCTGCCGTTCGCCTACCTCCATTTCCGCGCCGGCGGCGTGAGCCTCAAGATCTTCATCGGCATCATGATCGGTGTCAGCTTTCAGCTGCTCAACAGTTTGTTTTCCCATTTGGGATTGCTCAATACCTGGCCGCCCCTGGCGACCGCGGTCCTGCCCAGCATGACCTTCCTGCTGATTGCGATCGGATCGCTTTGGTGGGTCCAAAAACATTAGGGAACATCATGAGCAATCACGCCCTTGTCCTGTTCGCCCATGGCGCCCGCGATCCTCGCTGGGCTGAACCTTTTGAGCGCTTGCGGCAGATCGTCGAGGAACAGAAACCTGGGCTTGTCGTCTCGCTAGCGTTTCTTGAACTGATGACACCGCGATTGCCGGAATTGATTGCCCAGCTTGTACAGGATGGATGCACAGAAGTGACGGTCGTGCCGGTCTTCTTTGGTCAGGGCGGGCATGTATTGCGTGACTTGCCGGTGATGATCGATGAAATCAGGCATCAGTATCCGTTACTGCAGATAACGGTGGCGCCAGCAGTAGGGGAAAGCCTGGATGTGTTGAATGCGATCGGGCGGTATTGTGTGGGGATGCTGGGGAATGGCTAGTGGATCACTAGTTGCCGTGGTCAATGCGGGGGCCGCTTGTCCGAATTACGTTTCTTTGTTCGTCGGATTTGCTATTCGATATTGGTGAACTTAGTTTATGTAACTCCTTACACCGCCCAAATTAGGAAATCAAACGGCAGAATTGTTTATTGTGGGGGAAGTCTCAATCGGTCGGTCTCCATACATCATCTGCCATAGGTCACGTAGATCGTCCGCAACTTCCGCTTCGTTCTCAAAATCAAGGCTCGTCAATTGTTCATACTCCGTAATTGAAAAACTCTTGTTCAGAATTGCGTCTGCGAGAAATTGAATAAATTCTTCTTCATTGATTGGATGCAGCGGATTGCGAAGATCGTTTAACAGCATTGTGCCAGTATCTCTGGCTTTGATCTCAAAATGCCAGTAGTTCGCAATGTCTTCTTTAAATTCATTTGGTTTGTCAGTCGTTGCTAAACTCCGGACGCAGGGTATGGTCATTCCAATGTCCATTCGGATTTCTTTTGAAAGCACTGCTGCATCAGCCATTTGAAGATCATAGGACAGAAGTGTCTACAGCGCCCCGAGTAGCCCAATCGGGCGATCGCCATACAGCATCCACCATAAGTCACGTAAATCTTCCGCAACTTCGTCATCGCTCTCGAAATCAAGACTCGTCAATTGCTCATATTCCATGATCGAAATGGACTTATTCAGAATGGCATCTGTTAAAAATTGAATAAATTCCTCTTCATTGATCGGATGACGTGCCTTACGAAGATCATTTAGTAGCATTAGGCCAGTATCTTTGTCTCGGGCTTCACAATGCCAGTAGGTAGCAATATCCTCTTTAAATTCAGTTAGCTTGTCAGTCATCATTGCGGCTCCGGATACATGGTATGAAGGTTCCAATTCCCATTCGCGTTTTTTTTAAAAATGCTGATGTATGTTCCATTCGTAAAATCAATATATGCAGTTCCTGTTGGATTGTTTATTGAACCGAGTCTTGTCTTGCCATAGACAGACGATAAGTAATTTGGACCTAACGCGTCTTGTAATTTCAATCCGTCAACAACAACTTGATCTCTATCGTTCGCTACTGCAGCTGTTATTTTATTGCTGAATTCTTGTGATTGTCTCGCATATCCTTCCGCAGAGATCATTGCCTCTCTGCTCAAGAACTGCGTTGCATTCTTTGAAGCCCTGTGAGGCATCCGTGTATAGAAGTCTGTCGTTGTCCCCGTCATTGGATCCCTTTTATACATCGCCCGATTATCAAGAGCCATCTCCGTCACCCGCGGTCCATGCCGCCCGACCGCATGCCCTTCAACGGCTAATCGGTCAAATTCGGTTTGACGTATAGCATCTTGCTCTCCTCGAAAATTAATATCTGCATTGAGATCGCTCGTACGGCCAAACTTGTGATTAAGATAGGCGCGACGCTCTGATTCTGATCTATTGACTGTTGCGTCGAACGATACCTTTTCTGTGCTTGCTGCCTTTGCAGTGGCTATATTACTGCCCCTGGCCTTACCACCTAAAAATACGCTGCCCAGCATCGTCCACTTCTGGCCGTCAGACCCGTTTCCGAATGCCTTGCCACCAAGCCACTCTATGCCGATGTCACCAACAATCCCGCCAATGAGTCCAGCTGTTGCAGCGATTGGGCCGCCTAATGTAATTGCACCGCCAACGCCGACTACTAGCAGACCTGTGTGTATTGCGCCTGGAACAAGGTTTTCAGGACAGATTATGTCGGTCTGGATAGCGGCACTGCCTATGAACACATTCTCAGAGCCGTCGGAGATAACTGCAGAGCAGCCGGTCTTGTCGCCCATTCTCGCTGCGGCTTGACCATTGATATAGACCGTGGCACTGCCTGTGGCAATTGGGAGGAAAGATGAGCTGTGCTTGGCGCAGTTGACCACATCCACATGCGCTCTTGCCGCAGGTATCCCATTAATAAATACGTTACTTGAGCACTTGCCACTGATAACACCACAAGCTTCTTTTGGAGCCCAGCTCATAGTGCTGAGCAGTTCACCAACCTCCGCCCCGGTGGCTGCGAGCCCGCCAATAATGGCTGCAGCTGCTACGCCACCAGTACCTATAACTGCAACCGACGCCATGCCAATTGCAGCCCCGACGACCACGCCCTTCAATAGCCAATTCATGGTCGGGCTATGGCCGATCGAGTCACCTAAGCGGGCGGCTTGCGGCATGCGAACCTTTCCTCTCTAGTTGTTTTATTGATAATTCATGTTGCATTATCAATAACATTTGGCTCAAATGCAATAAATGTTCTTTAATGTTTTTTTGCCCAGAGTGATCACGACTTGAGCATATATGTGAGAGTTGCGGCGTTTTACATAGAAAGAACAAGAAGAGGGTATGCGATACGTCCGTAAGAATCATCGCAAGAAAATGCGAGGCGGCGGCTGATTAGCAGCGCCGAATGCTATTTCATCCGGAAATAAGCTAAATATGAGGAAGTGAAAGGGGTAACGAGGGAGTAGAGCAGAACATGCAGGCATGTGAACGACCGCGCAACAATGAGGCAGCTATCGGCGAGGCTACATGGGAGAAGAACGTGGATGTCCTTAATCATCCAGTTATGTGAAGACCTTTAGCTGTGGTGTTCTAGCGTGGCTCGAAAGCGTCACCAATCATCACCAGCACCGGCCCATGGCAGCTTGCAAGACCTTGTTCAAGCTCGCACAACCGCAGGCGCATGACACGCTCATTGTCACGGCTGCAATTTTCCACTACGACTACTGGTAAATCGGGCGAACGCCCTTGCGCAAGAAGCTTGCGTGCAGTGGCGATGGCTTCCTTTCCGCCCATGTATTGAATCAAGGTGTCGCAATCCGGCAGCGTTGTCTGTTCGGGATGATTGGGTGCGGTGCTTGAGGTAAAGAACGCGACACTGCGTGCGATGCCGCGCTTGGTCAGCGGCTGCTTGGTGGAGGCGGCAGCGGCCAGGGCGGCGGTAATGCCGGGAACGATTTCCACTTCGATGCCTTCGGCCTCCAGTGCGCGCAACTCTTCATCGGCGCGTCCGAACATCATCGGATCGCCGCCTTTCAGACGCACTACCAGCCGGTATTTTTTTGCGCAGGCGACCAGCTGTGCATTGATGACGTCTTGCGCGGTCGATCGTTGCCCCGAGCGCTTGCCGACCGAGATTTTTTCTGCCTGGGGACAGAGAGCGAGCATCTCGTCGGTGACGAGCGCGTCGTATAGCACTACCTCGGCTTGAGAGAGTATGCGTGCGCCGCGGACCGTGATCAGGTCTGCGACGCCGGGGCCGGCGCCGATCAGGACGACTTTGCCGGTCGCATGCGGCACGGCCGGCTTGGATGACATCGTGCTATCCGGATTAAGCCAGGCGAATCATGCCGGCCGCGACGGTCTGGTGCGTGACTTCATCGATCAGGATGAATGCACCGGTCGAACGAATCGCTTCGTATGCATCTGCAGCCAAGGGCTGCTGGACGTTGATCGATACGGTGGCGATATCGTTGAGCTTGAGCGCCTCGGCGTTGCGGCGCTCTTGCGTGTTGATATCGAGCAGCGTATCGATTGCGGTCACGCGTGCTGCTACCTGCTTGGTGGTGTGCTTGAGCCAGTATTTGCGACGCATGTCCAGCGGCTCTTCCGACAGCCAGCAGATGTCGGCTGCGACGGTCTTGAGCAGTGTGGCCGGCGCATCGGCAGCGGCCAGCATGTCGCCGCGCGAAATGTCCAGATACTCGTCCAGCAAGATGGTGACCGACTGGCCGGACGTTGCAACGTCGAGCGAACCATCAAGGGTAATGATCTCCTTGACAGTGGCCGTCTGGCCGCTTGGCTGCACGACCAGCTTGTCGCCCTTGTGCACCTTGCCGGCTTCGATGCGGCCCATATAGCCACGGAAATCGTTCGCTTCATGGCCATTGTGGCGTGCCACCAGTTGGACAGGAAAACGCAAAGGTTCATCGTGCGCGTCTTCATAGACCGACAGCGATTCCAGCAGGTTGATCAGGGTAGGGCCCTGGTACCACGGCATCTTGTCGCCGGCTTCGACGACGTTGTCGCCGGCCAGTGCGGACAGGGGAATCGGGCGCACGTCTTTCAGGCCAAGCTGGTTCGCAAACTCCTGGTATGCACCGACGATACGGTCATACACGGTCTGGTCGTAGTCGACGAGATCCATCTTGTTGACCGCGACGATCACGTGTTCGATGCGCAGCAGATGCGCGATCGTGGAATGACGCTTGGTTTGAGTGAGCAGCGTCACGCTGCCATCGTCGCCCAGCTTCACTTTCGATACGTCGATCAGGATGATCACGGCATCGGCGGTCGAGGCACCGGTCACCATGTTGCGGGTGTACTGTTCGTGTCCCGGCGTATCGGCGATGATGAACTTGCGCTTTGGCGTTGCGAAATAGCGATAGGCGACGTCGATCGTGATGCCTTGTTCGCGCTCGGCTTCCAGACCATCGGTCAGCAGCGACAGGTCGACGGTATCGCCCACGGTGCGCTTGTGCTTGGCACGCGAAATCGCGTCGAGCTGGTCGGCGAAAATTCCCTTGCTGTCGAACAGCAGGCGTCCGATCAGCGTGCTTTTGCCATCGTCGACCGAACCCGCGGTAATGAAGCGCAGCAGGCCGCGCTCGGCTCCGGCGCTGGTGGACAAGGCTTGTTGTGCAACTACGGCGTTCATCAGAAATACCCTTCTTTCTTGCGTTTTTCCATCGATGCTTCGGATGTCTGGTCATCCATGCGGGTCGCGCCGCGTTCGGTGATCTGCGTTACTGCCGTCTCGGCGATGATGGCATCCACGTCAGCTGCGTCGGAAGCGACCGGGCAGGTGCAGGAAATATCGCCGACCGTGCGGAAGCGCACGACGCGTTTTTCGACTGCTTCACCTTCACGCGGCGGTGTTAGGTCGGTCAATGGCACCAGCAAGCCGTTGCGCGGAATAACTTCGCGCTCATGGGCGAAATAGATCGGCGGCAGTTCGAGTTTTTCGCGGGCGATGTATTGCCAGACATCGAGCTCGGTCCAGTTCGAGATCGGGAACACGCGCATGTTTTCACCGGGGTGGACGCGGGTGTTATACAGATCCCACAGTTCCGGGCGCTGTGCCTTCGGATTCCACTGGCCGAATTCGTCGCGGAAGGAAAAGATGCGTTCCTTGGCGCGTGCCTTTTCTTCATCGCGGCGTGCGCCGCCGATGCAGGCGTCGAACTTGTGTTCGGCAATGGTTTCAAGCAGCGTCACTGCCTGCGCCGCATTGCGCGAATCGGTTTGCGGATTGCGCAGGCGTACGGTGCCGCGCTTGATCGAATCTTCCACCGAACCGACGATCAGGCGCTCGCCCAGTTCGGCCACGCGCTTGTCGCGGAAAGTGATGACTTCCGGGAAGTTGTGGCCGGTGTCGATATGCACCAGCGGGAAAGGGAATTTGCCGGGGCGGAAAGCCTTCTCGGCGATGCGCAGCAGCACGACCGAATCTTTGCCGCCCGAGAAGAGCAGGGCAGGGTTGGTGCACTCGGCGGCGACCTCGCGCATGATGTGGATCGCTTCCGATTCCAGCCAGTCAAGATGACGGTTGCTGGCGGCATCCAGGAAAAGTTTTTCGACTGCGGTGTTCATATATATGTCGACCTTCGATTGATTTCGTTACTTCCTCTTCTTCATAGGAGAGGAATGTGTTCTTAAGCGTGTGAAACAGCCTTGATCCTCACCAGCTTGCCATCGACCACATGCAAGCCGCATTCCTTGGATTCCGGATTTTCCCACCACCAGCGTCCGGCACGCACGTCTTCGCCGGGTTGAATCGCGCGCGTGCAAGGTTCGCAGCCGATCGAGGGATAACCCTTGTCGTGCAGCGGGTTGTAGGGGACGTTGTTGGTACGGATGTAATTCCATACGTCGTCTTCGGACCAATCCGCCAGCGGATTGAACTTGGTCATGGCATGCGCGGCATCGTCTTCCTGCACGGCCAGTTCGGCGCGTGTAGTGGACTGTGCGCGGCGTTGGCCGGTGATCCAGGCCTTGTTGCCGGCGAGCGCGCGATTGAGCGGCTCGACCTTGCGGATGCGGCAGCATTCCTTGCGCATCTCGACGCTGTCATAGAAGGCGTTCAGGCCGTTCTGCTTGACATAGGCATCCACGGCATCTGTCTCGGGCTTGTACAGCGCGACGTCATAACCGTAGGTTTCCTTGATGCGATCGACCATGCCCAGGGTTTCCTTGTGCAGGCGGCCGGTTTCCAGCGTGAAAATGCCGATAGGCAGTTTCGCGCGCAGGATCAGGTCGGTCAGCACCATGTCTTCCGCGGCAAGGCTGGACGCGAATACCGCCGGCGTGAACTCGTCGGCGATACGCTGCAGCGTCGCCTTCGTGGCCTCGACCAGGGCGTTCAGGTCGCTCATGCCGGCGCTCCCGTGCGCTGCGCACGGCGGAACAGCGGCGACTTCTGGTCCCACGAGGTTTGATATACCTCGGAGAAGTCGGTCAGGCCCTTGAGTGCATCATGAATGTTCTTGTCCTCGCGCACCGCGAACGTGTCGAAACCGACGCGCTGCATGTAGAATAATTGGTCGCGCAGCACATCCCCGATCGCACGCAGTTCGCCGGTATAGCCGAGGCGTGCGCGCAGGTTGTAGGCGATCGAGTAACCGCGACCATCGGCAAACTTGGGAAAGTCGACCGCCACCACCTTGAAGCGCGACAGCTCACCCTTCAATTCTTCCGGGCGCTCGCTGCTGGCGATCCATACGCCGAGCTCGGCGCGGCCTTCCAGCGTCGTGCGTTGCGCCTGCCATACCTTCAGCGGCACGATGACCTTGCCTTCGGGGATGGCGACCGTTTCCGGCGTATCGGTTTCGGCAAGGCGCAATACGGTCCAGTCATCCGACACGACAGCCTTGTTCTTGATGATGTCACGCATATGCGTCTTCTCCTGCTTTGTGTTCGATGACGATGGGTGTGGCGTAGACGAATTCCTTGAACGGTGTCACACCGATGCGGCGGGCAGTATCGATGAAGCGCTCGTCTTCGTTGCGCTCGAGCAGGTAGACCTGCAGGATGCGGTCGATCACTTCCGGCATCTGGTGCGCGGAGAACGACGGGCCGATGATCTTGCCGATGCTCGACTGATTGCCCTGCGCTCCGCCGACTGATACCTGATACCACTCGCTGCCATCCTTGTCGACGCCGAGAATGCCGATATGGCCGACGTGATGATGGCCGCAGGAATTGATGCAGCCCGAAATGTTCAGTTCGATCTCGCCGATGTCATGCTGGAAATCCAGGTTGTCGAAACGCTCGGCGATGTCGGCCGCGATAGGAATCGACTTCGCATTGGCCAGCGCGCAGAAATCGCCGCCGGGGCAGCAGATCATGTCGGTCAGCAGGCCGATGTTCGGCGTTGCCATGCCGTGCGCCTTGGCTTCTTCCCACAGTCTGATCAGGTCGGATTGCTTGACGTCGGACAGCACAAGGTTCTGCTCGTGCGTCACGCGCAGTTCGCCGAAGCTGTAACGGTCGGCCAGTTCCGCTGCGAAATCCATTTGTTCAGCCGTGGCGTCGCCGGGCGGCACGCCGGTTTTCTTCAGCGACAGCACAACCGCTGCGTAACCGGGCACCTTGTGCGGCTTAACGTTGCGCTTGATCCAGTTCGAAAACGCTTTGTTGTCGCTCTTGAACTGCTCGACCGCCGAATCGGTCGCCGGCAGCGACTCGTAAGCGGGAGCGGTGAAGTAGGCGGCGACGCGGGCGAGTTCTTCCTCGGTCAGCGTGCTCGGGCCATCTTTGATGTCGGCCCATTCCTCTTCGACCTGGCGTGCGAATTCTTCCGCGCCGATCGCCTTCACCAGGATCTTGATGCGCGCCTTGTACATGTTGTCGCGGCGGCCGTACTGGTTGTAGACGCGCAGGATCGCTTCGATATAGCTCATCGCATGCTGCCACGGCAGGAAGGCGCGGATCTCGCTGCCCAGGATGGGCGTACGGCCCATGCCGCCGCCGACCAGCACGCGGAAGCCGACTTCGCCCTGTTCATTCTTGACGACGGACAGGCCGATGTCATGCACCATGATGGCAGCACGGTCTTCCAGCGCGCCATTGATTGCGATCTTGAACTTGCGCGGCAGATAGGCGAACTCGGGATGGAAGGTGCTCCACTGGCGCAGGATTTCCGCATAGGGACGCGGATCGACGATCTCGTCGGGCGCGATGCCGGCGTATTCGTCGGAAGTGATGTTGCGCACGCAGTTGCCCGACGTCTGGATTGCATGCATTTCGACCGATGCCAGCTTGGACAGGATTTCCGGCGTTTCTTCGATCTTGATCCAGTTGAACTGGATGTTCTGGCGTGTCGTGAAATGGCCATAACCGCGATCATGCTCGCGCGCGATATGGGCAAACATGCGCATCTGCTTCGATGACAGCAGGCCGTAAGGCACGGCAATGCGCAGCATGTAGGCATGGCGCTGGTAGTACAGGCCGTTCTGCAGACGCAGTGGACGGAATTCGTCCTCGCTTAGTTCATCGGAAAGACGGCGGCGAACCTGATCGGCGTACTGCGCAACGCGTTCCTTGACGATCAGATGATCAAATTGGTCGTAGCGATACATCTTTTTCTTCCAATCTTAAAAAACCATTTTGGCGGCGATGCCCGTGAGCGTAGTAGCTAACAGGGCGCGCAGGAATTTTTCCGGTACCGCTTTCGCGGCGAGTGAACCGAGGGTGATGCCGGGAACGGAGCCGATCAGCAGCGTGGCCAGCAATTCCCAGTTGATCGAACCCAGGTACCAGTGGCCGGCTGCCGCGATCGCGGTCAGCGGGACCGCATAGGCGATATCGGTTCCGGCAATTTCCGCGGGGGACAGGCGAGGATACAGTAATACCAAAATGGTCGCACCTACCGCGCCCGCACCGATCGAGGAAATCGTCACCAGGGTGCCGAGCAGAGCGCCGACAATCACGGTAACGATGGCCAGTTTGGTGCCCTGAAGCTGTTTTTCGGGATGCGCCAGCACCCATGCCTGCATGCGGCTGCGAAACAGCAGCGCGCAGACGGTCAGCAAAACGGAACCGGCGATGGAATAGCGGATGATCTGGCCGATTTCCTTGTCGAGTGCGCCGAAATATTTCAGTGCAAAGGTTGCCACCAGCGCAGCCGGAAGGGCGCCATAGCAGAGGTGGCGCACGATGCCCCAGCGCACCGTGCCGCGCACGCGATGTGCGAGCGTGCCAGCGGTCTTGGTGGCGGAGGCAAATGCCAGGTCGGTGCCGACGGCAACCGTGGGCGATACGCCGAACATCAGGGTAAGAAGTGGGGTCATCAGCGAACCACCACCGACGCCAGTAAGGCCGACCAGCAGGCCGACAGCAAATCCAGAAACTATGTAAGTTACAGTCATGTCACCTCGCGCAAAGGAGTGTGAATCGTAATAAACTTATTCCTTATTCCAAACTACTTAGTATTTATTTGCTTATATGCCTATTCGGTATAAATAAGTATGAAAAATAAGATAGTGTTGCCACAAGGGAAACAATGAATCTTCACCAATTGCGGTTCGTGCGCGAGGCCGTAAGGCAAAATTTCAATCTGACCGAAGCCGCCAAAGCCCTTTTTACCTCGCAACCCGGGGTATCCAAAGCCATCATCGAACTGGAAGAAGAGCTCGGCGTCGACATCTTCACCCGTCATGGCAAGCGCATTCGCGGCCTGACGGAACCGGGTCGGGCAGTGCTGCGCTCGGTCGAATTGATCATGCAGGAAATCGACGGCCTCAAGCGTATCGGCAAGGAATTCGCCGCACAAGACAGCGGCAGCTTCACGATTGCCACCACGCATACGCAAGCACGTTATGCCTTGCCCAAAGTGGTGCAGGCATTTACACAGAAATTCCCCAAAGTGCGCTTGTCGCTTTTGCAAGGCAATCCCAAGCAGATCGCGGAGATGGTCTTGAAGGACCAGGCCGACATGGCCATTGCGACCGAAGCGATTGCCAGTGTTGACGGTTTGATCACCTTGCCATGCTATCAATGGGAGCACGTGGTCGTCGTGCCGCACGCGCATCCTTTGCGGGAAGCCAAGCCGATCACGCTGGAAGAGATTTCCCGCTACCCCCTGATTACCTACGACAGCGCGTTTACCGGTCGTGCAAAGATCGATCATGCATTTGCGATACGAGGACTCAAACCCGACATCCTGTTGGAAGCCATCGATGCCGATGTGATCAAGACGTATGTCGAACTGGGCATGGGCGTGGGAATTATTGCCGGCATGGCCTTCGATGCCGATCGCGACAAGGGTTTGGAGGCTATTTCTGTCGGCCACTTGTTCGGATCGAACGTGTCCCGCGTTGCATTGAAGCAAGGGGCTTATCTGCGCAGCTATGTATACAGCTTCATCGAACTGTTGACACCGACTCTCAATCGCAAATTGATCGAGCAAGTGATGAACGGTGAAAAAGATAGTTACGAGTTATGACCGCAATGGGCAAGCTGCGGCCTTTGGCCGAGTGGCCGGTCGAGCAGCGCCGCCAGCTATGCGGCGTACTGACTGATATCGACGACACGCTGACGACTGACGGCGCATTGACGCCGGAAGTGCTTGCGGCCATCAATAGTCTGCGCGAGGCCGGGCTGCGCATCATTGCCGTCACCGGCCGTCCAACCTATTGGGCAATGCCCTTGTTGAAGCTTTGTCGCTTCGATGCAGTCATTGCCGAAAACGGCGCCAGCGCATTTTGGCATGACGCGGACGGCGCTATGCAATCCTGGTTTTATGCCGATGTGGCAACCCGGCGCCAGCATCGTGCGAGGCTGGAGGATTTCGTGCCTGTGCTGCAGCAACAGTTTCCCGATTTGCCGGTGGCCGATGACGCGCCGCAACGGGTGGGCGACCTCGCGTTCGATATCGGCGAACATGTTCCGCCAAGGTCGGCGGTCGAGGTTGAGGAAATCGTCCGCTTTATCGGCGCCAGCGGCTTCCACACGACGGCAAGCAGCATCCATGTGCATGCCTCGCTGGTTCGATTTTGCAAACAGGCAAGCACCGATCGCATACTGCGCATGGCGTTCGGCATCGACGATGCGGCGGCGCGCGATCAATTTGCATTTGTCGGCGATTCCGGGAATGACGCCGCCATGTTCGCGCATTTTCCTTTTGCGATCGGCGTAGCCAATATTGCAAGACATCTGGGGCGCATCGACATCCCGCCGGCCTACGTGACGACACAGGCATGCGGTGCCGGATTCGTCGAGGCCGCACTCGCCATACTTTCCGCGCACCAGACGGCATAATCTCGAAGTATTTCTGTCCGATAATCCCGTGTTTGGGTTAAAATCCCGGCGTCATTGGGGAGTAGCCGCCCTCCGAAAGCGAGAGGGGCTTGCGTCAACAGACTTAATCCGCGTCATCGGCGCCGGGTTATGGCGTAAGCGATCCAGGTTTGGCGAGACCTTTGACCATGCCGCCTCAGCTTCGGGCCGGAAGGCGCATGGTCATTGGTATTCATCCGGCCCTGGAGTTTTCATGGAAGCTTTCTTCATCTCGACCGGAATCGTTGCCCTTGCAGAAATGGGCGACAAAACGCAACTACTGTCCCTGCTGCTCGCAGCCAAATTCCGGCGTCCCATCCCCATCATCATCGGCATACTCGTCGCTACGCTTTTCAATCATGCATTTGCCGGAGCGGTTGGCAGCTGGCTCACCGAGTTTATCGGCAAGGATGCATTGCGCTGGATCCTCGGCCTGTCCTTTCTGGCAATGGCGGCGTGGACAATGATTCCCGACAAGCTGGACGATGTGGATGCGAAGCCTGTGTGCTTCGGCGTCTTCGGCGCGACGCTGGTTGCCTTCTTCCTCGCCGAAATGGGCGACAAGACACAAATCGCCACTATCGTCTTGGCCGCAAAGTATTCTGCTTTCTCCGCCGTGGTTGCCGGCACGACGCTGGGCATGATGCTGGCGAATGTGCCTGCCGTGCTGATCGGCAACCGGATCATGCAAGTCGTTTCGCTAAAGCTGGTGCATGGAATAGCCGCAGTCATCTTTGCCGTGCTTGGCGTTCTGACCTTGCTGAACGTGGGCAATTTCCTGTAACAGTCTGCCAGGCGTTTATCTCGGACGATAACCCAGCCGCCGTGACAGTTGTTCCGCGTGCGCCTGGGTCGCCCGGGCGATCCCGCCTTCCCAGCTTTCATCGATATGCGCGGCCGACCCCACCACGGTCAGCGCAAAACGCATGCATCCGTCCTGGTCGAACACCGGGGCGGAAAAAGCGTTGAATCCGGCTAGCAGCCGTTCGGCCGCGCGCGTTGTTCCGGCAGGACGCACTGCGGTCGGGTCTAGATGGCCAATGACGCGCGCCATGCCATGTTGCCGGGTTTCTTCAAGCAATGGCTCCAGCGCCTTGCGCGACTGCGGCGCATCGAGCTTTTCGCTACGGTTTAACGCCAGCTCCGCACGCAACAAGGTTTCGGTTTCCGCAGCCGGCATGAAGGCGGCAAAACACAAGCCGCTGGCGGTGTAGGTCATCGGCATCACGCTGCCGATCTGCAGATTGATCGTGATCGGCCGCCGCGATTGCAGCAGCCGTATATAGGTCGGCCCGAAATTTCCCCATGTCGCCAGCGCCACGGTTTCGCTGGTTGCATCACGCAGCGCGGCCATGATTTCATCGGCCAGCTTTACCGCATCCAACCGTCCGAGCGCGACCAGACCCAGTTCCAGTGCCATCGGCCCCAGATCGTAGAGTCCGGTGGCGGCATCCTGACGCACAAGTCCCACCCGGATCAGACTGACCAGGTAGCGATGGGCTTTGGCCGCCGGCATTGCCGCTGTTTTTGCCAGGCCCGACAAGGGAATCGGGCCGGCAGCGCCGGCAAGGGCAGCCAGCAGTGGGGCGGCCACCTCGATGGATTGAATGCCCTGCCGGGTAGAGGCTTCCTTGTCGTCATCGTCGGCGATCGGGTTCACGGTGCTTTTCATACAATGCTAGAATGCGAAAAATTACGAAATAGTGAATTGATTTAATAATGCGTAATTAGTGTAAGGCAAATCGTGGCGCACGGCTGATTCAGCTTAGGCCGCGCCGCCGACTTTCCGAAAGCATCGCAACAATACCGCCGACAGCCAGTTCGGCATAAAGGAGACCCATGCGTACCCCAACACTCGTCAAGTTCGTCTTCGGCACCATGCTGGTCGCCGCCAGCGCCTTTGTCCAGGCGCAGTCCTATCCCGCCAAGCCGGTGCGCTGGCTCGTGCCTTATCCGCCGGGCGGCGGTTCCGATGCGATTGCACGCACCATAGGCGCACAGTTGTCGAAGCAGGTCGGCCAGCCGGTGGTGATCGAGAACAAGCCGGGCGCAGGTACCATCATCGGTGCGGAAACGGCCGCACGTTCGGCCGCCGACGGCTATACGATTTTTTCCGGCGACAATGGCTCCTATGTTTTCAATAGCGCGCTGTACAAGAAGCTACCTTACGACCCGCAAAAGGACTTTGCGCCGATTTCGCTGATCGCACGCTTCCCGCTGCTACTGGTGGCCAATCCTTCGGCCGGCTTCAAGGATGCGAAAGATTTGATCGGCAAGATCAAGGCTGCGCCCGGCAAGTACAACTATGCGTCGGTCGGCGCCGGCAGTCCGCATCACCTCGCGATGGAAATGTTCAAGCAGCGCACCGGGGCCTTCATCGTGCACATCCCTTACCGTGGAGCGGGTCCGGCGGTGCAGGATGTGCTGGCCGGACAAGTACCGATGATGATCCTCGATCTGGCTACCGCGCTGCCGCATATCAAGAGCGGCAAACTCACTGCGCTGGCAGTAGCTTCGGGTAACCGGTTGGCCTTGCAGCCCGATGTGCCGACCCTGAAGGAACTGGGTTACAGCGATCTGGAAATGTATGCATGGCAGGGAATCGCAGTACCCGCCGCAACACCGAAAGATATCGTCGCCCGCCTCAACACCGAAGTGACCAAGGCGCTCGCCGCGCCGGAGGTCAGCAAGCGCCTGACCGACCTTGGTATCGAACCGCTATCCGGCACACCCGAACAGATGGCTTCCTATATCAAGAGCGAAACCGTGCGCTGGCATGCGCTGATCAAGGAACGCGGCATCACGCTCGACTGAAACAAACCAGGACGGGAATACGGATGAAACTTGCGACTCTCAAAGACGGAAGCCGGGACGGCCAGCTGGCGGTCGTGTCACGCGATCTCAAGACCGCGCATCTGGCGGATGGCATTGCGTTGACCATGCAGCGCGCGCTCGACGACTGGTCGTTCATCGCGCCGCAGCTGGAACAGTTGTATGAACAGCTCAACGAAGGCAAGGCCCGGCGCAGCTTCGATTTCGATCCCAAGCGTTGCATGGCGCCGCTGCCGCGCGCCTTCCAGTGGGCCGACGGTTCTGCTTATGTCAATCACGTTGAACTGGTGCGCAAGGCGCGCAATGCCGACATGCCGGAATCCTTCTGGCACGACCCGCTGATGTACCAGGGCGGCTCCGACGATTTCATCGGTCCGATGGACGACATCGTGCTGGCATCGGAAGAGTGGGGCATCGATTTCGAAGGCGAGATCGCTGTCATTACCGATGATGTTCCGATGGGATCGACGCCGGCGCAGGCGGCATCGCATATCAAGCTGCTGATGCTGGTCAACGATGTATCGCTGCGCAACCTGATTCCGGCGGAACTGGCGAAGGGCTTCGGATTTTTCCAGTCCAAGCCGGCATCGAGTTTTTCGCCGGTGGCGGTGACGCCCGACGAATTAGGTTCCTCCTGGCAGGATGGCAAGGTGGACCTGTCTTTGCGCACGACCTGGAACGGGGCATTGGTTGGCCAGCCGAACGCGGGTACCGATATGGTGTTCAGCTTTCCGCAATTGATTGCGCATCTTGCCAAGACGCGCAATGCGCGTGCCGGTTCCATTATCGGTTCCGGTACCGTGTCGAACAAGGATTCGGCCAAAGGCTATACCTGCATCGCTGAAAAACGTTGCCTGGAAATGATTGCCAACGGCGAAGCAAAAACGCCCTTCATGAAGTTCGGCGACACGATCAGGATCGAGATGCTGGATGCCAATGGCAAATCGATCTTCGGCGCCATCAACCAGCAGCTGGTGCAAGCGACTGCGCCGAAGGCGCGATAGAAGCGTAATGCGTGCGGTAGGATTGGAAAAAGACCTGTTTCACCGACACGGAATTGTGCTGTCATAATCTGTTTTTACGATTGCCGTTCCCGGTCCGACTTCAGGAGAAACCTATGCTTAGCCTGTTCCCCGCATGGCCGTTGATGCTTGCCTTCCTGTTTGCCAGTCTAGCGCTGGCATTGACACCTGGTCCTGCGGTCATCTACGTGGTAACAAGAACGCTGGCGCAAGGACGGCGTGCCGGTATCGCTTCGGTCGCAGGCGTTGCGTTGGGAAATTTCGGTAATGCAGTCGGCGCCGCTATCGGCCTGGCGGCCCTGTTTGCGATTTCTTCCATCGCATTCAGCGTCGTCAAATATGCCGGTGCCGCTTACCTGATCTATCTCGGCATCAAGGCTCTGCGCGCGCCTGATGCGCAAGCAGTCGAGCAACGCTTCGGCGCTGCGCGCATCGGACGGGTCTTCCGTGACGGATTCGTTGTCGCACTGCTCAATCCCAAGACCACTATTTTCTTTGCCGCTTTCCTGCCGCAGTTCATGGACCCGTCTGCGCCGGTGATCGGGCAAAGCATTGTGCTGGGTGCGGTATTCGTGGCGATTGCCGCGACGACCGATTGCTTTTATGTGTTCGCCGCCGGCGCAATTGCACCGATGCTGGGCCGCATGCGGGGCGCCAATGTCGTCGGACGTTATGTGACGGCTGGCGCTTTCATCGGGCTTGGGGTGTTTACCGCTGCGGTCGGTGGCCGTTCGGCAAAGTAGATGGCCTCGCCGTTGAGCGAACGAACATGAAAAAGCCCGGCCAGCATCGCTGACCGGGCTTTTTGTCGATGCGACCGACTCAGGCTGCCAGACGCGATGCGGTTGTGACCTTGCAACCGTCAAGCAGGAAGGCAAGGCTGATCACCAGGACCAGTTCGCCTTCCGCGGAGCGGGCGGTGCCATTTACGCCCGGAACGGCAAGCGCCGTCAGCGGCTTGATCACCAGGTCGGCGGTGCCATCGACCGCTTCCACCGCCAGGATGTAAGGCTGCGGCGCGGCGATGACGATGCCGACCTTTTCCTTGCACTGTTCATAGCCGAGAATGCCTGCCAGCGAGCGTACCGCCAATGGCCGCCCCTGATCGCGCAACACCGGCGCACCGCCGACTTCGGAAAATGACTCCGGCAATTCCACCACGCGCTGCACCACTGCCATCGGCATTGCCAGCGCCGCACCGGCGGTACGTACCAACATTGTCGGAACGATCGACAACTCGATAGGCAGGCGGATCGTGAAGCGTGTTCCTTCGCCCAGTACGGAGTCGATACGGATCGCGCCGCGATGCTTTTCCACGGCGGTCTTCACGACGTCCATGCCGACGCCGCGTCCGGACACGCTGGAAGCGACTTCCTTGGTCGAAAAACCGGGCAGGAAGATCAGTTGCAGCGATTCTTCTGTGGTCTGTGCAGCGTTGTCGCTGATCAAGCCTTTTGCCAGCGCCTTGGTGCGCAGCTTGACCGGATCCATGCCCTTGCCGTCGTCCGAAATCTCGATCATGACACTGCTGCCTTCCTGCCATGCTTTCAGCAGGATGGTGGCCTTTGCCGGCTTGGCAGTGGCTCCGCGTTCGTCGGCGGTTTCGATGCCATGGTCGAGCGCATTGCGCAGCATGTGCACCAGCGGATCGTACAGACTGTCAACCACGACGCGGTCGACTTCGGTCTCGGCGCCTTCGATGACCAGATCGACATCCTTGCCCAGATCCTTGGCCAGTTCGCGCACCAGGCGCGGGAATTTCTGGAACAGGCGTCCGACCGGCTGCATGCGTGTCGACAGGGTCGCGCGCTGCAATTCGGTGGAGTAGCGCGAGGCGCGGCTGAGCGTTTCCTGCAGCGTTGCCATCAGCGCGGCGGCCTGGCCATCGAACTTGAATTGCGTCAGTTTTTCGAGCAGCACGCTGGCCTGGTTTGCGGCCTGCACCGATTCGCCTGCAACTTCGAGCAAGGCATCCAGCTTGACCGCATCGATACGGATGCTGTCTTCCTTCACCTGTGCGGTGATGGGGCGGATGTTTTCGTCGGGAGCGGGCTTGGCCAGCGGTGTAACGTTGGCTGGCGCGCTGGCCGCCAGTACGGTAGCGGTCGGCGCATCGGGCAGGGTGCCGGCAGGGACCACGGCACGGTAGAGCGCTTCCCAATCCAGGCCGTCGGGCGAGGTCGTTATAGCCGCGGCGCTTGCAACAGGCGCTTCGGGAACCAGGGCAGCGGGAGCGGCAGGCACTGGTGCAGGCTCAGCGGCCTTGCCTTCGATCGCCTGAGTGAGAATATCTTCAAGCGCCGCAGGCATCGCCGGCAAGGCATCCGGAGAGGCGCCATTGGCCAGCTGCTTGAGCTGGTCGCCGACGAATCCGCTTGCCTGCAGCCCGGCTTCGATCGCGGTCGGCGTGACCGGCACCTGACCGGTACGCAAGCCGTCGAACAGGTTCTCCGTCAGGTGGCACGCCGACACGATGGCCGGCAGGTTCATGAATCCGGCGCCGCCCTTGATCGTATGGAAGGAGCGGAACAGCGCATTCAGCGTATCAGTGTCGTTGGGATGCCGCTCCAGGGAGAGCAGGTGCTCCTCAACGTTCGTCGCCAGGTCAAGCGCCTCGACAACGAATTCCTTGAGCATGTCGTCCATCAGAACCCCAAATCAGCAAGCAAGCTGTCCACATCATCCTGGGCCATGGCTGCGCCGGGCGCTGCGGGGCCCGACATCAATTCCACCGGTTTGCTTTCGGCGGCAGCCATCGCGGCTTTCACTTCCGGCGGTGCATTGTCGCGCAGCAGCTGCGCCAGTTCTTTTTCCGCAGTGCTGGTGATGTGGACGATTTTCTTGATCAGCTGGCCGGTGATGTCCTGGAAATCCTGCGCCATCATGATATCGAGCAGGCGTGCCTTCTCGGTTTCGGTGGCATCCATCACGACAGTGGCAAACTGGCGCGAATCGCCGGCCAGCGCCTTGAATTCGTCGATGCTGAGCTTGCCGTCGAACAGCATGGCCCAGCGGGTTTCCATGTCCTTGGCCTTCTTGGACAAGGCTTCCTGTTCGGGAAGGCAGGTGTCGACCGTGTTGAGCACCTTGTTGGCCGCCTGTTCGGTCAGCGCGGCGACATGCTCCAGCCGTCCTTGGGCGTCGGTGATCTGGCTGGCGACATCCGACAGCGAACGGTCGTAGCCCAGTTCGCGCAGCGAGTCGTGCAGCATGCGCACGATGCCGCCGAGGCGCTCATACATACCCTTGTCCGACTGGTCTTCAGGGGCCTCGGATGCATTGTCGACCACCTCGGCGACGGGTTCTTCGCCATCATCTTCCATCACTTCCGGCGCGGATTCCGCCGGGACCACTGTTTCCACGGTTTCCACGCGTTGCGCGGCTACTTCGTCAAACAGTGCTTCAAGATCATCTGCAGCGTCGCTCATGTCGGTACTTCCCTTTGTTCGTAGTCAGCCTGTTATCGGTGTCGGTCAAAAGCTGGTTGCAGTGCACGGACTTGCGCAACTCACCACGCCTTAGCCGCACACCCTGTAAAAGACGCTTCAGCGGAGATGCGCCTGCGATACCTGCAGGCGTGCGATACCCAGCTATTCTTCAATACGATTATCAGTCACGAATTTCTTCTGCGCAACACGAACTTGCAGCGCGCACAAATGCGCGGCCGTAAACTGTTGCGATGAGGTTCCGTCAAGACAGAATCCACGCTATATGCTTGTTAAAAGATCAATGGTCGCTTGGCACAAAGGATGACCCGGCGTTGCAAACGCATCGCAGATCGTCAGGTGATTCAGTCCAGGGAGGGGAACGGCGGCGCGGTGCGCAGGCTTCCAGGCGTTTTCAAGCAGTTCCGTCTGGCGCCTGAACTCGTCCGATTCCAGCGCGCCATAGGCGGTAATGAAGGGCGCAGGATGCGGCTGAGGCATCAGGACCGGCGACAACGGGGCAACGTCCTGTTCGGTCAACTTGAGGTCGACATTGACAAACTCCGCATGCCGCACCGGTTCCAGGTCGTACAGTCCCGACATCAGCACGCCGCCCTTGATCAGGTCGGCCGGCAGGTCGCTGCCATAGACAGTCCAGTGCGCGGCCATCATCATTGCAGCCAGGTGCGCGCCGGCCGAATGACCCGCCACCACGATGCGGCGCGGATCGAAATCGTATTTGTCGGCGTTGCGGTATAGCCATGCCACCGCGCGCAGTTGCTGACACACGATCTCGGCGATCGACGCATGCGGCGCCAAGGTATAGTTGGTCAGCGCGACATTGAAGCCGGCGCGGGTAAAGGCCGGCGCCATGAAAGAAAAATCGGATTTGTCGAGCGAGCGCCACCAGCCGCCATGAATGAATACCAGCAGCGGCGCATCGCTGCGGCTCGCCGGAAAAAAGTCCAGACGTTCGCCGCTGGATTCGCCAAAGGCCAGATCGAACAGTGCAGCATGCGAGCGGCGCACCTGCATCGAGTCTTTCAGCCAGCGTGTGAAAATATAAGGGTGGTCGGGAATGGAGGCACGGGCGTTGTATTGCTGGTTGTAGTATTCGGCTTTGTTTTTCATAAATGACGCGTGAAGGGCAGGGCAAATGCCTAGTCTACTGTCTATTCATCGATATGGCCCGCCCGGCTTGCCGAATTGACTCCGTTCGGCGCGCACCTTACACTGCCTGCATTCTGGTGCCCGCAGCCGCAGTCGCGACTGCAGTTAAACGGGAAACACGCTGCTCCCTGGAGTACAACGTGTGCTGCCCCCGCAACGGTAAGCAAGCGTTATGACGGAAGCCGCAAGGCGACTGCCTGACAGACGGTCCCTCGTACCACTGTGCAGTCTGCATGGGAAGGTCGACCGGTTCATCTTGCCAGCCCGGATACCGGCCGGAATGGTTGGCGGACAGTTGTTCAGTTCGCCGGCGCAGTGCATGCAGACGGGGTTTTCTGCTGTCCCGACCTTCCTATATAAATCACATGCCTATTCCATCTGTCGAACCGACGGTCAATGCTGCGCTATCCACGCTGCTTGAAGCCGCCATCAACAACAAGACCAAGCCGCCGGGCAGTCTTGGCGAACTCGAATCGCTGGCGCACCGGATCGGATTGATTCAGCGTACGGTACATCCGCGTATCGTGGCGCCCGCCGTCATCGTATTCGCCGGCGACCATGGCATCACTGCCGAAAACGTGTCTCCGTATCCGCAAAGCGTCACCTGGCAGATGGTGGAGAATTTTCTTGCCGACGGCGCCGCGATCAATGTGTTCGCGCGTCAGAATGGCTGCGCCTTGCATGTGGTCGATGCCGGCGTCAACCACGATTTCGGTATACGTGACGGGCTGCTGGATCGAAAGATAGGCCGCGGGACGCGCAACTTCGCGCAGCAGCCCGCGATGAGTCATGATGAATGCATGCTTGCGATCGAGCGCGGCGCTGCGTTGGTCGGACGGCTGGACGGCAACGTGATCGGTTTCGGCGAAATGGGAATCGGCAATACGACCGCTGCCGCAGCATTGATGCACAAGATGACCGGCGCGCCGCTCAGCCAATGCGTGGGTGCGGGCGCCGGCCTCTCGGCCGATGGCGTTGCACATAAATTGCAAGTCCTCGAACGTGCGGTTGCGCTGCATGAGCATGCCAGCGAAGCAATCGATGTGCTGACCACCTTCGGCGGGTATGAGATCGCCATGATGGTAGGCGCCATGCTGGCCGCTGCCGAGAAGCACATGGTGTTGATGATTGACGGATTCATTGTCACCAGCGCCTTGCTGGTGGCGGCGAAACTGCAGCCGGCGATACTCGACTACTGTGTGTTCTCGCATTGTTCCGATGAACGCGGACACCGGCTGATGCTCGCGCATCTTGGCGCGCGTCCCTTGCTGCAGCTGGGATTGCGTCTGGGCGAGGGCAGCGGCTGCGCGCTGGCGTTGCCGCTGGTGCATGCAGCGGTCAATTTTCTCAATCGCATGGCGACCTTCGAATCTGCGCAGGTCAGCGGCAAGGAGCGCTAGGCGCCATGCATCAGCTCAGGCTGTTTTTCACCGCGCTGCAATTCTTCACGCGCCTGCCGATTCCGCGCTGGGTCGGATTCGAGCCGGAATGGCTGCATCATGCAAGCCGGTATTTCCCTGCAGTGGGCATCGTGGTCGGTGCGGTCACTGCCAGCGTCTATGCACTGGCGAGCCTGTGGCTGCCGCCCCTCGTCGCGGTCATGTTGTCGACGATTGCGGGCATTTACCTGACCGGCGCGTTTCATGAGGACGGTTTCGCCGATACCTGCGACGGGATGGGCGGCGGCATGACGCGCGAACGGGTGCTGGAGATCATGACCGATTCGCGCATCGGCGCTTACGGTGCGATCGGTATCGTGCTGATACTGGGCCTGAAATCTGCAACGCTCGCGCAATTGCCTCCACAGGCGGCTATCGCTGCACTGTTGCTGGGGCATCCACTGTCGCGCCTGGCAGCCAGTGCCTTGATATGGAAGCTCGCCTATGTCAAAGGCGAGGGCAAGGCAAAGCCTCTGGCGCAAGGCATGACACACGGGGAGTTTCTTGTTGCGGTCCTGTCGACGGCCGTACCGGTGGCGGTCTTGCTGACACTAGGCTGGCTGAACCTGCAAGCCTTGCTTGCTGCCCTTGCGGCGGTAGTCCTTGTCACTCTTTGGCTTGCGCGCAAATTCGTTCGCCGTCTCGGCGGCTACACCGGTGATTGTCTTGGCGCAGTCCAGCAGGTCGCTGAAGTCGTCTGCTACCTTGCCGTCCTGGCAGCCGCACACTGAAATGCGTTTGTATCTGATCCGTCATGGCAAGCCCGAGGTTGAGCCTGGCGTCTGTTATGGCAGCACCGATCTCCGTGTATCGGAGCCTGAACATGCACGCGTGCTGGCGTCGCTATTACCCGCACTGCCGCATGGCCTACCGGTCTATTGCAGTCCGCTGCAACGCTGTCGCGCATTGGCGGTCGCCATCGCCGACGCAAATGGCAGTGCTAATGCGATCGTCGACCCGCGTCTCGCAGAGATGGATTTCGGCGCCTGGGAAATGCGCCCCTGGCAAAACATTTCTCAAGCCGAAGTCGACGCTTGGGCTGCCGATGTCGTCCATTACCGTCCCGGCGGCGGCGAAACCGTGCTTGAAGTGGCGACGCGCGTCCGCGACTTTCATGAAAGCTTGCGTGCGCAATCAGTGCAGACAGCGATCGTCGTTTGCCATGCGGGAAGCTTGCGCCTGCTTAGCCAATGTCCACACTACGGTTCTGTTGCTGAAGTGGCGCGCCATGCCGCTGCTGTGATGCATGATATTGGTTACGGGACACTCTCTATCCTTGATTGTCAGTAAGGCAAGTTCCGGTTTGGCCGGCACGAGAAATTCTGTTTGCGGCTAGTCCTCAAGCGCTTACGCTTGTTGTCGGCGTGTACTGCAAGCTTTACAATAGCCGGGTTTTGGTGCCCGCCTGCATATTCATGCAGGCAGTTAAACGGGAAACACGATGCTTTTCGGAGTACAACGTGTGCTGCCCCCGCAACGGTAAGCAAGCGTCATGACGGAAGCCGCAAGGCGACTATCTGACAGACGGTCCCTCGTACCACTGTGCAGTCTGCATGGGAAGGTCGACCGGTTCATCTTGCCAGCCCGGATACCGGCCAGAACAGGTGGAAGCATGCGGACGGGGACCGTCGCAACGCAGGTTGACCGGCACATCGATCGTGCACGGCAACCTCTTTCGACATACACGTCCAGTTCGAATGCTTTCTTTCAATCCGGCCTGCGGGGAAGCGGGCGATTGGCTATTCACTGGAATCACATCATGTCTTCATCCGTATCCCTGGCCGCTCAGGCAGCAGGCAAGCCCTTGGTCATGGCGCTCGCCATTTGCTCCGCGTTTTCCGCATCGTCGCTCGCAACTGCTCAAGAAAAACAACTTGAATCCGTAGTCGTCACCGTGTCGAGGATGCCGAAGATTGCGACTGAAGTACTCAGCGACTATGCAATCATTACCTCGGACGACATTGCCAAGTCCGGTCACAAGTCGCTGGTCGATTTGCTGCAACGCCAGCGCGGCCTCGAAGTCGTGCGCAATGGAGGCCCTGGTGCGTCTTCTTCGGTTTTTCTGCGCGGGACAGACAACAAACAGAATATTGTCCTGATCGATGGGGTGCGCGTAGGTTCTTCCACCAGCGGCGGTGCAACCTGGTCATCCATTCCCTTGTCGCAGATCGACAGGGTCGAAATCGTGTACGGCCCGGCAAGCACCATGTATGGCGCCGATGCGGTCGGCGGTGTGATCCAGATCTTCACCAAGCAGGGCGATGGGCCTCCTGCACCGACCGTGTCGGCCGGATTCGGCAGTCACAATACCTACAAGCTCGAAGCGGGCGTGTCGGGATCGCATGAAGGCTTCCGTTATGCGCTGCGCGCATCGCATGACGAATCGGACGGCTTTTCGGCGACCAAGCCCGGCGCATTCGGTTTCAATCCGGATCGCGACGGCTTCGATAACGACAGCGTGAGCGGACAACTCGGTTTGCAGCTTGCGAAAGGCCATGATATCGGTCTGACTTTTCTGCATAGCGATCTCAAGAACCGGTTCGACAATAGCGCGACCTTCGACGACCGCAGCAGCACGAAGCTGGCTTCCTATGGCGTCTACAGCAAGAACCAGATCCTGCCGAACTGGACCAGCCAGGTGCAGGTATCACAATCGCAGGATCGTGTCGTATCGAACATGCGCTCCGGTCGCACCTTGTTCGATACCACCCAGACGCATGTTAGCTGGCAAAATAATTTCACAGTGTTCGGCACCGATATCCTGCAATTGATCGCCGAGCATCGCAGGGAAGAAGTCGACTCCACCACCCGGGAGCTGATAGGTGCGCGCACCACCGAATCGCTGGCCGCCGCCTATCAATTGAAGCGTGGCGCTCACCTGGCTGCCGCAGGTATTCGCTACGACGACAATTCGCAGTTCGGTTCCAAAACCACCGGCAACTTGTCCTACGGCTACCGTCTGACAGGCGCATTGCGGGCCAGCGCCAGCGTCGCGACCAGCTTCCGCGCGCCGACCTTCAACGACTTGTATTTCCCGGGTTTCGGCATTGCAAGCAACCGTCCGGAGAAGGGCAGAAATGCCGAGATCGGCTTGTACTACGATAACGGCAAGTCGCAGTACAGCGCCGTGTATTACCGCAACCGACTGTCCGACATGCTGGTCAATACCACCGTCTGTCCGATCGAGCAAGCGACCCATCCATTCGGCTGCGCGTACAACGTCAACAAGGCATTGCTGACAGGCTTGAGTTTCAATGCCGCCGTACCACTGGGTGATTTCAAGCTGCGCGGTGCGTTCGATCTGCAGGATCCGAAGGACGAGACGACCGGACGGCAACTTGCCCGCCGCTCCAAAAAACATGGCACCCTTGGGCTGGAATACGGCCTCGGCAAGCTGACCACGGGAAGCGAAGTCGTGTTCTCTGGCCACCGTTTCGACGATACCAACAACCGCAATCGCCTGGGCGGCTACGGCTTGGTCAACCTGTACGCGCACTATGATTTCGCGCCAGGCTGGTCGGTGTTCGGACGCTGGGAAAATGTGTTCGACAAGGAATATGAACTGGCGAGAACCTACAACACGGTCGGTTCCAGCGTCTTTGTCGGAATCCGTTACGGCATACGTTAAGCAACGGGAGCAACGTGCATAGCAGCGCTATTTCACTGCCGTCCTTTCGCGAGCGCCGCCGCGCGGTGACGATCTTGTCTGCGCTGGCCGCGGCCGGCGCCGCAACCATACTGTTCGCCTGCGCCATCGGTTCTGTATCGCTGTCAGTGCCCGAACTGTTCGGGGCATTGGCCGACATCCTGGCCGGTCGGCCGGCGTCACTCGCGGCAACCCTGCTTGAATTGCGATTGGGCCGTGCCTTGTCCGCTTTCGTGACCGGGGCGACACTCGCACTGGCCGGCGTCATGATGCAGGCCTTGCTGCGCAATCCGCTTGCCGATCCCTATGTGCTCGGGGTGTCAGGCGGTGCGGCGGTTGGCGCGCTGGCCGCCATCCTGTTCATGGCCGCTGCATGGATGGTGGACCTGGCCGCATTCGCCGGCGCGATCGCGGTCGCCTTCCTTTTGTTGATTCTTGCCTATCGCGACCTGCGCGGCAGCGGAGGCGACAGCAATGCGCCCATGCTGCTGCTGACCGGCGTCATCGTGGCTGCCGGTTGCAGCGCGCTCGTCACGCTCATGTTGTCGATCGCACCCGACAACCGGCTGCGCGGGATGGTGTTCTGGCTGATCGGCGATTTGTCGGCCACGCAATTGCGCGGGCTGCCGTGGCTGATCTGGGCTATCGCGCTGGTTTTCGCGGTGCGTGTGGCGCGCGCGGTGAATGTGATGGCCTTGCATGCGGAAGCGGCTGCCACCCTGGGCATTTCGGTGGCCAGGTTGCGTCAGGGCCTGTTCCTGTGCGCGGCGCTGCTGACTGCCAGCGCCGTCAGCAGCGCCGGCAGCATCGGCTTTGTCGGCCTGATCGTACCGCACGCATGCCGCTTTGCATGGGGGCCCGACCATCGGCTGCTGTTGCCGGCTGCAACCTTGGCCGGCGGCAGTTTCCTGGTCCTCGCCGATACGCTCGCGCGTACTATCATCGCGCCGCAGCAGTTGCCGGTCGGCGTCATCACGGCATTGATCGGCGTGCCGGTTTTCCTGGTGCAATTGCACCAGTTGCACAGGAAATAAGTGTATGCAGGCGAATCAACTTTCCTTGCACATCGGCGCGCGCAAGCTGGTCATTGGATTGAACTGGCAAGTAGAGACCGGACAGTGCTGGTGCGTCATCGGGCGCAACGGCGCTGGCAAAAGTACCTTGCTGCGCACGCTGGTCGGGATGCGTCCCCCCGATAGCGGAAACGTCAGCATCAAGGGACGTTCTCTTGCCGACTGGCCATTGAACGCGCTGGCGCGCGAACGGGCTTATCTGGCGCAGGGCCGTAACGATGCCTTCGGCTATCGTGCCATCGAAACCGTGCTGGCGGCGCGTCATCCTTATCAGGACGATCGTTACTGGGATGCGGAAGACGATTACCGTGTTGCGATGACTGCATTGCGTGCACTGGATGTCGCCGAACTAGCGGAACGCGACGTACGTACGCTGTCCGGCGGCGAGCGCCAGCGGGTAGCCATCGCGGCGACGCTGGCGCAGGACGCGCCGCTCCTGTTGCTTGATGAACCCGCCAGCGCGCTCGATCTGGCGCACCAGGTCGGTGTCATGGAATTGCTGTCCCGGCTGTGCCGGGCCGAGCAAAAGGCGGTGATCCTGGTCAGCCATGACCTTAATCTCGCGCATAGCGTGGCAACCCATGCGTTGTTGCTGATGGGCGATGGCACCTGGCAGGCGGGACCGGTCAACGAGGTGATGACTGCAGAACGCTTAAGCCATTGCCTCGGCTATCCGATCGATATCGTCCGGCACGGCAAACGCAGCATCTTTATTCCAGCGGAGAACACGCATCATGAGTGATGACATCAACGAGCGCCATCGCGTGCGCATGCAGCGCAAAAAGGAAGTGGTCGATCAAAAGATCGATGCGGCCAAGCGCGACGCCGGCGTGCTGCTGGTGAATACCGGCAATGGCAAGGGGAAAAGTTCCAGCGCCTTCGGCATGGCGATCCGCGCGCTCGGCCATGGCATGAAAGTCGGCGTCGTGCAATTCATCAAGGGCGCCAAGTCGACCGGGGAAGAGTTGTTCTTGCAGCGCTTCCCCGACGAAGTCAGTTTCCATGCGATGGGCGACGGCTATACCTGGGAAACGCAGAATCGCGAGCGCGACATTGCCAGCGCCGAGCGGGCCTGGGAAAAGGCAAAGAGCTTTTTATCCGACCCTGCCATCGGATTCGTCGTACTTGACGAGTTGAATATCGCATTGAAGTACAAATACCTGGATGTGCAGCAAGTGATCGCCGACCTGCAGGCCCGTCCGGTCATGCAGCATGTCGTCGTCACCGGCCGCGCGGCGCCGCTCGAACTGATTGCCGTTGCCGATACTGTGACGGAAATGCAGCCTGTCAAGCATGCATTCGCCGCAGGTATCGCGGCGCAAGCCGGCGTTGAATGGTAAAGCCATGACGACAGCTCCCGCTTCTGCACGTGTCGTGCTGATCTCGGCCATTGCGTCCGGCCAGGGAAAAACCACGGTGACGGCGGCGCTCGCCCGCAAGCTGCGCCAGCAGGGCAAGCGCGTACGCGTGTTCAAGACCGGACCCGATTTTCTCGATCCGATGATGCTGGAGCGGGCTTCCGGTCATCCCGTGTACTCGCTTGACTTGTGGATGGTGGGTCATGCAGCCAGCCGCAGATTGCTGGCGCGGGCGGCCGCCGAGGCCGATGCGATCCTGATCGAAGGCGTCATGGGCTTGTACGACGGCACGCCCTCATCCGCTGATCTTGCCGGAGCCTTCAATGTGCCGGTGCTGGCGGTGCTCGATGCGTCGGCCATGGCGCAGACTGCCGGTGCCGTGGTGCACGGCTTGCGAGACTATGGGCCGGTGGACCTGGCCGGCGTTATCGCCAATCGCGTCGGCAGTGCGCGTCATGCGCAAATGATAGATGAAGCGATGCGTGATATCCCTTTGCTGGGCACGCTCGCGCGCCAGGAGAAGTCCCTGCCCGAGCGGCATCTTGGTCTGGTGCAGGCCGATGAGGTGAGCGATCTGGAGTCGTTGCTCGATGGCTTGGCCGGGCAGCTGGACATGCCTGAACATGCATGGGATCTTTTTCCCGTCACCACGCTTGCGTATGATCCGCAGGACGAGACGATCGAACCTGTGCTGAAAGGCAAGACGATAGCGATCGCGCGCGACGCCGCATTTGCTTTCCTGTATCCGGCGAACATCGATTGCCTGCAGGCGTTGGGCGCACAGTGCGTCTTCTTTTCGCCGCTGGCTAATGAAGCCATACCGCCGCACGCCGATGGCGTCTATCTGCCGGGCGGCTATCCTGAGCTGCATGGACAAGCCTTGGCGGATGCGACTCAATGGCAGCAATCGATATTGCAGGCACATGCCGCGCAAGTTCCCATTCTGGCCGAGTGCGGCGGCATGATGGCCTTGGCCGATGAGTTGACCGGACTCGATGGCGCAACCTGGCCCATGGCCGGTGTGTTGCCGGGCCGCGTGAGCATGCAAAAGCGTCTTGCTGCATTGGGACCGCAGGCCTGGGCGACTGAACACGGCGAATTGCGCGGACATGCGTTTCACTATTCCTCTCTTGATTCCTCGCTCGCGCCGGCTGCGTATGCGATCAAGCATTCGACCGGTACGCAGGGTGAAGCGATCTATCGCCTCGGTTCACTGACCGCATCTTACTTTCATGCCTATTTTCCCTCCTGTCCTGAGGCGGTAGCCGGCGTGTTCAATGGGCAGGAAAGAACATGACAGCGACTCTTGTGATTGGCGGCGCACGTTCGGGCAAGAGCGCGCATGCGGAAGCGCTGGCAGCATCCAGCGGTAAAAAGGTGGTCTACCTTGCGACTGCGCACGCGCGCGACGCCGAGATGGCTGCGCGTATTGCACTGCATCGACAGCGCCGGCAGGCCGACTGGATAAGTGTCGAAGAGCCGCTTGCCCTCGGCGCCGCGATTGCGCGATGGGGCGCACCGGACTGTGTGGTGCTGGTCGACTGCCTGACCGTATGGTTATCCAATCTGCTGTTTTCAGAGCAGCGAGATTACCCCGACGTCGGCGTCATCATGCCGCCTCCGGCGTTTTCCCGTGAACGGCAAGCCTTGCTCGAGTCACTGGAGCAGGCAGGCGGCGACGTGATCCTCGTATCCAATGAAGTCGGCATGGGGATCGTTCCGCAAGGCGCGATCTCGCGCTGGTTTGTCGATGAAGCAGGGCGGCTGAACCAGGCCGTTGCCGTGCGATGCGATTGTGCGGTGCTCATGGTTGCCGGATTGCCCATGCAGCTGAAGGGTGCCGCATGATGACCGGCATGTCTGCGTTGGCATTGGCCTTGCTGATGGCGGCAGGTGTCGCCCTCGACTGGCTGCTCGGCGAAGCGCGACGCTTCCATCCATTGGTCGGCTTCGGCAAGCTCGCGGTGACCATCGAGCGTGCGCTCAATCATGGCAACGGACGCTATGCAAGAGGTATTCTCGCCTGGTGTGCAGCCGTACTGCCGTTGGTGGCCGGCTCCATTGTGCTGATTCATTTCGCGGCGCAAATCCATATCCTCTTCGCAGCCGCAATCCATGCGACGTTGTTATACCTCTGCATAGGCTTGCGCAGCTTGCGCGACCATATGCTTCCGATTGCCACCGCCTTATCCAATGCCGATCTGCCGCTTGCGCGCATGCTGACCTCGCGCATCGTCAGTCGCGATACGGTGCGAGCTGAAGAAGGCGACCTCGCCAAGGCTGCGGTCGAGTCGACACTGGAAAACGGCAATGACGCGGTATTCGGCACGTTGTTCTGGTTCGCCGTCGCCGGCGGCCCGGGTGCATTGCTGTTTCGCCTTGCCAATACACTCGACGCGATGTGGGGTTACCGTAATGAACGCTTTTTTGCCTTCGGCTGGATGGCCGCGCGTACCGATGATGCCTTGAACTGGATTCCTGCACGGCTCACCGCCTTGTCGTATCTGTTGTTGGGTGACGCGCGGCGCGCATGCCAATGCTGGAGGACGCAGGCCGCTGCATGGCCGAGTCCCAATGCAGGTCCGGTGATGTCGGCGGGCGCGGGCGCGCTCGGACTCGCACTCGGAGGTGCGGCCGAATATGACGGTGCGATCGAAACTCGCCCGCCGCTCGGTGCCGGGCACGCGCCCCGGAGCGGCGACATTGCGCGCGCATGGAGCCTGGTGGCGCGCACGACGGTGTTGTGGCTGATCGTATTCATGGTGCTTGCGGTACTTGCAGTGCTGGCGGAAAGGATGCCTGATGCTTGAACACGGCGGCAATCTGCGCGAAGCAGCGTTACGTTTCGGACGGCCGGAAAGCGAGTGGCTGGATCTGTCGACCGGTATCAATCCGGTCGGTTATCCGGTGCCCACAATCGCGGCCGATGCCTGGCATCGGTTGCCGCAAGCTAGCGATACCTTGCTCGCTGCCGCCCGCACCTACTACGGCGCGCCGCACCTGCTGCCGGTCGCGGGTACGCAGGCGGCCATTCAAGCCTTGCCGCGCATAAGGAAACAATCGAAAGTCGTGCTGTCGGCGCCATCGTATGCG
The DNA here is from genome assembly GCF_003591035.1 of Noviherbaspirillum saxi. Classification (NCBI taxonomy): domain Bacteria; kingdom Pseudomonadati; phylum Pseudomonadota; class Betaproteobacteria; order Burkholderiales; family Oxalobacteraceae; genus Noviherbaspirillum; species Noviherbaspirillum saxi. The sequence goes on from NZ_QYUO01000001.1 coordinate 1,235,846, forward strand.
GAACACGCGCATTGCTGGCGACAGGCCGGACATACGGTGCAGGAAATCGCCTATGACCATCTTGCAGCTCATATCGACCAAGCCGACGTGATGGTCATCTGCAACCCCAACAACCCGACAGGCGCGACTATCGCCCCCGGCATGCTGCTCGACTGGGCCGGTCGCCTGGCTGCACGAGACGGTTGGCTGGTGGTCGATGAAGCATTCGGCGACACCGTGCCGAAAAACAGTGTGGCATGCCATACGCACCGTCAGGGATTGATCGTATTGCGCTCCATCGGAAAATTTTTCGGCCTGGCCGGCTTGCGGCTGGGGTTTGTCGCAGCCGATCATGCTTTGTTGCACAGGCTAGCCGACTGGATAGGACCATGGACCGTCAGCGGGCCGGCACAGGACATCGGCTGTGCCGCCTTGTCGGATCGCCAGTGGCAACAAGAAGTGCAATCGAAGCTGATACGGTCAGGCGACCGTCTGCACCGTCTGCTGGCCGAGTATGGGATCGACGCTAACGGGACCGCGCTGTTTCAATGGTGGCCCGAAGAGCAGCCAGAAGTCTTTGCTCATCATATGGCCGAGCGCGGGATCTGGGTACGTTTGTTCGCGCGGCAGGCGCGCGGCATACGCCTGGGTCTTCCGGGAGATGAAGCGGGTTGGCTCCGGCTGATGCAAGCCTTGGAGGCATGGAAAAGGAATACACAATGATCGGAAAACTTTGCCGGAAGTACATGGTGCGCATGGCACTCATCGCGCTGGCAGTGCAAGCCATGCCGGCGCAAGCGGTGATCAGCATACACGACGATGCGGGCGACCTGGTCACGCTGGCACAGCCGGCGCGACGCGTGATTTCGCTGTCGCCGCATGTGACCGAAATGTTGTTCGCCGCCGGCGGCGCGGCTCGCATTGTCGGCACCGTCAACTACAGTGATTATCCGCCCGAGGCGAAAACCATTCCGCGCGTCGGCGACAACCGCGCGGTCGATGTCGAACGCCTGCTTTCCCTCAAACCCGATCTGCTGGTGGTATGGCGCCACAATGCCTCGTCACGCCAGATGGAGCAGTTGCGGCGCCTCGGCATCCCGTTGTTTTACAGCGAGCCGCACAAGCTCGACGACATCCCCAGATCCGTTGTCCGGCTCGGTCAGTTGATGGGCACCGAACAGCAGGCGCAACAAAGCGCGGGAGCATTGCAGCGCCAGCTCGACGGCCTGGTGTCGCGCTACCGCAACCGTCCTCTGGTGCGCGTGTTTTACCAGGTCTGGGACAAGCCGCTCTACACGCTGAATGAAAAGCACATCATCAGCGATGCGATCCGTATTTGTGGCGGAGAAAACATCTTTGCCGCCTTGCCGATGGCCGCGCCCAGCATTACCCAGGAAGCTGTGCTCAAGGAAAACCCCGAAGTCATCGTCAGCGGCGACCGCAATGACCAGCCCGTCAGCGGAATCGAGATCTGGAAGCAATATCCCTCCATGCTGGCCGTCAAGCGTGGCAACCTGTTCGCCATCGATGGCAACCTGATCAATCGCTCCGGCCCGCGCATTATTGAAGGCGCCACCGAATTATGCGCACGCCTGGAACAGGCGAGAAGCCGCCGGGGAGCGGGGCAATGAGCAACTATCGTCGCATCGCCTGTCTGAGTACCGAAGCAGTCGAAACGCTGTATGCGCTCGGCGCCGAAGAGCTGGTCGCCGGCATTTCCGGCTTTACCGTGAGGCCCGCGCGTGCACGCGCCGAAAAACCGAAAATCAGCGGCTTTTCCTCTTCGCGCATCGAACGCATTCTTGCGGTCGAACCGGATCTGGTGATCGGTTTTTCCAACATGCAGGCCGACATCTGCCGCGAACTCGCAGCGGCGGGCGTTGAAGTGCATCTGTTCAATCAGCGCGATCTCGCCGGTATCCTGCGCATGGTCCGCGTTGTGGCGGCGTTGGTTGATCGGGTAGAAACTGGCGAGCGATTGGTCGTTGAATTGCAGTCACATATCGATGCCGTCGCAAGGAAGGCAAGCGTGCATGCAAAGCGCCCCAAGGTGTATTTCGAGGAATGGAACGAGCCGCTCATCAGCGGCATAGGATGGGTGTCCGAGATGATCGCCATTGCCGGCGGCGAGGACGTGTTCGCCGACCTGGCAGCGCATTCCAGCGCCAAGCAACGCATCATCGCCGATGCCAATGAAGTCGTGCGCCGCGCGCCTGATATCATCATCGGTTCGTGGTGCGGCAAGAAGTTTCGTGCCGAAACCGTTTGCACGCGCGATGGCTGGAATGCGATTCCCGCAGTACGCAACGGCATGGTTGTCGAAATCAAGTCGGCCGACATCCTGTCGCCCGGACCATCGGCCATCACCGAAGGCCTGACACAACTCGCCGACCTGATCGGCCGCTGGCATCAGGAACAGACATGAATCTCTTTTCGACATTGATGGTGCAGGGCACGACCTCCGATGCCGGCAAGAGTACGTTGGTCGCTGCGCTATGCCGGTTGCTCGCGCGCGACGGCATCAAGGTCGTACCTTTCAAGCCGCAAAACATGGCGCTCAATAGCGCGGTGACGACGGATGGCGGTGAGATCGGCCGGGCTCAGGCATTGCAGGCGCAGGCCGCCGGCCTTCAGCCGCACACCGACATGAATCCCGTATTGCTCAAGCCATCGAGCGACACCGGCGCGCAAGTCATCATCCACGGCCAGGTGCGCGCCGACATGAATGCGCGCGACTATCATCAATACAAGACGATCGCGATGCAGGCGGTGCTCGAATCGCATCGCCGCTTGAGTGCGCAGTATCAGTCCGTCATCGTCGAAGGCGCGGGCAGTCCCGCAGAGATCAATCTGCGCGACCGCGACATCGCGAACATGGGTTTTGCCGAGGCAGTCGACTGTCCGGTGATCCTGATCGCTGACATCGACCGGGGTGGCGTATTCGCTCATATCGTTGGTACTCTGTCGTGCCTGTCGGAGAGCGAGCGCAAGCGCATTGTCGGATTTGTCATCAACCGGTTTCGCGGCGATATCAGCCTGTTGCAACCAGGTCTTGACTGGCTGGAAGGGGAAACCGGCAAACCGGTGCTCGCGGTACTGCCTTATCTGCATGGTCTGTATCTGGATGCAGAGGATGCGGTAAAGCCCGAGCAAAGCGAGCAGGGCGGCTTCCGCGTCGTGGTGCCGGTCATTCCGCGCATCAGCAACCATACCGATTTCGATGCCTTGCGCGCGCAGCCTGACGTCGATTTGCGCTTCGTCGGGCCGGGGCAGCCAATTCCGCCGGCCGACCTGATCGTTTTGCCCGGCAGCAAGAACACCCGCGCGGATCTTGAATGGCTGATTGGCAATGGCTGGCAGGATGCCCTGCGCAAGCATGTGCGCTACGGCGGCAAGGTGATCGGCATCTGTGGCGGCTATCAAATGCTCGGCCGTACCGTGAGCGATCCGCATGGCGTTGAAGGTGCGCCGGGCACGACAGCAGGGTTGGGCCTGCTTGACGTCGACACCGAAATCACGCAAGCCAAGCGGCTGGCAAGGGTGCAGGGGCGATGCATATTCGCCGATGCAGAGGTAAGCGGCTATGAAATCCATATGGGCCGGTCCGACGGCCCGGCGATGGCAAGGCCGGCGTTTGAAATCGATGGCCGTACGGAGGGCGCAAGATCGGATGATGATCTGGTGCTGGGTACCTATTTGCACGGTGTGTTCGATGCGCCGCAAGCGATGCATGCCTTGCTGTCGTGGGCGGGGCTGAAGAATGTCAAGCCGGTCGACCTGGCTGCATTGCGCGAGCAAAGTATCGACCGGATTGCGGATGCGGCGCTGCCTTTGTACAAGGCTTTGCAGGAGCGCGCGGGGTAAAAAATCAGGAAGCGGCGTGCATCCTCTGCACGATATCGACGCCTATCCCGTTCGGGTCGACCACAACGAAATGCCGGTCGCCCCATGGTTCGTCGCGCAACGCGACTTCGATGGGAAAACCCAGTTCCCGCACGCGCCGATATTCCTTCTCCACATCGTCCACATCGACCGCAAACCACATACCTTGGCCCTGAAAGGCCGGTCGAAAGACGGCGGCTTGCGATTCCAGGCCGGGCTTCATGAACCCGATTTCGCTGCTTCCGAGTTGTAGTAATACAACCCAGCTGTCTTCACCTTCGTAGATGACGTCGCAGCCGAGCAGGCGAACGTAGAAGTCTTTGGATTCCTGCACCTTTTCAGTAATGACGCCAGACCAGATTTTCATCGTTATCTCCTTGAGGTTGTAATGGGGAGTTGTCATTCTCCGGGGGCGGCAAGGGCTGGTCTAGCAAGAATGCGACATCGCTCTTTGCAAGCTTTGCCGGCGAGATATTGATCAGGCGTCTGAATTCATTGCCCATGTGGCTTTGGTCGGTATAACCGGATTCAAATGCAATATCGGCCAGGGAATAGGCTTGTCGTTTGATAAGCGTCGCGGCATGGTGAAACCGCATGATGGAAGAAAAGAGTTTGGGAGAAATGCCCACCGTCTCAAGAAACACGCGTTCAAACTGGCGGCGGCTGGTGCCAAAGTTGGAAGCGGCTTCTTCGATTCTTCCGGTGCCATAAGTCGCTGTTATCTGTGCGACGGCATTGTCGATTCTGGATGGAAGCGGCTGTGTCCGTGCCACCTGTTTTTCAAATAGCGTATCAAGTCGGGTGAAGATATCGAGTCCGGCAATATTGTCCGTTATGTTCTCCAGGGAAAAACGGAGCAGCCCCTCCACCGGCTCGCAGCGGTCAGCCAGTTCTTTGGCCGCCGCTTTGATGAAGTGACGGCTTTGTCCAGGTTTGAAGCGAATGCCGAGGTAATGGCTGTTTGGCGCAAGCGCCACATCGGTAGCAGACGTCGATGTGCCGTATACCCGGCCTTGCACTTGCGCACCTTGCTGATGAATGACCAGATCGATAGCGCCGTCGGGCACCATCGGATAGGTCGGATTCAGGTTGCCTATACTCAACCAGTAATGACTGATCAGGCCGCGAAGCGGGATTGAGGGCAGGATCGTGAAAAACCGGGGACCGGGGAACGTAGCGTCCATCATCGGTGGATGTTGATGCTTGTGAGCGTCGGTCCGGCAATTGTATATCGGGCTGCAGGCCGGGATTGGCATTAGGCCGCTTTTTCCGCCCTCCGCTGCAACACGAAAATCGGTTGCGCCCAATGCGATTCCTTTTTCTTCTTGCTGGTGATCAGCGTTAGTTCCGAAGGATCGTAGACATCGGTATTGTGCGTCAGCGGCGTCGTCATCAGATATTGCGCATCGGTGTTCTTCAGGAACTCGCCGACGAGCTGGATATTGCGGATATCCAGGTGGGCAAAGGGCTCATCGATGAACACAAAGCCGCCTGAGCCGTCATCGGATTTCAGCAGGCCGATCAGCAGGATCAGCGACTTCATCACTTGCTGCCCACCCGAGGCTTCACCATCGTTCAAGCCGATTGGGCCCTTGCCATCGAACTTGAAGCGTACCTGCAAGCCTGCCTGCGCAAGCTGCACATCGTCGTTTTCCAGACGTACTGGATCGGTATGTACTTCGATGTTTGCCAACTCGCCCAATTCCTTAATGTTGCGGCTATAGGTTTTGATCGTATAGCGCAGGCGTTCGATGTAGGCGCCGCGCGCATTGGTTGTGGCTTCGATCGCGCGATTATTTTGATAGCGGCGTTCTTCGGTTTCGGCCTGACGGCCCTGCAGCAGCGCGGTCAGGCGTACATGCTGGTCGACCACGGTGGAATCGGTTTCCCAGTCTTCGCGCGCAAGATCGGTGGCGAGATGGCCGATGCGCAGATTGACCTGGTGCGCATTCTGATGCTGCTCGACCAGCTCGGCGCGGCGGGCAGGGCGGCGCCATGCAATCGGTAGATGACGCCAGTTCTTGCGGATGTCGATCAAGGCGCGTGCATGTGCGGAGCGTTCCTCTTGCGTGCGCTTTTGCGACAGGCGACCATGCGCCTCGCTGTCGGCCAGCGAACGCTTGGCGTTTTGCCAGGCATTGTCGGCGAGCGTGCGTTCTTCGGTTGTCTTCTTGATCAAGGGGAACAGTTCGCCGAGCCGCGATCCGACCTCGGTACGTGTCGCTTTCAATGGTGCGGCATTATGCGTGGCTTCATCGAATTCGGGCTGACGCGCAACCAGTTCCTTGGCCGCATCGACGCCGGCGATCCGTGCTTTCAGGGCGCTGACCTCGCCGGCCAGCTTGCTGATGCGAATCGTCAGTTGGTCTTCCTGCGCTTCTAGCTTGGGAAGCGACTGTTGCAAGGCCGCCAGACGCTGGGCGCGTCCTGCTTGTCCGAAGCGGTAGCGCGCCGCCTCGACGAATACCGAGCGTCCGCCGCGTCGTTCGCGGTGATAGGCGTCCGGCGTGATCCATTCTTCGTTCGCCGGCAGCCTGGCGCCGGCTTCGGCCGAGTCGACTCGTGTGACGCGTGCCAGTTGGTCAATCAGCCAGCCGGGTGCCTTGGCGCTAAAGCGTACGACAGCCAACAGGCTTTGGTCTTTCACTTCCGGCGCGGTCACGCGATCGGGTACGATGAAGTGGCCATAGCGTTCTTTTTCGCCGATGCGATATGCGGCGGCGGCATCGCGCGCATATTCAAGCAACACCACCGAGGTATAGCTGCGCAGCATGCCTTCCACCGCGCCTTGCCAGCGCGGATCGGTCACCTCGACGATGTCGGGCAGCATGGTATGCGCGATATTGGCGTCGCTTAATGCGCGTCGCATCACGCGCACATTTTCCGGGTCCGGCAAGCCCGATTTGCTTTCCAGTGCGGCGATGGCGCTGCGTTCGCCGGCGATGCGCGAGGCGAGCTCGTCGCGCGCCTGGCGCTGACGCATGTAATCGGCTTCCTTCTGCTCCAGCTCGGCCGCGACATCGGCGATACCGGCACCCGCGTCGGCCGCCAGTTTCTGCAATCGCGTTTTCTGTTCCAGCAGGCTTTCCAGCGGTTTGAGCTTGCCGTTGATTTCACCGAGGCGTTTTTCGAGTATGGTCTTTTCTTCTTCCAGCGTGGACTCATGCTGGTGCGCGGTGCTTAATGCGGAAGCTCGCTCGGCGAGGTCGACGCGCTTTTCCGACAATTGCTTATCCTGTGCCGCCAGCGAGTTGCGCGCCTCGTGCAAGGCGGTGCTGTTCGCCTGCGCCTTTTCGCGGATCTCGTGGTATTGCAGTGTCGGCAGGATTTCTTCCTGCAGATCGCGCTGCTCCTTGATCAATCCTTCCCACTGATGGTAGTTCGCGGCGCGCAGGCGCAAGCGTTCCTGGTTGGTCTGCGCCGATTCCAGTTCCGCCTCGAAGCGCTGCAATTCGGTTTCAGTATCGCGCTGATGGCGCTTGGCTTCATCATAGGCATCGAGCACTTCCTTGTCGCCGAACACTTGGAACACCAGGTCCAGCAACTGGCGCGGCGCATACTCGCATAGTTTGTCGGTCTCACCCTGTTCCAGCGCCAGCACTTTGGCCATGGCCGGCGAAAGGCCGGCATTGGCCAGGCGCTTGCGATAGCTTTCCAGGCCCAGCCAGTCGGTCGCTTCCTGCACTTCCTCGATCTCGACCGCGCCGGCGCGCATCAGATATTGACGCTTCCAGTCGCCGCCGTTTTTCTGGATCTGGCAAAACAGGGTGACTTCATCTTCACTGAAGAAACCGGACGCGCGAAACGGCCGGTTCGACAGTTGCCGTCCGGTCGCGCGATTGTCGACCACAGCGCGCAGCCAGGAGGTCTGCTGGCCCGCATGACGCGCATAGTGCTTGTACGAACGCCCCATCGAACAATCCAGCCCGAACAGCGTGCGCAGTGCGTCGAGCAGGGTGGTCTTGCCCGAGCCGTTCTGGCCGGCGATGGTGATGATCTTCGCATCCAGCGGAATGTTCTTGACGCGTTGCCAGTAGTCCCAGTGGACCATCTCCAGCGATTTGATATGAAACATGCGAATCCTGTTGCTTATTGTTCGGTGTGCACAACCTGCGAAGATGCCTGCGCGTCGGGCTGAGGGAAGTGGATGATCGCGGCTTCCTTGGGCGGCGGCCGGTGGAAGATATCGGCCAGCGCGCCGTTGATGATCCGGTCTTTCAATGCATCGGTATCCATCATCAGGTCGAGCAGCGGGCCTTCGACAATCATGTCGCCGCGCCGCTCGATGAAGCCGAGCTTGTTGAGCTGGCCGAGATTGATGTCCATGCGCGTCTTCTTGCCGAGCTTGTCGCCGAAGTCGGCCAGTAGCGCCTTGTAGGAAATGCCCATCGACGCATCTTCGGCGCGCGGCATCGGTTTTTCCTTGCCGAACATGTCTTCCTGATCTTCCAGCGCATGCTGATGCGCTTCCTGGCGTTCGCGCTTGGGCAGGATGATCATCGCCCACAGCACCACCAGCAGGGCCACGCCGTCACGCGCAAGGCCCATGTTGTTGTTTTGCCAGACTTCACGCGAGCCAAAGATCTTCGGCTCGATTTCGCGGGCCAATGCCAGTGTGACGTTGTCCGCGTAGACGTTGTCGAGAAATTTCAGTCCGCACGCCGCCAGTCGGGTATCGAGATCGAGGCGAAACACTTCGTCGGTGAGTGCGCGCTTGACCAGCTTGTTTTCGCGCGACAGGGTCTGGTGCGTCATCAGTTGCGCAATCAGGATTTGTGCGTCGTCAGTCATGCTTGGTATCCGGTGGAGTTTCTGTAAGAGGAGTCAGGCTCGCATTGGAAATTGCGGCCACATGCGGGTCTTTCAGCTTGATCATGCCGTCCTGCGGTTCGAAGGCGAGCGGCAGACGCGCCATCGCGGCGGTGCCGCCCTGCAAGGCCGCTTCGCTTTCATCGCCGAGCAAGGGCAGCAGCGAAGCCCGATAAGACGCCACGGCAAAATTCGCCGGCAGCAGCGTGTCGTGCACCCTGGTCGAGGCATCGATCGATGCGGCAAATGAAGAGAGCCGGTTGAGCCAGGCATCGAGTTCGACCGGTGTCACGCTCGTCTTGCTTTCCATGACGGATGCATCTTCGCCGGCGGGAAGTTCCGCGACTGGCGCGGTGTTCTTGTCGGCGAACAGTTCGGCTTCGGCGACGTCGATCATTTCCGATGGCGTGATGAACATCGGCGTCACCGGCAATGCGATCGCATCGCGCGCAAGGCCAGCCAGATCTTCATGCTGCATCAGCCAGGTCTTGATATCGGTGGTCGACAGCCCCGATTGGCCGAGATGCACGCGCTGGCGTTCGATCTGATTGAGCGCGCGCGAAAACATGCCTTGCATATTGAGCAATGCGCTCTGCGCGCGGCCGATCGCCTGTGCCGCTCGGTGTGTGGCCGTGTCGGCGTTGGGATCGTTGGTGATTGCGTGCAGGACTTCGGAGCCTTTTTCGACCCAGTCGCAGGCGGTATTCCATTTTTCCTGGGCCTTGCGCAGGCGGAATTCCGAGCCGGAGGCGATCGCATCGCGGAATTCCTCGGTCAGGTCCACCAGCCGTCCCAGCAAATGCTGGAGCTGTTCGACCGTGACACCGCCAACCGCCTGCGAGCCGGCCACCTGCGACAGCAGGAAGCCGATGTCGCCCTCGTCCTCATCCTGCGCCAGCGCCATCAGACTGTCGATCGCTGCCAGCACGTTGCGCGCCAGCGGCGTGATCCGGTACACCCCTTGCGGGGCGTCCCAGGACAGCAGCTGGTGCGAGCGCAGGCGATATAGCACGGTTTCCAGGCTTTCCGGCTCCAGATAGCCCAGCCTGGTATTGATATCGGCGCGGGTCAGCGCCGGTGCTGCAGCATCCGATGCCAGTTCCTGCAAGACCAGAAGCCGCACCAGCACTGCATCCGAACCGCCGTAGAACAGGGCCGTAAAGGCCGTCAGCAAGGGCTGCGCCCGCCTGAGGCGGTGTACCTGCTCGATATCGTCAGGGGAAATATTGGGCCTGAAGAAGGCTTGTAGAGAAGTCTGCTGCTCCTCATCCGGCATCGCGGCCGCATTCGGTGAAAAATTCTGCATCCCGGTATTTTAAGGCACCCCATGTGCCGCCCAGAAACAAAACGCTTCCTCCTCTGTAACAGTGTGAAAAAACCTCATGCTATGCTTGCAATAGTGTTGTCCATATGAAATTTTCGCAATTTCTCTATCGCCACATCAGCTGCGGAGGAAACCCATGCCAGTCATCGTCATTGCCAATCCAAAGGGAGGTGTGGGCAAGAGCACCATCGCCACTAATCTGGCCGGCTATTTCGCAAAGCAGGGGCATAAGGTTATGCTCGGCGATATCGATATCCAGCAAAGCTCGCGTGCCTGGCTGGCATTGCGGCCGCCAAGCCTGCCGCCGATCGCCGCTTGGGAAATTGCCAATGGCCACATGGCGAAGCCACCCAAGGGAACCACGCATGTCGTACTGGATACGCCGGCCGGTCTGAACGGGAGCCGTCTGGATGACGTGATGAAGCTGGCTGACAAGCTCGTCGTTCCGTTGCAGGCATCGATGTTCGATATCCTCGCAACCCAGGAATTTCTGCAGCGACTGGCCGGCCGGCAAGAAAAGAACCAGGTGGGGGTGGTCGGCATGCGGATCAATGTCCGGACCCGTGCAGCGGATCAGCTCGCGCATTACATGGGCAATCTGGGTTTGCCGGTGCTAGGCTATCTGCGTGACACGCAAAATTACGTGCAATTGGCTGCGCATGGCGCAACCCTGTGGGATGTGGCGCCTTCTCGGGCTGAGCGCGATGTGGAGCAATGGCAAGAGCTTGTGAACTGGGTGCAGCAATAGCGATGCCTCCAATGAATGGAGACATCGATGCGGGCGGGACAGATCTTTTTTGATGCCTGTTTGACGGGCGTCTTTATTTACTTGATTGCCTTGTCGGTATCCTCGCGCTCCGGACCCGCTTCACTGCGCGCAGCCTGAGACCCTCCGGAAGAAGGTGTGTCGTTGCCGGCGGCAAGCAGATGACCGTTCGTGGTGCGCTGCCCATCGCGGAATTCTCCTTCCCACACACTGCCGTTGGCCCAGCTGAAGCGGCCCTGGCCGTTGCTTCGTCCACGCGCGACCGTGCCGACATAGACATCGCCATTCTTGAAGCGTGTTACACCTTGGCCATGAGGCAGACCGTCCCTGATATCGCCTTCATAGCGGGTGCCGTCGGCAAATACATGGATACCTTTGCCGTTCGGCACGCCGTTTCGGATCTGTCCCTCATACCGCGAGCCATCGGAAAATATCAGTACGCCACGACCATCGGGCAAGCCGTTCCTGACCTCGCCCTCGTAGCGATTGCCGTTGGCAAACACGAGCGTGCCGCGTCCATTCGGCTCGTTCCTGAGCCAGTCGCCGTTATAGCGCTGACCATTGCTCCAGACGAACTGGCCTTTGCCTTCCTTCGAGCCTTTGACCAGCGTGCCATCGAAGCGGTCGCCGTTGTTCCAGACAATACGCCCGGTCCCGGATACCAGGCCGGTCACCGGATCTGCATTGAAATCCCCGCTCATCGTTTGATCCGCGTGCTTGTAGGTTTTGCGCGGCGTTGCGCTTGCCGCATCGGGTGAGGGGGCTGGCGGTGGCAGCTTATCCGTTGGCTGTTTGAAGCCTGAAGGAACAGAGGGAGAGGATGCCGGAGGCGGCGTGCGCTCGGTTCTCGAAGCGACCTGTGTGTCCGGTTCGCGCGGGGTGCTGCGCGACGGGTTCTCGGTTGGCTGGCTTGCTGCCGGCTGCGGACTCGCACTTCCGGTCGCGGCACTGCCTGCCGCTGCGTTGCCGGACGATGCGCGGTCGGTTTCGCTTGCCTGCGGCGGCCGTGATGCGACTTGCGCCTGAGGCTTCTCGACTTTTGACCGCAAGCGGATCTCGGCCAATCGCTGACGTGCGTCTATTGCATTGGCGCCATAGGGAAAACGATTCAGGTAAGCCTCGTAGGCCGGCGCTTCATCAAGATTGCGCGCAATTCTCCATTGCTCCCGCTCCGCAGCGATTTTGGCAGTCTCTTTTTGCTTCGCCGCTTCGGTCGGGGTCGCCGGTATCGAAGGTGCCGGCTTCGCAGGTTCAGGCACAGGCTCTTTCTCCTTTGTAAGAGAAGCCAGCGGCGCGGTTGGTGCAGGCGGGGTTGCAGGCACGTCGCTGGCAGGTTTCTCGGCCCTGTGCTCCGGGCGTGCTTCGGGCAAGCGTGCGGGCGGCGGCGCAGCTTCTTCACTGCGCGCAATCACGGGTGCCGGCGGCATCACCGCCGGAGCTGTCTGTTGCGGCGGTATCGCGCGCGCGATGCCGGTATCCATGGATTCCGCGCTATTGTCGGTTGAGCCGGCAATAGAGTTGCTTGCATGGTTTGCATCCGGCTCGAGCAGGCTTCCCTCGCCGATGATCAGGCCTGCGGCAATTCCGGCGACCAGCACGATACCCGACACGATCATTGCCGAACGGCGTGGCGGCGATGAATTGGGCGAAATCTTTTTCTCGAACGGCATCGGCTTTTGCCGGCCGTGCGACGCTGGCGCTTCGACGCCGACGGTCGTCATGCCGGATGGCTGTGCCATTGTCGTATCGCCTCTGGCACGGGTTTGCGCCGCGAGTGCCTCGCGGTGCAGGCGTATCGCCTCGCGTGCGTTGGTCGCGCCGTGATAAGCAGACGGTTCCAATACAGTGCTGTCGCTCTTGAGTGCCGTGCGCATTGCATTTACCGATCGTATGCGCTCGTCCGGCCGTACGGCCAATGCATGATCGAGCGCGGCGAGCAGGTTATCGCTATAGACATTGCGTCCGACTTCGCACGCAGGCCGCATGGTGTCATTGACGATGCGCTGGGTTGCGGGCGGCGGCGGCTTGCCGGCGATCAGGTAATACGCAACGGCAGCGACTGCATAGATATCCGTCCATGCGCCTTGCTCCAGATCCGGCATGTCCGGATAGAGCTCGATAGGCGCAAATCCAGATACCAGCGTACCGGATCGCACCTGGGTAAGTTCCGCGATCATTGCCTGCGCAGAATCGAATTCCAGCAATAGGGGGCGGCCGGTTTCACGAATCAGAATATTGCCTGGCGATATATTCCCATGGCAGGATTGGGCACGATGCACGGCTTCGATGGCATGCAACAGGTCGCTCACCAAGGTTTTGATCCACTCGTCATTCAAGGGCGCCCTATGCTCGGCAACGGTTTGCTTGAGCGTGATGCCTTCATAGAGCGGCATTGACGCATAGGCGGTGCGATGTGCTTCCCAATAGCGCTGGACCTTGACCAGCGAAGCAGACTCAGTCCGGTTCAGCACCAATGCTTCATTGATGAAGCTGCGCAATCCGGCATCGAAGTTGGTGCTGTCTTGCCCGGAAGCCGGTTCTACCGACATGTCGGGTGTACGAACGGCAATACCTCGCGGCATGTATTCTCTCAGCGCAACATGCCGCCGTTGCGAATGATCATAGGCAAGATACAGAATCGACGCAGCACCTTCATTGATCACTTCGACAATGTTGAAGCTCTCTATGCGTGTACCGGTATTCAGGGCTCCGGAAGTCTCGCCCTGTCCACGCGACGTCGTGGACGGTTTCGTTGCGGACGAGCCGATGTGGCCTTCGATGGAAGTCTTGGTGTTGTCGTCTTGCATATCGATCACTTGAAGATGAGTCGCCTGGCAGGATCGCAGGAAAGGAATGGCCAGATCAGAAATGTGGATGTGCTATGGCGCTTGATTCGGTAGCCGATCCGGAGGAAGCCTGTGTCATCTAGGCACGTCTGCTGCGAGCCGCTCCAGCATTTAGAGAGCGGCTTCAGCCTGCCCAGCATAGCCTTCGCATGCGCCAAGGTATCGATATTGCTCAAACATGATGTCGTCAGGGGGGATGACTAGGGCGTGTCATCACTTGGTATGGGAGTGCGAACCATACCAAGTGATGGCACGCCCTAACGTTAAGAATCAGGATTTCTTGCGTACCGCGTCGAGTTGCTTGCACAGGGCCTCGGTTCCATCCAGTATGCGAGGTCCCGAGCGGTTGAGCAGTTCGCCGTCGATCAGCAGCAGGTTGCCGCGCTTGACCGCGGCCATACCCGGAAAGCGGCGCCACGCTGCCAGAACATCGTCCTGTTCACCGCTGCTGGCAATGATGGCTTCGGGATCGGCCTTGATCACGGCTTCGATGCTCACGGTCGGTGCGAGCTGGCTCAGGCCGGCAAAGACGTTTTCACCGCCGCAAGTGCGCAGCGCGGCCGAGACCATATGGGCACCGTTGAGTGTCATCAGCGGCGTGCGCCAGATCTGATAGAACACGCGTACCTTGCGCCGTTTTTGATAGGTTTCCTGTAGTTGTCCGAGTCGATGACGAAATGTATCCGCCGCCTTCTTGCCCATCATGTCGGTGCCGGCGAGGTGAGCCAGCCTTTCCATGGACAGGGCGATCGCGGCATAGTCGTAAGGCTCGCTTTTGTAAACGGGAACGCCCAGCGATTCCAGTTTTGCCAGCTGCAATGCTGCATTGCCATTGTTCCAGCCGACCACCAGATCCGGCTTGAGCGCCAGTATGCGTTCGAGGTCCAGTGTGACGCCGTTGCCGACTGAGGGAATGCGTTTTGCCTCCGGCGGAAAATCACTGAATTCGGTGACGCCGACTACCTGTGAACCGGCGCCGGCGGCAAACAGCATTTCGGTGACATGCGGCGCGACGCTGACGATACGGCGTGCGGGAGCGGGGAGGGTGATGGTGCGCTTGACATCGTCCACTACGGTGACGGAGGCGGATGCCGGCGCAACCCATGCCAGCGAGACGGCAGCGACAAGAAAAGCCGGGATGAAGACTCGCATAGCGAGACCAACCGCCCGCCGCGCCAACGATTTTGCCGACATGGCGGGCATGGTCTTGTCAGGCTCAGATTTCGAGATTATCGATCAGACGGGTTGCGCCAAGCTTGGCGGCCGCGACCACGACGAGCGCTTCGCCTTTCGCAATGTCGCCGGCCGAAGGCGGCTGCAGATCCGCGCGTTTGCGGATGGAAATGTAGTCCGGCTTCCAGCCGCGTGCGGCCAGTTTTGCCATCGCATGGCGTTCCAGCTCGAATACATCCAGATGGCCGGCGCGCACTTCGCCGGCGACTTCATTGAGCAGTTGGTACAGGGCGGGAGCTTCGGCGCGCTCGGCTTCGGACAGGTAGCCATTGCGCGAGGACAGCGCCAGCCCGTCTTCGGCGCGATAAGTGTCTGCGGCGATGATTTCGGTGGGCAGGGCAAACTGTTTTGCCATGTTCCGCACAATCATCAACTGCTGATAATCCTTCTTGCCGAATACAGCGACGCGCGGCTGTACGCAGGAAAACAGTTTCAGCACCACGGTCGTCACGCCCACGAAGAATCCTGGACGGAATTCACCTTCCAGGATATTGCCCAGGTCGTCCGGCGGACGGACGCGGTATTCCTGGGGTTCCGGATACAGGTCCTTTTCGGTTGGGGCAAACAGCACGTACACGCCTTCCTTTTCCAGCTTTTCGACGTCGGCCTGAAAGGTGCGCGGATACTTGTCGAAGTCTTCGTTGGGCCCGAACTGCAGGCGGTTGACGAAGATGGATGCGACCACCGGATCGCCATGCTTGCGCGCCAGGCGCATCAGCGACAGATGGCCCTCATGCAGATTGCCCATGGTTGGCACGAAAGCGGTGCGCAACTGCCCGCGCAACTGGTCACGCAATTCATCGATGGAAGAAATGATTTTCATGGTTCACCGGGTAGAAAAAGAATGGTTTCGTGCCGTCCTGCCGGGCGCAAACGCCGCCCGCGCAAGCCGCTTGATGCGTCTGCCTGAAACGTCAGGTTGGAGAATAGGCCAGCCGCACGTAAATCGGTGCAAACGCTTCGGCCTGGGTAATTTCGATCAAGGTTTCCTTTGCCAGCTCCAGCAGCGCGATGAAATTGACGATCACTACCGGCACGCCGCGCGACGGGTCGAACAGATCAGCGAACTCGACGAACCTGGCCGACTGCAGCCGACGCAGGATGCCGGTCATGTGCTCGCGCACCGACAATTCCTCGCGGCTGATCGTATGGTGGGCGGTCAGCTTTGCACGCTTGAGGATGTCGGCCCACACTGCTTGCAATTCGCTCATGCTGACTTCCGGCCAGCGGGTGACGACATTCTGTTCGATATAGATCTGCGCACGGACATAGTCCCGTCCGAGTTGTGGCAGTGCATCCAGTTCTTGTGCGGCGACCTTCATCTGCTCGTATTCGAGCAGGCGGCGCACCAGTTCGGCGCGCGGATCTTCCGCTTCTTCGCCGGTATCGGCTTTCTTCACCGGCAGCAGCATGCGCGACTTGATTTCGATGAGCATGGCCGCCATCAGCAGATATTCCGCCGCCAGCTCCAGATTACGTACACGGATCTGATCGACGTAATCGAGATACTGGCGCGTTACCTGCGCCATCGGGATGTCGAGAATATTGAAGTTCTGCTTGCGGATCAGGTACAACAGGAGATCGAGCGGGCCCTGGAATGCTTCCAGAAAAACCTCGAGCGCATCGGGCGGAATGTAGAGATCCGTCGGCAGCTTGAACAGCGGTTCGCCGTACAGTTTTGCGTAAGCCATGCCATCAACGACATCAGGTGTCGTGTCCGGCTGTCCCGCGAGCGCAAGCTCGGGCGCGTCAGCCGGCAAATGCGCTAGCAGCGCGTCCTGCTGCGCCGACATCAGAACTTGTTCTGATAAACGTAGGGCTGCTGCATGATGCGCGATTCCTCAGCACGCTTGCGGGCGTCGAGATCGATCGGTGCCTTGTCCCAAAAGATGGCGCGGCCGGCGCGCTGCTTCTGCTCCAACTCGGGATCCTTTTGCTTCAGCTCGTTCAGGAACTTGGTGAATTCAGACTCGTATTGCGAGAATTTCATGGTGTTTAAGGTCACAGGATGAATGCTGTCGTTATTCTACCTTGTCTTGCCCGTAAATCCTGTACTTCGGCACACACTGTGACGATGCGACAGGTATTGCGTATTAGACAATAAGAGCTCGATGCAAGATGGCAATCTTAATACCCAAGCATCCGACGCATTACGGTCGGTGCCGGCTCCAGCGGGTTGGCATGCGTGTATTCCAGTTCCGGTGCAAGTTCGAAGCCATAGGCTGCGTACAGGTCGAGCAGCCGTACCTGATCCGAGCGAACGCCCAGTCGCAGCTCGGTCACATCGGAAGCCTGAGCGCGATGAATGACCGCTTCGAGCAAGTGCTGAGACAAATGCTCACCCCGAAATTGCGGCAATACGCCCATGCGCATGATTTCCCAGATGTCCGGATCCACCTCGAGTGGACCCCAGCGCGCCGAGCCTATCGGTTCCTCATCGCGCAACAGAATAAAGCCACCGCCCTGTTCCAGGTCGTGCCGCACCCGCACCGCGGTTTCGCGGTGTCCGCTGGACGTCACCGCCACCTTGCTCGCCCACGCCGCGCGGGTCAGGTCGGCAATGAGCTGGGCATCATCGAACGTGGCTTCGCGGACAACAATATTCATGTGCAGAGTCTCGCCGGAAAAAGGGAAACGATACGCATGTCAGGTGTCATTGCATACTCCACCTAGCGCACACGCATGCCGGGTTCGGCACCGGGCCAAGGGTTGAGTACGTAAATGCCGGGATTGCTTTTTTCGTCTGCAGCGGAAGCCGCCAGCACCATGCCTTCCGACATGCCGAACTTCATCTTGCGCGGCGCCAGATTGGCCACCATCACGGTCAACTTGCCGACCAGGTCTTCCGGCTTGTATGAAGACTTGATGCCGGAAAATACGTTGCGCATCCGGCCTTCGCCGACATCCAGCGTCAGGCGCAGTAGCTTGTCGGAGCCGTCGACGTGTTCGCAATTGACGATCTTCGCAATGCGCAGGTCGATTTTCGCAAAGTCGTCGATCTTTATTTCCGGGGCGATCGTTTCCATTGCGCCGCCATCCTCACTGTTTCCTTGTGCAGCAGCAGGCGTGGAATCCGCACCCGCGCCGGTCAAGGCCGTAGCCTGTTCCGGCAATTCAAACAAGGCATCCAGCATCTTCGGATCGACCCGCTGCATCAAATGCTCGAACGTTCCGATCGCCGAAGGTGCATTCTGCAAATCAGCCCAGGTCAGGTCGCGCTCGATGCCGAACAGCGTCGATACCTTGCGTGTCATGGCCGGAAGTATCGGGGCCAGATATATGGACAGTTTGAAGAAGGCGCGCAGCAGGTTGCTGCACACTTCCTGTAGCTGTTGATTGTTGGCCGCATCCTTCGCCAGTTCCCATGGCTTCTTGGTGTCGACGTATTGGTTGACTTCATCCGCCAGCGCCATGACCAGACGGATCGCCTTGCCGTATTCGCGCGCTTCAAAAGCTTCGCGGATAGCCGACTCTTCCTCGGCAAAGCGAGGGCTCCAGGTTACCGCCGGGCTCAGTGCGCCGCCGAAACGCTTGGTAATGAAACCGGCCGCGCGGCTGGCGATATTGACGTACTTGCCGATCAGGTCGGAATTGACGCGTGCGACAAAGTCTTCCGGATTGAAGTCGACGTCTTCGACCTTCGCATTCAGCTTGGCCGCGATGTAATAGCGCAGCCATTCCGGGTTCATGCCGATATCCAGATAGCGCAGCGGCGAGATGCCGGTGCCGCGCGACTTCGACATCTTTTCGCCGCTGACCGTGATGAAGCCATGCACGAAGACATTGTTCGGCACCTTGAGACCGGAAAATTTCAGCATCGCCGGCCAGAACAGCGTATGGAAATAGATGATGTCCTTGCCGATGAAGTGATACTGCTCGGTGGTCGGATCATTCATGAACGCGGTGTAATCGCGCCCCGTCTTGTCGAAATAGTTTTTCAGTGAGGCCAGATAGCCGACCGGCGCATCCAGCCACACATAGAAATACTTGCCCGGCGCATCAGGGATTTCGATGCCGAAATAGGGGGCGTCGCGGCTGATATCCCAGTCGCCCAGACCTTCTTCGCCTTCCAGCCATTCCTTGGCCTTGTTGAGCACTTCCGGCTGCAGTCGTCCCGGCTCTTGCGACCATTCGCGCAGGAAGCTGACGCATTTGGGATCGGATAGCTGGAAAAAATAATGCTCGGAAGTCTTGAGGACTGGCGTCGCACCCGACAACGTGGAGTAGGGATTCTTCAGGTCGGTTGGTGCATAGACCGCACTGCATACTTCGCAGGAATCGCCGTATTGATCCTTGGCGCCGCATTTCGGGCATTCGCCCTTGATGTAGCGGTCCGGTAGAAACATATTTTTGACCGGATCGAAGAATTGTTCGATGGTCTTGGTCGTGATGAGCTTCGCCTGGTCGCGCAACCGGCGGTAGATGTCTTGCGACAACTCGTGGTTTTCGGCGGCATCGGTGGAATGCCAATTGTCGAAGCTGATATGAAAACCGTCCAGGTACTGCTTGCGGCCGGCAGCAATGCGGGCCACAAATTCCTGCGGCGTCACGCCAGCCTTCTCGGCTGCGATCATGATCGGCGCGCCATGCGCATCGTCGGCGCCGACGAAATGCACTTCGTTGCCCTGCATACGCTGAAACCTGACCCAGATGTCGGCCTGGATATATTCCATGATATGACCGATGTGGAATGCGCCGTTGGCATACGGCAGGGCAGTGGTGACGAACAGCTTGCGGGACGGTGTGGTGCTCATTTGGCAATGCTTATGGGAGGAATAAAACTGGCATTTTAGCAGTGCGGACCGGTCACACGCTGCACCATGAACAAAGCGGCAGTCTGAGGCTGTGGTTTGGATCCCCGTTGTCGACAGGGTAAAATAGCGAATCTTTCACACATCACGGCTTTGGCGTCCCAAGGCCGTTTTTATTTGCCATGACCGTCCGCACCCGTTTCGCTCCCAGTCCGACCGGCTATCTCCACCTCGGCGGCGCCCGTACCGCACTGTTCTCCTGGGCCTATGCCCGACATTTCGGCGGTACCTTCATCCTGCGCATTGAAGATACCGACCTGGAACGTTCGACGCCGGAAGCCGTGCAAGCCATTCTCGAAGGCATGAACTGGCTTGGCCTGCACCATGATGAAGGCCCGTTCTATCAGATGCAGCGCATGGACCGCTATCGCGAAGTCGTCGCGCAAATGCTGCAGGCGGGAACCGCCTACCATTGTTATTGCACGCCCGAAGAAGTCGAAGCGATGCGCGAGCGCCAGCGCACTCTCGGCGAAAAACCCCGCTATGACGGTACCTGGAGACCGGAGGCGGGCAAGACGCTTCCCTCTGTGCCGGAAGGCCGCAAGCCGGTAGTGCGGTTCAAGAATCCGCTGGACGGCGACGTGACCTGGAATGATGTGGTCAAAGGCCAGATCACGATTTCCAACCGCGAGCTCGACGACCTCGTCATTGCACGTCCGGACGGTACGCCGACGTATAACTTCTGCGTGGCAGTCGACGACTGGGACATGAAGATCACGCATGTCATCCGCGGCGACGACCATGTGAACAATACACCGCGTCAGATCAATATCCTGCGTGCGCTTGGCGCACCGTTGCCCGAATACGGACATGTGCCGATGATCCTGGGTGCCGATGGCGAAAAGCTTTCCAAGCGCCATGGCGCGGTCAGCGTGATGGAATATCCGGCGCAGGGCTTCCTGCCGGAGGCCATGCTGAACTACCTTGCACGCCTCGGCTGGAGTCATGGCGACGATGAAATTTTTTCGATGGAGCAGTTCCGCGAATGGTTCGACCTCGATCATCTGTCCAAGTCGCCCGCACAGTTCAATCCGGAAAAGCTGGCCTGGCTGAATAACCACTACATCAAACTGGCGGATAACGCGCGCCTCGAAGCTCTTGTGCGGCCGGTGATGGAGCGGGAGGGTGCGCAATTCGCCGGCGCGCCCGATCTGCAAGCGGTTATTGCGTTAATGAAAGAACGTACCAATACCATCAATGAACTGGCAGATGCCGCAATGCTGTTCTATCGGCAGCCGACCCCGGACGCGGCATTGGTGACGCAGCATGTGACAGATGTCGTGAAGCCGGCATTGGTCCAGTTTGCAACGCAATGCAAGGACATCGAATGGAACAAGGCCGCCATTTCGGCAGCAATGAAAGAAGTGCTTGCTGCACACAAACTGAAAATGCCACAGCTTGCCATGCCGTTGCGTCTGTTCATTACCGGCCAGTTGCAGACGCCGGCAATCGATGCAGTACTTGAACTGTTCGGACGGGAAGTCGTGCTCGCACGCCTCGAACAGTTTGCCGGTTAAATTTTTGCTTTCTGCGGCAAAGGGATTTACACCGGAGAAAAAACTTTGCTATACTCTCGTTTCTTCGCAAGGGGGGTATAGCTCAGCTGGGAGAGCGCTTGCATGGCATGCAAGAGGTCAGCGGTTCGATCCCGCTTACCTCCACCAGCAGAAGATAGCGAAAAAGAAGAAGTACAATAGGCTGCAGTAACGACAGGTCACTGTCCCCATCGTCTAGAGGCCTAGGACATCACCCTTTCACGGTGAGTACCGGGGTTCGAATCCCCGTGGGGACGCCACTTAAAACGCCACGCTTATGCGTGGCGTTTTTCTTTTTCCGCAACGTTTTTTTCGTGTTCCTATGACACACTTGCGGCCATCCTCATGAAGAATATGAGTGTGCGACAAAAGTCCGGACGAATGGTCTGGCGCGTATCCTCGACATGTTTTGCCGTTGAAGCCGAACCCCGGCTGCGGCGGGAACGAAACGCCACGATTTCTGCGCTTCTGGAATCAAGACATCAAAAATGTTCCTCGATAAAAATCAGCCAGGCTCATTGGCCATATTCTGCAAAGTCGTCGATAACTATGGCGACATCGGTATCTGCTGGCGCCTGGCAAGGCAACTGCAACAAGAGCATGGGATTGCCGTCACCTTGTGGGTGGACGATTTGCAAAGCTTTCGGCGGATTTGTCCGGACGTCACGATCAGCGCAGAAGTTCAACAGCTTGCCGGTGTGACGGTGCGCCACTGGTGCAATCAGGAGGGCGTATTTTCAGTTGGCGATGTCGACGATATCGTCATTGAATTTTTCGCATGCGATATCCCGCCAGGCTACATTGTCGCAATGGCGGAACGCGATCCGCGTCCCGTGTGGCTCAACCTGGAAGGCTTGAGCGCCGAGGAATGGGTTGAAGGGTGTCATACCTTGCCGTCACCCCATCCGCGCTTGCCGTTGACGAAATATTTTTTCTTCCCTGGTTTCACAAACAAAACGGGCGGCTTGCTGCGCGAATCTTCATTGGACGAAGCGCGTCGGCAATTTCAAGCAGACCCGGCGATCATCGCCGATTTTCTTGCGCAGTTTGGCGTCACATCGACGGAAATGGCGTCGTTGAAAGTGTCCTTATTTTGTTATCCGCACGCGCCAGTTTCGGCGCTGTTTAAAGCATGGCAAAGCGGTGATACGGCAATCACCTGCCTGGTGCCCGAGGGGGTTGCCGCAGACGCGGTTCAGGAATTTCTTGAAGGAGAGGGCAAACCGGGAGCGGCGCGAACACGCGGCGCGCTCACCGTACACGTCTTGCCATTTGTCGCTCAACCGGACTACGACAAGCTTTTATGGGCGTGCGATCTCAACTTCGTACGTGGAGAGGATTCCTTCGTTCGTGCGCAGTGGGCAGGCAAGCCGTTCATCTGGCATATCTATCCGCAAGATGAAAACCTGCATCACAAGAAATTGCGCGCGTTTTTGCAACGCTACTCGGTCGGCACGCAAAGTTTGGCCAGACTCTCATTGCAATGGAATGGAGCGACGGCCGAGAACATGGAAGAGCAAGCCGACTGGTCCGCGCTATGGTCGTCATATCAGGCAGACATGCCAGACATTACACGCAGGTCTGCCGAGTGGCAGCGGCAAATGTTGGGAAATGGTGATCTGGCATCCAACCTGCTGAAGTTTGTGCGTTCGCTTCAGTCGGTGGTCGCAGAAAAGAAGGTATAATGCGCGGTTAATCTATAACGTTTAAGTTTGATCGAACGTAAGCTTACGGCGCTGTTGGCCATGAGGCGACAGATGATTTTCATGCAACCTATTTTTTACGTACATTCTCTATGAAATTCGCAAAAGAAATTCGTGTTGGCAACATCATTATGGTTGACAGCAAGCCTTTCATCGTGCTGCGTTCTGACGTCAACGGTTCGAGCCGCACCGGCTTCACTTACAAATGGAAGATGAAAAATCTTCTGACGAACGCGCCTCTGGAAAACGTATTCCGCGGCGACGACAAATTCGATGTCGTCGTTCTCGACAAGAAGCCGGTGACCTTTTCGTATTTCGCCGACCCGTTGTATGTCTTCATGGACGAAGAATACAACCAGTACGAAATCGAAGAAGAAAACCTGGGCGATGCACTGCATTACCTGAAAGACGGCATGGAATGCGAAGCCGTGTTCTATGATGGCAAAGCGATTTCCGTTGAGTTGCCGACGACTATCGCTCGCAAGGTGGTGTACTCCGAGCCTGCAGTCAAGGGCAACACTTCCGGCAACGTGCTGAAAGAAGCCAAGATCGAAAATGCCGTCGAGGCGCATTGCCATATCGTTCAAGTGCCATTGTTTGTCAGCCAGGACGACGTGATTGAAATTGATACTCGTACCAACGAATACAAGCGCGTGGTTCGTAACTAAATCACCAGAAATTAAAAAAAACGCTGCCGATATCGGCAGCGTTTTTTTTTGCTCATTTGTTTGATAGTCTTCGGAAGCGCGGCTTTGCAATCGCGCATCTGTGCGGTATAAACTGATGGCTGCCCTCCGTCATTTGTCACTATTGAAAGCCTTGTACATGAAGCGACTGCTGCCGATTGCTGTTTTGACCGCCACCTTGCTGACCGCCTGCGCTTCTTTGCCAGGATATTCGGACACGAGTGCTGTGGCTTCTTCGCCTGCGCCGGCGATGGCCTCGCACAAGCAATCGGCCAATTCGCCTCGCAACGCGATACAGATCCAGGATGGGGCTGGTGGCGTAACCGTGCAAACAGTCGAATTTCAGCCAGGCGTTTCATCCGCTTCAGTAGAGCGACTTGCAAGGCGCTTTGGCTGCACCGGTTCCAATGGAGCGGGTCTGGTGACCGAAAAGGGGCCGGTGGAGGTTTATCGCATGCGCTGCGACAACGGCACTACCTTTATTGCGCAATGCGAGTTGCGGCAGTGCAGGCCGATGAGATAACGTCTCTTCTGTATCGATTTCGCTCCAGGTATGTATGAGCCCGTTCGGCAGTAGCTGGACGGCCTGATTGAAGGAGCAATCCAGCCGGATTCTGCGTTTCGCTTTTCGACGATGGTGGCAAATGCCGACGAACTAATTCCATTCTTGGTCAGTATGGCAACGGGAAATTCGTCGGCCTCCCGCATTTGCGTTCAATAAACGGAAGTACAAAAAAATGGCACGGGATTCCGTGCCATTTTTCATTTCAGGAATTTCGAGCAACAAGAATACTTAGTTGTCGTCCGCGACCTGCAGAATAAGTTTGCCGAAGTTCTTACCCTCAAACAGCATCAGCAGCGCTTCCGGAAACTTGTCGATGCCCTGCACGATATCCTCGCGCGTCTTGAATGTGCCTTCCTTCATCCACTTCGCCATTTCGGCCACACCCAGGTGGTAGCGATCCGCATAGTCAAAGACTACGATGCCTTCCATGCGTGCACGGTTCACCAGCAGGGACATGTAATTGGCCGGTCCCTTGACCGGAGTCGTATTGTTGTATTGCGAAATCGCGCCGCAAATGACAATGCGCGCTTTCATTGCTAGCTTTGCCAGCACATGGTCGAGGATCTCGCCGCCGACGTTGTCGAAATAGACGTCGACGCCCTTTGGACAATGCGTCTTCAGGCCTTCACGGACGGACTCGTTCTTGTAATCGATGCAGGCATCGAACCCTAATTCGTTGACGACGAAATCGCATTTGTCCTTGCCGCCGGCAATACCGACGACGCGGCAGCCTTTATGCTTGGCGATCTGGCCGACCGTTTGGCCGACCGCGCCGGCAGCGCCGGAAACCACTACGGTTTCTCCGGCCTTCGGTTGACCTACGTCGAGCAGACCGAAGTAGGCGGTCATGCCCGGCATGCCAAGGGCGTTCAGATATTTGGGCAGCGGCGCCATCTTCGGATCAACCTTGTAAAAAGCGCCTGCCTCATCGTCTGCCTGGCCGATCCAGAATTGCTGGACGCCGATCGTACCCGAAACATAATCGCCTACCGCAAATTTCGAAGACTTCGATGCAACCACCTTGCCGATGCCGCCTGCGCGCATCACTTCATCAATGGCAACCGGACGAATATACGATTTGCCTTCATTCATCCAACCGCGCATCGCCGGATCGAGTGAAAGATACAGTGCCTTGACGGCAATTTCGCCATCGGCAATCTCGCGTACTGGTTCGCTCGTCAATTTCCAGTCGGTGGGTTTGGGCATTCCGACCGGGCGCGCTGCGAGGCGGACTTGTCGGTTATCAGTGGTAACTGCAGTCATTGTTGTCTCCTTGGTGGCGATGGGTGAAAGCACTATACCGCAAAATGAACGGTCGTGCTTTTTTGGAAAGTGTAACAGAGTAAAATCGTTTTGAACTTTCCTAGGAGCATGCGGACAAAGTGAGAAGCCGCAACATTGCCGCGGCTCAAGAGGTGGGGAGTTGGAGTCAAGGACTCTTTTTCCTGCAGCGCAAACGCGAGTTAAGTGTTGCCTCGTTTTCAATGTAACAGGAGTGCCGATGCATTCCATGACATTGCGATCGCCACACGTACTAACCACACAGATTTTTTAGGAGTTCACATGCTTCGTTCCGAAACGCTCTTTGGCAAGCGCGATGCCAATACGCCAAACTCTCCCCTCAATACCGCCAGCGGCATCGTCCCGACCGGCACCTCGGGTCTCAGCAAGACTATCTCCGCATCCGTCGGCAGCGTCGGTTCCAGCACCAGCAACGTTGACACGACTTCCAGCACCAACGAAGGCGGCAGCAAGTTGATCGTCGGACCGAATATCAAGCTGAAGGGCGTTGAAATCACCGATTGCGACACGCTGGTTGTCGAAGGCCGTGTCGAAGCAACCATCGATTCCCGCGTGATCCAGATCGCCGAGCGCGGTGCGTTCAAGGGTTCCGCAGAAATCGATATCGCCGAAATCCACGGCGAATTCGACGGTGATCTGACAGTGCGCCAAAAGCTGGTCATCTATTCGACCGGCAAGGTGACCGGCAAGGTCCGCTATGGCAAGGTTGTTATCGAAGAAGGCGGCCAGTTGGCTGGCGACATCCAGGTTGGTACCGCAAGCGCGACCAAGGGCTTGTCCGTCGCAAAAGTAGGCTGATAACCGCTGCATCAGCTGCGAACAGCGCGCGTCACAAACCTGGGTTTGTCTTAAAGGTCTTGTGACGCAAGCGCAAAACATTTTCACAATAATAAAGAAACCGACGCCAGCGCTTGGAGTAACCGCACTGGCGTCCGGTTTCCATGCATATCATTCGCCGGTAGACCAGATGTTTGCCGTCACTAGCCGGGCCGGACAGGTCTCGGATGACCCGGATCACGCCTCGCGTATCCGGGTTTTCTTTTGTTCGTGAAGGCGGACGCAATCGAATGTCGGAGCTCGCGGCATGCCGGGCGCATCCAAGTAGTCGCGGCATGCGACAATAGCGCACTTTGGTTTGCCGCAATATCGAAAATATCACCATGACGCATCCGGAATATATTCTCACTTTGTCCTGCCCCGATCATCGCGGAATCGTTCACCGCGTCTCGGGCTTCCTCGCCGAGCATGGCTGCAATATCATCGATTCCGCACAGTTCGGCGATGCGCAGTCCCAGCTCTTTTTCATGCGGGTGCATTTTGCAGCCGAAGATCCTGCGATAAGCGATACCACGCTGCGGCAGGATTTTGCCGCCGTTGCAGACGAATTGAATATGAATGCGCAACTGCATGATGCCGGTAAGAAGCCGCGCATGATGCTGATGGTGTCGAAGATAGGTCATTGCCTGAACGATCTGCTATTCCGCTACAAGAGCGGCTTGCTGCCGGTCGAGATTCCGGCGATCGTGTCCAACCATACGGATTTCTACCAGCTATCGGCAAGCTATAACATTCCGTTCCATCATCTGCCGCTGGCGGCCGGCGCATCGCCGGAAGCCAAGCGCGCACAGGAAGAGCGGGTGCTTGAAATCGTCAAGGCCAATGACATCGATCTCGTTGTGCTGGCGCGTTACATGCAGATCCTGTCGCCTGAAATGTGCAATGCGCTCAAAGGCAAGGCGATCAACATCCATCATTCCTTCCTGCCGAGCTTCAAGGGCGCCAAGCCGTATTATCAGGCACATGAGCGCGGCGTGAAACTGATCGGTGCCACTGCGCACTTCGTTACCAGCGATCTGGATGAAGGTCCGATCATCGAGCAAGATGTCGAACGCGTCGATCATTCAATGGACCCGGACACGCTGACCGCGATTGGACGCGATGTCGAATGCGTGGTGCTGGCACGGGCGGTGAAGTGCTTTGTCGAGCATCGTATCCTGCTGAACGGTCACAAGGCTGTCGTCTTCAAGTAATCCGGGCAGGCACGACAACGGTGCGCGTTCTACACGGCGCACCGGTTCGAATTCCTTATCCGTTACGTCAGCACCCGCTTGAGCCAAGTGCTGATGTCATCCACTTCTTCCGGGCAAACCGAGTGCGGCATCGCATAGGAATGCCATTCGACCTGATAGCCAAGCGCCTCCAAGATGTCCCGTGACTGCTCGGCACGGGACAGGGGAATGATGGGATCGCTGCGGCCATGAACAAGAAAGATCGGCGTGTCGTGATTGGCGCTGTGACGCTCGTCGGGTACCACTGCGTGTAGCGGCAGATAGCCCGACAAACACAACAGGCCTCCCAGTTTTTCCTGATGACGCAGGCCAGTCTGCAAGGTCATCGCGCATCCCTGTGAAAATCCCGCAAGAATGATCCTGTTCGCCGGAATCCCGCGCGCCTTTTCTTGCGCAATCAAAGTCTCGACCATCGTTTGCGATTTGCGCAAGCCTGCCTCGTCTTCGCGTCGCGTGAGGTCGGTCCCGAGAATGTCATACCAGGCGCGCATGACATAGCCATTGTTGATAGTGACCGGCATGGTCGGTGCGTGCGGAAAAACGAAGCGAATTCCCGGGCACCCGGTCAGATCGAGCTCACGCACGATGGGTACGAAATCGTTGCCATCGGCTCCCAATCCGTGCAGCCATATGACCGATACGCTGGGATCGGGCGTGGTGTCGAGCTGGATCATTTCCAGGGAGGTCGTTGTCATCTGCTTCCTTCAGTCAAGCCGCCGCATATAGGCGCACGGCCTTGTTATTTTTGCCGGATTGCCGACTTGGGACGGAACGCCTTGCACACGGCGTCGTTGGTCTCGATATACGGTCCGCCGATCAGGTCGATGCAATAGGGGACGGCGGCGAAGATGCCGGCAACCACCTGCTTACCGTCCGCATCTTTCAAGCCTTCGAGCGTCTCCTTGATCGACTTTGGCTGACCGGGAAGGTTCATGATCAGGGCCGCATGATTCGCGGTTTCGCGAATGACGGCAACCTGGCGCGACAGGATGGCTGTCGGTACGAACTTCAGGCTGATCTGGCGCATCTGTTCGCCAAAGCCCGGCATCTCCTTGGTGGCGACCGCCATCGTTGCTTCCGGCGTTACATCGCGCCGCGCCGGGCCGGTGCCGCCGGTCGTCAGTACGAGGTCGCAGCCTACGGTATCCACCAGTTCGATCAGCGCCTGCTCAATCTGCGCGCGTTCGTCCGGTATCAGACGCGTTTCCATTTTCCATGGGCTGGTCAGCGCCGAGGCAAACCAGTCGCGTAGCGCTGGAATGCCTTGGTCTTCATAGACGCCGCTGGATGCGCGATCCGAGATCGACACGAGGCCGATCAGCAGTTCGTCAGGATTACTCTTCTTCGGGTTCGTCATGCTCGTCAGAGGTCGATGGTTGAGCTGGCTTTGCAGACTTGCCTTGCAGCTGCTTCAGAATCTGAAATATTTCTCGATAGGCTTTGGGAGGCTTGTTTTCCGCCTGTTCCTTGCGCGCATTGCGGATCAGCGTGCGCAATTGCTGAACGTCGATTTCGGGGTGCTGTTCCTTCAGGTCGGTCAAGGACTTGTCGTCGGCGAGCAGTTTGTCGCGGCGGCGTTCAAGCGCATGCATGGCGGCCGTCTCGGCCTTGGATGCACCTTTCCAGCTATCGAGCACTTTCTGGATCGCGGCGATTTCGTCTTCCTCAAGCGTGCGCATTTTTTTGCCGACGAACTGCATCTGCCTGCGCCTGCCTTCATGGTCCTTGATCTTCTGGCACTCGAGGATGACGTCGCGCACGTCTTCGGGCATGGGAACGCGCATGACGCGATCCTTGGGTTCATTGACGAGTTCTTCGCCGAGTTTCTGCAGCGCTGTCATGTCGCGCTTGAGCTGCGACTTGGACGGACGATCGTATTGCTGTTCAAACTCGCTCGACTTGAAGCCGACCGCACCTCTGTTTGGATTAACCATGATGAATTGAAGCCATTCTGTAAACGACTGATATGATAACTGTTTTAAAACGATATCCAAAAAAACCGGCCCATGAGCACACCCGTATTTACCCACAGTCACGACCAGCTCAAGCAGCTTGCAGAAGATGTCCTGCGTTTCGCCAAGGAAATCGGTGCATCCAATGCTTCAGTGGAAATCAATGAAGGGAATGGATTGTCGGTGGCGGTGCGCAAGGGCAAGATCGAGACCATCGAGCAAAACAAGGACAAGGGCATGGGAGTGACGGTATACCTCGGCCCAGAAAAGCATGTGCGCCGCGGCAATGCCAGCACATCGGATTTTTCCCAGACGTCATTGAAAGCAACGGTGGAAGCCGCCTACAACATTGCGCGCTTCACAGCTGAAGACGACTGCGCCGGACTGCCGGACGAGGATTCGCTGGAGATGGATCCGCAAGATCTGGCGCTATGTTACCCATGGCTTATCTCGACCGAAGAGGCGGTGGCGCTTGCCACTCGCTGCGAAGCTGCGGCATTTGCGGTCGACCGGCGTATTGCCAATAGTGAAGGCGCCAGCGTATACGCGCAGCAGACGCATTTCGTCTATGCGAATTCGCGCGGATTCATGGGTGGCTATCCGGCGTCGCGGCACACGATCTCGGTGTCGCCGATCGCGGGCAAGGGCGCCAACATGCAGCGCGACGACTGGTATTCATCCGGACGTGACCCCGGCAAGCTAGCCCGGCCCGAAGATATCGGTCGCTATGCCGCCGAGCGAGCGCTCGCCCGTCTCAATGCGCGCAAGCTGGACACGCGCAAGTGCCCGGTACTGTTCGAAGCGCCTTTGGCCGCGGGCCTGGTAGCCGCGTTCATACAAGCGATTTCCGGCGGCGCCTTATATCGCAAGTCGACCTTTCTGCTCGATTCGATCGGCAAGCCGGTCTTCGCCCCGCATATTCAGGTGGTGGAAGATCCGTACATTATCGGAGCTGTCGGCTCGTCGCCGTTTGACGAAGAGGGTGTAAAAACCAACCGGCGCGAGATCGTGAGCGACGGAGTGGTGCAGGGATATTTCCTCTCTACGTATTCGGCTCGCAAGCTTGGCATGAAAACGACTGGCAATGCCGGTGGTGCGCACAACCTGACTTTCGCATCTACCCAGACCCGCCCGGAAGACGATTTCAAGGCGATGCTCGCCAAGCTTGGCACCGGCCTGCTGGTAACCGAATTGATGGGGCAGGGCGTCAACTATGTGACCGGCGACTATTCGCGCGGCGCATCCGGTTACTGGGTGGAGAACGGGGAAATCCAGTATCCGGTGGAAGAAATCACGATTGCAGGCAACATGCAGCAGATGTTTCAGCAAATCGTTGCCGTCGGTGCGGATACGCTGGTGCGCGGGACCAGAACGACCGGTTCCATCCTGATTGAAAACATGACGGTTGCCGGAAGCTGATCAGACCGACGCTTGTATCGCCTTCGCCGTCGCCCATTCTGCCGCGTAGAACGGGCGTGCAAGCCTCAGGCCACGCTTGTCGCGGACCAGAGGCTTGCTGCGTGCCGGCGTTTAGCTTACCGGCGTTGGCTCGCTGTCTTCCGGCATGCTGGCTGCGGATGCATCCAGGGCGACCGGCTCGGCAGTGTCGCTGGACATGCCGACAACCGAGCTGACGTTGCCTGTGAATGCATCGGCTGCCGGTGCGGTCGCGACCGGCGCCGGCGCCGGCGTCGTGGCAACCGGCGCCGGCGTCGTGTCGGTTGCGGCGATATCACCTCCACCGTTACCTCCACCTCCGCCGCAGGCGGTTAGTGCCGCCAGTATCGGGAATAAAAACAAAAGCTTTTTCATGATGCACTCCTTGTCGGGTATAGATAAGCTGCATGTTCAATGCTTGACTGAGCCCGGCAGAGGATTCTTCAGGTAAGGAAAGGCGGCATCGACGAAGCTGCTATCGATATAGGCGCCATCGGTGAATTCGATATCGCCTGCCGGTGCATCCGCGGGCGCACAGCCGAGATTGAGGCGGCACAGCTTGCCCATCACCACGCGCAATGCGATGTCCACTACGTCATCGCCCGGACGTCGTCCGTTCGGGAAACCTGCGGTGTCGCCGCCGATGACGCCCAGTCGGTGCTGAGCGCTTGCCACGGCAATGCCTGTGTTCAGGCGCAGCATTTCCGATGGCGTGCCATTCGCTGGCTTGTTCAAGCCCGGTACGCCGGTCAGGAATGCCGTAACCAAATCATTGCGCGGGAAGTTGGTCGGCGCTTTGACGCCGGCGCTGCCGAACAGTACTTCGACCAGGGCTGGCAGAGTCGGATTGGTGACATAGTCGATGAATTGCGTGTCGCCGCCCGGCTTGCTGTGGTTGAACTGATCCTTGTCCTTGAGGCCGATCACGACTTCATTGACGAGCGGCATGCCCAGGCGCGAGACTTGGGTCCATGCGCCGCCTTCCTTCGATGCCGCATTGCTGTTGGGAGTCGGATTAAGCAGGCGACCCTGGCGCAGGCTGGCCGTGGTCCAGCCGCCAACGACGGTTTCGGAACCGCTGGCCAGACAAGAGATTGGCACTTCCAGTGCGATCGAGGTCACATTCTTGTGCGCGAGCGAATCGCTGGCGGCGCGCTCGGCATTGGGATCGAATGCGGTGGCCGGTGCCTTGATGTTGATGAGGTCAAAGGTCTCGCCGAGATTCACGACGAAGGGATCCTTGCGTTGTCCCACGAACATCCGCGCTGCCGTACCGCATCCGGGAATATTGATGTTGTAGCGATGCTTTGCCGCATACGACGCGTAATCGGAAATCGACTTGTTGCCGATGTTATCGACAGGTTTGTCGAAGGTGCTTGCGCCACCGGCAGCATTGGTCACTGCCGCACGCGTACCGCTGCGGCGGTCACCGCGTACCACGGTGACGGAATAGGTTTCGCGCTGGTTCAGGCCCGCCGCGTTGGGTTCATTGATATCCGAGGCGCCATTGATGATCAGGGGAATCGATACCTGTTTGCCGCCAACATTGAGCTTGGTGTCCTTGTTCTCATTCTTGAAGCGGAACTGGAAGGTCAGGTCCTCCTTGGCATCGCCATTGTTGTCCACGTGTATTTCGTACAGCGCGTCCGGGTCCATGGAAAAATAATTTGGACCGCCGTAGGCATCCTGCAGCGGAATGTAATTTGCGATTAGTGTGACATAGTCGCCGCGCCCCGTTTCATAACTACGGAACATGTAGAAATCGGTCGCGTCCACCTTGGGCTGACGCGTGATGTATGGCGCTTCGCGGTGACTGGACGCGGCCGCCGGTATGCTGGCCAAGCCAAGCAGGGCGGTCGCGGCGATGCCGGCACCTACCGCGCTTTTGCTGATAACTGTGAACATGTCTGTCTCCTGCAAGAAAAATGAACGGAATTCCGTTTGATGCAGAGTTCTATACGCAGCGCGGTGTAGACCGGATTCATAGGATTCAAAAAAAATCTTGGGAATGTTGCAGGAGCAACGCCGATAGATAACCCGGCTTGATTCGTAGCGCGGTCAAACTTATGATGCGTGCGCGCCTGATACTTTTATTGCCGTTGTCCGTACATATTTACACGTCCAATGCGCATGCTTTATCCAACTCCTACTTAGTCCCGCAATGCCAGGCTCTTCCATCTCGGACATCGGGCTGGCGCAATCCCCTCTACGTATTTTTACCTAAGCACTGCTACGAGGAAGCACTTTTCGTGTTGCCTCCGGTATATCCGCACACCTAGAATCCTTAGGCTCGCGATCCGGCTATCCGCCGATCATCAAAGCTCGGTTCCGCATGACCTGTGTGTTCAATTCTCAAGGAGACAAAATGGAACGTCGTTCGTTTATTAAAAAGGCGGCAGTCGGCGCGACTGTCGGAGCAGTCGCTGCTCCCGCGCTCGCGCAGACTCTGCCGACCATCAATTGGCGTCTGGCATCTAGCTTTCCCAAATCGCTCGATACCATCTACGGCGCAGCGGAAGTCTTTTCGAAGCGCGTAGCAGCCTTGACCGGCGGCAAATTCAACATTCGCGTTTTCTCAGGCGGCGAAATCGTTCCCGCGCTGCAGGTCATGGACGCAGTCCAAGCCGGTACGGTCGAAATGGGCCACAGTGCTTCGTACTACTACTTCGGCAAGGATCCGACGTTCGCATTCGATGGCGTGGTGCCGTTTGGCCTGAACTCCCGTCAGCAGACGGCGTGGTGGGACCAAGGTGGCGGCAAGGCGCTGACACGAGAATTCTTCAAGGACTACGGCATCGTCAACTTCATGGGCGGCAACACCGGCACGCAGATGGGTGGCTGGTTCCGCAAGGAAGTCAAGACAGTCCAGGATCTCAACGGACTAAAAATGCGTATCGGTGGCTTCGCCGGTCGTGTGATGCAGAAACTCGGCCTGGTGCCGCAGCAGATTGCAGGCGGTGATATTTATCCGGCACTGGAAAAGGGCACGATCGATGCGGCCGAATGGATCGGACCGTATGACGATGAAAAGCTCGGCTTCAACAAGGTTGCGCCTTTCTACTACACACCGGGCTGGTGGGAAGCCGGTCTGCAAGTGTCCTTCTACATCGGCATCAAGGAATGGGAAAAGCTGCCGAAGGAATACCAGGCTGCAGTCGAAGCGGCGTCGTATGAATCGCATGTCGTCATGCAGGCGGAATATGATGCGCGCAATCCTGCCGCGCTGGCGCGCTTGTTGAAGAACGGTGTGAAGCTGCGTCAGTTCTCCAGGGAGATCATGGAAGCTTGCTACAAGGCGACTAATGAAGTCATGGAAGAAGAAGCCGCGAAGAACGCCAAGTTCAAGAAGGTCTATGAGCCTTGGAAGCGTTTCCGTCAGGATCAGAACCAGTGGTTCTCGGTAGCGGAAGTGCCGCTGCAAAACTTCATGACGACCCGCAAGTAATTCATGCGGCAAGTTTGAAGAAGCAGCTGTAATGACGAAGCCCGCTGCATACCAATGCGGCGGGCTTCTTGCCATTGGGAAGCTGCCGGACGAGATGTGTTTTTTATGGCATGCTTCTAAGCGCACAGGAATTGAACACCGTGTGCCTTGCCATGCAGGGTATCCGGTAGTTGACCTGCAGGTTCAATGCAAAGCCATGCCCGTATCAAGTACACATATCGCGCATCTGCGCGTTCGTGAGTGCGTGCATGGTCGACATCGATTTGATGCCTTACTCAACAGGAGACAAAATGGAACGTCGTTCCTTTCTAAAAAAAGCAGCGGTCGGCGCATCGGTTGGTGCAATTGCCGCACCGGCGCTTGCGCAAACCCAGCCGACTATTAACTGGCGCCTCGCATCGAGCTTCCCTAAATCGCTTGACACACTGTTTGGTACTGCTGAAGTTTTCAGCAAGCGGGTTTCGGCTCTTACCGGCGGCAAGTTCAATATCCGCGTTTTCGCCGGCGGTGAAATCGTTCCGGCTCTCCAGGTTGTCGACGCCGTGCAAAACAGCACCGTGGAGATGGGCCATACCGCGCCTTACTACTACTTCGGCAAGGATCCTACATTTGCATTTGATTGCGCGGTGCCGTTCGGGATGAATTCCCGTCAGCAGACCGCGTGGTTCGATCAGGGTGGAGGGCGCGAATTGCTGCGCGACTTCTACAAAGAGTACGGCATCGTCAATTTCCTCGGCGGGAATACCGGTGCGCAGATGGGCGGCTGGTTCCGCAAGGAGATCAAGACCCTGAACGACATCAAGGGTCTCAAGATGCGTATTAGCGCATTCGCTGGCAAGGTAATGGCGCCGCTGGGCCTGGTCCCGCAACAGCTCGCTGGTGCGGACATTTATCCCGCGCTGGAAAAGGGCACGCTGGATGCGGTCGAGTGGACCACGCCGTACGACGATGAAAAGCTTGGGTTCTATAAGGTCGCGCCATACTATTACGCACCGGGCTGGTGGGAAGCCGGTGCGCAGCTTGCGTTCTACGTCGGCATGAAGGAGTGGGAAAAGCTGCCCAAGGAATACCAGCAGGCGATCGAGGCTGCATCCTACGAAGCCCACGTGACCATGCAGGCCGAGTATGACGCGAAGAACCCGGCAGCGCTGGCGCGCTTGATCAAGGGCGGCGCCAAGCTGCGTTTCTTCTCGAAAGACATCATGGAAGCCGCCTACAAGGCGGCCGTAACAACGATGGAAGAAGAAGCGGCGAAGAACGCCAAATTCAAGAAGATTTACGAGCCATACAAACGATTCCAGCGTGATCAGAATCAGTGGTTCTCGGTCGCTGAAGTGCCTCTGCAAAACTTCATGACTTCGCGTAAGTAAGTCTCTGTCTTATCCTGCGGTACACATCGTTGTGCCGCAGGTTGCCTTGCGCATTCTGCGTTCTCCTCTCCCTTGCTTCCTGTTCGCGTGCCTCGCGACGCTGTCATTTCTTGCGTTTCATTCTGAAACGGCACCCTCCATCCGACCGCTTTCAGATGCTGCTTCACGTCGTCTCTTTGCCGCCAGTGCTCTACAGCCTTTATTACGTGCCTTGCAGGTAGAGGCCTTTTGTGGCAATGGTGCGGTGCAATATCTGTTTTGATTGCATCCGAGATATTAGTAACCATACAATCGGCCGAAGCCGGAGGGGACGATGACCCGAATGGGTTAGTGCCGGTCACAAATCAAGACTATGGTTCAATCACAGGAGAGAAAATGGAACGCCGTTCCTTTATAAAAAAAGCAGCTATCGGCGCAACAGTCGGGGCAGTTGCAACCCCGGCATTTGCGCAAGCCCAGCCGACTATCACTTGGCGGCTTGCATCAAGCTTTCCGAAATCGCTGGACACGATTTTTGGCGCTTCGGATGTCTTTTCCAAGCGAGTGGCTCAGCTGACTGGTGGCAAATTCACGATTCGGGTATTCGCTGGCGGTGAGATCGTTCCGGCATTGCAGGTAATGGATGCAGTCCAGGCTGGTACGGTGGAAATGGGCCATAGCGCCTCGTACTATTATTTCGGCAAGGATCCGACGTTCGCATTCGATTGTGCCGTTCCTTTCGGCCTGAATTCGCGCCAACAGACAGCATGGATCGATCAGGGCGGTGGCCGTGAATTGATGCGTGAATTTTTCAAGGACTACGGTATTGTCAATTTCCTCGGCGGAAATACCGGTACCCAAATGGGCGGCTGGTTCCGGAAGGAAGTCAAGACCGTCAAAGACCTCAATGGCTTGAAGATGCGCATCGGCGGTTTCGCCGGAAAGGTGATGCAAGAGCTCGGTGTGGTGCCGCAACAGATTGCTGGTGGCGACATTTATCCTGCGCTGGAAAAGGGCACGATCGATGCGGCCGAATGGGTTGGTCCGTACGACGACGAGAAACTCGGCTTTAACAAGGTCGCGCCTTTCTACTATGCGCCCGGATGGTGGGAAGCTGGTCCGCAACTGTCCTTTTACGTTGGCCTGAAGGAATGGGAAAAGCTGCCCAAGGAATACCAGGCGGCCATCGAAGTAGCGACCTATGAAGCTCACGTCGTCATGCAGGCTCAATACGACGCTCGCAATCCGGCAGCACTGGCACGACTGTTGAAAAGCGGCGTCAAGCTGCGCAGCTTCTCCAAGGAAGTCATGGAAGCATGCTACAAGGCAGCAAACACCGTCATGGACGCAGAGGCTGAGAAGAATGCCAAGTTCAAGAAAGTGTACGAGCCATGGAAGCGATTCCGCCAGGACGAAAACCAGTGGTTCTCCGTTGCAGAAGCTCCGCTGCAGAACTTCATGATTACGCGTAAGGGCAGTAACGGTTCCTGATATTCAGGGCGGCTTAGGCTCGGTATAAGAAGAAAAAAGCCCCGCGACTTCACGTCGCGGGGCTTTTGTTTTATGGAAAGCGGCTTACGAAAGCGCCTTACTTTTTCTCGGTATCGGTAGAGAAGTTGAGTTGCGGCTCGCTTTCTTCCTTCTTTTCCGTATCAGTAGAGAAGTTCAGTTCAGGAGCCTCTCCTTCTTCCCTCTTTTCTTCTTCCATCGCCGGTCGCTCGATGACCAAGCCTTCGGATGGCGTCGATGCGATGCCTTTGTCCAGGAATCCGGTCACCATTTGCGGGAAAGTAGCCACCAGGCCAACCATGATGACCTGCAGTACGACCCACGGCACAGCGCCCCAGTAAATATCCGAACTCTTGACTTCTTTCGGCGCAACGCCTCTCAGATAGAAAAGCGCAAATCCGAACGGCGGGTGCATGAACGAGGTTTGCATATTGACGCAAAGCATCACGCCAAACCACACCAGTGCCGCCGAGGCCGCAGCCTCTGGACTGCCCATGCTCTCAAGCAGTACTGGAGCCAGCACCTTCTCTGCCACCGGAGCAATCATCGGCACAACGATGAAAGCAATCTCAAAGAAATCGAGGAAGAAGGCCAGGAAGAACACGAACAGATTGACCACCACCAGGAAGCCGATCCACCCGCCGGGC
Organism: Noviherbaspirillum saxi; assembly: GCF_003591035.1. NCBI lineage: Bacteria > Pseudomonadati > Pseudomonadota > Betaproteobacteria > Burkholderiales > Oxalobacteraceae > Noviherbaspirillum > Noviherbaspirillum saxi. The sequence goes on from NZ_QYUO01000001.1 coordinate 1,273,695, forward strand.
AAGCCGGTGAACAGATGCTCGACCCACAATCCGCCATCCACACCCATGAAAACGACCGAGAAGCAGGTCGAGCCAATGAGGATGAATACGACCATGGATGTAAGGCGCATGGTCGACTGGTACCCGAGCACGATCAGGTCGCGCAACTCATTGATACGGCTGGCGCGAATGATCATCCAGACGAGAGCGACATACGCCGCGACCAGTCCAGCCTGCAGGAATGGAATGGCAACCTTGCTGACGCCGATTTCCGATGTATAGAATATTGCGCCGATCACGCCCGCTGCGGCCAGGCCGACCATGCCGATGCGGAATACCGCGCGGTCCTTGCTGGTGAATTCCTTGTTTCGCAGCACAGCGAGCACAACGGCGCCGAGCGCGCCCATGGCACCGGACTCTGTTGGTGTCGCGACGCCGAGCATCATGGTTCCAAGCACCATGAAGATCAGCACTGCCGATGGGATGATGCCGCGAAGGCATTTCTTCCACAGTTCCCAACCTTGCACTGTGCGTGCTTCTTTCGGGATTGCAGGTAACCATTCCGGCTTGATGCGAGACAAGATGAATGTGTACAGAATAAACAAGCCGATCTGCACAAGCGATGGTCCCCATGCGCCGAGATACATGCTGCCAACGTCGGCGCTTGCGGTCTGCGTGCGGAGTTGGTCAGCCAGCACAACCAGCACCAGCGAAGGCGGCACCAGTTGGGTAATGGTGCCGGAGGCGGCCAGTACGCCGGTGGTGTAGCGCATGTTATAGCCGTACCGCATCATGACCGGCAGGGAAATCATGGCCATGGTGATGACCTGTGCGGCTACCGTTCCGGTAATCGCGCCCAGGATGAAGCCGACCAAGATGACCGAATAGCCAAGACCGCCGCGAATGGGGCCGAACAACTGACCCATGGAGTCAAGCATCTCTTCGGCCAGGCCGCACTTTTCTAGAATCGCCCCCATGAAGGTAAAGAAGGGAATCGCTAACAATAGATCGTTGGCAAGGACGCTTCCGAATATTCGCTGCGGTACCGCCTGCAGGAAATTCACGCCAAAAAATCCAAGTTCAATGGAGATGATGCCGAAGAACAGCCCCAGCGCAAGCAAGGAGAAGGCGACTGGAAAGCCGATCAGCATAAACAGGACCAGACCGCCGAACATCAGCGGCGGCATATACTCGAGCGGGATCATTGGACGGGTCTTTCGTATTTGGTATCGAGGTGCACTTTGCCCGCCAATGCGGCAATGCGTTTGATGAGTTCCGAGATGCCTTGCAGTGCAAGCAGCGCGAAGCCAACCGGGACGATCAGCTTGATCGGATACCTGGGCAGGCCGCCTGCGTTCGCCGACTGTTCAAGGATGTCCCATGAAGGAAGAAACAATGCTTTCCATGAAAGCCAGGTAAACAACAGGCAGGCGGGAAGCAGGAAAACAATGATGCCGAATACGTCGATCCAGAACTGCGTGCGTTCGGAGACGTGGCCATAAATCAAATCAACCCGTACGTGCTCATTCTTTTGAAACGTATAGGGAGCGCCCAGCATCACCGCCGCGCCAAACAAGTACCACTGAAGCTCGAGCGGCCAGTTATTACTCCAGTTAAATCCATACCTGACCAGTGCATTGGTAGCACTGACAACACAGGAAAGAAGGATCGCTATATTGGCGACCTTGCCTATCCGGTAGCCGATGAAATCGATCCAGCTTGAGAGCTTTAGCAATGATTGCATGATGCAAGCCCTCTCAGGAATGGCAGCCGGGCCTGAAGCCGGGCATGGGGAGGTGGAGTAATTTCCCGCTGCGCGTATGGCGGCAGGGGAGAGAACGGCAGGTATTGATCCGACCGGCGTGATCAAACGCACGGACAGAGCAAGCCAGGGGCGCTCGTGGCGATGACATGGTGCTTGTCTCCATGAAAGAAAAACTCTGAATCAGGGTTGGGATCTTTTATGCGATGGGCTGTCTTATGGCACCCCGCTTTTAATTCGGGGGAGTATATGACAATTCTAGATACAAACGAACACACCGAAGGCGTGTTCGCCATTCTTTTCATGGTGCGATGCAAAACATGAAGTTTTTTTCAGGCTTATACCGGATTTTAAGGTAGTAGCGCGTACGTGATAGTACGCAAACCGATTGAAATGTCGCGTTGCAGCATTGTGTGAATGCACTGGTCGGATCGAAGGGGCGGGCGACATATTCAACCAACGCCGCTCAATTTGCGGCAATCCGCATTGGGCTCTTTCCAGCATACGGCCATTACAAAGTTTGCGCTTCAGGGATTTGCAAAAACGTGCTTTTCACGCGACAGAGGTGCGCGCCATACCGCGCGTACCTCTGCCGTGTGAATCAGGATAGATGGCTGCGTAGATGTTCAATCGCTGCGCGCACCTGAGCAGGAGCGGTGCCTCCGACATGATCTCGTGCCGCGACCGAACCTTCCAGCGTCAGCACCTTGAATACATCGGCTTCAATCAATTGCGAGAAGGCGCGCATCTCATCCAGCGTCAGATCCGTCAGATCGCAGCCCCGCTGTTCGCAGGTGCGCACCGCATGCGCGACGGCCTCATGCGCGTCGCGGAAGGCAAGGCCTTTCTTTACCAGGTAATCGGCCAGGTCCGTCGCGGTTGCATAGCCTTGCAGGGCGGCGGCGCGCATTGCGTCCGGCTTGACCGTAATACCGCGTGCCATATCGGCAAAGATGCGTAGCGTATCGACCACGGTATCGACCGTGTCGAACAGCGGTTCCTTGTCTTCCTGATTGTCCTTGTTGTAGGCCAGCGGCTGGCCTTTCATCAAGGTCAGCAAGCCGACCAGGTGGCCGTTGACGCGGCCGGTCTTCCCGCGCGCGAGCTCGGGAACGTCAGGATTTTTTTTCTGCGGCATGATCGAAGAGCCAGTGCAGAAGCGGTCGGCGATATCGATGAAGCCCACGCGCGGGCTCATCCAGATCACCAGTTCTTCAGACATGCGCGAGATATGCGTCATGACGAGAGCCGCCGCCGCGCAGAATTCAATCGCGAAGTCGCGGTCCGACACAGCATCCAGCGAATTGCGGCAGACTTCATCGAAGCCGAGGGTTTTCGCGACACGTTCGCGGTCGATCGGGAAGGTGGTTCCGGCCAGCGCGGCGGCGCCGAGCGGCAAGCGGTTGACGCGCTTGCGGCAGTCGGCCATGCGTTCGGCATCACGATTGAACATTTCGACGTAGGCGAGCATGTGATGGCCGAAGGTGATCGGCTGTGCCACCTGCATGTGTGTGAATCCGGGCAGGATGGTGTCGGCATGCTGCTCGGCGAGATCCAGTAGCGCCAGGCGAAAATCACGCAGCAGGCCGCTGATGTCGTCGATGGCACCGCGCATGTAGAGGCGGATATCGGTTGCCACCTGGTCGTTGCGCGAGCGACCGGTATGCAGGCGCTTGCCGGCATCGCCGACCAGTTCGGTCAGGCGCTTTTCAATGTTCAGGTGGACGTCTTCCAGGTCGAGCAGCCATTCGAACTTGCCGGCGTCGATTTCGGCCTGGATCTGCGCCATGCCGCGCTGGATGTCGGCATAATCCTGGGCGCTGATGATGCCTTGATGCGACAGCATTTCGGCATGGGCAAGCGAGCCCTGGATATCGGCATTCGCCATCCTCTTGTCGAAGAACACGGAAGCGGTGTAACGTTTGACCAGGTCCGAGACCGGTTCGGAAAAGCGTGCCGACCAGGCCTCGCCCTTTTTGGAAAGTTGTGCTGTCATAATGGAATTCCGGTGAATCCGTGATTATAAAACAAGCGCTGGACCGTATGCCGCTATCTCATGCCCGCACGGCGCCCCGTCCGACCGATATTGTCATCCCCGATTGCTGCAACCTTGGCGTCGTGCTGCGCACGCTGATCGGCGTCAATGCGGCAGCATTCGGCTGGGTCATGCTGCACGCCATACACTGGCGTGCCGGCATGCTCGAATTCGCCGAAGTGTCGATCGTGGTCGAACTGTCATGTCTCTGGTCGTTATTCGCCATGTGTCTGCTGCGGCGCAGTCTTCCGGCCATCGGCATGCACCGCGCGGATGTTCTTTGGGCGCAGCGGCTCGCCTGTGTCATTGCGCCGGCGGTGGTGACGGCAATCGTTGTCTATTTGTTTACGACGGTCGATTGGCTGATCAGCAGCTTCGTGCGCATGACGCTTGGCAAGAGCATCATGCTTGCCGCCTTGTTCGGCGCGCTGTTTCAGCATTATTTCGAATTGAGGACACGGGCTTTTTCGCCGGCTTTGGTAGAGGCACGGCTGCAGGCTTTGCAGGCGCGGATCCGTCCGCATTTCCTGTTCAATAGCCTGAACGCAGTGCTGTCGCTGATCAGGACCGAGCCGCAGCGTGCGGAAACGACACTGGAAGACCTGGCCGACCTGTTTCGCGTGCTGATGAGCGATCCGCGCAGCATGACGACGCTCGAACAGGAAATTCGGCTGTGCGAACAATATCTGTCGATAGAACAGATACGCTTGGGCGAGCGACTGCAAGTAACATGGGCCAGCGAAAATCTCGACAGTCAGGTGATGCGCAAGTCGCAGATACCGGTGCTTTTGCTCCAGCCTCTGCTGGAAAATGCAGTGCACTACGGCGTCGAGCCGGCAAGCGGGCCGACGCAGGTCCAGATTCACATGAGCCGCTCGCTCGACCGGATCGAGATCGTCGTCATCAACCCGTATCATGGCGAGGTGAGCGTCGCCGGCAATCACATGGCGCTGGAAAACATCCGTGAACGCCTGGCTTTGCTGTATGACGTCGAAGGGCAGCTCACCACAAGGATTGCGCGCGGATTCTTTGAAGTGAAGCTGCGCTTTCCGTATGTGAAGGGAGCGCAATGATGCCGCGTCTTTTCATCGTGGATGACGAAGCGCCGGCACGCGTGCGCTTGAAAACGCTGCTGTCCGACATCGCCGCGACCTGTCCGCATCAACTCGTCGGCGAGGCGGAGCATCCGCAAGGCGCGCTCGACGGCATAGCGGCTACGTCACCCGACATTGTGCTGCTGGATGTGCAGATGCCCGGCATGACAGGGCTGGAGCTGGCGAAGCATCTTGCCAGGCTGCCTCTGCCGCCGGCTGTCATTTTTGTGACCGCCTATGATGAATTCGCCTTGAAAGCCTTTGAGGTGCATGCGCTCGATTACCTGCTCAAGCCGGTACGCGCGGCGCGCCTGGCGGACGCCTTGCAGCGGGTTGGGGAATTGCGCGGCAAGGGTGGCGCTCCGACGCCGGTTCCCCATTCAGTGCGACAACATTTCTCGGTGCAGGAACGCGGCCGGCTGCTGCTGGTGCCGATTGCGGAAGTGCTTTATCTGAAGGCGGAACAAAAGTACGTGACGCTGCGTACCCGCTCGCAGGAATATCTGTTTGAGGAATCCCTGACCTCGATTGAAGACGAGCTCGGCGCCACGTTCGTGCGCGTACATCGCAATGCCCTTGTGGCGCGGCAGGCTATCGTGGGGGTTGAACGCGGATCGGCGTCTATCGATATCGAGAGCGAACACGACAAGGCCCAGGAGTCCTGGCAGGTGATCTTGCGCGGTATTGAGGAACGCCTGCCGATTTCCCGGCGGCAGTGGCCAGTGGTCAAGGCGCTGGTGAAGTAAAAAGCCCGCATGCCCGTTGGACGCATGCAGGCATGGGTCCAACGGGCATGCGGGCTTTTTTTCAGGGGGCTTCAGCCGGTATTGCGCAATCCAGCAGCGATGCCGTTGATCGACAAGTGGATGCCACGCCGTACCCGTTCATCCAGCTTGCGTCCATCGGCTGTCGCGGCGCGATGGCGCTTGATCAGTTCGACCTGCAAGTGGTTGAGCGGATCAAGATAGGCAAAGCGGTTCTTGATCGAACGCGCCAGCAGGGGATTGCCGGCCAGCCTTTCCTTGGCGCCGGTGATCGTTGCCAGGCAGACGGTGGTGCGCTCATGCTCTTCAAGAATGCGCTTGAAGATACTGTTTCGCAGCTTTCTGTCCGAAACCAGGTCGGCATAGCGCGACGCGACCGCCAGATCGGTTTTTGCCAATACCATATCCATGTTCGACAGCAGTGTTGCAAAGAACGGCCATTCCTTGACCATCGCCCGCAACTGCGCGACGCGGCGCTTCTGCTCCTTGCCGTCGCTGTCTTCTTCCAGCCAGGATGCGATCGCGCTGCCGAAACCATACCAGCCCGGCAAGAGCAATCGGCACTGGCCCCATGAGAAGCCCCATGGAATGGCGCGCAAGTCTTCAATGCGGCGTGTCGATTTGCGCGATGCTGGACGGGAGCCGATATTGAGCTCCGCGATTTCCGCGATCGGCGTGGCGGCAAAGAAGTAATCGGTGAAGCCCGGCGTTTCATACACAAGGTTGCGATAGGTGTGATAGGCGCGTTCCGACAATTCTTCCATCACGCGTTCGAAACCGGCCAGTTTCCTGGCTTCCTTGCTGTCCGCCGCATTCGGCATCAGGCTGGCTTCGAGCGTAGCCGCCACCAGCAGCTCCAGATTGCGTCGACCGATTTCCGGATTGGAGAACTTGGATGCGATGATTTCGCCTTGTTCGGTCAGACGGATCTGGCCGTTGACCGTACCCGCCGGTTGCGCGAGGATAGCCTCGTAGCTCGGACCGCCCCCCCGGCCTACGGTGCCGCCGCGTCCATGGAACAGGCGCAACTTGACGCCCGCATTGTTGAACAGTTCGATCAGGCGGGTTTCTGCCTTGTACAACTCCCAGGTGGAGGTCAGGAAACCGCCATCCTTGTTCGAGTCCGAATAGCCGAGCATGACTTCCTGCAGTTCGCCCTGCTTGGCAATCAGGTGCCGCACCTGCGGTATCGCCATGAAACGCTGCATGATGTCGGTGGCGCAGCGCAAATCCGGAATCGTCTCGAATAGCGGAATGACCATCAATTCCATTTCCGCTTGCGGTCCCGAATTCGACGCGGCATCCCACTGGACATGCAGCAAGCCGGTTTCCTTTTGCAGCAGCAGGACTTCCAGCAAGTCCGAGACAGTTTCGGTGTGCGAGATGATGTAGTTGCGGATCGCGCGCTCGCCATAGCGCTGCCGCACGTCGCGGGCAGTGCGCAGGATGGCCAGTTCGGAATCGGTCTCGGTCGAATATTCGAGATAAGGCGAGTACAGCAGGCGCGGCTTGCCCAGTTCATCGAGCAGCAGCTTGATTTTCGCTTCTTCGCCAAGCCCGGCATAGTTGTCCGCCACACGCGCGCGCGCAAACATTTCAGCCAGCACGCGTTCATGCACGTCCGAGCTTTGCCGCATATCCAGTGTGGCCATATGAAAGCCAAAGATTTCCGAAGCACGCTTGAGCGTTGCCAGGCGCGGCTTGATCAGCGCCGCGCCATGATGGGCCTTGAGCGAGTCGACCAGAATTTGCAGGTCGTCGCTGAATTCGGCCGCTGTCGCATAGGGCGCCGCAGTCCCGACTTCCTGGCGCAGCACGTGTGCCGCGCCGAGTGTGCGGGCAGTCGCCGCCAGCCGCGCGTACAAGCCGATCAGCGCACGCCGGTAGGGCTCGTCCATCCGGTGATTGGACTGATCGGGCGAACGTTCGGCCAGCGCCTGCAGTTCGGGACTGACGCCGACCAGCAGCGTCGATATCGAAAGTTCGGCACCGAGTGCGTGAACTTCGTCGAGGTAGAAATCGAAGATCGCCGTCGACTGACGCACCAGCGCATGCCGCATGGTGCCGGCGTTGACGTTGGGATTGCCGTCGCGGTCGCCGCCGATCCAGCTTCCCATCTGCACGAAAGGCGGGTGTTCTTTTTCGGCAGTCTGGCGCTGCGGGAATTGCGCGGCAAGTTCGGTTTCGATATCGTCGTACAGTCCCGGCAATTCGCGCAGGAAGGTAATGCGATAGTACGAGAGTGCATTGTCGATCTCGTCCGCCACCGTAAGCTTCGTATAGCGCAGCATGCGCGTCTGCCAGAGCGTGGCGACGCGTGCATGCAGCAATTGGGTATTGTGGGCGAGTTCCTTGTGCGTGAGCGGGTGATCACGCTCTGCAAGCAGACGCGCAATTTCGCGCTCCGCATCCAGAATGCTCTTGCGCTGGACTTCGGTCGGGTGTGCGGTCAGCACCGGGGAAATCAGCGCATCCTTGAAGAAGTTGCGCACAGTCGCTCCGGAGACGCCGGCGTCGTCGAGTCGCGACAAGGCCCAGGCGATACTGCCGCGCTGCGGCGCCGAGCCTGCCAGCAGGTGGGCGCGACGGCGGCGGTTGTGATGCTGGTCTTCGGCGATGTTGGCGAGATGCGAGAAATAGGAGAAGGCACGTACTACCGACACGGTCTGGTCGCGCGTCAGTTTTTTCAACATCCGGTTGAGTTCGGTGCCGGACTGGGCGTCGGATTCGCGGCGGAAGCGCACTGCGGTTTGACGGATGGTCTCGACGACCTGATAGACGGCATCGCCTTCCTGCTCGCGCAGGACGTTGCCCAGTAGACGGCCCAAGAGGCGGATATCTTCTTTCAACGGGGCGTCTTTATCTGCCACCGGCTTTTTTACGGCGGGCAGGGTGTTCACTTGTTTTGCCATGGTGAATGCTTATCAGAAGGAACGAAAGCGGCTTGTGACCGGGGACTGCAGGCGCACGCATGATAAAATCTGCGCGCTGGTACGACCAGCACCAATGAATTCGAAAGAGCCCGTCGTGAAAGTTTCTCCTCCCTCCAAGTTAATCATCGCCTCGCGCGAAAGTCGTCTGGCCATGTGGCAAGCAGAGCATGTCCGTGCAAAACTTTCGGCATTATATCCGCAGTGCAGTATTGAAATTCTCGGAATGACAACGAAAGGCGATCAAATTCTTGACCGCACCTTGTCCAAGGTCGGCGGCAAGGGCTTGTTCGTCAAGGAACTGGAAGTCGCGATGGAAGAGCGCCGCGCCGATCTCGCCGTGCATTCGTTGAAGGACGTTCCGATGGAGTTGCCCGAGGGCTTTGCGCTGGCTGCCGTCCTTGAGCGTGAAGACCCGCGCGACGCCTTTGTCTCGAACGACTATGCGTCGCTGGCCGATCTTCCTGATGGCGCGGTGGTAGGCACCAGCAGTCTGCGCCGTCAGGCACTGATTGCGGCGCGCTTTCCGGGGCTCATTGTCCGTCCCTTGCGCGGCAACCTCGATACGCGGCTCGGCAAGCTGGATCGCGGCGAATATGCGGCCATCATCCTGGCCGCGGCCGGACTCAAGCGCCTAGGTGTGCCGCAGCGCATCCGGGCATACATCGAACCGGAACAGAGCTTGCCGGCGCCCGGCCAAGGCGCGATGGCGATAGAGATTCTTGCAGGCCGCGATGATCTGACGCAGTTGCTGGCGCCGCTCAACCATGAAGCGACCGCACAGGCAGTGCGCGCCGAGCGCACCGTATCCCGCGTGTTCGGCGGGAGCTGCCAGATTCCGTTGGCTGCATTCGCCACCGTCAGCAACGGCGCCATGCATTTGCGCGCCATGGTAGGTACGCCCGACGGAACGCGCATTGCCGTGGCCGAAGTCGACGGCGCAGCCGGCACGCCCGAGGCTGTCGGGCAGCAGGTCGCCGCATTGCTTGAAGCAAAAGGCGCAGGCGACATTCTTGCCGCATGCCGGGCCATGGAGGCGGGCTAATCTGTCGCTCCGATCTTTCCGATTTTTCCTGCCATGACCGACGCACGGCTTCCACCGGTTGTCATTACCCGGCCTCTGACGCAAGCCAGGCCGCTCGCTGAACGCCTGCGTGCGGCTGGCCGCGACGCCGTTGTCTTTCCATTGCTGGAAATCCGGCCGCTGGAAGATCAGGGCCGTCTGCGAACAATCCTGTCGCGGCTGGAAGAATATGCGATGGTGGCTTTCGTCAGCCCGAATGCCATCGATGCCGCGTTTGCCCATATAGCGGCATGGCCGGCACAGGTCGCTGTCGCAGTAATGGGGGAGGGCAGCCGGGCTGCTCTTGCAAGCTACGGTGTGACACCGGCCAATGCACATATCATCAGTCCGGCGAACCGCCAGCGCACCGATTCGCAGACCTTGCTGGAAGTGCTCGATATCGATGCATTGCGCGGCAAGCGCGTTTTGATCATTCGCGGAGAAACCGGCCGCGAACTGCTGGCCGACGCCTTGCGCCTGCAAGGAATAGAAGTCGAACAGCTGGCCGCATACCGTCGCGTCGCGCCGCATCTTGATCCGGCTGGGCAGCAAGGGCTGCTTACCTTGATCGAGTTCGAATCGGAGTGGATCATCACCAGTTCGGAAGCGCTGCGCATCCTGATTGATCTCGTCGGCACAGCGGCCGGCTCTGCTGCAGTGGTTAAAATGCAACAGCAACGCCTGATTGTGCCGCATGTCCGTATTGCGGAAACCGCCCGATCGTTGGGTTTTCAATGGATTGTCGAGACAGGATCAGGCGACGATCAGCTTATAGCCGCGTTACAATTTCACGCATGAATGAAATGCCATCTTCCTCGAACGGCGGTCAGCCCGCATCTCCCCAGGTACCATCACAGCAGCCCGGCGTTGCGGGGTCCAGCGCGGCTGTTCAAAATGATAATGCGTCGATGACGCAGTTGCGAAAATTTACCTATGCCGGCCTCGGTGTGCTGGTTGTGCTGCTGCTTGCGCAGTGGTGGGCTACCCAAAGGGAAATCGGCAACCTGCGCGAAGACATGGCGCAACGGCTCAGGTCGGGCGAGTCCGTCAGCACCGAAACCAAGCTTGTCGCCAAATCGCTGCAGGATTCCACCAAAGAGCTGCAGGCAAAGGTCAATGTGCTTGAAAGCAGGCAAACCGAGGCACAAAGCCAGCAACTCGCGCTGGAACAGCTTTATCAGGAATTGTCACGCAATCGCGACGACTGGGCACTGGCTGAGATTGAACAGGTGTTGTCGACGGCAGGACAGCAGTTGCAGCTGGCCGGAAATGTGCAGGGTGCGGTGATCGCCTTGCAAAATGCGGACAATCGACTGTCGCGCACGGACAAGCCGCAATTCATCATCATCCGCCGCGCGATCGCGAAAGACCTGGAGCGCTTGAAGGCATTGCCGGTGGTGGACCTGACCGGTATCGCGTTGCGGCTTGACAGCATCATCGGGCAGATCGACGCGATGCCCTTGCTCTCCGACGAAAAGCCGGCACTTCCGGCGACCCAGCCGAAGCCGTCGCGCCGCGCGGAAAAAAATGCCGCCGCCTCGCCCACCGGAAAAGGAAATGGCAATTCCGACTGGATCGCCGACCTTGAAGACAAATGGCATAGCTGGACCAATGAAATGTGGACAGAGATCCGGCAATTGATCCGCGTGCGCAATGTCGAATCGCCCGACGCCTTGCTGCTGTCGCCGACGCAGGCTTACTATGCGCGTGAAAATCTCAAGCTGCGCCTGCTCAATGCCCGGTTGGCGTTATTGACGCGCAATGAGCCGGCATTCCGCAGTGATCTCAACGCGGCACAGGACGTGATTGCGAAGTATTTCGATACGCGCGCGCGGCAGACCCAGACCACACAGGCGCTGCTGCGACAGGTGCAGGCAAGTAACCTCTCGATTGAAATGCCGACGCTGTCCGAAAGCCTGAACGCGGTGCGCAACTATAAGGCAAAGCCATAACGATGCGTATCTTCATTTCGCTCGTCATCCTGTTTGCCGTCGCCATCGGTCTTGCCGTCGGAGCCCGCTTCAATCCGGGCAATGTGGTGTTCTTCTATTCGCCTTATCGGATCGACCTGTCGCTTAATCTGTTTCTGGTGCTGCTTGTACTGTTGTTCGTTCTGGTCTACGCGCTCATAAATGCGTTGCGCAGCACGCAGCAAATGCCCCAGCGGGTCGCTGCCTATCGGCGCGAAAAGCGCGAACGCGAAGGCAACCGTGCAATGCGCGATGCACTGAAGGCCTTGTTCGAAGGACGCTTCGGCCACGCGGAAAAAGCCGCCACGCGCGCCGCTGAATCGCCGGAAAACGCGGGCCTGTCGGCAATGATTGCCGCGCGTGCCGCCCATCGCATGGGGCAATCCGCCCGTCGCGAAACCTGGCTTGCGAAGGCGCAGGAACCGAGCCTGAAAACCGCACGGTTGATGACCACCATCGAATTGCTGACCGACGGCCACGAACCGGAATCTGCACTGGAAGCCGTACGAGAACTCAATTCCAGCGGCACTCGCCATATCCACGCATTGCGGCTCGCCCTCAAGGCCAACCAGCGCGGCAAGAACTGGCCGGAAGTCCTGCGACTGGTACGTTTGCTCGACAAGCGCAATGCCTTGCATCCGGCCCTGTCGCGCCGCCTGCGCGAACTAGCCTATGAAGACCTGTTGACGACCCAGGCGCACGATGCCGAATCGATCCGTCGCGTGTGGTCCGGCATTCCTCTGGAAGACCGGATCCAGCCGTCGGTCGCCATCCGCGGCGCCAAGGCATTCAATGCTAAGGGCTTGCATGACGAGGCGAGGGTGGTGGTCGAAAAGGCCCTGGCAAGCGAATGGGACGACCGCCTGGTCAGGATGTACGGTGAATCGGCCGCCGCCGAAGGTTCGCCCGCGTTGCTGGCCCAGATCGAACGCTGCGAAGAATGGTCGCAAAAGCATCCCGGCGATCCGGAACTGGATCTGACGCTAGGGGCGCTCTGCCTGAGGCAAAAACTCTGGGGCAAGGCGCAGCGCCACCTGGAGCAGGCGCTGTATGACGCGACCGACTCGGATACCGTGCGTGAAGCCCATCTCAAGCTTGCGCAATTGCACGAGGCATTGAACCAGCCGGAACAGGCGGCATCCCATTATCGGCAGTGCGCGCTGGCGACAATGCTCTGAATAACCGACGGGTTATTTCCTGTCGGCTATTCAGCATGGCGTAAGCGGCGCCTGCTATCGTGCGCAGCGATTCACGCTTTGTTTTCCGACGCCGGCATTGATGCTGCGGTGCGGAAGCGCCGGGCAAAGCCGTTATAATCGCGCATTACCGAATTTTCTTTACCTTTTGAGAGAGCAACATGAGCTTGAATAATGTGCCGGCCGGCCGCAGCCTTCCCGACGATTTCAATGTGGTCATCGAAATCCCCATGAATGCCGACCCGATCAAGTACGAAGTGGACAAGGACACCGGCGCCATTTTCGTCGACCGCTTCATGGGTACCGCGATGCATTACCCATGCAACTACGGCTATATCCCGCAAACGCTTTCGGATGACGGCGACCCCGTGGACGTGCTGGTCATTACGCCGTTCGCGCTGATTCCGGGTGTCGTCGTACGCTGCCGCCCGATCGGCGTGCTGAAGATGAACGACGAGGCGGGCGGTGACGCCAAACTGCTGGCTGTTCCTGTCGACAAGGTCCTGCCGATCTATAAACACTGGCAAAAGCCGGAGGACATCAATGACTTGCGCCTGCAGCAGATTCAGCATTTCTTCGAGCACTACAAGGATCTGGAAAAGGGCAAGTGGGTGAAGATCGAGGGCTGGTATGGACCGGAAGAAGCCAAAAAGGAAATCCTTTCCAGCGTGGAAGCCTACAAAAAGTCGCAGGAAAAATAAGCTTCCGGCGCTAAGCCAAGCGATGCCGGATGTACTTACACGAAAGCGCACTCGACGAGTGCGCTTTTTTATTTGGCAAGGGTGTTACTACGCAAATGACCCAAAACACTTTTGGTTGACTATTCTCCGGATGGAAAGGACGCTATGGCAAACGAGGGGATTTGCGTGCCGCGCAGGCGCATCGCGTTATCGTTCAACCGGAGAACATGCGCATCGGTCAACCCCGGTAACACATGCGTTTCCAGACCATCTGTGGCGCTGGTCAAACGCGCGCAGGCAATGATCCTGCCCAACGCGTGCGACTCTTGCGGAACGCCGATCTCGCTGAGTTATTGAGAAAAAGAAATCTCGCCCCATCAATCAATCCTTCAATTGTTGTGAAGGAGTATGTATTCCCAATAAGATGAGTCAGACATTGTGCGTAGTCAGAGGCTTCCTGGCACCAATGCTGGAATTTGATTTATCTCAAATGCCGCCATCTCATTTTCACCCGCTGGTGATGCGATAACGGCCCTGCAGAGTTAAGCTTTCGCTGAATCGGCATTGCGCGCTTTACCTTCAAATGCCAATGATCGAAAGCTCGACATCATGTCAGCCACATCTCTTCTTGCCTATGGCCATCGCCTGCTCGGGCGGTGCGTGATTATTTTCTTACGTTTGGGATTGTTGCCTGTGGCGGCCGTAGGGAAGACGAATCCAACGAATCCCGAGCAGATGCCATCACGCAGCCACAATTATTAGCGCAGGCAGCCAGCGATCATACATAGCGCAAGGAATTGCGATGAGCATTCGCTCCGATTACTCCGACTACAAAGTAAAGGACACGGTCATGTTAGCCGCTAATTGGGTTCGCCACCTATCTATGAAGGCGTTCGATAAAACATCCCTAAAACAATGTCGTCCATTGTTTTTCCGGATGCGTCTTTTGTTCATTGCAACAGCGTTGGCGACGGGAGGAATATCTGCGACACAGGCCCAGGTGTTGAGTCCCGGCACGGTCACAGCCTGGGGCCGCAACGACTTCGGGCAGAGTAACGTTCCCGCCGGGCTCACAGGGGTTGCCGCGATCGCCGCAGGTTTTGGGCATAGTTTGGCCCTCAAGAGCGATGGGACTGTAGTCGGTTGGGGATTTAATTGTTGTGGACAGGTTACCATCCCTGCCGGATTGACAGGCGTGACCGCAATTGCGGCAGGTACCACCCACAGCCTGGCTGCCAAGAACGATGGATCCGTCTTGGGATGGGGTACTAATAGTTTTGGACAAACTACCATCCCCTCCGGATTGACGGGCGTGACCGCAGTCGCGGCAGGTACCAGTCACAGCCTCGCCCTCAAGAGCGATGGGACAGTAGTGGCCTGGGGTGATAACTCCACGGGTCAGTTGAATATTCCCGCCGGATTGACCGGCGTGACTGCGATTGCCGCAGGTAGCTTTTACAACTTGGCCCTCAAGAGCGATGGGACCGTCGTAGGATGGGGTGATAACACCTTTGATCAGACTAATATCCCCGCCGGATTGACGGGCGTGACTGCGATCGCAGCAGGTCACGGGCATGGTTTGGCCCGCAAGAGCGATGGGACCGTCGTTGGCTGGGGATGGAATGCCCTTGGACAAATCAACCTGCCTGCCGGATTGACAGGCGTGACCGCAGTCGCGGCAGGTAACCACCATAGCTTGGCTGCCAAGAGCGATGGAACCGTCGTGGCATGGGGGAGTAATACTTTTGGACAAACTAACCTCCCCGCCGGATTGACGGGCGTGACGGCGATCGCGGCAGGCGGGGCAGGCGGCGGGGACCACAGCCTGGCCGCAAATCTTGGTCCTGCTACTCAACCCTATACCTTTATCGGCTTCTTCGAGCCGGTCAATAACCCGGAGGTTATCAATCTTGGCAAGGCGGGCAGGACTTACCCGGTCAAATGGCAGTTGAAAAATGCCAGCGGCGAGTTCGTCAGCGACCTGAGCGCGGTCAAATCGATCACGTTCAAGCCATCGCAGTGCGGCTCCTTTACCGGGGATCCGACGGATTCGCTGGAAGTGGTCGCGACCGGCGGCACCGGACTGCGATACGATGTCACCAGCAACCAGTACATTTACAACTGGAAGACGCCGTCCGTAGGCTGCTACACGTTATTTTTGACCCTGGATACCGACCAGGTGCAATCCGCCTACTTTAACTTGAGCAGATAGATGCCGTGGATGGTTCGCCATCGGACCTGCTCATTGCGATAACCGACGGCACAGACCAAAAGACGCCCTTTACATTTACAAAGGGGTCGGGCGTGAGCCGAGATGACTATCTTCGGAGGCCACTTGGACCGCCTTTTGGCGGAATCAGGGGGGATTGATTCTTGGTTTTCTGATGTGGCAAAAAACCTTAAGAATCATTCCAAAATCCGTCCAGCCATTTGATTTAAAAGATAGTTCGTCATTTGCGTAGTAATGGTCGTCGAAGGTGCGCCGATTCTTTAATGTGGTCGAAAGCGGTTTGCAGCAGGCGCCTCAATATTGTGGCATTCATGCCGTTAAAGGCAGAGAAGCGCATCGCCAAGCTTGATGCGCATCGACAAGTCGCAGGCTATGGGTCATCATAGGTTGTATCAGAGGAAGCATACTCAGGAGCCTTACGTGGTTTTGGACAATACGGCATCGGTTGGCGCGGCGGCAGGAACGGCCACTGCGGCCGGTCTGGATGCGGGCGACACGGCTGTCAACGCGCGCGACCGCTTGCTGCGAAAGATCAGTGCCGAAGCAGACTTGCCGGCGCTTGGCAGTTCGGTATCGCGCGTTGTGCAGATGGCATCATCGGATGACGAAGCGGTACGCGATCTGGCGCACTTCATTCTTTCCGATGTCGCGCTCACGCAAAAGGTACTGCGCGTCGCCAATACGGTGTCGTATCGCACCTCATCCGGGACGCCGGTCACGACGGTGTCCAAGGCGATTTTCCTGCTCGGCTTCGAAGTCGTGAAGACGACAGCGCTGGCCATGCTGCTGGTCGATGGCATGTCGACCAAGCACGCCAAGAATGTACGCACCGAACTGAATCATGCATTATGCGCCAGCATCGTTGGACGCGAAATGGCGCGTCGCAGCCAGTACAGGGATGCGGAAGAGGCGGCCATTGCTGCTCTGTTCAAGAACATAGGACGGCTATTGGTCGCATCGCACGACCATCGCTTGTACAGCGAAATTTCACGTCTGGTCGAAAGCGGCAAATTCACGCCGGCACAGGCTTCGATGCAGGTTCTCGGATGCAGCTTCGACCTGTTGGGCGAAGCGGTGCTGCGTGAGTGGAATATCCCCGAAACCATCGTACTCGCACTGGCCTCGCCACCGGCAGGCGTACTCAAGCCGGCCAAGGCGCGGCAGGAATGGCTGCAGCAGGTCGCCGCTTTCAGTTCGGCGGCGGCGCGCCTGATCCCGGACATGAATGAACCAGGGCAGGATGCCGCAGCCAAGGCAGTGCTGACGCGTTTCGGACATGCGCTCAATCTTGATCAGGCAAAGCTCGGCCAACTGTTTGCCAGCGTAGCCGAGGAAACCCGGGTCCTCGCCAGCAATGCACAGCTCACGATGCAGACGGATGAGCATGTTGAAGCGGCAAGTGCAATTGCAGGCGATTCCAAGACTGTTGCGCCGGGCTCCGCGAGCGACGCCACTGATACAGGCCTGCCGAGCGAGTTGCTGCTCGATCTGCTTGATGACAATCAGCCGCTTCAGGTCAGCGATCGCCATGCCAGCGGCAAGCCGATGAATGCGCGCGACCTGCTGCTGGCCGGGGTACAGGATGTGACGCATATGATGGCGTCAGGACGCTGCAAGGTGAATGACTTGCTGCTGCTGGTGCTGGAAACGCTGTATGGCAGCATGGGTTTTCGTTTTGCCACGATCTGCCTGAAAGATATGCAGACACAGCAATTCCGCGCGCGTATTTCGATGGGAGACAATCACGCCGCAAGACAGGCCGGTTTTGCTTTTCCAATTGCGTCTGCACGCGACCTGTTTCATCTGGCGATGGACAATGATGCCGATCTGATGATTTCGGATGCCAGCGCGCCGAAGATCCGCGATCTGCTGCCGGCATGGCATCGTTCGCTGTTACCGGATGCGCGCAGCTTCATCGTGTTGCCCATGGTCGTGCAAAAGAAACAGCTGGGCCTGTTTTATGCAGACCGCACTCAATGTGCGCCGGAAGGCGTGCCGCCGGATGAAACTGCTTTGATCAAGACCTTGAAGGGGCAGGTACTGACTGCGCTGCAATCGCGATAAGGCAAGGGTCGCATTCCGCGCCGGTAGCGGGGAGCAGGTTTGCTCCGGAGCCCACTCGTATTCGGCAATCTTCCGTTCAGCGCAGGAAGAGATAGGCGCTACTCGCGACCGCGACAGCTGTTGCGGCGCCTATGGCAACCGCGCGCAGGCGAAGCGTGCCGAACTGCGCAATCCATTCGGGACCGGAAGCGGCAGCCGAAGGCAGCTCCAGCCGGACGCGCCGTCGAGCGCGTCTTTCCTTCAAGAGATAGCGCTTGAGGTCCAGTGCCATTTCCTCTGCGGTCTGATAGCGTTTTTCCGGGCGCTTGGCCATTGCCTTCATGACGATGTGCGACAGGGCGGCGGGAATCCGCGCGTCGATTTCGGTTAACCGCGGCACGGCCTTGTATGCAATCTGCTGAAGCAGCTTGTCGGCCCGTTCGGCCTGGAAGGGCGTGCGGCCGGTAAGCATTTCATAGGCCACTGCGCCGAGCGAATAAATATCGGTCCGGCTGTCGACGGGTTTGCCTGCAGCCTGTTCCGGCGACATGTAGTTCGGCGTGCCCAGCAACCGATTATTGCCGATCATCGTGTACGGTTCGTCGGGCGGCGCATCGCGTTCCGCAAGCCGGTTGGGTGAGCGTGCAATGCCGAAGTCGATCAGCTTGGGATGGTCGTCCTTCACGATGAAGATATTGGATGGTTTGATATCGCGGTGAATGACTTCGCGCGAGTGCGCATGATGCAAGGCATCGGCGATTTTCCATGCAATGGACGCTACCTGATCCGGCGTATAACGATGCCCGCTTTCCAGGATGCGGTTGAGTTCGCGCCCCTGCAGATATTCCATCGCCAGATAGGTTGTGCCGCCTTCGCTCGATGCATCATAGATCGTCACAATGTGCGGATGCGACAGGCGCCCGGCCGCCCGCGCCTCGTTGATGAATTGCCGTTCGAAGCGGTTCTTTTCCGCCACGCCGAGACGGGGAGTGAAAGTCTTTACTGCGATATCGCGCGCGATGACCGGATCATGCGCCAGATAAACGCAGCCTGCCGTACCTCTTCCCAGTTCGCGCGTCACGCAAAATCGCCCGATCCTGCTATTGGCAGGGAGGCTGGGAGAAAACACGGTTTGTACGGGCGTCATGATGCGTGAGGATGCCGTGAAGTTTTATTTTTGGCAAGCAATACGCGTAATGCTTGCATTGTATTTTTAATAAATGCCCGGCGACGACCATCTGTCTGGAGTCTTGTGCGTACTCCTGGTTATTTCGCGCCTCGAAACGGGCTGTGTTCGTTTAGTTCATCGAGATAGGCATCGATGCCATCGGCTTCACGTTCAAGATAACGTTCTATGGCATCGGCAAAAGCAGGATGGGCCAGCCAGTGCGCGGACCAGGTTTTTTGCGGCAAGAAGCCGCGCGCCATCTTGTGTTCCCCCTGTGCTCCGCCTTCGAAGCAGGCGATCCGGCGATCGATACAGAACTCCAGCGGCTGGTAATACGCTGTTTCGAAATGCAGGCAGGGTACTTCCTCTATCGCTCCCCAATAGCGGCCGTACAAGGTGGCGGCATCGTGGATGAGCAGCGATGATGCAAGCGGTTTGCCTTCGCGTTCTGCGACCACCAACAGGATATTGTCCGGCATGGAAGCGCCTATGCGCCGGAAGAAGTCCAGGTTCAGATAGGGTGTCGAATAATGCGCGGCATAGGTCTGGTCGTAGCAACGCTTGAAAAAACGCCAGTCCGCATCGACCGCCTCGCAGCCAGCGATGCGGCGGAAACGGATGCCTGCTTCCGCGACCTTGCGGCGTTCGGCGCGGATATTCTTGCGCTTCTTGCGATCCAGCGTCTCGATGAATTCATCGAAGCTGCGGTATCCCTGATTCAGCCAATGGAATTGCACGCCGCTGCGCAGCATGAAGCCCGCCGCCTGCAATGCCTGCGCTTCAGCTTCTGGCGGAAACAGAACATGCGTCGACGACAGTTCATTGGCGACTTGTAGCGTGGTAAGCGACTCGATCAGCGCTGCCCTTGCTGCGGGATTGCGCGCCAGCAACCGGTTACCTGAAACCGGCGTAAAGGGAATGGCCGACAATAGCTTGGGGTAGTACGGCAGGCCATTGCGCTTGTAGGCGTCCGCCCATGCCCAGTCGAATACATATTCGCCGTAAGAATGGGATTTGACATACAGCGGCAAGGCCGCTTCAAGTGTATCTGCGTGCCAAAGCGTCAGGTATTGCGGCTGCCAGCCGGAATCGGCGGACGCCGACCCGGATTCATGCAAGGCATCCAGAAAAGCGAAGGAAAGAAAAGGCGTGCTGTCCGCTTGCCCAAAGACAAGAGAATCCCATGCCGTCTGGCCGATCTCCGAAAGAGAAGAGACGATTCGCGTGCGATAATTCACTATTGATATTTAACTATGTAACTGTCCGGTTTGATGCTGTCGTCATAGGCCCATAGGGCAGGCAAAGCTGACATTGCCCGGTCATTCTACGCAAAAACCGTTCAAGCATTCGACGATGGCAAGAGCGTGACTTTGTGAAAATTCGACATACACCATCACGATGGAAACAGGGCGCTCATAGTCTGCCACCGGTCTCCGTCGTTTTCTTGAGGTAACGCCAAAAGATGAGCAAGCCATTCTTCAGCATCTATTCCCACGATTTCGCACGCGTTGCCGTAGGCGTGCCGCGTTGCCGCGTCGCCGACCCGGCCGCCAATGCTGCGGAAACGCTTGCACTTGCCGCGGAAGCCGAGAAGAACGGTGCCGCCCTTGTGGCATTTCCCGAACTGGGCTTGTCCGCATATACCTGCGACGACCTGTTTCATCAGCGCGCGCTGCTCGATGCCTGCGTCGATGCCTTGGCTACCGTCGTCAAGGCGTCTGAAAATCTCTCCATTGCCATGGTGGTCGGGCTTCCGCTGCGCGTTGAACACCTGCTGTTCAACTGCGCGGTCGTCGTATCGGGCGGACGGATACATGGTGTCGTGCCGAAGAGTTATTTGCCGAATTACGGCGAGTTTTACGAGGCACGGCAGTTCAGTCCGGCCGACAGCGCGATGACTACTGACATGATGCTATGCGGGCAGACCGTGCCGTTCGGCGCTGCCCTGATTTTCGAAGCAGCAAACCTGCCGCTCTTCAAATTTCATGTGGAGATCTGCGAAGATGTATGGGTTCCGATTCCTCCGTCTTCGTTTGCGGCGCTTGCCGGCGCCACCGTGCTCGTCAATCTGTCCGCATCCAATATCGTTGTCGGCAAATCGGGATACCGCCATCAACTGGTGTCGCAGCAATCAGCGCGCTGCTTGTCCGCCTATCTTTACTCGTCCGCAGGCAAGGGCGAGTCGTCGACCGACATGGCTTGGGATGGGCAGGCGCTGATTTATGAGAATGGCGAAATGCTAGCGGAGTCGGAACGGTTTTCGGATGACTCGCACTTGATTTACGCCGACGTGGACCTCGAGCGATTATCTCGGGAGCGCATGCGGACCAGCACCTTCGGGCACTCGGTGCGACGGCACCGCGATGAAGTAGCGGCGTTCAGGCATGTTTCCTTTCACCTTGATCTACCGGTCGAGAAAACCTATCCGCTCAAGCGCAACGTCGAGCGATTTCCCTATGTACCTGCCGATTCCAGGCGGCGCAATGAGCGTTGCGAAGAGGTCTACAACATCCAGGTACAGGCTCTGGTTCAACGCCTGTCGGCCTCCGGTATATCGAAGGTGGTGATCGGCGTATCGGGCGGACTGGACTCGACGCATGCCTTGCTGGTCTGCGCCAAGGCGATGGATCGCCTTGGCCTGCCGCGCACCAACATCATCGGCGTCACCATGCCGGGCTTCGCTACCAGCGACAGGACGCTGCTGCAGGCGAGGCAGTTGATGGAAGTTGTCGGTTGTTCCGCCAGCGAAATCGATATCCGGCCAAGCTGCCTGCAAATGCTGAAAGACCTGGGACATCCGTATAGCGAAGGCAAGGAAGAGTACGACATCACCTTTGAAAACGTACAGGCCGGGGAACGCACCAATCATTTGTTCCGCATCGCCAATTTCCGCAACGGGATCGTGATCGGAACCGGCGACCTGAGCGAACTGGCGTTGGGATGGTGCACCTATGGTGTTGGCGATCATATGTCGCACTACAACGTGAACGCCAGCGTTCCCAAGACTCTGATCACCCACCTCGTGCGCTGGGTCGCCGAGACCGGGCAGATCGGCAATTCCGGTTCTGACGTGCTGATCAATGTTCTGGATACCGATATCAGCCCTGAGCTTGTGCCCGGCAAATCCAGCAATCGTCCCGAGCAAAAGACGGAAAGCGTGATCGGTCCGTATGAGCTGCAGGACTTCAATCTCTACTACACGCTGCGGTTTGGATTCGCGCCGACCAAGGTGGCGTTTCTCGCGCTCTCAGCGTGGGGCGACCGCGAGGCGGGCCGTTGGCCGGAGGAGGTGCATGTCACCCGTAACGAGTATGACCTGGGAGCGATCAAGCGCAACCTCGGCATCTTCCTGCATCGATTCTTCAAGACCAGCCAGTTCAAGCGTTCCTGCGTGCCCAATGCGCCCAAGGTCGGCTCCGGCGGCTCCTTGTCTCCGCGCGGAGACTGGCGCGCTCCCAGCGATTCGGAAGCCACGGTATGGCTGGACGAGTTGAAGAATATTCCCGAGCAGTGAGTTTCGGCGGTCCGTATAGGCGTGACTATCGGGACAAAGTCGATGTAAGAAGGTATTCTCTTGCAATTGCCGCAGGATTTTGTGAGTGACTTATCAAAGAAGGAGCTGTTATGAAGCTGATTACCGCAGTCATCAAACCTTTCAAGCTGGACGAAGTGCGCGAAGCGCTTGGTGAAATCGGCGTGACCGGCCTGACTGTCACTGAAGTAAAGGGATTCGGCCGTCAGAAAGGCCATACCGAGCTGTACCGTGGTGCGGAGTATGTGGTCGATTTCCTGCCCAAGGTCAAGATCGAGGCAGTCGTCGACGACAAGCAGGTTGAGCAGGCAGTCGACGCGATCATCAAGGCGGCCCGTACCGGCAAGATCGGCGACGGCAAGATCTTTGTGCGCGATGTCGAACAGGTGATTCGCATTCGCACCGGTGAAACAGGACCGGACGCGGTTTAAGATAGCTTTCAGGAGCGGTGTGGAAGGGTAGTAAAAGCGTAGTGACGAGCTCGCGGATACCCGCCATATCCGCCGCAGTTCACTTGAGGTCCGCTCTTCGGTTGACTTTAGCTCATCCGGATCACTCCGAGACCGTTTTACAGGCGTTTCCAGCTGGACTGCCTCACTCCAGCCGCACACCCCGATGCCAGGTAAGCAGCCGCGCCACCACAATGGCGAGCGCGCTGGTCCATAAAGAAAAATCCGGCGGAACGCCGGTTTTTTGCATCAGCAGATACATCCAGCAGCCGCCGAACGAACAGATTGCATAAGGCTTCCCGTCGCGCAGCACCATCGGGATTTCATTGCAGACGATATCGCGCAGCACGCCGCCGAAGATTCCAGTAATTACTCCCATCATCGATGCGATAAAAATCGGCATGCCGGCTTCCAATGCCTGCGACACGCCTACGATGGAGAAGAGACCAAGGCCGAGCGCATCGGCGACCACGATCAGACGCTCGGAAATAATCTTGCGCAATGTCCGAATGGCCGGGACGGCAACCAAGGCAAGCAGGAAGATCAGGATTGCGTATTCCTGATGGGTCACCCAGAACAGCGGCCGCTTGTCGAGCAGGATGTCGCGCAAGGTGCCGCCGCCAAATGCAGTGATGAACGCCACGGTAAAGACCCCGACCACGTCCATCCGCTTGCTGCGCGCTTCGATGAAGCCGGAAAAGGCGCCCACGAGAATGGCGAGGATCTCAAGGATCTTGATCAGGGACATGCGAGGCAGATGAAGTGGCCGATGTCCGCATCATACTGGGGAAGGGTAGGAAAGCAAACCGGCGTGCAACGAGGAGCCTGCCTGCCCTGGCGTGCATGAAGAAGGCGTAATCGCGATAATGCTAAGCCTTCAGCAACACCACCAACGCGCCCGCTCCGCCGTCAGCCGCACGCGCCTGGCAAAAGGCAATGACCTCTTCTTTTTGCACCAGCCAGCTGCGCACCTTGCTCTTCAGGACCGGTTCCTTGTTCACCGAGCCGAGACCCTTGCCATGGATCACGCGCACGCAACGAACGCCGCGCTTGACTGCATTGCGCAGAAACTCGGCCAGTGCTTCGCGCGCCTCTTCCCGGCGCATGCCGTGCAGGTCCAGCTGCGACTGGATCACCCAGTGGCCGCGCCGCAATTTGCGCAATGTATCAGGACCGATGTTACTGCGCGCATAGCTCAGCGCTTCGTCGGTATCGAGCAGGGTGTCGACATTAAATTCATCGGAAAGCGATTCGGCCAGTGCGGCCTGTTCGTCGGCGAGGTGCTGGCGTGCGATCGGCAGCGGGCGTGCCGGAGGGGATTCCGCCTTATCGTGGGATGCCAATGGCGCAACTTCACCGATGGACCGGCGAAACAGGTCGGCGTCGCGCCGGTTCTCGTGTTCGCGCCGAAGACGTTCCTCTTCGGCAGCCTTGCGTGCATCTTCCTGTGCCTTCAGTTCCGCGCGAAGCGATTTGAGCGAGGCAAAATCCTTGATGGGGCCGGACATGTCGGTAATTCCTTTGACCGCAGGCGCTCGGGTTGAATTGAGCGGGCCTGCCGCTTGCTGCTTGCACGGAATCCACAATGCAGATTCCGTGCCCAACCGGTGTCAGCCTTCCAGGCTTTCCAGGTAGCGTTGTGCATCCAGTGCGGCCATGCAGCCGGTGCCGGCGCTGGTGATGGCCTGGCGGTAGACATGGTCCTGCACGTCGCCGGAGGCAAATACGCCGGGAATGCTGGTCGCCGTCGCCATACCCTCAAGGCCGGTCCTGGTCTTGATGTAGCCGTTGTGCATCTCGAGCTGACCTTCGAAGATGCCGGTATTCGGCTTGTGGCCGATGGCGATGAACAGGCCGTGCACGTCAAGCTTGCGGGTCTCGCCATCCTTGACCGACTTGATTCTGATCCCCGTCACGCCGCTGTCGTCGCCAAGCACTTCATCGAGTGTGTGGTCCCATTTGACTTCGATCTTGCCTTCGGCAACCTTGGCCATCAAACGATCGACCAAGATCGGTTCTGCACGGAACTTGTTGCGGCGATGGATGAGCGTCACTTTGGTCGCGATATTGGAGAGGTACAGCGCTTCCTCGACCGCGGTATTGCCGCCGCCGACCACGGCCACGTTCTGCCCCTTGTAGAAGAAGCCATCGCAGGTTGCGCAGGCCGACACGCCCTTGCCCATGAAGGCTTCTTCCGACGCCAGGCCCAGATATTGCGCAGATGCGCCGGTTGCAATGATCAGCGAGTCGCAGGTGTATTCGCCGGAATCGCCGATCAGGCGCATCGGCTTTTCCGTCAGTTTCGCGGTATGGATGTAATCGAAAATGACATCGGTATTGAAACGTTCGGCATGCTGCAGCAGGCGCTGCATCAGCTCCGGACCCTGCACGCCCATCGGATCGCCCGGCCAGTTTTCAACATCGGTGGTTGTCATGAGCTGGCCGCCTTGTTCGACGCCGGTGATCAGGACCGGCTTCAGGTTGGCGCGCGCGGCGTAGACGGCCGCGCTATAGCCGGCCGGACCGGAACCGAGGATGAGAACGTTGGCGTGTTTGGTGGTTGCCATGGCAGTGTGGGAGTAAGGAGTTGACAAATAATGCGCGATAAATCAAGAAAATACGCAAGTAAAAACGCAGCAAAAGTGCGTGGGGCGCGATGAAAGCGGCGCCTTTGCGATGCATATGTCGCCAAAAGGCAAAATTTCAACAGCTCATCAGTATTGCACCCGAAAAACTGGTTAAGATTATAGACGAACATGCCTTGCGAGGCGGAGCGCCGACCGAATTCCGCTTATCTCCCGCCCGAACGCGGCTCTTCCCCGAATCTAATCTATGACCCGAACAAGCCAAGCCTATACTCGAAATACCAGCGCGCAGGAGGCCAATCCGCTTCCCGGCCGACTGGTGCGGCTGCTGTCGGAAGCGCGCTGGTTCGTGCTTGCCGTCGTTACCGTCTATCTCGTCCTGATTTTCATGACGTATGACAAAACCGATCCGGGCTGGTCACAAGCCAATGTAGTGCCGCACCTGCATAACTGGGGTGGCCGCATTGGCGCATGGCTGGCCGATCTGATGCTGTTCATCTTTGGCTTTTCCGCCTGGTGGTGCTGCGTATTTCTCTTGCGGTCGGTGCTCAAGGGTTACCGCCGGTTATCGCAGCGCTTCCTGCTCCAGACTGAACCCGAACCCGAACATCATCATGAAGTCTGGGTGCGCGCGATCGGCTTTGTCCTGATGTTGCTGGGCAGCGTAGCGATCGAATATCTGCGCATGTATTCCCTCAAGGCGGATTTGCCGCGCAAACCCGGCGGCGTGCTGGGCGAGTTGATCGGGGGCGCGGCCCAGCATGCGTTCGGCTTTACCGGCGCGACGTTGTTCCTGCTGCTTCTCTTTGGTGTTGGCTTCAGCCTGTTCTTCCAGGTGTCCTGGCTGGCGGTGGCCGAACGGATTGGCGGCGTCATCGAAAATGCGGTCAGCCGGGTGCAAAGCCTGTATTCGGCGCGTGAAGATCGCAAAGTTGGCCAGGTCGCCGCAGTCAAGCGGGAAGAAGTGGTCGTGCAGGAGCGCGCCAAGATCGTCGAAGCGCCGCCGATCCGCATCGAGCCGCAAGTCGTCGCGGTGCCGAAATCGGAGCGCGTCGAAAAGGAAAAGCAGGTCTCGCTGTTTGCCGATTTGCCCGACACCAACCTGCCGCCGCTGGCGCTGCTGGATGAACCGCCGCCGGCACAGGAAACCGTCAGTGTCGAAACCCTGGAATTCACCAGCCGCCTGATCGAAAAGAAACTCTCCGACTTCGGCGTCGAAGCCAAGGTGGTGGCAGCGTATCCCGGCCCGGTGATTACCCGTTACGAGATTGAGCCGGCTACCGGCGTCAAGGGTAGCCAGATCGTCAACCTGGCGCGCGACTTGGCGCGATCGCTATCGCTGACCTCGATTCGCGTGGTCGAAACCATTCCCGGTAAGAATTACATGGGACTGGAACTGCCCAACCCGAAACGGCAGATCGTGCGCCTGACCGAAATCCTCGGTTCCAAGGTGTACAACGATAGT
Organism: Noviherbaspirillum saxi; assembly: GCF_003591035.1. Classification (NCBI taxonomy): domain Bacteria; kingdom Pseudomonadati; phylum Pseudomonadota; class Betaproteobacteria; order Burkholderiales; family Oxalobacteraceae; genus Noviherbaspirillum; species Noviherbaspirillum saxi. The sequence continues at coordinate 1,300,640 of NZ_QYUO01000001.1, forward strand.
GCGTCATCGCTGACAGTCGCGCTCGGCAAGGACATCGCCGGTCATCCCGTGGTCGCCGATCTGGCAAAGATGCCGCACCTGCTGGTCGCCGGCACCACCGGTTCCGGTAAATCGGTCGGTATCAATGCGACGATCCTGTCGCTGCTTTACAAGTCCGACCCGAACAATGTGCGCATGATTCTGATCGACCCGAAGATGCTGGAAATGTCGGTCTATGAAGGCATTCCGCACCTGCTGGCGCCGGTCGTGACCGACATGCGTCAGGCCGGTCATGCGTTGAACTGGGCGGTGGCCGAAATGGAGCGCCGCTACAAGCTGATGTCCAAGCTGGGCGTACGTAACCTCGCCGGCTACAACACCAAGATCGCCGATGCGGAAAAGAAGGAAGAAAAAATTCCCAATCCGTTCAGCCTGACGCCGGATGCGCCTGAGCCGCTGGAAAAGCTGCCGACGATCGTCATCATCATCGATGAATTGGCCGACCTGATGATGGTGGTTGGCAAGAAGGTCGAAGAACTGATTGCGCGTATTGCGCAAAAGGCGCGCGCCGCCGGCATTCACCTGATCCTGGCTACCCAGCGTCCGTCGGTCGACGTGATTACCGGCCTGATCAAGGCCAATATTCCGACCCGCATTGCCTTCCAGGTCAGCAGCAAGATCGACTCGCGTACCATTCTCGACCAAATGGGCGCGGAAGCGCTGCTTGGCATGGGCGACATGCTGTACATGCCGCCGGGAACCGGCTTGCCGGTGCGAGTGCATGGAGCCTTTGTATCGGATGACGAAGTGCATCGCGTGGTCGAGCACCTCAAGGCCCAGGGGGAACCGAATTACATTGAAGGAATCCTAGAGGGAGGCGTAGCCGAAGAGGGCGGTGATGCTGCATTCGGCGGGGAAGTAGCCGCAGGCGGCGGAGAATCCGACAATCTCTACGACCAGGCGGTTGCCGTGGTCTTGAAGAATCGCCGCGCTTCGATCTCGCTGGTGCAGCGGCATTTGCGTATCGGCTACAATCGCGCAGCCCGGCTTTTGGAACAAATGGAGCAAAGCGGTTTGGTTTCCTCGATGCAATCCAATGGCAACCGCGAAATTCTTGTTCCGGCCGGCAATACCCAGGAATAGGATAACGCTTTGAACCGGACTCAATCCCGCAACTTCAATATCAACAAGGCAGCCGCCATTTGCGCCGCTGCCTTTGCGTTGGCTTTACCCGCCTTGGCCAGTGCCTCGGCGCTCGATCAATTCAAATCCTTTGTGTCAACGACCAAGTCGGCAAAAGGAGAGTTTTCGCAACGTCAGGTCAAGATGACGGACGGCAGCGCAAAGATTTCCAATCAGTCGACCGGGACCTTCATCTTTGCCCGTCCCGGCAAGTTCATCTGGACCTATCAAAAGCCCTATGAACAGCTGTTGCAGGCGGATGGCGAAAAACTGTACATCTACGACAAGGACCTCAACCAGGTGACGGTACGCCAGCTCGGCAACGCGCTTGGCTCGTCGCCGGCAGCGATCCTGTTCGGCAGCAACGACCTGGAAAAGAACTTTACGCTGAAGGAGGCCGGCACCAAGGACGGCCTGGAGTGGCTGGAAGCGACGCCCAAGACCAAGGACACCACCTTTGACCGCATCGGCATCGGCCTCAAGGATGGCGTGCCGATGGCGATGGAATTGCGTGATTCCTTCGGCCAGGTGTCGCTGCTGACATTCAAGAAATTCGAAAAGAATCCGGCCATGGCCGCCGACCAGTTCCGCTTTGCGGTGCCTAAAGGCGCCGACGTGTTTCAGCAATGATGGCAGACGGCGCAAAGGCGCCGTCTTCGTTTGCAGTCAAAAGAAGAAAGGCGGGGCAGACCCGCTCCCCGACATGAATTCCATTCCGCTCGCCGAAAGGCTACGCCCGCAAACGCTCGATGACGTGATCGGTCAACAGCATCTGCTCGGTCCCGGTAAACCCTTGCGCGTCGCCTTCGAGTCAGGCGAGCCGCATTCCATGATTCTCTGGGGACCGCCCGGCGTTGGCAAAACGACGCTGGCGCGGCTCATGGCCGACAGTTTCAACGCCGAGTTCATCGCGCTGTCCGCAGTCCTGTCGGGCGTCAAGGACATCCGCGAAGCGGTCGAGCGGGCGCAGATCGTGCGCGCCAATTCCGGACGCCGGACCATTCTGTTCGTCGATGAAGTGCACCGCTTCAACAAGAGCCAGCAGGATGCGTTTTTGCCGCATGTGGAAAGCGGCTTGTTTACCTTCATCGGCGCGACTACCGAAAATCCCTCGTTCGAGGTCAATGGGGCGTTGTTGTCGCGTGCTGCGGTATATGTTTTGAAATCTTTGTCCGACGAAGATCTCGATGCGCTGATCGACCGGGCCTGCATACAGGAACTCGACGGACTGGATTTCGCGCCGGAGGCAAAATCGACGCTGGTGGCCAGCGCTGATGGCGACGGCCGCAAGCTGTTGAATAACCTTGAAATCGTCGCTCGCGCGGCTGCCTCGAAGGGGCAGGACGAGGTCGATGAAGCATTGCTGGGGACTGCGCTTGCCGAGAACCTGCGCCGCTTCGACAAGGGAGGCGATGCTTTCTACGACCAGATATCGGCCTTGCACAAGAGCGTACGCGGTTCCAATCCCGATGCCGCGCTGTACTGGTTCTGCCGCATGATAGACGGCGGCGCCGACCCGAGATATCTGTCGCGGCGCATAGTCCGGATGGCCTGGGAAGACATCGGCATTGCCGATCCGCGCGCCATGCAGATTGCGAACGATGCGGCGGCTACCTATGAACGACTCGGCTCGCCCGAAGGAGAGCTGGCGCTCGCGCAGGCGCTGATTTACCTATCGATGGCAGCCAAGAGCAATGCCGGTTACAACGCCTACAACGAGGCAAAAGCCTTCGTGAAGCAGGACAAATCGCGCCAGGTGCCGGTGCACTTGCGCAATGCCCCGACCAAGCTGATGAAGGAACTCGGCTATGGTCATGAATACCGTTATGCGCATGATGAGCCGAACGCGTATGCCGCCGGAGAAAGCTATCTGCCGGACGGCATGCGAGAGCCGCGCTGGTACCGGCCGACAGACCGCGGGCTCGAAGCCAAGATAGGCGACAAGCTGAACTGGTTAAGAGACCTTGATGCAAAGGCAGGCAAGAAATAAGAAGGCGTGATGGCTTGAAACCATCACGCCTTTTTGCAATTTCAGCCCGCCCCTTTACTGTCAGCGCAAGGCTTCCACCATCTTTTCCAGCTTGACCACGTCCGCGCAGAACAGGCGTATGCCCTCGGACAGTTTTTCCGTTCCCATTGCATCGTCGTTCAGCATGTAACGGAAGGTTTTTTCATCCAGCGTCAGTTTCTGCAGGTCTGCCGATTTGGCCTCGTCCGTACTGAGCTTGCGTGCAACAGGCGCATCGCTGTCCGCCAGTTTTTGCAGTAGATCGGGGCTGATGGTCAGCAGGTCGCAGCCAGCCAGTTCGACGATCTGCGAAGTGTTGCGGAAGCTTGCACCCATGACTTCGGTTTTGTAGCCGAACTTGCGGTAGTAGTTGTAAATGCGCTTGACCGACTGCACGCCCGGATCGTCCGCGCCTGTATATTCCTGGCCGGTCGACTTTTTGTACCAGTCATAGATGCGACCGACGAAGGGCGAGATCAGCTGGACTTGCGCATCCGCGCAAGCGATTGCCTGCGGCAGTGAAAACAGCAGGGTCATGTTGCAGCGTATGCCTTCCTTTTCCAACACTTCGGCTGCACGAATGCCTTCCCAGGTCGACGCAATCTTGATCAGAATGCGTTCGCGCGGGATGCCGGCGGCTTCATAGAGCGCGATCAGGGCGCGCCCCTTGGTGATCGTACCTTCGGTATCGAAGGAAAGGCGAGCATCGGTTTCGGTGGATACGCGTCCGGGAATGATTTTCAGGATCGCGGTGCCGAATGCCACCAGCAGGCGATCGATGATGTCGCCAGTCGGTTTGCCTGCATTGTCGCGTACCGCCTGTTCCAGCAGCGGACGATAGTCGTCTTTCTGCACCGCTTTCAGGATGAGCGAAGGATTGGTGGTGGCGTCGCGCGGCGCGAAGGCCTGAATCGACTGGAAATCCCCGGTGTCGGCGACGATGGTGGTGTACTGCTTCAGTTGTTCAAGCTGGTTCATGGAAGTCGGGCAAAAAGTCGAACGGAAAACTGCATGATAACCGCATAGCAAGCCCTTGGTTAGATATGCATCAGGACAACTTTCGTTTGCTGTGTCGCTAAATCTTTGGCGGATGACGCAGGAACGAGTCGAATTGCATATCCAGCTTTTGCAATGCTTTTTGCGCATTCTGCATCTTTTTGCGGAATTCGGGGCCGCCTTTCAAGGCGAGTCCCACCGCCAGAATATCGATCACCACCAGATGCGCAAGACGCGCCGAAATCGGCGTATAGGGATCAATGTTGAAGCTGAGATCGATCGGCACCAGCACTGTGGCCAGGTCCGACAGTGGCGTGCCGCTCGGCGTTAGCGCGACGACGTCGGCGCCGACCTTGCGCGCCAGCTGTACGCTGTGCAGCAGCGAAGTACTGTTGCCGCGTTGGGAGATCGCCACCACTGTATCGCCTTTTTTCAAAAGCGCCGCGGAGATTGCATGGATATGCGGATCGGCATAGGCAACCGTGGGCACGCCGGACCGGAAAAACTTGTGCTGCGCGTCGGCGGCAACGATACCCGAGGTTCCCTGGCCCCAGAATTCGATCTTGTGCGAACGCGCCAGAACATCCAGCGCACGCTCGATGGCCGCCGGCTGCAGGTTGTTGCGCAGGTCGAGCAAGGTGTTGATCGAGCGGCTGCAGATTTTGTTGACCAGATCGGCCGCCAAGTCGTCCTGCAGCGGCGATTCGTCGCCTTGCGGCAGTGCCAGCGCCAGAGTCTGCGCAAGCTTGAGCTTGAATTCATGCCAGCCGTCATAGCCGAGCGCGCGGCAAAACCGCACCACGGTCGGCTCCGAAACCTGGGCATTCTTCGCGAGCGCGGTGATGTTGCCGGACACCGCAAGGTCGGGGTTTTTGAGTACGACCAGCGCTACTTTCTTTTCCGACTTGGAAAGCGCGTCGAGCTGGGTGCGGATGGAGTCGAGCAGCATGGCTTACATTTCAGGGTTGAATTCGTCCCGCCATTGTATGTCGTCGCGGGTGAACAAGGCAGCAGGCATTACCCCGAATGCTATCGCAGCGAGCCGCGCGCTCCAGGTTCCCATTCGTCTGCAGAAGGACTCATTTTCCAAGCGCAGCTTTCGCCCGAGCGATCAGTCCATTGGTGGAACTGTCATGCGCTTCAGGACGCAAACTGCCATTGATTTCCGGTTCAATGTTTTTTGCCAGGACTTTGCCCAGTTCGACGCCCCATTGGTCGAAACTGTTGATGCCCCATACCACGCCTTGCACGAAGACCTTGTGCTCATATAGGGCAATTAGCGCGCCCAGGGTAGGGGGAGTCAATTGATCCATCAGAATGGTGTTGCTAGGCCGGTTGCCGGGAAATACCTTGTGCGGCAGCAGTGCCGCTAGCTCGTCGTCGGTTATTCCTTGCGATGCGAGTTCCGCGCGTACCTCGGCAGCGTCCTTGCCGCGCATCAGCGCCTCCGACTGTGCGAAGCAATTGGCCAGCAGTACCGCATGATGCACAGGCAGAACATGAGTGGGTTTGAGCGCTGCAATGAAGTCGACCGGCACCATGTCGGTCCCCAGATGCAGCAACTGGAAATAGGCGTGCTGCCCATTGGTGCCCACATCGCCCCAGACCAGCGGACCGGTGGCAATATCGACCGGATTGCCGATCATCGAAACCTGCTTGCCGTTGCTTTCCATATCAAGCTGCTGCAGATAGGCGGGAAACTGGGCCAGATCTTGATGGTAAGGCGCGATCGATAGCGAGCCGCACTGGAAGAAGTTGCGATACCACACGCCGAGCATGCCGAGAATCACCGGCATATTGCGCTCAAGCGGCGCGGTACGAAAATGCCTGTCCATTTCGTGCGCGCCGGCAAGAAATTCCCTGAAGCCGTCGATGCCTATCGCAAGCGCCACAGGCAATCCGATGGCGGACCAGACCGAGTAGCGACCGCCTACCCAATCCCAAAACGGAAACATGTTCTCGGTATCGATGCCGAATTCGGCGACTGCTTTTGCATTGGTCGATACCGCGACAAAATGCTTCGCAAGCTCGGCTTCGTTGCCGGTTTGCAGGAACCAGTCGCGCGCCGATTGCGCGTTCAGCATGGTTTCTCGCGTGGTGAAGGTTTTCGATGCAACGACGAACAGCGTAGTGTCGGGATCCAACTTGGCCAATACGGCGTCCAGATCGTGCCCGTCGACATTGGCGACAAAGTGCAGGTTCAAGCCTTGCTTCGCACGGCTGCGTAGCGCGCGGCATACCATTTCCGGTCCAAGGTCCGAGCCGCCGATGCCGATGTTCACTATGTCGGTAATCGGTCTGGAACTGCGGCCCAGCCACTTTCCTGATCGAACCCGCTCCGCAAACTCGCCGACATGGTCGAGCACTGCATGAACCTCTTGCATCACCTCCTGTCCATTGACGACCAGCTTCCTATCACGCGGCGCGCGCAATGCGGTATGCAAGACCGAGCGGCCTTCCGTAGTATTAATCTTTTCGCCGGCAAACATTGCATCCCGATGCTCTTCAACATGGCGTTCCCGCGCCAGCTCCATGAGCAAGGAGAGCGTCGTATCGTCCAGTCGGTTCTTGGAATAGTCGAGAAAGAGTCCGGCTGCGTCGAGCGACATGCGGGAAAAGCGTTCAGGCTGATGCGAAAACAGATCGCGCATATGCCAGTCGCTTGCATCATCGTAATGTCGGCGCAATGCCTGAAAGGCGGGGGCGTCAGTGAGCGGAATCAGGTGCATGGTGAAGGATTGGAGGCTGGACAATGAATCGGCATCGCGTTGAACTATACAATATTCTTTGGTAATTTCACTACATAATATTGCAGTCTGCCTTGCTGGTTCTTGAGTTTTCTCATTGAAATTTCTCACTTTCTCTCTCGAAATCCTGCGCTGTTTTTTTGCAAGAGTTTGAGGGCACCAATGTTTCAATGCTCGGCCGTTATGAGAAATGCGTAGTAAAATTACGAAATTACAAGCGGAGCAAGATCATGTCACTTCATCCCGTCATTCATGCCGTCACCCGGCGCATCATCGAACGCAGCAAGCCTTATCGCTCGGCCTACCTTGCCAGGATAGAGGCGGCCCGCCTGCAAGGTGTGCACCGCGGCGCTCTGGCCTGCACCAACCTCGCACACGGTTTTGCAGCTTTTTCCGCTGACGACAAGCTCAAACTCAAAGAACAAAAAGCGCCGTCGGTCGCAATCGTCTCGGCATACAACGACATGCTGTCGGCGCACCAGCCGTTCGAACGATTTCCTCCCATCATCAAACAAGCGGTGCGAGATGCGGGAGGCGTCGCCCAATTCGCAGGCGGCACGCCAGCCATGTGCGACGGCGTTACCCAGGGTCAGCCTGGCATGGAACTGTCCCTGTTTTCCCGCGATACGATCGCCATGTCCACTGCAGTTGCACTGTCGCATAATATGTTCGACGCTGCCGTATATCTTGGCGTCTGCGACAAGATCGTGCCCGGCCTGCTGATCGGCGCGCTGCACTTCGGTCATTTGCCGGCGGTATTCATTCCTGCGGGGCCCATGACGACCGGTATATCCAATTCCGAAAAAGCCAAGGTGCGCCAGCTTTATGCGCAAGGCAAACTAGGGCGTGAAGCTCTGCTGGAGTCCGAATCGCAGTCCTATCACGGCGCCGGTACCTGCACCTTTTACGGCACGGCCAACAGCAACCAGATGTTGATGGAAGTCATGGGATTGCATTTGCCCGGCACCGCCTTCGTCACACCGAATACCGACTTGCGCGATGCATTGACTGCCGCCGCCGCGCGCCGCGCAGTCGATATCAGCCAGCAGGGCAAGGAATATATTCCCATAGGGCGCATCGTCGATGAAAAGGCGATTGTGAATGCCATCGTGGCCTTGCTGGCGACGGGCGGATCAACCAACCACACGCTGCACCTGGTGGCGATGGCGCGCGCCGCGGGTATCGTGATCGACTGGAACGATTTCGATGAACTGTCGGGTGTCGTGCCGCTGCTCACCCGCATCTATCCGAACGGCGAAGCCGACGTCAATCACTTCCATGCCGCTGGCGGCACCGGCTTTGTCATCCGCGAACTGCTGGATGGCGGACGGCTGCATGAAGATGTAACCACCGTGATGGGGCAGGGCTTGCGCGCGCATTGCGCAGAGCCTTTCCTCGACGGCGATACGGTGACATGGAAGGCGCCGCCCGCAGCCAGCGCCGATATCAATGTCTTGCGCACCGTACAGCAACCGTTTTCCGCCGATGGCGGTTTGCGTCTGCTGTCCGGCAACCTCGGCCGCTCGGTCATCAAGGTTTCCGCAGTCAAGCCGCAGCACCGCGTGGTCGAAGCGCCGGCCCTGGTCTTCAATTCTCAGGAAGATTTCATGGATGCCTATAAGACGGGCAAGCTGGATCGCGATTTTGTGGCCGTGGTCCGCTTCCAGGGGCCACGCGCAAATGGCATGCCGGAGCTGCATGCGATGACGCCGGCGTTGGCCAACCTGCAGGATGCGGGACGGCGTGTCGCGCTGGTGACCGATGGACGCATGTCGGGTGCATCGGGCAAGGTTCCCGCCGCCATTCATGTCACCCCCGAAGTGCTGGCTGGCGGTCCCTTGGGCCGGGTGCGCGACGGCGACCTGATTCGCCTGGATGCCGAAGCAGGCACTCTGCAGGCACTGGTCGCCGAATCCGAATGGAATGCACGCACCATCGCCACCGGCGACCTGTCGGCCAGCCATGTCGGGATGGGGCGCGAATTATTTGCCGTGTTCCGCAGCGCGGTCAGTGCTGCGGAAGAAGGCGCGGCCAATTTCGGCCTGCCGCCGCCGCTCAACATGCCGCAAGAGCAGGATAATCCGCTTGCGGTGCCCGAGCAGCAGTCGTTCTCGGATGAAGATTCCCTTATCACCCGTCGCTAATTCACTTTCAACAGATCATGAACCTCCTCGATATCATGCGTAGTTCGCCGGTCATTCCGGTCATCGCCATCGATCGCATTGAAGATGCCGTCCCGCTGGCCCAAGCTTTGGTCGCAGGCGGTATTCGCGTGCTGGAAGTTACCCTGCGTACCGAGCACGGATTGCCGGCAATCCGCGCCATGGTCGACCAGGTGCCGGACGCTTTCGTCGGCGTCGGCACGCTCACCCAGCCGGATGAGTTTCGTGCCGCCCGCGATGCCGGTGCGGCATTCGGCGTGTCGCCGGGATTGACACCGAGCCTGATCGACGCGGCGAAGTCCAGCGGACTGCCTTTGCTGCCCGGTGTCATGTCGCCGTCGGAAGTCATGGCGGCGCGCGAAGCCGGGTTCCGTCAGCTCAAGCTGTTCCCTGCCGTCCCGGCGGGTGGTATCGGCATGCTCAATGCGATCGCCGGGCCGCTGCCAGACGTCACGTTCTGCCCGACCGGCGGCATTTCGCAGGAAACGGCGTCGCAATTCCTGGCCTGTAAAAATGTGGCCTGTGTCGGTGGTTCATGGCTGACGCCCAAGGAAGTGATACGGGCGGGGGATTGGGCAATGATTACTTCGCTGGCGGCTGCGGCGGCCAGCTTGGGCAAATAGCCTGCCTGCTACGCGGTTTTTCTGCCTTCGGTGTACACCATCACGCAGTTCCGGCCCGACCGTTTAGCCTGATACAAGGCGCGGTCGGCCGCGTGGACCAGGCTACTGGTCGCCGTTGTGTGTTCCGGCACCAGCGTGCTGACACCGACGCTGATGGTCACATGCTTCGCCACGCCGGAAAAGCCGTGTTCGACGCCGAGAGCCTCGACTTCCGCACGCATCGCTTCCGCGACTTGCAAGGCGCCGTCGGCGCTCGTGTCCGGCAGGATCACGGTGAACTCTTCGCCGCCGTAGCGTGCGACCAGGTCGCGCGCGCGATTGAGAACGCGTACGAGGGCGCCGGCAATCGTTACCAGGCAATCGTCGCCGCGCTGATGGCCATAGTTGTCGTTGAAATCCTTGAAGGAATCGACGTCGATCATGAGCAGCGAGATCGCCGATGCATTCCGCTTCGCGCGGCGGAATTCATCGTCCAGGTGCAGGTCGAAGCGCCGGCGGTTGGCAATGCCGGTCAATCCGTCGACCAGTGTTTGTGATTCCAGTTCGACCGCCATTTCGCGCAACTTGCGCTCGCGCGAGACCGCCATGCTGACATCGGAAATCTGTACCAGGCAATGCCGCGGCAAGTCATCCACTGCCAGCGGCATCACGTGCACCGCCTGCTGCATGCGCACGCCGTTGGCGGCATCGGCAGGACTGGCAAACAGCGGGAAGGGCGCCTTGTTCAGTGTTTGAGAAAGAAGGGACGCGAAGTTGTGCTGCAGGGCGGTATCGATCGCGACGTGGGTGCGGCCATTGACCATGTCCGAGAAGATGTCGGAAAACCGCCTGCCCAGCACCGCTGAAGCGGCCAGATGCGAGTGCTGCTCCATCCAGTGGTTCCACAGCACGACCCGCTGCTCGGCATCGAACACGATGATGCCGGCACGGACCGCCTTCAGCACACCTTGTAGCAAGCTTTGCATGAAATCTCTTTCGACGTTTAGTGTAGTGTTTCACTCTTCTTGAGACATAAAAGTGCGTCTTTCACGCCGACTCTTCGTTGCACATCCTCGCAATAGCTCGCTATTGCTGCGGTGTGCGCCTCGATTCGCCGCGAAATCCATCACTTTTATCAGTCTCAATCTACGTGAAACACTACACTAGACGGTCAGCTTGGCCAAATAGCCGTCAATGTATTGTTGCAGGTCGTGCAACGCTGGCATGTCGAGCAGGAAGGCCACATAACCGTAGATCAGGTGGCGCTCGATATTGAAATCGATCTTCAGCGTCAGCACCATGCCATCCCATTCCTTGCCGGCCTGGCCGAGGATGTCATCGCCGGTGCCGACGTGGTACATCGGCAGCGAGCCCTGCAGCTCGCGTCCCGAGGCATTGGCCAGCGTCGCCATGCAGGAGTTCAGGATGATGTTGCCGATCTCGCTCATGGCTTCCTGTTCCATCTCGCTCAATTCTTCCAGCGAGAGGCTCTGGCCAACCATCAGCCGGACAATTTCCAGGCTTTTCTCTTCCGGGAACATCAGGAAGGCTTCGGTATTGAATGCGCCGTCGAAGCGCTGCGCGATGGCGCAGATGCGCCGGCCTTCGTTGCTGCCCAATGTCCTCGCCACTTCGGCCCGGCTTTGGAACAGCACCATGGGCACCGACATCGTGACTTCTTCCTTCACGATGCGACTCATCGCTGCGGCAGCCTGCCCAACGCCCTGGTTGAAAATTTCCACCAGCGCGTCATGCTGAAGGTCGGTGAGCTTGAACATTACGAGTCTTTGAAGGAAGCGATGATCTGGTCGATACGGGCTTCGGTAATCGGCTTTTCGGCAAAGCCGATGCCCATGATCCTAGCCTTGTCGCGGATGGAATCCTGGACATTGGCAGTCAACAGCGTAATGCGTGCGGTCGGGCATTTGGCCTGGATTTTTTCGACAGCCGCCAGGCCACCCATTCCGGGCATGTTCAGATCCAGCAGCACCAGGTTCGGCGTGACGGTATCAAGCCTTTCGATCGCTTCTTCGCCGCTGGCCGCCTCGGCAATAATCCATCCCGGTTGCTTCTGCAAGAGGAATTGCCGGGACAGCATGCGCGACACCTTGCTGTCGTCCACCACCAATACGGTTGTCATTTTCACATCGATTCAGAACGGATTTATACAGATAATGCATTACAGCAAGTCTACCATTCGATTGCCTTGGGTCGGGCATGTCCTTGGATAAAAAAGCTGATTCTGCACGTGCGAGCCCGTAAAATACCGGCTTCCGCCCAACCAGTACTGCATCATGACCCAAGACGAACTGAAACAAGCCGTGGCACGCGCCGCGATCGAATATGTCCCTTCCGGCGAAATCATCGGTGTCGGCACCGGTTCCACCGCCAATTTTTTCATTGATGAACTCGGCAAGATCAAGGACCGCGTCAAGGGTGCGGTCGCATCATCCGAGGCAACCGCCGAGCGCCTGCGCTCGCACGGGATTCCGGTGCTGGACCTGAACGAGGTGGAATCGATGTCCGTCTATATCGACGGCGCAGACGAAATTACGGCCACGGGTGCAATGATCAAGGGCGGCGGGGCTGCCCTGACGCGTGAAAAGATCGTCGCTTCTGTCGCGCGCCAGTTCATTTGTATCGCCGACGGTTCCAAGTTGGTCGATGTGCTCGGCAACTTCCCCTTGCCTGTCGAAGTGATCCCGATGGCACAGGCCGCCGTCGCGCGGCGCCTGAAGGCCCTGGGCGGCGAACCGCGCCTGCGTATGAAGGACGGCAAGCCGTTGCTGACAGATAACGGTTGCATGATTATCGACCTGCATGGCCTGAAAATCGCGGATCCGACGCAACTGGAAGCCGAGATCAACAACATCGTCGGCGTGGTGACGGTCGGCTTGTTTGCGCAACGCGGTGCGGATGTGGCCTTGCTGGGCACTGCGGACGGCGTGAAGAAATTGACGTTCTGATATTGGCGCAAGGCCAAAAACAAAAGCCCGCGGCTTGATGCCAGCGGGCTTTTTTACACGCAGACTGGATGCCGCGCTTATTCCGTCGGCGGCACGTAGCCCGATGCGGCATCCGCACCGGAACCGAAGAAATGATTCTCCATCTGGGTCGCCAGATACTTGCGGGCGCGCGCATCGGCGAGGTTCAGCCGGTTTTCATTGACCAGCATGGTCTGGTGCTTGAGCCAGCCGGCCCAGGCTTCTTTCGAAACGCTTTCATAAATCCGTTTGCCGAGTTCGCCGGGATAAGGCGGGAAATCGAGTCCTTCGGCTTCCTTGTTCAGCTTGACGCAGTGGACCGTGCGGGCCATGTTTTACTCCTTGTTGATTCAAAAGGTGTTCCGGTTGAGGAACACGTGGGTTTCAAAGTTGCTTGACTAGTACCAGCGATTTGCGTTGCCAGTTATACATGTGTTGTCTGTCTTTCGGCAGGTCGTCGACGGTGGCCGGGACGAATCCGCGTTTCATGAACCAGTGTGCGGTGCGTGTCGTCAGCACGAACAGCTTTTCGAAGCCGGCCGCACGCGCCCGGTTTTCCATGTGCTTGAGGATGCGTTCGCCATCGCCCTGGCTTTGCACTTCCGGATTCACCGTCAGGCATGCCATTTCCGCCATCTTTTCTGCAGGGAAAGGGTAAAGTGCCGCACAGCCGAAAATGACGCCGTCGTGCTCGATGACCGAGAAATAATCGATTTCGCGCTCGATCAGTTCGCGTCCGCGCTTGACCAGCGTGCCGTCGGCTTCCAGCGGTTCAATCAATTTGAGGATGCCGCCGACATCCTCAATGGTTGCCTCGCGCAAGGTTTCGAGATTTTCGGTACTGACCATTGTGCCCACGCCGTCGTGCGTAAAGATTTCCAGCAGGGCAGAACCATCCATCTCGAACGGGACGATATGCGAGCGCGGCACGCCACTGCGCGAAGCCTTGACGCAATGCCGCAGGTAGAACGCGGTGTCGGGCGGAAGTACGCTGGCGCGCAGCAGGGCATCCGCCTGCGCGGCGGTCAGTTCCCGCACGTCGCGACCATCGGCGTCGGTCATCAAGGGCGTTTCGGTAATGAAAATCAGCTTGTCGGCGCGCAGCGCGCTTGCCGCCGAGACTGCCACGTCTTCCATGGTCAGGTTGAACGCTTCGCCGGTCGGCGAAAAGCCCAGCGGCGACAAAAGAACCAGGCCGCCGGCACTTAAGATCGGGCCCAAGGTCTCATAGGCAATCTTGCGCGCCACCCCGGTAAATTCAAGGTCGACGCCATCGATCACGCCAATCGGGCGCGCCGTCACAAAGTTGCCGGAAATGATACGGATAGCCGCATGGGCCATCGGCGTGTTGGGCAAGCCCTGGCTGAAAGCGGCCTCGATATCGAGGCGCAGTTCGCCGGCGGCTTCCTTGACGCATTCCATCGCCGGCGCATCGGTAATGCGCAGACCGTTGTGATAGCGCGCTTTCAGATTGCGCAAGCCGAGCTGTTCTTCGACCTGGGGTCGCGAGCCGTGCACGATCACGACCCTGATCCCCAGCGCATGCAGTAACGACAAGTCTTGCGCAAGGACGGGCAGGGCGCCGGACATCACCAGTTCGCCCGGAAACGCCACCACGAAGGTCTTGCCGCGAAATGCGTGAATATACGGCGCAACCGAGCGCAACCATTGTACGAACTGTATTGGATTTTCCATGATGCGCATTATATACAGAGCTTGCCAAGTCCCTGTGTGCCGCGGCTCTGTATAATTCGCCCCGATATGTCAGCACCAGAACAAGCCCAAAAAACATCGCAAAAGCCGCGCCATTCGCAGCCGAAAGCAGCTCCAGCTGCCGCAGAGATCGTGCGCAATCCGCTGCCGCCGATCACCTTTCCTGAAGAACTGCCGGTATCGGGCAGGCGCCGCGAGATTGCCGACGCGCTGCGAACAAATCAGGTCATCATCGTTTCCGGCGAGACCGGTTCGGGCAAGACCACGCAATTGCCGAAAATCTGCCTGGAACTCGGACGCGGCCAGAAAGGCCTGATCGGCCACACCCAGCCGCGCCGGATCGCCGCATCTTCCACCGCCAAGCGGATTGCGCAGGAACTCGGCACGCCTCTGGGCGAACATGTCGGCTTCAAGGTGCGCTTCACCGATACGCTATCCAAGGGCGCATCCGTCAAACTGATGACCGACGGCATCCTGCTGGCGGAGACGCAGACCGATCCGCTGCTCAGGCAATACGACACCATCATCATCGACGAGGCGCATGAGCGCAGCCTCAACATCGACTTCCTGCTGGGCTACCTCAAGCAGCTCTTGTCAAAGCGGCCGGACCTGAAAATCATCATTACCTCGGCTACCATTGACGCCGATCGTTTTGCGCGCCACTTCGCCAAGGGCGACAAACTGGCGCCGGTGATCGAAGTCTCCGGCCGGCTTTATCCGGTGGAGGTGCGCTACCGGCCGGTCGAGCCGTCGGAAAAGAACGAAGGCAGGCCGTCCGCACAGAAAGAGCAGCGCGACCTGATGGATGCGGTGGTTGATGCGGTGGACGAACTGGCGCGCATCGGATCGGGCGACGTGCTGGTATTTCTGCCGGGCGAGCGTGAAATCCGCGATGCCGCCGAAGCCTTGCGCAAGCATCATCCGCCGCATGTCGAGATCCTGCCGCTGTTCGCGCGTCTGTCGGTGCAGGAACAGGAGCGGGTATTCAAGACCTCGAACGCACGGCGCATCGTGCTGGCGACCAACGTAGCGGAAACCTCGCTGACGGTACCGGGCATCCGTTATGTGGTCGATGCCGGACTGGCGCGCGTCAAGCGTTACAGTTATCGCAACAAGGTCGAACAGTTGCAAATCGAAGCGGTCGCGCAATCGGCGGCGAATCAGCGCGCCGGTCGCTGCGGCCGGGTCGCTGCTGGTGTCTGCATCCGCTTGTACGATGAGCAGGATTACCTGCAGCGTCCGAAGTTCACCGACCCGGAAATCCTGCGCTCGTCGCTGGCCGCCGTCATTCTCCGCATGAAATCGCTGAGGCTGACCGATGTCGAGACTTTTCCTTTCATCGAACCGCCGATGGGCCGCGCGATCGCCGACGGCTATCAGCTGTTGCAGGAACTCGGTGCGGTCGACGATGCAAACCAGTTGACGCCGCTGGGCAGGCAGCTCGCCAAGCTGCCGCTCGATCCGCGCGTCGGCCGCATGATTCTCGCGGCGCGAGACAATGCGGCATTGAGCGAGGTGCTGATCATCGCCTCCGCGCTGTCGGTGCAGGATCCGCGCGAGCGCCCGGTCGAAGCGCAGGATGCAGCCGACAATGCACACAAGAAGTTCGCCGATGACAAGTCCGAATTCCTGACCTACCTGAAAATCTGGAAGTGGTTCGAGGAAGCGATCGAACACAAGAAATCGAACCGGCAATTGATGGACAACTGCCGCGCCAACTTCCTGTCGCAACTGCGGCTGCGCGAATGGCGCGACGTGCATTCGCAATTGCTCACGCTGGTGCGCGAGCAGGGCTGGCGGCTCAATGAATCGCCCGCCACCTATGAGCAATTGCATACCGCACTGCTGACCGGCTTGCTGGGCAATGTCGGATACAAGGCTGACGACGAACCGCATTATCTTGGCGCGCGCGGCATCAGGTTTTATATTTGGCCGGGATCGAGCCTGGCGAAGAAATCCGGACGCTGGATCATTGGTGCGGAACTGGTCGAGACGACACGCCTGTATGCGCGCTGTATCGCGCAGATTCAGCCGGAGTGGCTGGAGCGCGTTGGCGGCCATCTGCTGAAGAAATCCTATGGCGACCCGCGCTGGGAAAAGCGTAGCGCGCAGGTTATCGCCAGCGAGCGCGCCACGTTGTATGGGCTGGTCGTCTATAGCCAGCGCCGCATCAATTTCGGTCATATCAATCCGGAAGAGGCGCGCAATATTTTCATACGTAGCGCGCTGGTCGGCGGCGAGTATGAAACGCGTGCACCTTTTCTTGCCCATAACCAGAAGCTGGTGCGCGAAATCGAAAACCTCGAACACAAGTCGCGCCGGCTCGACGTCCTGGTGGACGAGGAACTGATCGCGGCGTTTTACGACAAGCTGATTCCGAAAGAAATCCATGCCGGCATCGCGTTCGAGAAGTGGCTGAAGGAAGCGACCGCAAAGGAGCCGAAACTCCTTCATCTCAATCGTGATGACCTGATGCGCCACGAAGCCGCCGGCATCACGACCGACCTGTTCCCGAAGACGATGACGGTGGCTGGTGTCGCGATGACGTTGTCATATCACTTCGAGCCAGGCAGTACGCGCGATGGCGTAACGCTCGCCGTGCCGTTGTACGTACTGAACCAGGTGTCGGCTGACCGTTGCGAATGGCTGGTGCCGGGCATGCTGAAGGAAAAAGTGCATCTGCTGCTGAAGTCGCTGCCGCAAAAATTGCGCCGGCATTGCGTCCCGCTGCCGGATTACGCGGCAGGCTTCTGCGAACGCACCGATTTCGGCAAGGGCAACCTGCTCGATACCGTGATCGCCGATGTGCGCGAACAGACCGGCGTCACGCCGAAAACGACGGATTTCAAGCTGGAGACACTGCCTGCCCACCATTTCATGAACTTCAAGATTATTGACGAACATGGACGGCAGCTGGAAATGGGGCGTAATCTCTCCCAGCTGCAGGCCGAATTCGGCGGACAGGCGCGCGAAAGTTTTCAAAAGATTGCGGAAAAAACCGCCGTTGCTTCAGGGACGGGCGACGGCTCCCCCAACCCTGTGCAGGCATTGTCTTCAACCGTGCAGGCTGCTCAGGGCACGACCTCCAAAACGGCGGGAGCAGACCAGCAAAATCTTACCTCCTGGTCGTTCGGCGAACTGCCTGAGCTGCTGGAAATTCAGCAAGGCAAGCAAAGCCTGATAGGTTTTCCGGCGCTGGTCGACAAGACCAGCCACTGCGATCTTGAAGTCTTTGACGATCCGGCGGAAGCGGCGCGCGTGCATCGTGCCGGCCTGCGCAAGCTGTTTGCGCTCCAGCTCAAGGAACAGATCAAGTTCCTGGAAAAGAATATTCCGAATGTGCAGCAAATGGGCATGCAATATATGACGCTGGGCTCGCAGGAAGAATTGCGTGACCAGATCATCCAGGCCGCGCTGGAGCGCGCCTGCATGCAGGATCCGTTGCCAAAAAATGCACAGGAATTCAGCCAGCGCAAGGATGAGGGCAAATCGCGGATCGGCTTGCTGGTCAACGAAATTGCCAGGCTTGCCGCGCAAGTATTGGCCGAGTACTACACGCTGCCCAAGAAACTGCAAGGCGCCAAGGCGCATGCGGCCAGTGCGGCCGACATGCAGTCGCAACTGCAGGCGTTGGTAGGCAAGCGCTTCATCGCCGACAACGATTACATACAGCTCAGCCATTTTCCGCGTTATCTCAAGGCAATCAATGTCAGGCTGGAAAAACTGCGCGCCGATGCCGTCCGCGATACGCGTCTGATGGCCGAATGGACACTGGTGGCAGCACCCTGGCAGCGCGCGTTGAAGGACCGGCAAAAGAGCGGTGATCCCAAGATGACCGAATTCCGCTGGCTGCTGGAAGAACTGCGGGTATCGCTGTTTGCGCAGGAACTACGTACTCCGATGCCGGTCTCGGTCAAGCGACTGCAGAAGGTGTGGGAGTCGATGCAGCGCTGACATGGAAATAGCGGCTGCTTCGGCCGGAATGACATAGCGACATTATTCATTCCTTGCGGCCCGTGTTTTTATCAAACAGGCCGCAAACTTTCTTCGGCGTTTGTTCCAGATCAAATTGCAGCGTTGATCTGATTCAACGGATCGCATCATCACCTCGATATAGTCGATTGGGTAACTCCTCATCCCCAAGGAGAAGGAAATGCCCGCATCCACCACCGCCTTACGCATCCCCGCCGCTCTCGAACAAAGGAGGGCAGGCGAATGAAACACGTCATCCTCGGCAATGGACCGGCCGGTGTGATCGCCGCCGAAACCCTGCGCAAGAATGCGCCCGCCGACGAGATCGTGCTGATCGGCGACGAACTGGACATGCCTTATTCCCGCATGTCCATTCCCAATCTGATTTCCGGCGAGATCAGCGAGACCGGCATGCACCTGCGCCGCGATAAGGATTATTTCTCTCGTCTGCACATAACACAGCGTTTCGGAAGAGCCGCGCATATCAGCAGCCGCACGCGCACGGTAAAGATGGAAGACGGCAGCGTAGAGGATTTCGACAAGCTCCTGATCGCAACCGGCTCTCGTCCTCGTGTTCCTCCGATTCCGGGAATAGAATTTCCCGGCGTGCATGCATGCTGGACATTGGACGATGCCCGACAGATTGTCCAGCTCGCCCGTCCGCGTTCGCGGGTCGTACTGATAGGCGCAGGTTTCATTGGTTGCCTGATGATGGAAGCGTTGGCCTCGCGAGGCGTCGACCTGACCGTGGTCGAAAAGCGCGACCGCATGATGGCGGGCGCCCTGAGCAAGGGCGCGGGAGATATCGTGCAGCGCTGGTGCGAGAAAAAAGGCGTGAAAGTCCGTATCTCTACACGCGTCGTTGCGATCGGCAGCAACAGTCTTCAGCAGATCGGCTCGCCGCGCATTGTGCGCCTGTCCAATGGCGTGCAATTGCAGGCCGACCTGGTGGTGTACTGTACCGGCAGCACCCCTAATATCGATTTCCTACGGGGCAGCGGTATCAAGTTCGTGCAGGGCGTGATGGTCGATGCCTCCATGCAGACCAATATTCCCGGCATCTATGCGGCGGGCGATTGCGCGGAAACCTTCGACGAGGCAAGCGGGCACAATATCATCGCGGGCGTGCAGCCGAATGCTGCCGACCAAGCCTATTGCGCCGCGCTTAACATGAGCGACAAGCATGCGTTCCAGCGTGGAGTACGACATATCGACGTGTTCGACACGATGGGTCTGGTCTCGTTGTCGTTCGGGCACTGGCAAGGCATACGCGGCGGACAATGGGTCGAAGTCGCCGACGATGCGCATTTTCGCTACATGCGGCTGGAATTCAGCCGCGACATCCTGATCGGCTGCAATGTGGTCGGCAATACCGAGCATGCCAACATCCTGCGCGGCCTGATCCAGCATCAGGTCCGGCTGGGCGAATGGAAGGACCGCCTGCTGCAAGACCCGACGCTGCTCAAGCAGGCCTATGCCGAATGCGCGCAACAGCAGTTCGTCGATCAGGCATCGACCTTCCACACGCCTTACGGCTCGCCGCCGGAGCCGGTCAGTCAGTCCGTCTAGTCGACAAAAGCAGGTTCAGCCCCTGATTTCGCGTAAAATCGCGGGAATTCCACGCAGCATGCCGCGTCCGCCGGTAATTCGCCGGCGCTGCGGCAATGCGCTGTCCCCGATTTTCATCAAACCCGCGAAAACAATGAGCATCAAATCCGACAAGTGGATCCGGCGCATGGCGCAAGAGCACGACATGATCGAACCTTTCGAAGCCGGCCAGGTGCGCAGCGTCGACGGCCACAAAATCGTCAGCTACGGCACGTCGTCCTATGGCTACGATATCCGCTGCGCCGACGAATTCAAGATTTTCACCAACATCAACAGCACCATCGTCGATCCGAAAAACTTCGACGAAAAATCCTTTGTCGATTTCAAGGGCGACGTCTGCATCATTCCGCCGAATTCCTTTGCACTGGCGCGCACGGTCGAATACTTCCGTATTCCGCGCAGCGTACTGACCATCTGCCTCGGCAAATCGACCTATGCCCGCTGCGGCATCATCGTCAACGTTACGCCGTTCGAGCCGGAATGGGAGGGTTACGTGACACTGGAATTTTCGAACACGACGCCGTTGCCTGCAAAGATCTACGCGGGCGAGGGTTGTGCGCAGGTGTTGTTTTTCGAAAGCGACGAAATCTGCGAAACCTCGTACAAGGATCGCGGCGGCAAGTATCAGGGACAGCGCGGCGTCACCCTGCCCAAGACCTGAGCATCGGGCGCCGGCATGCGGCTGTCGCAAGCTATCCGGCCAGCGCCGGCCAAGCTATGTTCAGGCAAAAAAAACCCCTCTCCCCGCGAGGGGAGAGGGGCAGGTAAGGGGCGAGGCTACATGCGATACGACGTACTTCACGCATTCGCGCCCCCACCCTAAACCTCCCTGTTTAAAGGGAGGCAGCCCTCCTCAGGAGCCGTTACTGCTGCAAGTCAAAACTTCATGCCATAAACCCGAGATCCCGGTTCGGGAAATTCACAATGTTCGGAAACACGTCCGCAATCTGCGTATCGCTGAGCCCGAACCACTTCGCCATCGTGCCGCCATACTGATCCACCGAGATCGCAGGCAGCAGGCTGCCGGAGCCGACGTCCTGGTCGTGGTTCAGGCCTGTCACCGGGAAGGTGCCGTAGATATCCTTGCCTTTGACCGCACCGCCGACAACGAAGTGATGCGAGCCCCATCCGTGGTCCGTGCCGTCGCCATTGCTGGTGAAGGTGCGGCCAAAATCGGACGCGGTGAACAAGGTGACCTGACTGCGCAAGTCCGCACCGCCCAGCGTCGACAGCGTGGTGTCGAAGTAGGACAGCGCATGCGCAAGCTTGGCCATCAGGTCTGAATGGTTGGTCTTTTCGAAGTCGTGGGTATCGAAGCCGCCCATGCTGACGAAGAATATCTGCCGGCGTGCACCGAGACCGCCTCTGCCGCCGATTACCCGTGCCACTGTCTGCAACTGCGTGGCAAGCGAATTATTGGCCAGTGCTCCGGTATTCGGATTCGTATATTGCGTCGGATCCGCGACACCGCTGGCACCGGCCGGTAGCATGGCAGTGCTCAGCACGCCTTGGGCGTCGATCGAGCGCTTGACGATGGCCGCATGGTCGCGTTCAAACACATTCGCGCGCGATCCGGCCACAATGGCCTGCAATGGGTTCGAACCGGCCGGCGCGCCGAACAGCGAACCGGTGATCCCGCCGATGGGCACCGCACCGGATGCATTGACCTGATATTGATTGATGGTCTGGCCGGCGAGAAATACCGCATTGCCCGATGCCGAGATCGACGTGAAGGTCGTGTTGGTATTCATCGATGCCAGCAGGTCGCCCATGCGGCCGCCCCAGCCGAAGGTCGCGCCTTCCGGCTTGTAGGATTGCCATAACGATTGCTGGTCGTTATGCGAGAACAGCTTGGGCGGCAGGGCCACGCTTTGCGCCCTGTATTGCGCGCGCGTGGTCGGCATGATCAGCGGGCCGACATTGGCGACAATGCCAGCGCGGCCTGCATCGAACAGATCCTTCAGTGGACCGAGGCTGGGATGCAAGCCGAACTCGCGGCCCGTCTGCACGGTGTTAGGTACCACGGGCAGTATACCGCCTGCCATACCCACTGCAGGCAAGGCAATCGAGCCTGCTTCGCTCGTGGTGCGTACCGATGTGTAAGAAGTCCATGAAGTCGGGTCGGTCGCCAGCACAGTGTTGGCGTGGTCGTTGCCGCCGGATAGAAACAGGCAAACGATGGCCTTGTAATCGCTGGTGGTTTGCGCGGCAGCCGCGCCCATGGTCAGCAGATTGAGCGCGAACGGTACTCCTGAGGCGCCAACCAAGGACATGACGGAAGCATTTCGCAGGAAGTTGCGGCGAGAGGCGTCGATTTTACGAGACATGGCTGTTTCCTATTTCTGAACCAGATACTCGGGCGAGGCCATCGTCAGGAAGATCGCGAGGTTCACGCGGTTCTTGCGGGCGGTCGCTGCATTCGTGGCATTGGTGGTCGAGATGGCTACTGAGTTGACCGCCGCGATGATTTGTCCGCGCAATGTAACGGGCATCTGATTTGCCAATAGCAGCAGGTTCACGCGATCGACCAGGGCATCGGGCGTGTCGGCCAGCGACAGTTCTATCGTGTAGTCGGGGTTGACATCGCGCGAACTGCCGGTGCCATTCGGTATGGCATCGCGCATGAAGTTCAGGTAGCCGACCACGGACGTCTCGCCGGTAATCTGCATTTCCGGAGAAACCAGCCCCGCACCTGCGATCGCGGTATTGGGAGGCACATATCCCGGGCGATAGAAGTTGAAGACGGAAGGACTGCGCATCGGTGTCTGTCCAATCGAATTCAAGGGATCGTCCATGTTGGGCATCAGGAATCGTCCGGATGTCGACTTGGCGTTGAAGGCACGCATCCAGTGCGCGAGCCGCACCACGGGTTCACGCAACTTGCCCGCGTTCGGGTTGGTCAGGGCAAGGTCGGCGCGCGCTTCCTGATCGAGCAGGATGGCCTTGATCACTGCCTGCATGTCTCCGCGTACGCCTTGACCGTTGTTGGCGAAGGCGGCAGCGACGCGTGCCACGTATTGCGGACTTGGATTGCTGGTCACCAGCCGCTGGATCAGCTGCCGGCCGATGAAAGGGCCGACGTTCGGATGATTGAACAGGGTGTCAAGCGCGGTCTTCAGGCTGACTTCCGGCGTGGCGCCGGCGGGCACGGTCGCACCGAGGAATTTCTTTTCCGATACCGAATGGTATTTCGGATAGCTTTGCATGGGTAGCCAGTCCCGGTTGGGATCGGCGCTGCCGCCGAAGAAGCGCGAATCGCTCTTGTCGGCTCCGGCCCAGCTCCATCCTGTAAAAACCTTGGCCAGCGCAGTGATATCGGTATTGGTATAGGTTTCGATCGGCTTGCCGTTGGCCGTCTTCGGCGTGCCGTCCGGATTGAGTTCATACAGGCCGATGGTGAACAGCTGCATGACCTCGCGCGCATAGTTTTCATCCGGAACGCGGGTGCCGGATTCCTTCTGGTTGCGCATCGATGTCAGGTAGATACCCATCATCGGATGTAGCGTCACGGCTTCCAGCAGGCTGCGGAAATTGCCGAATGCATGGGCAGCAAGTGTGTCGTAATACGATGCCACACCGCGCGGGTAATTGGCGACTGTGCTGTCTTGCAGGGAAACGACGAAAAGCTGCGAGAGGGCGAAGCTTACGCGTTGGCGCAACTGATCTTCGCCGTTTGCAGCTTGTTGCCAGAACGATTCGTAGAAATGGTTTTGCGAAGCACCCTGGGCTGTGGCGGCGGTGATGTTGTCGATATAGCTGCGGTGCAGGATTTGCGGCTTGCTGAATTGTTCGTTGAGCCATGCGCTGTAGCCGGCGCTTGTGAGGCGGTCGATTTCGGTGGTGGTGGCGCCGAAGCTTGCCTGGGAGAGCAGGCGGGATGCTTGCGGGGCGCTTGGGATGTCGGTGGCGGGTGCGGTGCCTGCGATGTTGTCGCTGCCGCTGCCATTGCTGACGGTGCTGCTGCCGTTACCGCTGCCTCCGCCGCATGCGGTCAGCAGAACAAAGGCGCTTGCTGCCAGGGCGGCGCGTAGTTTGGGTTGTTGCATGAACTTTCTCCGTGCATCGCCGCTCTGCGGAATCTAAAGGCATGATGCGGGGAAATGGAAAAAGGGGATGTATCGGAGATGCTAGAAGTGTTGCGAAATGTAAGTGGGAGGGTGTTGGTTTGTTAATTTTCGAGTGGGTGGTTTTTCTTCGGTGATTCGGTGCTGTTTTTTCTTCGTGGATGCTTGCCGGGACTGGCCCCGGCGGGCCACCTACTTTTTTGCTTCGCCAAAAAAGTAGGCAAAAAAGGCGAACCCTGCATCGCCGCCCGCTTCGCGGGTTCCCAAAAGAGCACGGGCCGAAACGGGAAGCGCAGAACTCGCCTGCGGCTCAGACAACTGCGCTTCTTTTCCCGTTTCGGCCCGTGCTCTTTTGGCGTCGCTACAAGGGGAACTGCCTAAACCCCATCCCTACCCTGGCCCTTCCCTTGAAGGGAAGGGAACACTCCTATTCTTTACTTTGCAACCATAGTTAATGACTTGCCTGCACTGATCTTTCTAATTTTTGCTACTTCAACACTCTACCTAATCACCAATTTCAAAAAGATAAAGAACAGTCCAGTTCCCTCCCCTTCAAGGGGAGGGCTAGGGTGGGGATGGGGGTGCAGGCAGTTCCTCGCTGTGGCCCGCCGGGGCCAGTCCCGGCAAGCTCGTCCGAAGAAACAACAGAACGGAATCACCGAAGAGCAATTCCTAAAAACTCTCAATCATCCTGCCTCACACAATCCACATAATACCCACGCCGCCCCGCAATCTCCTGCGTAACAAGCCCATGCACATCCGTCTCAAACCCCGGAAACTTCTCATTAAAGTCCCGTGCAAACTTCAGATAATCGACGATGGTCTTGTTAAACCGCTCACCCGGAATCAGCAGTGGAATGCCCGGCGGATAAGGCGTCAACAGAATCGCCGTGACGCGGCCTTCCAGTTCATCGATCGCCACGCGCTCGATCTCGCGATGCGCCATCTTGGCGAAAGCATCAGACGGCTTCATCGCCGGCTGCATGTCGGACAAATACATCTCCGTGGTCAGGCGCGCCACGTCGTAAGTCTTGTACATGTCATGGATCTGCTGGCACAGATCACGCAGGCCGATGCGCTCATAGCGCGGATTGGCCGCCGCAAACTCCGGCAGGATGCGCCACATCGGCTGGTTCTTGTCATAGTCGTCCTTGAACTGCTGCAGCGCGGTCAGCAGCGTGTTCCAGCGGCCCTTGGTGATGCCGATCGTGAACATGATGAAGAACGAATACAAGCCTGCCTTTTCGACAATGACGCCATGCTCGGCCAGGTACTTGGTGACGATCGATGCCGGAATGCCGGAATCGCCGAACTTGCCGTCCAGCGCCAGACCCGGCGTGACGATTGTGGCCTTGATCGGATCAAGCATATTGAAGCCCGGGGCGAGCTTGCCGAAGCCGTGCCACTCGTCTTCCGCGCGGATCATCCAGTCTTCGCGCGAGCCCATGCCGTTCTCGGCGAAATTGTCCGGTCCCCAGACCTGGAACCACCAGTCCTGGCCCCATTCCTCATCCACCTTGCGCATCGCGCGGCGGAAGTCGAGCGCTTCCAGAATGCTTTCCTCCACCAGCGCAGTGCCGCCGGGCGGCTCCATCATCGCTGCGGCAACGTCGCAGGAAGCGATGATCGCGTACTGCGGCGAGGTCGAGGTGTGCATCAGATAGGCTTCGTTGAACATGTCCTGATCCAGCTTCACGGTCTGCGAATCGCGCACCAGGATCTGCGATGCCTGCGACAGGCCGGCCAGCAGCTTGTGCGTGGATTGCGTCGAGAAGATCAGCGACTCTTTCGCGCGCGGGCGATCCTTGCCGATCGCATGCATGTTCTTGTAGAAGTCATGGAAGGTCGCATGCGGCAGCCAGGCTTCGTCGAAATGCAGGGTGTCGATTTGGCCGTCCAGCATTTCCTTGATGGTTTCGACGTTGTACAGCACGCCGTCGTAGGTCGACTGAGTGATGGTCAGGATGCGCGGCTTTTTGTTCTTCGCTTCGCGCGCGAACGGATTGGCCTCGATCTTCTTCATGATGTTTTCCATCTTGAATTCTTCGAGCGGAATCGGGCCGATGATGCCGAGGTGATTACGGGTCGGCATCAGGAACACCGGGATCGCGCCGGTCATGATGATCGAGTGCAGGATGGACTTGTGGCAGTTACGGTCGACGACCACGATGTCGCCGGGGCCCACGGTCGAATGCCAGACCATCTTGTTCGAGGTCGAGGTGCCGTTGGTCACGAAGTAGCAGTGATCGGCATTGAAGATGCGTGCCGCATTGCGCTCGGAGGCAGCGACCGGCCCAGTATGGTCGAGCAGCTGGCCGAGTTCTTCGACCGCATTGCAGACGTCCGCGCGCAGCATGTTCTCGCCAAAGAACTGGTGGAACATCTGGCCGATCGGCGACTTCAGGAAGGCGACGCCGCCCGAGTGGCCGGGGCAGTGCCAGGAATAGGAGCCGTCTTGCGCATAGTGCACCAGTGCGCGGAAGAAGGGCGGCGCCAGGCTGTCGAGGTAGGACTTGGCTTCGCGGATGATATGGCGCGCCACGAATTCCGGCGTGTCCTCGAACATGTGAATGAAGCCGTGCAGCTCGCGCAGGATGTCGTTGGGGATGTGGCGCGAAGTACGCGTTTCTCCGTACAGATAGATCGGAATGTCGGCGTTCTTGTAGCGGATTTCCTCGACAAAGGCGCGCAGCGACTTCAGTGCGATGTCGGTTTCTTCCGATGAACCGGCGCCGAACTCTTCGTCGTCGATCGATAGGATGAAGGCGGAGGCACGCGACTGCTGCTGGGCGAACTGCGACAGGTCGCCATAGCTGGTCACGCCCAGCACTTCCATGCCTTCCTTCTCCATGGCGTCGGCAAGTGCGCGAATGCCCAGGCCCGACGTGTTCTCGGAGCGGAAGTCTTCGTCAATGATGACGATGGGAAAGCGGAATTTCATGAGGTCTCCAAGAAGAAGATAGCGAGGGAGACGCCTGGGCGGGAGAGCTTGCGCGCCGAAAATTGCGAAAACCGCGATTTTCGCAGATATGAGCGAAATGTGTGTGAAAAGTGCCGGCCCGATATCGAATTCGTCGCTTGCCGGCGGCACAAGGGCGACCGCCGGCCAAGTTATGCGTCAGCCGATAAATGTTATCGGCTTGATATCGGCTGGCTTATAAATGCAGCCAGGCTGCGATACCAAGCGCAACGCCTACGCCTGCCAGGCCGTAGGAGGCATATTCGAGCCACTTCTTGCGCGTCAACAGCGTGATCGCCGCCAGTGAAATCGCGATCTGCTCGGCCGTCATCGCCTGCGCCCAGCGGTGATGCTGATGCATCTGGTCGTCGGATTTCTTGTCCCAGTCCAGCGATACCGCTTCCAGTTTTTCGGCATCGGCCTTGATATCGGCCTTTTCCTTTTTGTAGCGATCGACCTCGGACTTGTACTTGTCGACGTCGACATTGGGCAGCGTCATCGCCAGTTCGGCCAGATTCTGCTTGTTCGACTTCGCCTGGTAATAGTTCCACTGGTTGGAGGCTTCGGTTTTCTTGATCGCGGCATTGTTCTTGAACAGCGCCGCATTGTTTTGGGTGTCTCCGGCCTGATAGCCGAACAGGGCGCCAATGGTGGCGAGTATCGCGGTCGTGACGGCAATCTTGCTGGAAAAACCATCGCTGCCATGCGCGGCATGTTCAACTTCGTGGTCGTGCGGGCCGTGCACATGAAAACCGTGTCCTGACATTAGTTCTCCTGAATTCTTTCGTAAGTAACGAACGCGTAGTCAAACCCGTTCTCCTGGGAATGATACTGTTCGCGCGTCACTTCTTTCCACCGCTTTGTATCGATCTCGGGGAAAAACGCATCGCAGTCGAAGGTCTTGCCGATCTCGGTCACGATCAGGCGGTCGGTCAGGGGAAGTGCCTCCGCATAGATCTGCGCGCCGCCGATCACGCAGGCCGGTACCGCGCCGATCAGGCCCAGGGCCGCATCAATCGACGTCACCGCTTCCACGCCTTCATGCCGCCAGTCCCGATTGCGGCTGATCACGATGTTGCGGCGGTTCGGCAAGGGCTTGCCTATCGATTCGAAGGTCTTGCGGCCCATGATGACGGGATGGCCCATCGTGGTGCGCTTGAAGTGCGCCATGTCTTCCTTCAGACGCCAGGGCAGGGAGTTGCGGATGCCGATGCCGCGCTGCGCATCGGTGGCGACGACAATAGTGAGTTTCGACTGGATCATGCGAATGGGCTTGACTGAATGTTAAGTGTGGGAAGCAATGCGGCCTAGCGTGATATCTGCATACTGGAATCTTTTCCGATATGCAGACTGGAAGCTTCATGACTCATGCCGACCGTCATTATACGAGGGCGGCAATGTCACGTTCCAATTGCAAGGTCAACGCGCATATCGCCTGACAATAAAAGTACGATCAGAAAATTATAATGAGGTCCGTTTTTGCCCCGATGCATGTTTCGAATTAACAATCATGTCCCGGGAATAACGGGCCAAGGATGGGCGAAGGGCAAGGAAACGAATTGGTGGTGCACTTGCACAGGTCTGCGCGGGAACCGAGGCAGACGGAAGGTAACGGAACAGGGATGACAGCTCAGCCTTCGTATCGAGCACGGATGCGGAAAGCCTGTACGGAACTCATGGGATAATTCCTTGACCTCATTCGTTGCGGGACAGCAGCCTGCCGCTTACCACCATGATCTCCGTTCCCACCATTCCCGCAAACGAAATCGAACTCACAGCGATACGCGCGCAGGGAGCCGGCGGCCAAAACGTCAACAAGGTCTCCAGCGCCGTGCATCTGCGTTTTGACATACTCGCATCGTCATTGCCGGAGGTGCTGAAGGAACGCCTGTTGAGATTGTCCGATCATCGCATCACCAAGGATGGTGTCATTGTCATCAAGGCGCAAACGCATCGCAGCCAGGAAAAGAACCGGGAAGAAGCGCTGCAGCGTCTGCATGAACTGGTCGCAAGCGTCGCGGTGGTGCAGCGCGTGCGACGTCCGACCAAGCCGACAAGAAGCTCGCAGGAACGCCGGCTTGGCAGGAAAAGCGAACGGGGTCTGGTCAAGTCCTTGCGTGCGAAGGTTTCGGAGTGACTTGACGTATCGCACACTTTTAATTCTGCTTCAAGGCTCTGTAAAGTCTTCTTTTGGCGTTCAACTTTATTCAGTTGTTTGTCCAGACGTGCTTCACGCCGCTGTAATCAACGGTCGGGTTATCGTGGCTTCACACCAACCACTTGATTCACTGAAGCGTGAGTGCCAGTGAACGGCACTTTCCAAGTGTCATGTCCGATTGGCCGCTTTGCAATCGCCCACTTTATATAGAAGTTACTTTTGGGGTTAAGGTAGTTCGCCACGAACCATGTAGCGCTATGCAGTTAAACGCGGCAAAGAATCCACCCTCGAGAAACAGAGGGATTGCAAAAGTGGCAATATGCAGGCTTGTTTAATGGTCAGCTCAAAAATAGCAGAACTCATTCGAACGGCTACCCTCCAAGCAGTAACATTAGCTTCTATATTTCTCTTGACCTTCCTCTCACGGGAAGGTCTACACTGTCGCTAAGGTTGATGATAACCAACTAGAGCGATGTGCTAGACTTTAAATATGAATCGCGTTTTCAAGACATTTTTGCTCTGGCTGATGATAGCCGCTCTGCCCATCCAGGGCATGGCTGCTGTCGCCAAAGCGTCTTGCGGGCCGAAACATCACGATATGCCGTCTGTCGTGATGCAAATCGTCGATCATCATCATGGCTTCAGTTCAGCTCCTCACCACCATGACATGGGTGACATGAGCACTGCTACGCAAGATGTTGAGAACGCAGATACTGCTTCGGATAGCTCGGCAAATCCGAAACAGGTTCACAAAACGTCATACTGCAGCGCCTGTGCTGCATGTTGCGTTGGGGCTGCGGCACCTCCTTCTTCTGTCTCTTTGACTCCTACATTCAGTACTGTCGAAGCGGCAGCAGTATCTCCCGTGGTTTCCTTCACCGGCTTTATCCCTGCTGGCTTAGAACGTCCCCCAAGACACCTTTCCGCTTAATCGTCGTCGAGAGCTGACAACAGGCTTTACTCGCTTGTCTTGTCCCGCGCTCACGTAGTTACGCGTGCTTACGCACGTCCGTTCTGCCGATTTTGAGGAAAATAATGTCATCCAAGCAATGGCTTGCGATTGCCGCATGGGTCTTCGTGCCCATCGCCGCTACTGCACAACAAAAGCAAACACAATACGCGCCCACTGACCCAAACGCGCCCGTCACCACCATTGGTTACGAGTCCGCGTTTAAGAGTTATCGCGCATCCAGCGACGATGCAGAGACGCCAGACAAGGTTTGGCGTTCTGCTAACGACGAGATGGGCAAGCTCGGTGGTCATGTTGGCCAGATGAAGGGCAGCCCAGGTACTCCGGCTACGCCGCGTGCATCTGGTAACAAGGCGCCTGAGCAAGGTGGTAATGCTGACCACAGCAAGCATCATTAAGGGGCCGAGATGACCGTTAAACACTATCTCCCCGGACGCTCGGTCGCTATCACTGGCCTGCTTACTTTGGTACTCAGCGGCTGCGCTACTTTCTCGAAGGATGGCGGGCTGGATTCTGTTTCGGCGATGACCAAGGACCGTACCGGTCAGGCCGTGCAGATTTCCAAGCCAACTGCTGAGGTGAATATCACCTCTGATGCTGTAACTGCTTTGCTTGCCAAGCCGCTAACGCCTGACACTGCAGTGCAAATTGCGCTGCAGAACAACAAGGGGTTCCAAGCTTCACTTGCTGAACTTGGCGTGGCGGAAGCTGATTTGGTTCAAGCCGGTCGTCTGCGTAACCCGAGTTTTTCCTTCGGCCGTATGCGGGGCGGCGAGGACGTCGAAATTGAACGCAGTGTTATGTTCGACCTGATTGGTCTTTTAACAATTCCAATTCGTAGCGGTATCGAGCAACGACGCTTTGAGCAAGCCAAGTTGCAAACTGCCTCACAAGCGGTGCAGCTTGCAGCCGATACAAGACGCGCCTACTTCAATGCCGTAGCTGCTCAGCAAACAGCGCAATACATGGAACAAGTACAAGCAGCTGCGGACGCTGGTGACGAACTGGCACGGCGGCTGGCGAAGGTCGGAAACTACAGCAAGCTTGACCAGGCACGACAGCAAGTGTTTTACGCTGACGCTACTGCCCAAGTAGCCCGTGCTCGCCACAATGCTACAGCGGCCCGCGAACAGCTTACGCGGCTACTCGGTCTGTGGGGCGCTAATACGGCTTTCAAACTACCAGAAAGGCTGCCAGATTTGCCCAAGGCTCCCAACGATATAGCCAATGTAGAGCAGTTGGCGATGTCGCAACGCCTTGATGTACAGATGGCCAAGTATGACGCTCATGCCACCGCTAGCGCATTGGGGCTGACCAAGGCGACACGCTTCATCAACGTGCTCGACGCTGGCTACACGAACAAGAGCGAAACAGGAGCACCACGTGCCAACGGTTACGAAATTGAACTGGAGCTCCCTATTTTTGACTGGAGCGGTGCTCGCACTGCCAAGGCTGAAGCCCTGTACATGCAGTCCGTACACCGAACAGCCGATTTAGCAGTACGTGCGCGTTCACAGGTACGTGAAGCCTATTCCGGCTATCGCACTACTTACGACTTGGCGAAGCACTACCAAAGCGAGGTAGTGCCGCTCCGGAAGAAGATTTCGGATGAGGTACTTCTTCGCTACAACGGGATGCTTGCCAGTGTCTTTGAATTGCTTACAGATGCCCGCGATCAAGTTAGCAGCGTCAATGCTGCAATCGAAGCTCAGCGTGATTTTTGGATAGCTGAAACAGACTTGCAGGCCGCTATCAACGGTACTGGCGGTAGTAACGTACAAATCCGCAGTGCAGCGCCTGCTGCGGCTGGCGCCGCAGAACACTAAGGAAGGAATAGAAATGGTTTCACGTAGAGATTTTTTCACCGGTGCCGCAGCATTGGTCGGCGCAGGAATGGTTAGCCGTGTCGGGGCAGCTTCTTTGCCCGAGGCACCGATAATGGAAGGTGCTGCGACACAAGCACCGCTCATACCGCCCAACGGTCGTCCCTATAACCCAGTCGTGACATTGAACGGATGGTCGCTACCATGGCGTATGAACAACGGCGTGAAGGAATTCCACCTCATCGCCGAACCGGTGGTGCGTGAACTCGCACCTGGCATGAAAGCCAACCTGTGGGGCTACAACGGTCAGTCGCCCGGACCTACTATCGAAGTGGTTGAAGGCGACCGTGTACGAATTTTTGTGACGAACAAGCTGCCCGAACACACCAGTATCCACTGGCACGGTCAACGGCTGCCAAACGGCATGGACGGTGTCACCGGTTTGACCCAGCCAGGCATCAAGCCTGGGAAGACGTTTGTGTACGAATTCGTCGCCAAACGGCCTGGGACATTCATGTACCACCCGCATGCGGACGAGATGATCCAGATGGCAATGGGGATGATGGGATTTTGGGTAACACACCCCAAGAACCGAGATTTCATGAAAGTCGACCGGGACTTCGTTTTCCTGCTCAGCAATTACGACATTGAGCCGGGAAGCTTTACACCCAAGGTCAACACAATGTTGGACTTCAACCTGTTCACTTTCAATAGTCGGGTCTTTCCGGGCATTGACTCGATGAACGTGCGACAAGGGGACAAGGTACGAATTCGGTTCGGTAATCTGACGATGACCAATCACCCGATTCACCTGCATGGACACGAATTTTTTGTGACCGGCACTGACGGTGGATGGACTCGCCCGGAATCTCGCTGGCCAGAGGTTACAACCGACGTAGCGGTTGGGCAGATGCGTGCCATCGAATTTGAAGCTACTGACTTGGGCGACTGGGCCTTTCATTGCCACAAGTCACACCACACAATGAATGCGATGGGACACGACGTTCCTACCATGATTGGTGCCGACCACCGAGGCGTCGCACAGAAGATTAACAAGCTAGTACCTGACTATATGGTCATGGGCGAACGAGGAATGGCGGACATGGGTGAAATGGAAATGCCGCTGCCCGACAACACCCTGCCGATGATGGGTGGCCAAGGTCCGTTTGGTGGCATCGAGATGGGAGGCATGTTCACAGTTGTAAAAGTGCGCAAAGAACAGAAGCCTGGGGACTACAAGGACCCGGGTTGGTACAAGCACCCGGCAGGCACCGTCGCTTACGAATGGACAGGAGAAACTCCAGCACCTACGCGTAGTGGCTCAGCGGGCGGTCAGTCAATGCCATCAGCAAATAAAGCGGGGAACGTTGAATTGACAGTGCGAAAGCCGACTGGTCACGGCGGACATCACTAAAACGGATACTAAACTACACAAGGAAAAACTAGATGAACAAGCAAACAACAATTAAAGCTCTGTCCGCAATCGTGATGTCGTTGACAGTCGCAATTGGGGCGTCCGCAGCATATGCACACTCTGGCGAGACTCATAAAAAGGCCACTGCCAATACGCCTATCTCTACAGATGAACACGCATTTGGCAAGCAAGGAGACCCGAAAAAAGCCACGAGAACAATATCAATCGACATGGCAGACACCATGCGTTTTGGTCGAGCGGATATCACTGTCAAGGAAGGTGAAACCATTAAGTTCGTCGTTACGAACAAGGGAAAGATGATGCACGAGATGGTCATCGGCACTATGGACGAATTGAAGGCGCATGGTGAGCTGATGAAAAAGCATCCGGGTATGGAGCATGACGAGCCTTATATGTCCCATGTCAGCCCCGGTAAGAAGGAAGAGATGGTATGGCAGTTCACCAAAGCCGGTGAGTTTTACTATGCATGCCTAATTCCAGGTCACTTCGAAGCTGGCATGGTCGGAAAAATCAAAGTCACGAAAGGTTGAGCATGAAGAAACACTTACTGTTCAAGGCGGCTCTTGTCGCAGTGCTAGCTGCACATCTGGGGGCTAATGCAGCCAATCCGGTAATCGAAGTGTTCAAGAGCGAAAGCTGTGGCTGCTGCTCCGAGTGGATCAAACACCTAGAGACCAACGGGTTCACCGTCAAAGCACAGAACGTGGCGAATCCGTCGGATTACAGAGAGAGGTTTGGAATCCCCGAAGAGCTTGGCTCATGCCATACCGGCGTTGTTCAAGGCTATGCATTGGAAGGCCACGTGCCAGCCGCTGAAATCAAGAAGCTTCTTGCAGAAAGGCCGAAAGCAAAGGGCTTGGCAGTTCCTGCAATGCCTTTGGGTTCGCCTGGTATGGAAGGGCCGCGCAAGGACCCATACGACGTGATGCTGGTGCAGGCAAATGGCCGCTATTCCGTCTACAAGCATTACAACTAAGTTCAACCGAAAGGAATCGACAATGAAGACAATCGCAAAACTGGCATTCGTCACCGCAATTCTTGCTGCTCCTTTTAGTCTGTATGCGGGATCGCATTCCGCTGCACCGGCTAGCGCCTCATCGTCGGCAAACGAGAAAACTGAGGGAGAAGTCCGTAAGGTCGATAAGGATGCGAAGAAAATCACCATCAAGCATGCCGAGCTTAAGCATCTCGAAATGCCTGCCATGACTATGGTATTTCAAGTGAAAAACCCAGCGATGCTCGATAAAGTAAAGCAAGGCGACAAGGTAATCTTCGTTGCCGAGAAAGTGGGCGGTCAGTTTACCGTTACCCAAATCGAAGCTAAGCAGTAATTGTAGTTTTCACCTCATCTGGCGCGCTTCTCTGCGCGCCAGATCTCTCACCTGTACGATGGTTTATTAATCCACGATGACGCGCACACACACGCAAATACGCACTCACACCGGTGTTAAAAAAATACTCATAAAAGCTTGACGAATTGAGAACAATTTTCGACAAGTGCACTCCTACCACTTGATATCGAGTTATGCATTCATCGCTTAGCCGCAGGCTATATGGCTCGGGGAAGCGAAATGGCAGCCGCAATTTGCCAAGCATGTGCAGATGTCCGTGATGCATGCGGAGACGAATGTACGAAACATGAAATGACACATTGCCAGGAATGCGCACAGGCTTGTCGCCGTTGTTCTGAGGAATGCCGTCGAATGTCTGGTGGTTCTAGGATGAGCAGAGTTAGCGCGCGGCGCAGCTTGTGGTTGCTGTAAGCACGTAACCGCTAGAACATGGATTGAACGTTTCAAATGCAGCACCTCACAAGGAGGTCCTATGAAAAACCAAACTGACGAACATCATCACCATAACCACAGCGATGACCATGGCTCGGCCAGCCATGGTCATCATCATGAGCACCATGAACATGCTCACGGTGAAGCAGGTGCATCGGTTGTTTCGGAAAAGCCTTTCACAGACCCAGTATGCGGGATGAAAGTAAGTGCCAATCCTGAAAAAACGGTCGAGTACAAGGGAGACACCTATCATTTCTGTAGCGCCAAATGCATGGAGAAGTTCAAGGGCAACCCTGAAGTTTACGTAGGTTCAAGCAAGGAGGAACCTGCTCAAGCGGTGCCGGAAGGTACGATTTATACCTGCCCAATGCATCCAGAAATCCGGCAGCCAGCTCCTGGCAGTTGCCCAAAATGCGGCATGGCGCTTGAGCCGATGATGCCTTCGCTGGAAGAGGAAGAGAACCCCGAGTTGGTCGATTTCCGCCGTCGCTTTTGGTGGACACTACCACTTACAGTCATCGTTACGGTTCTGGCGATGTTCGGCCATCAGATTTTTCCTCAAGGACTGCCTGTACAAAGCTGGATAGAACTTGCTCTCAGTACGCCGGTAGTCCTGTATGCCGGATGGCCATTCTTCGTGCGTTGGGCTCAGTCCATTGCTAACCGCAGTCCAAACATGTGGACGCTGATTGGCACCGGGACGGGCACTGCCTATGTCTACAGCGTGATGGCGACTATCGCGCCTGAATTGTTTCCATCCACTTTCCAAACGCATGGCCGCGTCGGCGTGTATTACGAAGCCGCAGCCGTCATCATTTCGTTGACGCTTCTGGGCCAGATTCTCGAGCTACGAGCACGTTCGCAAACGTCCGCGGCTATCAAATCGCTCCTCGGGCTCGCTCCTAAAACTGCACGCCGGATGCAGGCAGACGGAACCGAGGAAGACGTCCTGCTCACCCACGTCCATATCGGCGATATGCTTCGTGTCCGCCCTGGCGAAAAGGTGCCAGTGGACGGTGAAGTATTAGAAGGCGAAAGTGCACTGGATGAGTCCATGTTGACCGGCGAGCCCGTGCCGGTTACCAAGCGAGCTGGGGACAAGCTAATAGGCGCCACCATCAACACCAGTGGCAGTCTCGTCATGAGGGCTGAGAAGGTCGGTTCACAAACCATGCTCTCACAGATTGTCCAAATGGTGGCCATTGCCCAGCGTTCACGCGCACCGATGCAGCGGTTGGCTGATGTGGTCGCCGGGTACTTCGTCGTAATCGTGGTGGCAATTGCAGTGCTAACACTACTCGGATGGGGTTTCTTCGGCCCCGAACCAAGTTGGGTCTACGGTTTCGTCAACGCGGTGGCTGTTCTCATCATCGCTTGTCCCTGCGCCCTTGGGCTGGCTACACCGATGTCCATCATGGCAGCCACTGGACGCGCGGCGACTCAAGGCATACTTTTTCGGGATGCTGCAGCCATCGAAGCAATGCGCCAAATTGATACCCTTATCGTCGACAAGACTGGAACCCTTACCGAGGGCAAACCAGCTTTTGACCGGGTCGTTGCAGCACCGGGATTCACTGAAAAAGACGTCTTGCAGATTGCTGCAAGCATCGACCAAGGAAGTGAGCACCCCTTGGCCCATGCCATTGTCGAAGAAGCGCGCAAACGCGGTCTCGCACTGGAAAAGCCGGAGACCTTCGAGTCATCAAGCGGGATAGGCGTACGAGGCATTGTCGCTGGGAAACGCATCGCCTTGGGCAACACCGCGCTGATGGACTTGGAAAAGGTTGACTGGAGTGCGCTTGTCAATGAGGCAGAAGCGTTACGAAATGAAGGCGCTAGCGTCATGTATCTTGCCGCCGACGCCCGCCTTGTTGGATTGTTGGCGGTTTCCGACCCTGTTAAAGCTACGTCTCCAGAAGCTCTGGAGACGTTGAAGGCAGCTGGTCTGAAGGTTGTCATGGCGACAGGCGATGGCTTAACCACTGCTAAGGCGGTTGGAAAGAAGCTCGGCATAGACGAGGTGTACGGCGAAGTGAAGCCTCAGGACAAACTAACTCTGGTAGAGCGCCTTCAAAAGGAAGGCAAGGTCGTAGCAATGGCGGGGGACGGCATTAACGACGCCCCCGCGCTCGCCAGGTCCAATGTCGGCATTGCGATGGGGACCGGCACCGATGTAGCCATCAATAGTGCCCACGTGACGTTAGTCAAAGGTGACTTACGAGCAATCGCCCGCGCCCGCATCCTCTCTGTCGACACTGTACGCAATATGCGTCAGAACTTGGGATTTGCGTTTATCTACAATGCACTGGGAATTCCCTTAGCGGCAGGTTTGCTTTTTCCATTCACGGGCCAGTTGCTCTCGCCGATGATTGCGGCGCTTGCGATGAGCCTGAGCTCGGTATCGGTTATCGCCAATGCACTGCGACTGCGCGGCACCGGGACGTAATTCTTTCGCAGTATGCTCAACAAGCTGTCGGATAAGTCATATCAGTGGTTGAGTTCAAAGAAAAGACGAGGCATTCAATGTTGAAGAAAAGACTATGCGTTTCCTTATTGCTGGCGGCAATTTCGCTTGGTACGCATACCTATAGCATCGCCCAGCAGTCCACCGCACCAGGCATACAGAAAAGGCTTGGCGACCTATTTTCAAGCTCGAAAGAAGAAGAACTTCTGGAGCCCGACCAAGCATTCAAGCTGACGGTTACGGCGTCCGGGCCGACGACGCTAGTAGTAGACTTG
Organism: Noviherbaspirillum saxi; assembly: GCF_003591035.1. NCBI lineage: Bacteria > Pseudomonadati > Pseudomonadota > Betaproteobacteria > Burkholderiales > Oxalobacteraceae > Noviherbaspirillum > Noviherbaspirillum saxi. Next base: position 1,338,525 of record NZ_QYUO01000001.1, read on the forward strand.
ATACCGGCCAATGGTTACTACCTCTACCGGGACAGAATCCGCTTTGCCCTTAAAAATACTCGTGGCGTGGCTATCAAGTCAGTCAAACTCCCTGCAGGCAAGGTGAAAAATGACCCTACGTTCGGTAAGATGGAAACATACGAAAAACCTGTCCAAGCCGAAATTGCTTTGGAAAGAACACCTAATGCGAAGGCCGTAACGTTGGTCGCTGGATATCAAGGATGCAATGAAAAAAGCGGGGTCTGCTATCCACCGATAGACAAAGAGGTCAGTCTTACATTGCCGTAGTCAATTGTCGACTTTTTCATTCCTTGCGCTAGGCGAGCTGGGTGCTATCTGACGGGGAGCAAGCATTCCTGTTGCGACGGCGAAGTGCGGCAGGGTCGCATCACTCCGGTCGAAAAGAACACCTTTGGCAAAACAAAAGTTTTTCGCTGAGCGAATCACCTCCGCTTGAAATACAAGTGACCCGCTCGCCTTTGCCAAGCTCAGAAATTGCACTGACAGTTCCAGCGTTACGAGGGCGGTGCCCGGCGCCTCGAAGGCTCCTTCGAAACCAAACTACTGTAGTTCCTTCCGATAGTTGAATTGCTCCAAGCGCTGACCTAAACGCTCTGGTGGCAGTCGAATTGGGATAGCGGATGCATTCATTTTGGTCTTTGCATCAATGCGCGCAGTGAGCGGAAACTGTGGATTCTTCGTTTTCCAAACCAATCAATATTGGACAATCTGGTCGATGGTCACCCGCACAATTCTTGACCAGGTGAGTGAGCGTATCGCGCATCTCGGTCAATTCAGCGATACGCCTGTCCAGGTCGGCAACATGTGCCTTTGCCACTGCTTTGACGTCCTTGCTTGCACGGCTGGGGTCCTGCCAAAGTGAGAGCAGGTCACGAATCTGTTCAATTGAAAAGCCAAGTGTACGCGCCCGTTTGACGAACCGCAGGGTATGTAAATCTTTTGAACCATACGTGCGATAGCCTGAGTCCGTTCTGGAGCTTTCCTTGATAAGACCGATGCTCTCATAATAGCGAATCATTTTAGCGGTGACGCCAGTCGCGTTGGCAGCTTGTCCAATGTTCATATCGAACCTCCTTCCATCTGTATTATTTTAAATAGGCCTTGGTTATTTCATAGTCAAGAAAGGCTCGTCGGCCAAAGAGCCCTTCCGGTCTATTAATACTATTGCCCGGTTCCGTTTTCAGGCTTCCAACGTTTCAGTAAAAGTGCATTGCTTACGACACTAACTGAGCTGAATGCCATGGCTGCACCGGCAATCATTGGATTGAGCAAGCCCAGCGCCGCCAGCGGGATGCCGATCAGGTT